>NZ_JASISP010000010.1 GCF_030063185.1 Arthrobacter sp. H35-D1
TTGCCCGCCGCACGCGGCAAGGGCCAGCCCGGCCGGTTCCTGCATGCCCTCCAATGTCTCCTGATCCATCCAAACAGCCTATCACATCTCAACTGATTTCTGATCATCTTAAGCAAAGAAAAACCCCGCAATCGCGGGCTTCATCCCACGTACTTGCGGAGGTCTGAGACTTCGAAAAATCGCGGTTTTCCCACCCTCCAGTTGAAAAACGTCACGACAACGGGGGCGGAATTGGCCCTTAGCAAGCCAAAGCCGTGACCAACTTTTCGTTCAAAAACGTGAGTAACGCGTGATTGGGCCCCTCTGCGCACCTGTCCGGTGAAGTAAAACCGCAGGTCAAAGCCCCTTTTGGTGCCCTGGGCGGGAATTGAACCCACGACCAAGAGAAACTCAGGACTCTCATGCCAACAGTCTCCGTTGAGCGCCAAAGACCGCCAGTTTTCGGGGAGAGCGGGACAATGGGCCCCTCGCCAGGGTTTGCGGATACTGGTCACGGCCCGTGAATCCATGGCCAAGGACCGGACCAGATCAATCAACGCCCTGAATGCTTTAACGCGCAGTAGCGACCTCGGAATCGATGCCCGCAAGAAGCTCACCGCTGCCCAGATGGAGGAGATCTCACGATGGCGTGAACGCGAAGAAGAACTGGCGTTGAGAATCGGTCGGACCGAGGCCATCCGCCTCGCCAAGCACATCTTAGACCTCGGCGAACGGCTGGAATCCAATGAGAAGCAGCTGGCTGATCTGGTCAAGGTCAGCGAGGCTGCACCTCCGCTACAGGAGAAAGGCTTCAGAGCCGTGACCGCGGCGAAGTGCGTCGTGGCTTGGTCCCATGAAGGACGGGTCCGTGACGAAGCGGCTTTTGCTTGCCTAGCGGGAGTGAACCCCATCCCCGCGTCATCGGGCAACACGGTGCGGCATCGCTTGAACCGTGTAGGCGATAGAAGGCTCAACAGCGCCCTACACATGGCTGCGATCACCAGGATGACCCACGACGCTGAAACCCGTGACTACGTCGAGAAACGCCGTGCTGAGCGCAAAACCGATAAGGAAGTTCGGCGCTGCATCAAACGCTACCTAGTGCCCCGCGCCGTTAATTCGTTTTAATAGTCGTCCCAGTGATTCGAGGATGCCTTCGGCGGTCTTCGTCCAGATGAACGGCTTGGGATTCTCGTTCCATCCCTTGACCCAGTTGCGCAGGTCTTTCTCCAGCGTCTGTACGTTCCTGTGGTCGCTGCGCTGGAGTAGTTCCCGGGTCACTTCGGCAAACAGCCGCTCGACCTGATTGATCCAGGACGAGTATGTAGGGGTGAAGTGCATCGTGAACCGCGGGTGTTTGCCAAGCCACGAGACAATGGTTGGACTCTTGTGCGTCCCGTAGTTGTCGCAGACGATATGCACGTCCAAGTCCGCCGGGACCTGCGCATCGATCTTGGTCAGGAACTTCTTGAACTCCACGGCCCGGTGCAAGCGGCAGGTGGAGGCGATCACGGTCCCATCAGAGACGTTCATTGCCGCGAACAGGCTTGTGGTGCCATGGCGTGCATAGTCATGGGTGCGCTTCTCGGGCATGCCCGGCATCATCGCCGAATGCCGGCTGTGACCGGGACAGGGCCTGGACCTGAGATTTTTCATCGACGCTGAGGACCACCGCGGATTCGGGCGGGTTCAGGTAGAGACCCACGATGTCGTAGACCTTCTCCACGAAGAACGGGTCGTTGGAGAGCTTGAACCCGTCGGTGCGGTGGGGCGTCAGGCCAAAAGCCTTCCAAACCCGCCCGATGGTGGACTTTGACAACCCGGCGCGTTCGGCCATCTTGGAACGGGGCCAATGGGTCGCGTTTTCCGGAGTGCTTTCCAAGGTGGCGACCACGATATCTTCGACCTGCTCGGTGGTGATCGTTGCCGGTCTCCCAGGGCGTGGATCATCGCTGAGCCCATCCAAGCGGTGCTGCACAAACCGTGAGCGCCACTTCGTCACCGTCGGGGCCGAGCACCCGACCAAGACGGCGACGTCCTTGTTCGCCATCCCCTCAGCGCAGGCCAGTACGATCCGCGACCGCAGCGCCAGCGCTTGGGCGGTCTTGCGCCTGCGGGTCCATCGCGACAGCTGCTCGCGCTCTTCATCGCTGAGGTCCAGTTCGGACTTGGGCCGTCCGGTGCGTGCCATTCACCAATTTTAACACTTATTGAACGAATTTACGACGCGGGGCACTAGCCCGACGGGTGTTCAGCATACTGAATGCCGCCTCTCACTCGAACATGGTTCAAGAAGCGACTTGACAGACATAGAAGAGTCGTAGGGACATGCCAGCCACCGCCCGCGCCGCCGTGGAAGACGCTATAACGCTTGCCGTGACGGGTGTGGATGAGAACCGCCCGGTTGCGCTCTTGGTTCTTTTGAGGAGCACGATCAAAATAGACGATGTCCTGGGACGGTACCTTGTATTTTGCCTGCACAGGCGCATTCCCACATGATTCTTCGATACCGTTATGCCCGCATTTTTTCTGAGTCAACGCGCACACTATCGAATTAGCGCGTCGGGTCGTATCATCACCTTAGGAAACCTCACCGAGCGGTTGGGTTGACTATTCGCAATTAAATCCCAAGGCTTCGGCGATCCCGGGCCACTCCGTGGAGGTGCGTCATGTACAAGTTAAGATTGCTGACGGCGGCGGCTGCCGCCGTCCTTTTAGTACCGATTCTCCCCGCAGCCGCAGCGGTCACGGGCGACCAGCTCGTGAACACCGGCAGCACTTCAGCACCATTCTCCCAGAACAAGCAGAATGAGCCTGGTCTCGCCGTCGACGCCGCGCACCCCACGGTGCTCGCGGCCGGTGCAAACGACGAAATCGACATGGAGGCTTGCGCCGCGGGCGCGCCGAACACCTGCCCGTTCACCCAGGGTGTGGGCGTCTCCGGAATCTATTTCTCCATGGACTCCGGACACACTTGGACCCAGCCCACGTACAGTGGTTGGACCGCACGAGACTGTGTGGGACCAGCGGTGTGTGCACCCCACGTCGGTCCGATCGGAACTCTGCCGGGCTACTACGAAAAGGGTCTGGTTTCCAATGGTGATCCCGAGTTGGCATTCGGGCCGCGCAGGGGCGCGGACGGAGCCTTCTCCTGGGCGGCCGGCTCCCGGCTCTACTACAGCAACATCGCCACCAACTTCGGGACAACTCGCAGCGATCAGGCGTTCAAGGGATCCGGGGCGATTGCGGTGTCACGCACCGACGACGTGGCGGCCGCTGCGAACAACGATGCCAGCGCATGGATGGCTCCCGTCATTGTGAGCAAGCAGAGCAGTGCCACTTTCAGCGATAAGGAGCAGATCTGGGCTGACAACGCTGCCAGCAGTCCCTTCTTTGGGAATGTGTACGTTTGCAACGTCAGCTTCCGCAGCAACGGCCACGGGGGTGCTCCGGAGCCGGTTATGCTGCACCGCTCGTCAGATGGGGGCGATAACTGGACTACCCGCCAGATCTCCGCCGCAGTGAATAACGCTCAGATTAGCGGGCGTCAGGGTTGTGCTGTACGCACAGACGGCGCAGGCCGGGTGTACGTGGTCTGGTCCGGCTTTACGCCAGCAGGCGCAAGTGTCTTCTACCAGGCGACTTCGGACAACGGCGGCGCCAACTTCACACGGCCTAGGGTCGTGATGGCAATCGGTGGTATCGGCCAACTGGATCCCGTCACCGGGCGATCCACCATTGACGGCGTCGCAGGTTCGCGGACCGACGTCTTTCCGAGCATCGATATCGCAAATGGTGCGCCTACCGGCGTAGGGGCCCTGAACACGGTGGTACTTGGTTGGTCCGACGACAGCGCAGGAACCAATATGGAGCGGGCATATGTCTCCTTCTCCAGCGACCGCGGCGCGAGCTATAGCTCAAAGCAGGCGGTATCTACCACCGGCGACCGCGCTAACCAGCCGGCGGTTGCCATCTCGCCCAATGGAGGCACGGTCTACATGACCTATAACGCCTGGCACGCTGCCTGGCAGACGACCACTGCCAACGCGCGCCCGATGGAGGGGGTCGTGCTCAGCGGCCCGACACGGGGCACCCTCGCGGAAGTTCACCGTGGAGTCTCGGGCGACGCCCGCGGCTCGAGCGCCAATTCACTGACGGCGGAGTTCCTCGGCGATTACAACTACGTGGTGGCGACCGACAGCTACGGTGCGGCCCTCTGGAACGATGTGCGTAACGCGACCGATTGCCCCGCGGTGGATGCGTACCGCGAGGCGCTGGCCAACGGCGGCACGCCGACCCCGCCCGTGCCGTGCCAGTCCCCGATGACCGCCTTCGGCAATACGGACATCTTCGGTTATACCTCGGCACCGTAGACTGATCCGAGGTCGCTCGACCGGGCCGTCGCGCTTCCGCGGCGCCCCGATCGTGCGGCGTGCCGTCACCTTGCTGCTCTCGCTCGGCTGGAAACTACCGGCATGCTTAGGCTAGGTCCATGACAGCACAGTTCACACACGACGACTGGGCCAGCACGGCCGAGACCCTAGACCTCGATGCGTTGCTGTTGGACGAGCACTTCCAAAGGATTTTCGGCTGGACCAAGGAAATGGCCGGAGATCCACGCACCATCGTGGATCTGGGTGCCGGCACCGGCACTGGCACCTTTGGTTTGGCACGCACGTTCCCGAAGGCCACCGTGGTAGCAGTCGATCAATCGGAAACTATGCTCAACCGGCTTCGGGGACGGAGATAGTCTCCAGATACTCATTGCAGTCGGCTTCCAGCGGTGCTGGGGTGTAACGATTGGAAGCGGCGTTGCCGTTCATGAGCGGGAATCGAGCGGCCTGGGCAGCCCGGGAAATGGCTTCCCATTCCATGAACCCCACATGAGTATCAGTCCAGGTATTGGTCAACGAAACCGCAACGATGGCTCGTTCCCAAAAGTCCTTGCCAGTAACGTGTTGCTTGAGCTTGCCACCGACGTTACCGGTTTGTCCGATGTAACAGGAAACGCGTTCCTCCGAATCACCGCCAAACAGGAAATAGAGTCCCACCTGCGATGCTTCAGGCGTCGAGAGGAAACCACCAAGCAATGACCGGTGCGCGTCGAAAACGCGAACCGTTCGTGTAGTTATTTCTGCCATGCGGATACCGGAAGGGTCACCGTGAGGTAGAAAAATCTGGATCGTTTGGGGACGTGAACTGGCCCGCATTTCGGGTTCTCCTCCGGAAGACGGCATACGAGGTCAAACTTACCCCCAGAACAGACTGGACTTGGGTCTGCCTCGGCTTTGGGTGACTCACCACCTCCCTTGGGGTCGGCGAGCGGCTCGTTCCACGGTCCCGGCAACAATTAGCTTTACGGGCCTGAGAGCTAAGTCCTGAAGGCGACGAAAGCAGTCAAGCGGCGGTCCGTGCTATGCATCGACTGCCGCCCGACGTTGTGTGCCTGAACACCCTTCTCGTGGAACGGCAGCAGCGAGGAGGCCTGCCCAACTGGGGATTCAACGAACCAAGTATCTCAAACGGATGGCTTGTCGCGGGCGCATGCCACCGTCTGCTTGCGTTACAGACCGCCATGGGCCTCGATGGCGTCGGTGTGGCGTGAAAAGGGGGAGTGATTTCTGAAGAAAATTTCGCTGAATTGGGGGAGTCAAGGGGGAGTTGGGCCGTTTTTGGCCTTAAACGGTTCTGAGCTGCGGAACATAACCGCAGGTCAGAGCCATATTTAGGTGCCCCGGGCGGGAATTGAACCCACGACCAAGAGAATGTCACCATCTGAGCGTCACGAGGTGTCGATGACTATCATAATTCGCGTATTCTCGGGTGTTTTGGTCCTCTTTGGCGCCCACGACATGTCAACAATTGCCGTAGTTTTCGGTTGAATTAGATGGGTAAAAGATGAGCGACGATCCAGCATCTGTTGACACCATTCAGCTTCACATTGGCGTATCTGTCAAATCAGGTCCGTCAGCGCCTTGCAATCGGGTGTAGACCCGCGTCAATGGCTACCATTTTACGCTTGAAAGATTGGTCAGTCTATTGACCGTTGGCCCAGGATCGAGTCGCCGTCGGTGATGATAGGGGACTGGTCGGCCATCGTGATTTTGTGTGTGGATAGGGGCTTGGTGAATCTCTGAGGTGTCAACTGTGGCCTCATGTAGCCGAGCGCTACTGCAAGGACTACAGCCAACCCACAGTGATCGATGGGCGGATCCAGAGGCCCGTTTTGGGTTTTGAGGGTCGGAGCCCTTGAATTGGCGTGTCCAAGTTGCCCGCGCTGCACTTTCTGGTTCAGACCCGAATCAGGGACTATTTGCCAAGCTTGCCCGGCAGGGCTATGAGAATGGGATCACGGGGCTTGAAAACCTGTCCCGTATAAGGCCGGGCTTTTTTGAGGGCGGGTCGAGGAGGTGCGTTGGATGCACACCATAATCAGTGGCGGGTCAATGGAGATGTAGGCGTAGGAGTTCACGGACCTTCTGGGTCTCATCCCTGTACACCGGACCCATTGCCGTGGCATTCCCGGATGCCGGAGACCTGAGCATGTTCGTCGCAGCAGCCATCGCCGCCATCGTTCATCTGGCTACCTACCGGCTCCGCCCGCTGTCCAAACCCAGGAGATCAGCAGAAGACCTGGACCCCGCCGTGCAAAAAGCTTCTGCCGAAGTCGGCCAACCCTTGGCCGTCGCCCCACAGGCGGGGAAGTGAGCACATCCGCAGGCAACCGCCAGCGCACGCTCGTGGCGATCGACGTGCAGCACTACTTCCGCGACGAGACCAGTCAATGGTCCGTCCCACGTTACGCCGACATCGTGCCGGTGATTGACACTCTGAGGAAATCCCTGCCAGACCCGGCCATCTTCACGAAGTTCGTTGCCGGCCCCAGGAACACGGGGCCTGAGGCAGCTATTATCCAGCGATGGAACCAGATGCGGTTGCCGGAAGACGACCTCGGGTGGGCCCTCACAATGGACACCGCAACCGGCGACCACACCTTCGCCAAGGGCACGTTCTCCAAATGGGGGCATGAACTCGCCGACCTCATCCCGCCCGGCGCGGAAATGGTGCTGACGGGCGTAGCCACGGACTGCTGCATCCTCGCCACCGCACTCGGTGCCGTCGACGCCGGACGCTACGTAACCGTAGTAACCGATGGCTGCGCCGCCGTCAGCGATGAGGCCCAGGACCAAACCCTGGGCCTGCTGGAACTGCTGTCACCAATGTGCACCGTCGTGGCCAGCACAGAATTGCTGGCCGGGATTGCCTCGACGACCGCGGTCGGCGGGTGACCTGACGGGGGAGTAGCCCGCCCTGCAGGCCGAACAGCCTCCACTCCGGAAGTACTGGCGGCTGCGAAGGCAGGCGTCCGCAGGTCGCAGTGCAGAGAAAAGTAGGAGGACAAGATTGCCATTATCAGCCGTTCCGGAGGGACGCTTGAGGAAGCCCAAGACACCAAAAGGCTCCACGTCGAAGTCAGCGACGGACTAAGCGAACTCCAAATTGCCGCGGCCTTGAAGCAGTCAGGGCTGGGCACGCTGGCCGAAGGTCGCGCTTTTCTTCGGATCTTCTGCCTGCGGCACCTGACCGGGCCGCCGGCAACGCCGGAATGGGATACGGCGTTCACAGCCATGGCAGATTATGCCAGTTCCAAGGGATGGACCAACACTGAAGGGGAACTACAGGCCCACCTTCAATACACAGCAGCGGGCGAAACCGAATAGCGCCCGGGCGGTGGCGACATTTGGCGGTGTCGCCATTTGCCCGTGAGAGGGAGCCATAGTGAACAATCATCCGTGGGTAGCGCGTTGTCAGAGCTTCTCGCTATTTGACTGAACCGCGTGATCGGTCACCCGATAGATGACTCGCAAGATACGTTGGGAAAGCCGTGACTGCCAAGAAACTCCAGTCGATGGAGGGCGGTGACCTGTGCTGTCACTTCGATTTCCGTGACTATCGGGTCCGATGATATGCGTGTCAGAAGAGAGCGTACACAAACGGGAGCGCCCATCCTCCTCAAGGCGTGGCCTCTTACGCGTGTCCGCAGCCGGTAAGGTTTAACAGTCCGAGCAACAAAGAGGTGCCAACGCACGGGGCGCCTACCAGCGTCCCGGCGTTTACTTATCTCGTGGGCGCGTTCACACCGGTCCGCCAAGTTATTTTCAAGGGGCTCAAGTCCTGTCAGCGTCTTCATCGCCAGCCCCATAGAACGCCCCCGTAAGTCTTTTCTGGACTGTATCATTGGCATAGGTTTCGACATGATTTGTCCAGCGCTGGTGTGACTAGAGGAGGACACGTGCGGGCTTTGGAATGGACGGCACCCCATGGTTTCTCAATCCGCGCGGCCGGACAGGGAGAGATCGCCGAGTTCAAGCGGCTTGTTAAGGCAATGAACGTTCCTTTTGAGCCGACTGAAGCCGAAATCGAGGACGGATCAACCGGTGCTTTCCTTCGGGCCGCTTTCCTCGATGGCAAACGCATGGCAGTGCTCGAAGCAGCAAGCCGGGTATTAGTCGACAGTGACTCCTATCGATCCTTTTATGCAGGTGTTTCCCTGGCACTTGTGGCGGTCGACAGTTCAAGCCGCGTTGTAGGGTTGCTCCAAGCCATACCTCCAGGACAAGTCATCAATGGCCTGCTTGAGAGCGGGTGGCCGCTACAAGACTCGATTCCGCTGGGCATCAAGGTCGCAAAAGTGTCAGCCCTTTGGGTGGACGAGGAGGCTCGCCGAGCGGGCTTGGGCTCAGCCTTGCTGGACAGCTGTTGCGACGTATACTTCGCGGCTGGCTTCAGCCTCGTCTACGGCAATTTTCGTCTATCCTCTCCGATCGATCTCGAGAGCTTCTACGGCGCCACAGGATTTCGGATTCTGCCTCCGGGGGATCGTATCCCCGTGGGAACAGGACAAGGCCGCATCGTGGACATAGGTACGGAACCGGACCAGAAAATCTTTTACATGACTCGCGGGAATTGGGCGAAGCTCGACCGTTCAAAGCCGAAGTTAGACGAGCCGATCTGATTCACCTGCAGCAGCACGAGAAGACTTTCCTCCAATTCGTCACACTTAAGTGGAGTCAGAATCCTCTGGCTTTTCCATCCGGAAGGATCCCCAGATGTCCGTCCTTTCCAGCACTGAGCTAAGCCCTATTGCCGGTTTCGCTGTCATCTGCGGTTAGCCCGGATTTTGCATGGTGGCTGGTTTGGCTGCGCGATCAGCATTTGATTTCTAGCGGCGCTGTGTTTGTTGTTTGGGGCGTGCGTTCGGGGCCTGTTGTCGCTGGCTGGGCGCCGGTGTCCACGGTGTCCGAGGTGTCGTTCGGGATGATCGAAGGGGCCGGCCGTGTGGTTCTCAGGCCAGCAATGATGACTGTTTTCGGCGGGTTTTCTTCAGCTCCGTGATGGTTGCCAGTAGCGTGGTGATCGTGCCGGCTTCGGGCGCTTGGTCGGGGATGAGTAGCCAGGTGCGGCGCGCCCGGGTGATGAGTTTTCCCGCGGTGGCGAAGAGCCGGTATCACCACCGTTTCATATCCCAACCCCGCGCAGCGTGTCCGTTGGGCAGTGCGGCGAGTTGCAGCCATTATGTAGTGCCCGCGGTTATGCAGAAAAGGGTCACCGAGGGGTTACCGGTCCGGCTCGTTGTCTGTTCTTCCCTTTCGTGGCTACTTTCCTGCTTTCTACATAAGAACCCGAGGCGCATGCTGGTCTTCCCAACGAGGGAAGGTGAGCATGATGGTGAACCATTCACCGGGGCCCATAGGCGGTCCCCTTTCGACCTACGTACAGGGTTTCGTGAGGCCCTGCACGATCTAGGGTATGCCGAGTCGAGAATCTGCCAGCTGACGGCCTTGGTAAGGCGTTTGGACCGATGGCTCCAGCACAAGGGGCTGGACGTTGCGTCGCTGGATGACCACGAACTGCAATTGTTCCTTGACGCCCTGAGCGCAGAGACTCAGGGACCTCACCCAACAGCGGCTTCGTTCACCTTCTTACTGGAGTATTTGCGCACTGTTGGTGCAACCCCGTGGCTCGCGGCTGACAAGGAACCGGAGAGCCTAGAGGAAACTATTATCGATGGTTTTGGGCGCTATCTCCGTATTGAACGGAGGCTCGGTACCCAGTCTGTCACCGGCTATGGGAAGACGGCAGGTTCTTTCATGCAGTGGTTGGAAAGGTCTGCCAAGACACTGCAGTCGATGGACGCTTCAGATGTCATTACCTTTGCCACAAGCTTCTACAGTGCCGAGCAAAGCCTCCACGCGAAAAAAGTGCTGACGGGGCTGCGGTCATTCCTACGGTGGGCATATTTGGAAAACCTGACGGAGCGAATTTGGGTGGAGGTAGTTCCCTCTGCTGCGAGCCATGGCGCAAACCTGCCAAAGGGGTTCAAGCAAAAGGAAGTCAACGCATTGCTGGCAACATGCGACCGCGAGACCGTGACGGGGCTGAGGAACTACGCAATGTTGGTTCTTATGAGCAGGCTGGGGTTACGTGTCAGCGGCCATGAGAAAGTGCCCATACGCGGCCAACAGGAGAGCCACGATTCGATGGCCGTCAGTGGGCTCGTAACTCGCCATTCCGGCGCCAAAATCTCGATTTTGCATTGTCTGCGGGGACTGACAAAAAATCGTCTTGGCGATACAGCTACGGCATCCCTCTACGGCATGGGCCAGGAAGACGCCCTTGGGCCTCCGATCCGTGCATTCCCGTGCCATCGGCGATCCTCTGGACGTTCAGGAGCATGCGGCAGGTCCTCGACGCAATGGTCGCCAAGCGATTCTCGTCCTGCATGAGCGACGGCGTATCGATAGTTGTTTTTTGGGTACATTGACGGCGAAACAGGAGCGATGTGCCTGGCCGCCAGCGGGCACGCTTCGTGGCCGTCCAGCGCCTTTCTTGAATCCTATTGGCCGCCAGTGGGCACTTTCTCATGGCCGCTAACAGTTACGAGCCGGCGAAGTGTCGGCCTTGCGGCTGAAGGACGTGGACTGGCGGTCGGGGGAGATCCTGATCCGTGGCAAGGGACCCCAGGGCTCCGGATATGGCGATTTATTCTATGTAGGAGTGCGCCTTGTTTTTGACGGTGAATCTGAGGACGAGGTCGGTGCCGGGGTAGCGGGTTTTCGTGGTGGTGAGGTGCTCACACAGTTCGGCGGCGGCATCGGTTTTTGCTTGGGTGGGCAGCCGATCGAGGGTGATCGTGAGGAATCCTGGAACGGTGGGGTCGATGTCGCCGGACTGATTGAACAATTGCCGCATGAGCGCGTGGGCTTCATTGCCGGCTTTGGCATAGCCGGTGTTGGTGCGGATCTCCCTCGCGATCGTCATGGCGGTGTTGTAGGCGGCCATGCGGATCCCGGTATGGATCAACTTGACCTCGGTATCCAGGACTTGCTGGCCGGGGGATAGTTTCCCGAGCATGATTTTCGCAGGGATCTTCTTATGTGCCTTCTCGGCCGCTAGCAAGTCTTTCTCGGCTTTCCACAACGGCTTCGTGATGGTGTTGTGCATGGTGCTGGTCACCACGACCTTCAACTCCTTCGCCCCCACCGGCGGGGTTCGCAGGGCGGCCAAGGCTGCGTCAACCTCTGCGGCAACTTCGGCATGGTGTTTCCTGGCGGTGAGGACTTTTTGATACGAGGCATTCTTCGCCGGATTCGGCACCAACCGCTTTGCATCATCGTCACTGCTGGCGTAAGAATCGTGGGAGTCAAGATCGAAGTGCATGCGTGCGTAGCGGAATTGGTTTTCCTGCCGCCACCTGTTGCCCATACGCCATACCGCTTCCCCGGCGGGCAGTGTGCGGTTGGTGGTGAGGATGTGGATCTGCCGTGTTCCACCGCCCTTGCCCTTGGCGGGAACGATACGGCTGAGCTGGCGCATCGGGTACATTTCCCCGGTTTTCTTCGTCGTGGGCAGTACCAGGTCAACGATCGTGTCCGCGACCGACCAGGTCTTCTCTTCGCCGTGCTCATCACTATGGGAGACCTCGGTGAACTTTGACTCATCAATGTCGGCGGTGGTGCCTTTGCGCCAGGTGAGCACATCGAAACCATTCTCATCCATGTGCTTGAACAAGGCCGGTGACCAGCCACCACGATCGAAGCCGACGAGGACACGCCGCTCGTCCCCCACCGCTTTGCGTAGTTCAGGCAGCAGGTTACGGAGTTCACCGGCTAGGGACGCCCCGGGCTCGGCCATGACCACGAACACGGGGGAACCGTGGGCGTCGGTGACCCAGGTTTCCTCCGTCGCCGGGACCGGGAACTTCAACCGGGTGGAGTAGAGCTTGCCGATCTTTTTCGTACCCTGGTACGCGCGCACGTGCCCGTCCACGTAGAGGATCGCGGCAAGGTTCTCACCGTTCGGGCCGGTACCGTTGAGGTGGTGGGCGGCCAAGGCTGAGATCAGCTCTTGGGCTTTGCTGGTAGCGGCGAGTTGGTTGATCCGGCGGCGGATTGTTTTTACTTCAGGGGTGCGATCCAGCCCCAACACCCGCCCGAGTTCTTCCGGGTTGAACCGGGTCGCGCCCTCGGCCCGTGTTTCTCCGGCCAACGCCCGCACCACCGCATCAATCAGGATGGCATTCAGCCCGTAGAAACCATCCGGTAAAGCACCAAAGACGTCTTTCGAACACGTCAGCAGGCCTGTGGTTTCCAACGCGGGCATCGCCAGAAACAACCCGGCATAAGGGACTTTCGCGGCAGGTGCGAACACCGGGGCAGCCTCTGCCAGCAGCCCGGCCCTCGCTGCCGAACGTTCCCCCGCACGCGGCACGGCCACAGGCAGTATCGGCAGCTCCGGCTGCATCGGTGCCGGCCCTTGTTCGCTGACCGGCGCCGGCGCGGAGAACTCGGGCAACGCTTGGGGGCCCTGTATATTCGTCGCAGCCTCGACGGTGACCGGCTTCGGGACTGCGACTGTTTTCAGGGCACGGCGAACACTGAATTCAGACACGCCCACCGCGGCGCCGACTGCTCGCAGAGAAAGTCCCATTGCCCGTAGTTCCGTGATCCGTTCCACGACGTCCTCACCGAGGCGGGACGGTCCCTTCGGACCCATGGCTTCCGGAACCAGTCCCGCAATCCCGGTCGTCTCCAGCACCTGGCGCCACCGCCATAACGTCACCGCGTCCACCCCGAACCCGGTGGCAATCTGTGCGACCGTGGCGGCCTGGATCCCAACCAACGTCGCGGCAGCAAAACGACGGGTGGCAGCATCACCAACATCCCAAACGTAGGCGAGCTGGCCATGAATGAATACCCGACCGCCTTCGGCGTTCTCCACCAGCGACGCCGAGCCGCCCAAGGACACGACACCGGCCGCCATGGGCACCGGAAGTGGAGGCTGCGAAGTCATTATGACCATCACTCGAGACCCAACGCAAGAAATTTATCCATACAATTATTATATCGCAAACAAGACAAAATTAACAGTTCTCACGCCACCAAAAACACCGGAAAATCAACGAACTGCCAAACCCATCATCCTGCTATGACCGGAGCCCTGGACCCTGCCAAGAGAAACTGCCGTCGCCGCACGACGTAGGATCCGCTTTGGCTGATTATCTGCACCAGGGACGTCCTCACGGATGGGGAAACGCCATGTTTTTGAAGCTCTATGCTCCCTTGAAAAGCCTGACTTCAGGCGACGTTACAAACGTCGTACTGGTCGCTTCAAAGCGCGCCGGAATTCCAGGAGCTTGTGCGCACCGACTACGGCATACTACCGGGACGCAGCGCTTACGATCTGGCTCGTCACGGGCCGAGGTCGGGCAAGTCCTGCGTCATCGAAGTCCAGCCAGCACCGCACTGTATGGTTTTATTCCACGGATGCGGCCCAAATAGCTATCCGACCTACAGCGGCTTCCCCCTCGGAGGTGGTGCCGACCCAGCGGCGATGCCCCTGCACTTCTGTGTCTTCTTCCATTCTCGTCAGCATATGCCTTGAAACGGCGGTTGATGTTCAACGCTCTACCGGCTCGCTAGACGCGCGATCCCGTTCCCTTACTACTGAGATCCCTGGTCAATTCGGGTCCGGAATCGGCTATTGGAGGTCATCGCGAAAGTCAATCGATCCATCACGGCTGACACTAAAGGTGAAACCTGATGCATCTCTCCAACTCAGTACCGGGATTGCATTGTTGCTGCTCCCACGAATGATCCGGGCGTTCTCTCCATCCGTGGCATTCTTCCAAATCCCTTGGAAGGTGTGCGCGATGGTGGCGTCGAGCCACTTCAACCGAGTAGTTGTGCCTGGCGTCGCATCCCATCGCACCTCCGGTTCAGCCTGCAGAAGTGCCGCGCCAGATATTGCGACATCAAAAATTGGACCTGTGCCGACGTTTGCCACCCTGAAACTCCCATATGCAATGTGGACATCTCCTGAATCCATAGTGCTGCCAGAGGACATCCAGCATACCGAAGTAGCGACGGCAAGGGCCCGTGATCGATTCATTCGATTCTCACTTTTGACCGCCTCCAATCGGGCACGACCGTCACGACGAAAGCCCCAGACCCGGTTCCTAAAGCCATCACCGATCCCCCTACAAGCGAGATAACTAGTAGTCCATACCAGTGCTTGCGGATTACGGGCTCTTCCGAATGCAGGGTGTAATCGGGGTTGCTCGGTGATGAATCCGGGCGGGGAGCTCGTTTGGGCGTAGGTGAGGGCCTTGGTAGAGAATCAGATTGTCTACCAAGGCCCTCACCTCTACCCAATCAACGCTGCACCCGGAATCATCACAGAGCAACCCCGACTACACTCTGCATTCTGAAGAGCCCCTTAAACGCTTCTGACCTGCGGAGCATAACCGCAGGTCAGAAGGTGTTTTGGGTGCCCCGGGCGGGAATTGAACCCACGACCAAGAGATTAGAAGGCTCCTGCTCTATCCGCTGAGCTACCGAGGCGTGGCCCAAGTAAGGGCCGCATCTAAAATATCAGGTTTATTGGTTGATCTCCTCCTCCACAGGTTCCCCGGGCCAGATCTCATCCACAATCGCGGTGTTCTCACTGGCAGCAGCGCCCGGAACGGCGTTTGCTGGAAGCAAGTGAACATCGCCGCAGCTGCGGCCCAGTGAAAGGCAGTGCCATGGCTAACCACGTCAGTATCAGGGGCTTCATGTCCTCAGAGTTCGAGATGCGCAACACCCCCAATGGTCTTGTCATCGGAAATTTCCGCATGGGTTCCACCGAGCGCCGCAAGGACCCCGTCACCAACGCGTGGGTCGACGGGCACACCAACTGGTATCACATCAGTGCCTTCCGCTCCCTTGCCCAGAACGCCGTCTCCAGCATTCACAAAGGTGACCGCATCTTGGTCATCGGAAGGCTGAGTATCAAGACGTTCCTGCGCAAGGACGGCACAACCGGCACCAATGTGGAAATCGAGGCCGACAGCATTGGCCCGGACCTGCAGTTCGGCACCTCGCACTACACACGCATGGCAAGCGCTCGTCCGGCAGGCCAACCAGGCGATTCGCATGAGACCGGCGATGCCTCTCAAGAGGGGCATCTGTCCGTTGCGGCCAACCACGGAGAAGTGCCCGAAGATTCCCTGCCCGCGAGTAGCGGCCAAGACGGTGAAGACGGTGATGACGGTGGGGACGACGACAACCTCGACGGCGACGCTGCAGCCGTCATGGACAACCGTGAGCACGGTGATCACGACGATGGAGGTGGCCTCCGAGACGGGGAACTCGCCGATCTGGAGACGGGGGAGATATTAAAGGAAGCTGCACCCTTCTAGTGCGGTGGGGCAATGCTCCGGTGGTCATGGCAGAATGGCGGGGTGACTTTGGAAAAGATGACATCCCGCCACCAGCCCGCATCACGGCACGTGAACGTGCGTGCTGTTGGAGTGTCCGTTTTACTGGCTGCGACCATGGCCCTGGGCGGTTGCGGCTTGCTTCCAGAAGAAACGACCGCCCCTGTTCCCACAACAGACTCGAGCACCGCAGCTCCTGCCAAGGAAGTCGCAAAGGAAACGGATAAGCCAGCTCAACCGGTGACCGCTGCCGAAGAGTTCTCCAAGAAACTCACAGGAATCCTCACCACACTGGCCGCCGGCACCAAGGCGCCCAACCGTGAACAAATGAAGGCGGCCATGCTCGACGCCGGGGCTGTCGAGGAAAAAATTGAGATCTCCATCGACATCACACCAACGGGCCTTGCCGTGGATGCCATCGAGGCGGCGTCACCCGTCGCCGAAGAATGTGTCATCGGCCAGGTCAGGGACGGCAACGTTGCTGTCACCATCTTGCCGACGCTGGCCTCCGGCCGCTGCTTTGTTGGGGATGCGCACTGACCCGGTGGCTGGACCGGCATCGCCATGACGCTTGCCTCACAAATACGTCTGCGAATATGGGTTAAGCCGCTGCACCCACTAACCTTAGGGGTATGGCGGAATTTATTTATACAATGTCCGATGCCCGCAAGGCTGTTGGCGACAAACTCATTCTTGACAACGTAAGCATGTCTTTCTATCCGGGTGCCAAGATTGGCGTCGTCGGACCCAATGGTGCGGGAAAGTCCACCATTTTGAAGATCATGGCCGGCTTGGACACCCCCTCCAACGGTGAAGCCCGTTTGAGCCCCGGCTACACGGTGGGCATCCTGCTGCAGGAGCCGCCGCTGAACGAGGAGAAAACCGTTCTGGGCAACGTCCAGGAGGGCGTTGGCGAGATCTACGGCAAGATCACCCGTTATAACGAGATCTCCGAGGAAATGGCCAGCCCAGACGCTGACTTTGACACCCTCCTCGAAGAGATGGGCAAGCTGCAGGAAGCCATCGACGCTGCCGACGCTTGGGACATCGACTCCCAGCTCGAGCAGGCCATGGACGCATTGCAGTGCCCACCGGGCGACTCGGACGTCACTATTCTCTCCGGTGGTGAGCGTCGTCGCGTTGCCTTGTGCAAGCTGCTGTTGCAAAAGCCCGATCTGTTGCTTCTTGATGAGCCCACTAACCACCTCGATGCCGAGTCCGTGAACTGGCTGGAACAGCACCTGAAGAGCTACGCTGGCGCCGTCCTTGCCGTGACCCACGACCGTTACTTCCTGGACCACGTCGCCGAATGGATCGCCGAAGTGGACCGCGGCAAGCTCTACCCCTATGAGGGCAACTACTCCACTTACTTGGAGAAGAAGCGCGCCCGTCTGGAAGTCCAAGGCAAGAAGGACGCCAAGCAGGCAAAGCGACTGACCGAAGAACTCGAGTGGGTTCGCTCCAATGCCAAGGGCCGCCAGACCAAGTCCAAGGCCCGTCTGGCCCGCTACGAAGAAATGGCTGCCGAAGCCGACCGCACGCGCAAGCTGGACTTCGAAGAGATCCAGATTCCGCCGGGCCCGCGCCTGGGCGGAATCGTTCTGGAAGCTGAGAACCTCAAAAAGGGCTACGGCGACCGCGTCCTCATCGACGGACTGAGCTTCACGCTGCCCCGTAACGGCATCGTCGGCGTGATCGGTCCGAACGGTGTTGGCAAATCAACGCTTTTCAAGACCATTGTTGGCCAGGAAGAGCTCGACGACGGCGTGCTCAAGGTGGGCGACTCGGTGAAGATTTCCTACGCGGACCAGAGCCGCGGCGGCATCGACCCGGACAAGACCCTCTGGCAAGTTGTTTCCGACGGCTTGGACTTCATTCAGGTCGGAAACGTTGAAATGCCCTCCCGTGCCTATGTTGCCGCTTTCGGCTTCAAGGGCCCGGACCAGCAGAAGAAGGCAGGTGTGCTCTCCGGTGGAGAGCGCAACCGGCTGAACCTGGCGCTGACCCTGAAGCAGGGTGGAAACCTGCTGCTTTTGGATGAGCCCACTAACGACCTTGACGTGGAAACCCTCAGCAGCCTAGAGAACGCGCTGCTGGAATTCCCCGGCTGTGCCGTGGTGGTCTCGCACGATCGCTGGTTCCTAGACAGGGTCGCCACCCACATCCTGGCCTACGAAGGCACCAACGAGAACCCGGCCAATTGGCACTGGTTCGAAGGCAACTACGACGCCTACGAGGAAAACAAGGTGGAGCGCCTTGGCGTTGACGCGGCACGTCCGCATCGCGTCACGCACCGCCGCCTGACCCGCGACTAAGCCACAACTCCGAGGGCCCACCTCGGATGGCCGGTCCCCGCAAGGGAGCCGGCCATTCCTCTTTTAAGATTGTCCAGCCATAGCGATGCCTGTCACGGGGATCTTTGTCACCGGGGTTCGTCGGCTTCGGTCATGACGGGGTAGAACTCCACGTCGCCGCCGCTGTGGATCATGGTGGCCAGGGCGCGTGCGTCTGCCTCATCGGGGAGTTCCAGCAGATGGAAGCCGTGGTTGATTTCCTTCGTCTCGGCGAAGGGACCGTCGCTGAACACTGCCGGTTTGCCGTCGGAGCCCGGTGTGATGGCCACTGCGTTGCCGGCGTCCAGCCCGCCACTGAACAGGACGCTGCCACCGGCCTCTTCGACGGCTGCCGCCAACGCCGCGTGCGCTGCCATGGCGTCGTTCCACATTTTCTCCGTAACGAGCTTGGGATCGAACTCGGACTCGCGGATCACTGCAAGGTATTGCTTGGCCATGATGATCACTCCTGGGGATCGGCCGGCCCGCAGGGATGCGGTGCCGTGCGTCGATGGTGCCTCTACCCTTACGACGAACCATACAGGCGGAAATCAACACACGGCATGAAAGATCTTTAGTCGGTGGGTGTCCCCTCCGGCACGCGCATCATGCCTTCTTGGGCAACTGAGGCGACCAGGACGCCGTCGCGGTTGAAGAAACGGCCCAGGTTCAGCCCGCGGGCCTCGGAAGCGCTGGGGGACTCGGCAACGTACAGCAGCCAGTCGTCGACCTGCAGCGGACGGTGCCACCACATGGCGTGGTCCAGGCTGGCCACACTGATTCCGGGTGTTGCCCAGGCGATGCCGTGACGGCGCAGCGACGGCTCCAACAAGGTGTAGTCGCTGGCGTAGGCCAGCGCGGCGCGGTGCAAGTTCTGGTCCGTGGGCATGGGGCCCAGCGTTTTCAGCCACACTGCCTGGTGGGCCACGTGCTCGCCCTTGACGTCAAAGTAGATGTTGGGGCCAACATGGCGGATGTCGAAGGGACGCTCATAAGCCCAGGCCTGCGCCACCGGGTGATCGATGCCACCGAGCAGCTGCGCCGACGTTGGCAGCGTTTCAGGATCTGGAATGCCCGCCGGCATGGTGTCCTGGTGCTCGATGCCGCTGTCCGGTCGCTGGAAGGAGGCGATCATGGAAAGGATGGGAACGCTGTCCTGATAGGCGTGGGTGCGGCGGGCAGAGAAGGAGCGTCCGTCACGCAGGCGCTGCACCCCAAACGTCAGGGGGGAAGCGGCGTCCCCCGGGCGGAGGAAATAGCCGTGCATGGAGTGCACCAGGTGGTCCTCACCCACCGTGCGGGCCGCCGCCACCAGCGACTGCGCCAGCACTTGGCCACCAAAAAGCCGGGCCCGCGGGGAGGACTCGTCGCCGAGCCCCACAAAAACGTCTTCATCGGTCCGGGCCCCGTCGGCGTCGGACAGCTCCAAGATTCGCAGCAGGGATTCCATCGGGTCTGTTCTGGGAGGCGTCGCATTCATAAGCGTGACTCTATGTGTCTTCCCGCCCCTGCGACAAATGGGCCGGCAGGCATGAATTCGGATGCTGCGACGCGCTTTGGCGTGATGTTGCCAACGTTGATTGGTGGCACTGCCTGCGGCTTTGACATGATGAAGGCATGGCAACTGGCATCCGCATCTCCCAGCAAATCCGCTTTGGCGACATTGATTCCTACAACCACGTCAACAATGTTGTCTATTTGCAGTACCTCGAGGATGCGCGCGTCCAGCTGACTTACGCCGAACTGCCAGGCGGCGGCACCTTTCACGACTTGGTCGGCCAAGATTTGTTCACGTTGGTGGGACGCAACGAAATTGAATATCTGGCCCCGATCAGCTTCCGGCCGACACCCATTTTCGTGAACATCTGGGTCACCCACATTGGCGGCTCCAGCTTCGACTTTGGCTACACCGTCACCGAATCCGACGCCTCCATCATCTACGCCCAGGCATCCACCTCCATGGTGCTGGTCTCGCGCAGCACCGGCCGCCCCGTCCGCCTCACCGACGCGCAGCGGGCCGCCCTTGACGCTTGGCGCGGGGCCCCCGTGCCTTTCAAACGCGGAGCCAATCGCCCCGCTGCCACACCCGCCACCGCAGAAGGAAGCCGCTGATGTCCACCGCCACGCATACCGAAGAACTGCTCCTGGAAGACGCCGGGACCGCCAACGACCTGCGCACCTTTGTGACCCGGGCCCGTGCCGCGGACGACGGCGCCATCCGGCTTCAGGGGGCCGGTCGCGTCCTCGCGGCGTACGTGTGCGTCATGCGCTCGAAACTCCTGGGGGAAGGCACCCCCACGATCCTTGGGCTGCGCACCATGGCGCTGGCAACGCCGTCGACCCTTGACGTCACCGTGTCGCTGGCCTCGGTGGCCGACCGTCTGGCACGGATGGAGGCCAACGACACCACGCTGCCCATCCCTCCCATGACCGTCAATGAATCCTGGGCGGCCGTCACGGCGCCGCGCGGGGCGTGGGAAGAACTGGGTACCGTTTCAGCGGACACGCTGATCGCCGCAGCAAAGACCGGAGTGCAGGAGATTGGGCAGATCATTCCCGTCAATCCGGGCGCGCTGATCGTCAACAACGCCCGCGCCGCTGTGTGGGGGCGGGAAATGGAAGGTGTGCCCGGCGAGATTCCCTGCGGTGCGGCCTTCGCTGCCTATGCTTTGGGCTTCGTGGCACCGGGGGAGAGCGGCACCATCTTCCGGTCCCACAAGTGGTTGCGGATCACCACCGGCCGCGGCCACATCCTCATCCGGCCCAAGGCGGTTCTCTAAACCGCCGTTCCAAGCCTCCCGCTGAATTCGAAACGGGAGTAGTTGCCCATGTTGAGCTGAAACATGGGCAACTACTGCAAACTCGAGGACGGGAGCGGAGTGGAGCGGCCCGGCGTGGCCCGGCGCGAGGGCCGCACTATCGGACCCAAGGGTCGCCCCGGAGGCCGGAAAGCTTAGCTTTGGGGTTCCGAAGCGGCGTTGACCAGCGAATGTGCCGCCCGCTCCAAGTAATCCCACAACGTGGCTTCATGCATGGGCGAGAGTTCCACGGCGTCGACGCCCTTGCGCATGGCGGCCAGCCAGCGGTCGCGCGCCTCGGGTGTGATGGTGAACGGGACGTGTCGCATGCGCAGGCGCGGATGGCCGCGTTCCTCAAGATAGGTGCGCGGGCCGCCCCAATACTGCTCGATGAACATCAACATGCGGTGCTCGGCCGGACCCAGGTCCTCTTCGGCGTACATGGCGCGCAGCACCGGATCGGCGGCAATGCCCCGATAGAACACGTGGATGATCTTCTTGAAGGTCTCATGCCCGCCCACCTGCCCGTAAAACGTGTCGGCATAGTCCACGAGTTCATCCGCGGCAGGGCCGCTGGTGGATGGCAGCGGGCGGCCCACCTTGGTGGGAATCGGCAGCATCGTTGCCAACGGTTGGCCAAAGCGCGAGGGAATCGGTGTGCCTTTCGCCGCATCATTCTCTGCCGCATCATTTTGGGCCGGACCGTTGGCGAAGGGGGAGGAGGGGTTGTGCTCGTGGTTCATGGCTGTACTTTCTACGCTTTCTACTCTGCCGTCTCGGCGGGTTCGTTGCTGGTTGGAACGTTCGACGCCGGTGTGCTTGCGGCGGGTGCCTGAGGCGCCTGGGGCTCTGGCGCATCTGGCTGTGGCGGCACATAGTTGCCTTTGGACCGGTTGCCCAGGCGCAGTATTTCACCGTTGCGCAGGTACCACACGGTGCCGTCCTCGGCCAGGACCCGGGTGATGCGCAGGCCAAGGTATTCCACCGTGCCCACCACCTCACTGGTCACAATCACGTCGCCGATCCCGTACTGGTCTTCAAAAGTGATGAAGATGCCGGCGAGGAAATCTCGAATGAGCTGTTGGCAGCCGAAACCGATGGCGATGCCCACCACACCCACGCTGGCCAGCAGTGGGGCGATGTTGATGTTGAAGGCGAGCAGGATGTAGAAACCGGTCACCAGGGCCACTGTGGCGGTCAGGATGGAGTTCAGAAGGGATCCGATGGTGCGGGCGCGCAGGACGCGGCGTTCGTTGTCCAAAGCACGCATCATGGGGTCCATGTTGCGCAGCATGGGTGCGGCCCAACGCAGTGAGGCATGGTTCAGCGGTGTGCGTTGGATGCTGGCGCGCTTGACGAACAGGCGGATGCCGTAGTGACACACCAGCCACATCACCAAGCCAATGGCCAGAGCCACGCCGGCTTGGGTCACACTGCGCCAAAATCCTTCATCAAAGCCGTCAAAGATCAATAGTGCTTGCACGCGTGGCTTACCTTGCATCGCTCGGGGAAGGGAACTGGGAACTTCATCTCAACCCTAGCGCGGACAGCGCAGCAGATCAGTCCTGCGTGGGCTCCAACACTCCAGGCTCGTGGTGAACTGGGAAGTTTACGCTTCTGGCAATGAAGCATTTGCTGGCTGCTTCTGCATGCAGGGTCAGTGCCAGAGCCTCCGTGGAAGGATCCGCAACAAAGATTTTGGGGTGCAGGGTGATTGACTCAAACTGGCCGCTGCCGTCGGGATTTACCACCAATGTTCCAGTGGCAGTGTCTTCATACTTGGTGACGACCACCCCGTGCTTCACGGCCACGTGGAGGTAGGAGAGCATGTGGCATTGGGAGAGGGCGGTCACGAGCAGCTGCTCCGGATTCCAGCGATCCCAGTCGCCATGAAAGGTCTTGTCGGCAGAGCCCAGCAGCATGGGCAGGCCAACGGCCGTGACGCTGTGGTCGCGGCCGTAGGCCTTGTATCCGGAGGTTCCGCTTCCCCGGTTGCCGGTCCAAAATACATTGATCTCGTAATGGTGCTCGTTGGGTGCCATGCGGCTAAGCCTAGCGAGCTTAGGGGAGGGCGGTAGGCGCTGGCGGCCGAGGGACCACGCCTGACGACTCTTCCCGGTACTACTTGCCTACCAGCGCAGGAATGGTTGCAGGGAGGCCGTGTAGCCGTCGAGGTAGCCGGTGGCGTTGGGGTGGAACGGGAACTCGCCGATTTGGAAGGGTGGCGGGTAGTTCAGCCATGGTTGGGCGGAGGGGATTGCGTGGCCGGCGAAGCGGTAGGCAACCGGCACGAACGCCACTCGGTTGGATAGGGCTGTGACGGCAATGACCCCGTTGAGCAGGTCGGCTGCGCCGTTCAGGAGCTTGACACCGTTGACCTGGGTGGGAGTGAACGTCGGAGCTGCCATGTTCTCCGGTTCAAAGAGTCGCGGGTAGCCCAAATAGAGGATCCTCGCGTGCGGTGCCTTGGCCTTGATGGCCTTGAGCATCGTGGTGGCGTTCCGGGGTACTTTCTTCATGAGGTGGATGGAGTTGGCGACGGCGGTCTTGCACGCTGCCGCAGTCGAGGCCGGCGACAGGCAGGTGCCCACGGCCGTGGTCCACGCGACGTCGTTGCCGCCAGCGGTGATGGTGACAAGCTTCGTGGCGGGTGAAAGCTGCGGCACTTGGGTCTGCGTGACGTCGGTGATGGTGTTGCCGGAGCACGCAATGTTTGTCAGCGCCGCACCGGTCAGTGCCGCGACGTCGTTGGCGTAGCCGGCTGTGCTCTGCCTGCACGGCCCGGTTTCGCCGCCGGCACCCGAGCCGGCCGAGTACGAGTCGCCCATGACGGTGTAGGCCAGCGTGGTTTGGCCGGTGTGCGAATGGCCGGAGTGGCTCCGGGCAGTTTGTGTTTGGGCCATGGCCGGCGCTCCGGCCATGCCTGCAACCAGGCCCAGTGACAGCAGTGTCACGGCGCCTGCACGGGCAGCAATGCCCCTAAAGTGATGAGTGAACATGCCCTCAAGATACCCCTGCCGGCGGGGCCTGACTAGCGTAAAATGTAGCCAATTCTCCCGGGCGCCAGCCGCGTGGCGGGCTGCGCTGAAATGGGCAAAAACAGGCAGGAACGGGCGGGACCCAGCTAGGTTGTGGCTGGGTCCCGCCCGTTCCTCTTGCCCGTTGGGGCGTGGCTCCTAGCTGGCGAGCAACCGGTCCGCGGCCTGCGCCGCCAAGGCGCGCACCACGCCGTCGCGGGATTCAACGAGCAGGCGGCGCAAGGCGGGGAACTTCCCGTCGAGCGTCGTCAAGAACGCGTCGGTGGCCTCCACGGTGGCCTGCGAAACCAACTGCGAAGGGTAGAGCCCGGTGATGAAGGTGGAACTGGTCTCGTACGACTTTTCCTCCCACACCCGCAGGATCGAAGCGAAGTACTTCTCCACGTACGGTTCCAGCAACGCGGTGTCCCACACCTTGCCAAAGCCGTCGATCGCCGCCCGCTGCACAGCATTGGCTCCGTCGCCGCGTACGACGACGGCCTCCCACGTTTCAGCCTTGGCCTCCGCCGTGGGGATGGCGGCATGAGCCGAGGCGGCAGCAAGCTGTCCGGTCTGGGTGTTGTCCAGTGCCAGGGCCGCGTCAATGGCGGCGCCATCTGCCCGTCCGCCGGTTGCCAGGGACGCCAGCAGTTCCCAGCGCATGTCGGTGTCCACGGACAACGAATCAAGGACCACGGTGCCGTCCAACACCGCCTGCACAGCATTAAGCTGGGCTGGGCTTTGGGCGTGTGCGGCAAAGGCCTTGGTGAATTGCAGCTGCGCATCCGATCCTGCAGCGGCGGACTGCGCCAGCTCCCACAGGGAATCGGCGGCGGCAACGGCCGTGGCCTTTTGGTGTTCGCTGGCCACATAGAAGTGCAGGGCCGTGGTGAGCTGGCGCAGCAGCACCATGATCACGGTTGAATCCGTTTCGTGGCCGATGGTTTCCAGCACAAAGTCCACGTACTCGCGGGCGGGAGTTTCGCCGTCGCGCATGGCATCCCAGATCGAGGCTGAAGCAATGGTGCGCGGCAGCGATTCCCTGAAGTCCTGCACATGGGCCTTGGCGGTGGCCAGCGAGACGTCGTCGAGGCGGATCTTGGCGTAAGCGAGATCGTCGTCATTGAGCAGGACGAGGGCCGGGCGCACCAGACCGACCAGCTCCGGAACTTCGGTCTCGGGGCCGCGCACGTCGAGCTCCACCCGGTGAGTGCGGACCAACTTGCCGGCATCGTCGCCGTCGGTGGCCAGATTGTAGAAGCCCACAGCCATCCGGTGCGGACGCAGAACGGGGTGCTCGGCCACGGCGGACTGGAGGATCGAGAATGAGGTGATGGCGCCGTCGTCCGCCACGTCAATGGCGGGCTTGAGCGTGTTCACGCCGGCCGTCTCCAGCCACTTCTCCGTCCAGGCGGACAGGTCGCGGCCGCTGGCAGCTTCCAGCTCCACCATGAGGTCGGGCAATTCGGTGTTGGACCAGGCGTGCTTGGCGAAGTAGGCGCGTACGCCGGCCATGAACTCCTCCTGGCCCACCCAGGCCACAAGCTGGCGCAGCACGGAGGCACCCTTGGCATACGTGATGCCGTCAAAGTTCACGAGCACGTCCTCGAGATCGTTGATCTCAGCCTTGATCGGGTGCGTGGAGGGCAGCTGGTCCTGGCGGTAGGCCCAGCTCTTTTCCAGCGAGGAGAACGTGGTCCAGGAGTCCACGTACTTCGTGTTTTCGGCGGCGGCGAGGGTGGACATGAACTCGGCGAACGACTCGTTCAGCCACAGGTCGTTCCACCAGCGCATGGTCACCAGGTCGCCGAACCACATGTGGGCGAGCTCGTGCAAGATGGTGATGGCGCGGCGTTCCACCATGGCGTCGGTGACCTTGGAGCGGAACACGTAGCTCTCCAGGAACGTCACGGCCCCGGCGTTTTCCATGGCGCCGGCGTTGAACTCGGGCACAAAGAGCTGGTCATACTTCGGGAACGGGTACGGGGTGCCGAACTGCTTCTCAAAGAACTCGAAGCCCTGCCGGGTCAGCTCGAACACGTTCTCCGCATCAAGGTATTCCATGAGCGACTTCCGGGCGAACACAGCCAGCGGCACCGTGCGACTGTCCGAACTTGTCAGCTCGCTGCGCACACAGCCGTACGGCCCGGCGATCAGCGCGGTGATGTAGCTGGAGATCTTCAGCGTCGGCTCAAAGTGCCACGTTGACTTGCCCGCACCGGCGGCAACCGGCTCTGGCGTGGGGGAGTTGGAAATGACTTCCCAGTGATCCGGCGCCGTGACGTGGAAAGCGAATTCGGCCTTCTGGTCCGGCTGTTCAAAGACGGGGAACATGCGGCGGGAGTCCGGCACTTCAAACTGGCTGTACAGATACGCTTCGCCGTCCACGGGGTCCACGAAGCGGTGCAGGCCCTCGCCGGTGTTCATGAAGAACGCGTCGGCCTTGATGGTGAGCACGTTCTCCGCGGCCAGGCGGGGCAGGGAGATGCGAACGCCGTCGGACACTTCCTTCGGGTCAAGTTCCTCGCCGTTGAGGGTGACTTGGTGGACGTGGGCCGTCACGGCATCAATGAACGACGACGCCCCCTCCTTGCCGCTGAACCGCACGGTGGTGGTGGTGGCGAACGTGGTCTCCGAGGTGGTCAGGTCAAGGGCCACGTCATAGCTGGAAACCGTCAAGGTGGCCGATCGCTCAATGGCTTCGGCGCGGGTCAAATTCATACCAGGCAAGGTGTGCTGCCTTCCGTTCAAGGGCGGGTGGAAAGGCCGGACGAAATCGCTTTCGGCGCTTCGGCGGCGGTTGAGACGATTCTGCCACTGTAGCGCGCGACCGCCGGAGCGGTAAGGGGCCGTGTTCTCTGCGGGCCAAAGTGCTTTTCTGCCCGAGACCGCCCCTGGGACGCCAAACCGCACCTTGCCCGCATCCCGTTCCTCCGAAACCGCGCCTTGCCCGCACCTGCGAGGGGTATCCACCGTGCTGTGTCCGCGTCTGGGGCGCTTCCCCGCGCCTTCGCCGCGAACCCGCTGATGCCCCGCAGCGGTTTTGCGGGCCAAGCGCGGGCACGCGGGCCGGACGCTGTTTCGCGGAGGGTTCGCAGTGGGGTCGCAGCGAATCGCAGCGGGTAGGGGCGGCACGTGGCGGCTAAGCGGGGGAAAGCGGCAACCCAGGGCAAGTCAGGGCAAATCAGGGCAAAGAATTACGGCAACTCAGGGCAAATTGCGGCAACTTGGGACGAAAGTTGTGCCCCGCAGAGTGCTGGTGCAGCATTAGTGAAGAAGTGCAAGAATTCGCGTCCGTGGACGGACTGGTGATCGTGGGGAAGTGGGAATTCGTGGGGGAGCAAGTGCACGGTGCCAAGGATCGTGGTGCAGAAGGCCGCAGCGCCAAGGACCGCAGCGGCCAGAGCCGAGGCGGTGAAGCCCGCGGCGCAGAAGGCCGCAGTGCAGAGGGCGAAGCAAGCTACAACCGGCGATGGGTAATGGGACTCGTTGTGGGGCCGCTCTTGCTGGGCGCCTTGGCGGCTGCCTGGATATTCAGCGTCGCCGACAGGCTGCCCACCGAACTGGCATCGCACTGGAACAGCAAAAATGAGGTTGACGGGTACATGTCGGTCACCGGGACGGCGTTGATGGCGTTTCTGTTCGGCGGCGGCCTCGGTGCGCTTATGGCCCCTCTGGCACCCATGCTGCGGGCGCAGTCGGTGCTCTTTGCCCGCATTGGTGTAGGTTTCGGCCTGGCGTTCGGGGTTGCCATGACGGCACTGGCCGTTGCCGTGGTTGCCGGCCAGCTGGACCTTGCAGACGTCTCGCACGCGGAAATTTCCGGACCCGTCATGGCAGTCGGAATCGCTGCAGCATTTGTCGTTGGCTGTGTCGCGACCTGGCTGTACCGCCCCGGCGAGGTTGACAGGACCCAGAGCAGCGAGGCCGCCGCAACGAACGCAGCGGCTGGCCAGGACCACACGGATCTTGGCCGCCAAGGAAGGGAAAGAGCATCCCGGGGCGAGACCCTGCACCTCCGCGTATCCATGGGCGCCTGGAAATGGTGCCTGAGCCTGGGCGTTGGTCTCATTGTCGCCGTCAGCACGTACTTCATTTTCCCGGGCCTCGCTTTGCTGGGTGTGGTGGTAGTCGGATTCATCTGGGTATTTTGCCAGGGAACGGCCGTGATCGGCCCCGACGGGGTCAAGGTGCTTGCCTCGGGCTTCTGGAAGGTTATGCCGCTGAACTGGCAGGAAATCAACAGTGCAGAGGTCCAGGAAATCAAGGCCATGGACTACGGCGGCTGGGGTTATAGGATGGGCGGCGGCAGCGTCGGCTTCATCATGGGCAACGGGCCGGCCCTGGTCATGAAGGGAGGATTCCACGAAACGTGGGTCATCTCCATGCCGAACCTTGAACTGGCCGGGGAAGCGGCCGCCCTGGTCAACGCCTATATTCATGCTGAAAAAATGAAAAGCTAGGGCCATGACATTCGACGGCAGCCACGATTCCACCGACGATCGGCCCGTCGACGCCCGGGCACTGCGTTTCGCCCTCATTTTCCCGGTCCTGCTGGCCGCAGCTCTTTTCCTGGGTGGCTTCCTGATCAGGGCCCAGCTGCCCGACGGCGTGATGCTCCCGACAGGCGGTGAGCCGATCCCCGTTCCGTGGTTCTTGGGCCTTGGTGCCGCCGTGATTTTGGTGCTTGGCGCAGGCGTGGGCAGCCAAGGAGCGCGAACATCGCTGCCACCGCTGCGGCGGAGGATCCTCTTGGGACTCGGCATGACCCTGCAATTGGCAGCCTTCACGTTCTTTGTGGCAGCGCTGCTGGGCCAAGGTGCGCCCGGCGGGCTGCCGGAAACGCCCGTTGACGGTTTCGTCCTGCTCATGGGCTGCGGGTTGGCCATGGCCATGGGGGTGGTGCTGGCCATGACGTTCAAGCCGGCGGAACAGTGGAGCGCCACCGATGACAAGGTGCTGGCCCAGCTGTTGGATGCGGAAGCGGACCCCACCGCCAGCAACGACATGATGGCCTACTTCGTGCACCCGAGAGGCTCCGTGACCATCATGATCCTGCTCGCTGCCATCTTGCCCGGGGCCATGTTGAGTGTGGTTTCACCGTGGATATTGCTGGGTGCGGTGGTACTGGCCCTGCTGGTGATTTCCACGCTCACGGCGACTGTCCAGGTGGATAGGCACCAGCTCAGCGTGAAACTGCTCGGGCTTCTCCCTGTGCTCGTCGTCCCCTGCGAGGGGGTGGACGCGGCAGTGTCCCTGGACATCAGTGCCAAGGACTACGGCGGCTGGGGCTTGCGCAAGCACAGCGGTTCCGCCACCTTTTTGACGCACTCGGGCGCCGCCGTCGTGCTTCGACAAAACAACGGCGGAAAGGTGGTGGTCAGTGCACCCGACCTTGACATTGCCGACGACCTGTCCGCGATCTTGAACCGTCGGGCCGGAAAGTCGCCCGACAAGCACTGAGGCCACCAACGCAGCGGCCGCAGCACGTGGCTGGCATGGGTAGGCTTGGAGCAGAAATAATCACCTCCACCACTAAGGACCCCTCATGCGCGTTCACATCGCAACCGACCATGCCGGCATGGAGCTCAGCGCCCACCTCATCACCGCCCTGGCCGCCAAAGGCTACGAGATGGTGGACCACGGGCCCCAGGCCTACGACGCCGAGGACGACTACCCCTCCTTCTGCATCAACGCAGCCTTGGCAGTGGTGGCAGACCAGGCGGCCGGAGTGGATGCGTTGGGGATCGTGCTGGGCGGTTCAGGCAATGGAGAGCAGATCGCGGCCAACAAGGTCAAGGGTGCACGCGCGGCCTTGGCCTGGAACCTGTCCACCGCGAAGCTTGCCCGCGAGCACAACGACGCCAATTTGGTGGCCGTGGGCGGCCGCCAGCACAGCGTCGAGGAAGCCACCGAGATCATCGAGGCGTTCCTCGCGGAGCCCTTCAGCGATGCCGAACGCCACGTCCGCCGGATCGGGAAGATCGCCACGTACGAGGCCACCGGCGAAGTCGACGGGTAACTGATGCCTGAGGGCCATTCCGTCCACCGACTGGCGCGGCAGTTCAATGACGTCTTTGGCGGGGCCGCGCTGACGGTGTCCAGCCCGCAGGGGAAATTCACTGCCGGCGCGGCCCGCATTGACGGCCACGTCCTGGAACGGGCCGAGGCCCATGGCAAGCAAATGTTCCTGTCCTTCTCCCACGATCTCGTGATGCGCGTCCACCTGGGCCTCTACGGTGCCTGGGACTTTGGCGGCGACTCCACCTTTTCCGGTGCCTCCAGCATCGGGGCGCCGCGGCGCATCGGCGAGCAGGAAGTTGGTGGCGACTCCGTTGCTCCTGGAAGTGGGTGGGGCCACGCGTCCGAGGGCCCCGCTGCGAGCTTGCGAGCTGGGGGAGGAAGTGGGTGGGGCCACGCGTCCGAGGGCCCCGCTGCGAGCTTGCGAGCTGGGGGAGGACGTGGGGAGTACGCAGGCCCGCCGGAACCCAAGGGAGCCGTCCGCGTGCGGCTTGTCTCCGACCACGGCTGGGCCGACCTGCGGGGACCCACGGCGTGCGAAGTTCTCACGCCCGCTGAAGCCGCGGCCGTGCGCAAGAAGTTGGGGCCTGACCCGCTGCACAACTTCCCCGGCGACGCGGAAGAGTTTGCGCGCCGGATTCGAAAGAGCACCACCACCATTGCGCTGCAATTGATGAAGCAGGACGTCCTGGCTGGCGTCGGCAATGTGTACAGGGCTGAGGTCCTGTTCCGGCTGGGCCTGGACCCCATGCTTGCCGGCACAAGCCTGCAGGCAGAGGAGGCCATGGCGCTCTGGGTGGACATCACACGCATCATGGCCGACGGCGTCCGCGACGGGCGCATCATCACCACCGAAGTGGCGGACAGGCCCTCGGGCATCGGCGTTGGACCCGGTCTCGCGGCACAGTGGCGGGACGGCGGGGGCAGGCGGGCCGGCGGCGGGCAGGACGGAGGGCACGACGGCGGGCAGGACGACGGCGGCAGCCAGGGGACGGCGTCGAGCCTCAACACCGTGAACAAGGACGTTCCGGTTGAAGACGCCCATTATGTGTACAAGCGAGAAGGCCTGCCCTGCCGTCATTGTGGCACCGAGATTGCCATGAAGGGCTTGGGTGGGCGGAAACTGTACTGGTGCCCGAACTGCCAAGGCGGCTAGCGCACAAAAATGCCGCCGTTTGACGCAAATGCCACACTTCAAACCCTGGCATTTGCGTCAAACCTCGGCGGAAACCAAACCCGGGGCAACACGATTTGCGGCACGGGCAAAGTCGTTGATAGTGTTACGGAGTTGTTCGGCAGAAAGTCGAAACATCCGGGGGCGTAGCTTAATGGTAAAGCCTCAGTTTTCCAAACTGATGACGCGGGTTCGATTCCCGTCGCCCCCTCCCAACAAGGATTCCTCGGTCAAGTGGCTGGGGAATTGTTGTTTCCCGGCAAGTCGCCCGCGCCACACCCCAAATGGCGTGTTCATAAAGGGCGATTGTGCATCCGGGAACATTTGCCCGTAGACTGTTCCGGGCAACTACGGGGCGTAGCGTAGTGGCTAGCGCGCCTGCTTTGGGAGCAGGAAATCGCAGGTTCGAGTCCTGTCGCCCCGACTTCAGCATTATCCGGATCACGTTTGGTCAGTGACTGCCCATGTGCTGGGCCCAGATATCCATCTAGAGACCATCAGGAGTACCACGCTGTGAAGAGCGCTGTCGAAAACCTCACACCCACTCGGGTCAAGCTCGATGTTGAGGTTTCCTTTGATGAATTGAAGCCCAGCATTGCCGAGGCATACAAGACAATTGCCACACAGGTTCAGGTGCCTGGCTTCCGCAAGGGCAAGGTCCCCAACCAGCTGATCGACCAGCGCGTTGGCCGCGGCCACGTTCTGGAGACGGCCATCAACTCCGGCCTCAACGGCTGGTACCAGGAAGCTGTCATCGAGAACAAGCTCACCCCGTTGAGCCGTCCCGAGGTTGAAATCACCGAGGTTCCCGATCCTTCCGGCACCGACGGCATCGTGAAGTTCCATGTTGAATTGGACATCCGTCCCGAGATCGAGCTGCCCGACTACGAAGGCATCGAAGTTGAGGTCGCCGCACTCGAGGCCTCCGAGGAGGACACCGAGACGGCACTTGACGAACTGCGCGGCCGCTTCGGCACGCTGAAGGTTGAAGACCGCCCGGCTGCCGATGGCGACTTCCTCACCATCAACATCGACGCCAAGATCGGCGACGCCGAAGTTGACTCGGCTTCCGACCTGTCCTACCAGATCGGTGCAGGCAACATGCTTGACGGCCTGGACGAGGCTGCAACCGGCCTGTCCGCCGGCGAAGAAGCCATCTTCAACACCAAGCTCGCCGGTGGCGAGCACGCTGGCGAAGACGCCCAGGTCACCGTGAAGGTCACCTCCGTGAAGGTCCGCGAACTGCCCGAGGCAAACGACGACTTCGCCCAGCTGGCTTCCGAGTTCGACACCATTGGGGAACTGAAGGAAGACCTGGCCAAGCAGGCTGCGGAGTCCAAGACCGTTGAGCAGGGCGTCGAAGCCCGCGACAAGGTTCTCGAGAAGCTCGTTGGCCTCGTTGAGGTTCCCGTTCCGGATTCCGTCGTTGCGGAACAGATGGAGCAGCACTTCAAGCCGGAGAACGCCCACGGCCCCGAAGAGCACGACACCGAAGAGCACCGCGCCGAGGTCAAGGACAACACCGAGAAGGCGTTCCGCAACGAGATCATCCTCGATGCCATCGCCGAGAAGGAAGAGATCGGAGTCAGCCAGGCTGAACTGATCGACTACATTGTTTCCTCCGCCAGCCAGTACGGCATGGACCCGAACCAGTTCGCACAGATGCTGGATTCCTCGGGCCAGGTCAACATGATCGTTGGCGAAGTTCGCCGTCGCAAGGCGCTGGCTGCTGTTTTGGCCAAGGCCACCGTGAAGGATTCCGAAGGCGCAGACGTCGACCTGACCGACTTCGTCTCAGTTGCTTCGGAAGAAGAAGACGAAGAAGTTGCCGGCGAGGACGAGGTCATCGAGCCTTCAGCCGTTGTCGATCCGGGCGAAGTGCGTATCTAAGGCACACCTTTCCAAGGGTCGTTAGAACCAAAAGCCGTTGCCGGTTCCTTGCACAAGGAGCCGGCAACGGCTTTTTGTGTGCCGGTCCGTCCACGTCCCCGCGTGCCACGCGGGGAGCGTTTTATTCCCACGCACACGGGGTCTTCGAGGATCGTGCGCCTACAGCGAACAGTGTACGGATGGGCCCCAAAGCACCACCGAAAAGGGCTACTGTCCAAGTAGTGAACATTAGTGATGGGCACGTTGGGCTCGCCCGGCGGCCCACACGAAGGAGAGGTAAACCCACCATGGCACAGCACACCACCCCCACGATGGCCGGCGACGACCCGAACGCCCAGGACCAGTACATTTTCAACCGCCTGCTGAAGGAACGCATCATTTGGTTGGGCTCGGAAGTCCGCGACGACAACGCGAACGTGATCTGCTCGCAGCTGTTGCTGCTCTCGGCGGAGGACCCCGACAAGGACATCTTCCTGTACATCAACTCACCCGGCGGTTCGGTGACGGCCGGCATGGCCATCTATGACACCATGCAATACATCCCGAACGACGTCGTCACGGTCGCCACCGGGCTGGCAGCCTCCATGGGGCAGTTCCTGCTCTCCTCCGGCACGAAGGGCAAGCGCTATGCGACGCCCAACGCACGCATCCTCATGCACCAGCCTTCAGGCGGCATTGGAGGTACGGCGTCGGACATCAAGATCCAGGCCGAACTGATCCTGCACATGAAGAAGGTCATGGCTGAACTGACGGCCGAGCAGACCGGCCAAACGATCGAGAAGATTCTCGTCGACAACGACCGCGACAAGTGGTTCACGGCCGAGCAGGGACTTGAATACGGCTTCTTCGACAAAATTGCCCGCAGCGCCGGCACCGTTGCCGGCGGCGGCGGAACCAACGCCAAGTAGAGACTCGCCAAAGCAAATCTTAGATTTCAGGAGCAACCGATCATGACATACAACTTTGGCAGCACAGCTTTTGGCCAGACTGCCGGCACCATGCCCACCAGCCGCTATGTGCTTCCCCAGTTCGAGGAGCGCACCCCCTACGGTTTCAAGCGCCAGGACCCGTACACCAAGCTGTTCGAGGACCGCATTATTTTCCTGGGCGTCCAGGTTGACGATGCGTCCGCGGACGACGTCATGGCGCAGCTGCTTGTGCTGGAAGCCGATGACACGGACCGCGACATCACCTTGTACATCAACTCGCCCGGCGGATCGTTCACGGCCATGACGGCCATCTACGACACCATGCAGTTCATCCGCCCGGAAATCCAGACCGTGTGCCTGGGCCAAGCTGCTTCGGCGGCTGCCGTGCTGCTTGCAGCGGGCGCACCGGGCAAGCGCCTGGCACTGCCCAACGCACGCGTGCTCATCCACCAGCCGGCGCTGTCCGGCGGCCAGGGCGGCCAGGCATCCGACCTGGAGATCCAGGCCAATGAGGTCATGCGCATGCGCGCTTGGTTGGAGAACACGCTCTCCTCCCACTCGGGCCGCACGCCCGAGCAGGTCAGCAATGACATTGAGCGGGACAACATCCTCACGGCCGCCCAGGCCAAGGACTACGGTTTGATCGACGAGGTTCTTGAACCCCGCAAGATCAAGCCGGCGGCCATCACCCGCTAAGCAATACCCCGCAAGCGCCGGAACGAGGGCGTAAAAATCCCTCGTTCCGGTGTTTGCCTTCCACCCAATGTCCGTGCCGTGGCCTAGAGTGGAATGTAATTCACCGAACGTTCCCGGCACCAGTCGGGGACGCACACGTTTCAGAGGTAACTTTGCCGCCGGCAGGTTATGCGCGAGAGGACACATCAATGGCCAGGATGGGCGAAAGCACCGATCTGCTGAAGTGTTCTTTCTGCGGAAAGAGCCAAAAACAAGTCCGCAAGCTCATCGCCGGCCCCGGGGTGTACATCTGCGACGAATGCATTGAACTGTGCAATGAGATCATTGACGAGGAACTGGCCGAAGTTGCCGACCTCGACGCCTTTGAACTTCCCAAGCCGCGGGAGATTTTCGACTTTCTGCAGGAGTATGTGATTGGCCAGGAACCGGCCAAACGCTCCTTGGCGGTTGCCGTGTACAACCACTACAAGCGCATCCAGTCCGGCCACGCCGTCATCAGCAACACCATCTCCGCCGGCGTCCACGACGAAGTGGAAATCGCCAAGTCCAACATTCTGCTTGTGGGACCCACCGGCTGCGGAAAAACATATCTGGCCCAAACCCTTGCCCGGCGACTGAACGTGCCGTTCGCCGTCGCCGACGCCACGGCGCTGACCGAGGCCGGCTACGTGGGGGAGGACGTCGAGAACATCCTGCTCAAGCTCATCCAGGCAGCGGACTTTGACATCAAGAAGGCCGAACAAGGCATCATTTACATCGACGAAATCGACAAGATTTCACGCAAGTCGGAGAATCCTTCCATCACCCGGGACGTGTCCGGTGAAGGTGTCCAGCAGGCGTTGTTGAAGATTCTTGAGGGTACCGTGGCGTCGGTTCCGCCGCAGGGCGGGCGGAAGCACCCGCACCAGGAGTTCATCCAAATCGACACCACGAATGTGCTCTTCATCGTGGCTGGCGCCTTCGCCGGCCTGGAGGAGATCATTGGATCCCGTGCCGGGAAGAAGGGCATAGGTTTTGGTGCCCCGCTCAGTGCCCTCAAGCAGTCCGAGGCCAGCTACGCCGACGTCATGCCCGAGGACCTGCTGAAGTTCGGCTTGATCCCGGAATTCATTGGCCGCCTGCCTGTCATCACCACTGTCACGCAGCTGGACCGCACGGCCCTCATCCAGATCCTGACGGAGCCCAAGAACGCCCTTGTCAAGCAGTACCAAAAGATGTTCAAGCTCGACGGCGTCGAGCTTGAGTTTGATGACGAGGCACTCGATGCGATTGCTGATCAGGCACTAGCGCGGGGGACAGGTGCCCGCGGCTTGCGCGCCATTTTGGAAGAAGTCCTGCAACCTGTGATGTTCGACCTGCCCAGCCGGGAGGACATTGCCTCGGTGGTCATCACGGCCGCTGTTGTGGACAAGAAGGCCGAGCCGACGCTCATCCCCCACGAAGTGGTTGCCAAGCGCAGGAACAAGTCGGCCTAGAAGCGGGCTCGAGGCTGTCTTGCGGAATAGTCTGCCAGCCCATTTGGTTGCACAAAGTAGCGGGCCAAGCCCGCGCAGGCTTCATTTTCCTTGCCCTACCCAGGAGGTTCTTCATGACTGAAAATTCTGCAACTGCGGTTGAGACCGCTGATTTCTGGTTCGATCCCACGTGCCCCTTTGCTTGGGTGACGTCGCGCTGGATCGGCGAAGTGGAAGAAGTTCGCAATATCAAGGTGGACTGGCATGTCATGAGCCTGTCGGTGCTCAACGAAAACCGCGACGACATTTCCGAGGCATACAAGGAGCACATCGAGAAGGGATGGGGCCCTGTCCGCGTCATCACGGCTGCTGCGCAGGAGCATGGCAAGGAGTTCATCAAGCCCCTCTATGACGCCATGGGGACGCAGATCCACAACAACGGCAACAGGGAACTGGACGACGTCATCGCCAAGTCTCTCGCCGAGGTGGGCCTGCCCGCCGAACTGGCCGCAGCGGCAACTTCGGACCGCTATGACACGGCCTTGCGCGCCAGCCACTCCGAGGGCATCAGTCAAGTGGGGCAGGACGTTGGAACGCCCATCGTGGCCTTCAACGGCACGGCATTCTTTGGTCCCGTCCTCACGCGCATTCCGCGCGGAGAAGAAGCTGGCAAGCTGTGGGATGCCACCCTGACACTGGCCGGATTCCCCTACTTCTTTGAAATCAAGCGCAGCCGAAACGAAGATCCGCAGTTCGGCTAACTCCGGCTGAGCCGCCCAGCGCGCATGAAGAGGAAAGTGCCGCCACCCGAGCAGGGGTGGCGGCACTTTTTATGCGCTGATCGAGCACCGATTATTCTGCGCCGCATCTATAGGCGAATGGTGCGCCACTGTGTCACTGGCGCCGCATCCGAAGGTGAATCGGACGCATAAGTTGAGTGGCGTGGGGGCATGCGGAGCGTTCCGGGTGTAGTCCGGCGCATAAGTTCAGTGCCCTGTGGCCAACTGGACACCCGTGCAATCCTGGCAGTTCTTGGCAACCCGTGGCTGCACGAGCGTGGTGCCTGATAGCGGCACAGTGCCCCATGGCCCAAGACAGTTGTGGCCGCCACTCTCAAGGAGTGGAGGCCACAGCTGGCTGGGTCTCAACGAAGCAAGAGCACCACGAGACTAGGCCTGCGCGGGCTCCTCGGCCGGCGCCAGCTCGACGTCGGACACGCTCAGCTCACCCGCGCCCACGGCGATCGTAATCTCCAGGGCATTCGCTGCGGCCTTTAGGTCGCCCAAGCCAGCGGCCAGCTGTGCCGCCCGGACTTCGCCGGCGGTGACAGTTGCCGAGAGCACTTGGGTGCGCTGCTTGACCTTTGCCTCGGACTTGGCCTTGCGGATACCGCTCAACGCGTCCCCGACCGTGGAGAGCAAGGTGGTGTCGCCGTCGTCCACGGCGACTTCCGTGGGCCAGGATGCGCGGTGCACCGAACCGGCACGCCACCATCCCCAGACTTCTTCAGTGGCGAACGGCAGGAACGGTGCAAACAAGCGCAGCAGCGAATCCAAGGTGGTGGCCAGCGCCGCCAAAACGGAGGCCTGGCCTGCGTCGCCGGCAGCACCATAGGCGCGGTCCTTGATGAGCTCCACGTAGTCGTCGGTGAAGTGCCAGAAGAAGCTCTCGGTGAGCTGCAGGGCCCGGGCATAGTCGTATTTTTCAAACGCAGCCGTCGAGGAGTGCACCACTTCGGCCAGTTGGGCCAACAGGGCGCGGTCCAGCGGGTTGCTCAGCACTTCACTGTCAACGCTGAGCACATTGGCTTCGGTGGCGCCAAGGTTCAGCACGAATTTGGAAGCGTTGAGCAGCTTGATGGCCAAGCGGCGGCCAATCTTCATCTGCGCAATTTCGTATGCTGTGTCGGCTCCGAGCTTGGCCGAGGCGGCCCAGTAGCGAACGGCGTCGGCGCCGAAGTCGTTGAGCACGTCGGTGGGGACCACCACGTTGCCCTTCGACTTGGACATCTTCTTGCGGTCCGGGTCGAGGATCCAGCCGGAGATGGCAGCGTGCTTCCACGGTGCGCTGTCCTGCAGTGCATCCGCGCGCACGGCGGAGGAGAACAGCCAGGTGCGGATGATGTCGTGGCCTTGCGGGCGCAGGTCGAAGGGGTAGACGGTGGAGAACAAGTCCTCGTCTACGCCCCAGCCACCCACGATCTGCGGTGTCAGCGACGATGTGGCCCAGGTGTCGAGCACATCGGCATCGCCGACGAACCCGCCCGCGGCGTTGCGCTGGTCTTCGGCGTAACCGGGCGCGGCATCGGCTGCCGGGTCAACGGGCAGCATCGCGGTGGTGGGGAGGATGGGGTGCTCGTAGTCCGGGTTGGCGTCCTCATCGAGCGGGTACCAGACGGGGACGGGCACGCCGAAGAAGCGCTGGCGGGAAACCAGCCAGTCGCCGTTCAGGCCGGAGATCCAGTTGTCGTAGCGCGATCGCATGAAAGCGGGGTGGAACTCGATCTGGGCGCCGCGGTTGATCAAGCGTTCGCGGCGGTCTTCGTCGCGGCCGCCGTTGCGGATGTACCACTGGCGAGAGCTGACGATCTCCAGGGGCTTGTCGCCCTTTTCGAAGAAGTTCACCGGATGCATGATCTGCTTGACGTCACCGTCAAGCAGCTCCGCCTCGGTCAGCATCGCCACGACGCCTTCCTTGGCACTGAAGACAGTCTTTCCGGCGATCTTGGAGTAGTTCTCCCGGCCTTCTTCGGTGGCGATCCACTCGGGCGTCTCGCCCAGGATGCGGCCGTCGCGGCCCACAATTGCACGGGTGGGCAACTGCAGCTCACGCCACCAAGTCACATCGGTCAGGTCGCCGAACGTGCAGACCATGGCAATGCCGGAACCCTTGTCGGCCTTCGCCAGGGCGTGGGCGCGAACTTCCACCTCAACCCCGAAAAGCGGCGAGGTGACCTTCTTGCCAAACAGCGGCTTGTAGCGCTCGTCGTCCGGGTTCGCCACCAGTGCCGAGCAAGCTGCTAACAGTTCCGGACGCGTGGTTTCAATGTAGATTTTGGTGCCGTCTTCGGCGAAGAACGGGAACCGGTAATAAGCGCCGGGCATTTCCCTGTCCTCAAGCTCAGCTTGGGCCACGGCGGTGCGGAACGTGACATCCCACAGCGTGGGGGCTTCGGCCATGTAGGCGTCGCCGGCAGAAAGGTTCGCCAGGAAGCCCCGCTGGGACACCGCACGGGAGTGGTCGTCGATGGTGCGGTACGTCAGGTCCCAGTCAACCGACAGGCCCAACGTCTGGAACAGGTGCTCAAAGACCTTCTCGTCCTCGACGGCGAGTTCTTCGCACAACTCGATGAAGTTCTTGCGCGAGATCACATCGAAATCACGCTGGTTCTTGGCCGGGGCAGCGGGAGGCCGGTAGTCGGCGTCGTACGCGGTCTTCGGATCGCAACGCACACCGTAGTAGTTCTGCACGCGCCGCTCGGTGGGCAGGCCGTTGTCGTCCCAGCCCATCGGGTAGAAGACGTTTTTGCCGCGCATGCGCTGGAAGCGGGCCAGCACGTCCGTCTGCGTGTAGGAGAACATGTGCCCCACGTGCAGCGACCCGGACGCGGTCGGCGGGGGAGTGTCGATGGAGTACACCTGCTCCCGCGTGGTCTCACGGTTGAACTTGTACGTCCCCTCGGCGAGCCAGCGTTTGGTCAGGGACTCTTCAAGTCCCTCCAGAACGGGCTTGTCGGGAACGTTGCTTGAGGAAGGTGCGGGCGTGTCTGTGCCCGGAATGATTTCAGCCATGGATCGATTCTTCCATGGTTTGCGCCTGTTCCCCGATTGCGGCGTGAATGGCCGCACGTTGATAGCATGCGGGCAACGAATATTGGTCCATGGAAGGGGAACACGGTGGCGCATGATGCACTGCGGGATCTGCAGGCGCTGGTCTGGAACCCTGCCGGGCTGGCCTGTGCCGACGTCCAAGCCGAGCCGGAAAGCGCCGACTATTGCGCCCATTCCCTGACCATCTCCGGCAGGCGCTCCGTGTTTCGCTCAGCGAAGACCACACCCACCAAGGCTGGTCAGTTCGTCACGCTGTGGCAACGATCGGCCGATGGCCCCATCCGGCCCTTTGACACGAACGACGGCGTGGCGTTGTTCCTCGTCCAAGCCGGCTTTGGCGCGGGGCTGGGGCTGTTTGTGTTCCCGGCCAGTGCCATGGTCCGCCACGGTGTGGTGTCAGTTGACGGGACAGGGGGCAAGCGGGCCATGCGTGTGTACCCACCGGATATTGAGGTGGGCAGCAGCCAGGCCCGACGGACGCAGAAGTGGCAAGGTGATTACTTTCTGCCCACCTCTGGTCTGGACACGGTCCGGGCCCGGGCACTTCACGCAGACTGAGTGGGACGCTCCTGCGCACCATTGTTCGGCAATGGTACGCAGCGGTGGCACTGGCCCTCCATCCGGTGCCAATGGTGCGCAGGAGTTGAAGTGGCCCCTGCCGCGGGCCGCTCTTCCGCGCTAGGATGCGGATATGGGCACACTGCGGATTTTGCGTGTATATGAAGAGCCTGAACCGGGGGAGTACCGCGTTTTGGTCGATAGGCTGTGGCCCCGCGGTGTCAAAAAGGACAAAATTGACGTTTGGCTCAAGGAAGTGGCGCCCAGCACGGAGGTGCGCAACGCCTTTGACCACGTGGCGGAACGCTTCGAGGCTTTTGTGCGGGACTATACGGTGGAGTTGAAGGACAATCCGGCTGTCGCAGAGCTGCAGGAGGTCATCTCCAAGCACAAGAAGGTGGTGCTGCTCTACGGTGCCAAGGACCACCACGAAAATCAAGCGGCAGTCCTCTTGGACTTCCTCAACGGGGCCAACGGCTGACAACACCGGTTGGCTGCATTGGCTGGCAACACCGGGTGAGTGCGCTGGCTGGGCGCACCGGCGGTCCCAGAGCTACCAGCCCAGAATCAGTGCTGCTGCCTTCTCCCCGATGACGATGGCAGGGGCGTTGGTGTGTCCACGAATAATGTTGGGCATGATCGACGCGTCGGCCACCCGTAGTCCATTGACGCCACGCACTCTCAACTGTTCATCCACAACGGACGCCTCGTCCGTGCCCATCCGCGCGGTTCCCACCGGGTGGTACAGAGTTTGGGCATGCTGGTTGATGGCCAGTTCGTCGCGCTCCGCGAGCGGCAGGGTCCCGGCCCCTGCAGGCTGGATGAAGGTCCCCTTGGTGCTCTGGCGCATGGTGTCGTTGGCGATGATCTTTTCACACAAGGCAAGTCCTGCCATGAGTGTTGTCCGGTCCTTTCCGGCCGGGTCGCTGAGGTAGCGCGGGTCGATGAGCGGTTTGTCGAGAGGGTCGGCGGTGGCAAGTCGGATGGTGCCGGTGCTTTCGGGTTGCAGCAGGATGGCCCCCACGGAGATGCCGTGACCGGTGTGCTCGATGAGTCCTTCGCCAATGAAGGCGACCGGGCCGAAGACCAGCTCAATATCCGGAAGCTCCAATTCGGGGTCGGTGCGTACGAAGCCGTAGGCTTCAGCCGCATTCGAGGTGAGCATGCCCTTTTTCCGAGACAGGTAGTTGAATAGTTGCCCGGGTTTCCGGGCGAGGAACAAGGTATCTGCCGTCGCTTCAACAGCCAGCAAGGCAGCCAAGTGGTCCTTCAAGTTCTTGCCCACTTCGGGGGAGTGGGCCAGGACCTTGATGCCGAGGGCTTGCAGGTCCTCGCGATCGCCGATTCCGGATAGCAGGAGAAGTTGTGGGGTGTTGATGGCACCACCGCACAGGATCACCTCCTTCGCGGCACGGACTGTGCGGCTCACGCCGTCCTGCATGTATTCGACACCGACGGCAGTTGTCCCCTCAAAGAGAACTCGCGTGGCTTGGGCGCCGGTGCGCACCGTGAGGTTGGTTCGCTTCCGGGCGGGTTTGAGGTAGCCGTCGGCGGTGCTGAATCGGGATCCCTTGGATTGGGACACCATCGTTTGGCTGAAACCCTCCTGGTTGTTGGAGTTGGCCGCAATGACTTTGTAGCCCAGTTCCTTTGCCGCGGCAAGGAAGGTTGCCGTGTGGGGGCGGGGGCTTCGCTGCACCTCGATGCTCATGGGGCCCGATGACCCGGTTTCCTGGTCGTCGGCTCCTTCGACTCGTTCCGTTCGAGTGAAGAACGGCAACAGTGATTTCCAGCTCCACCCTTGCCCTGCCGCCGCACCCCACGCGTCATAGTCTTCAGGGAACCCGCGCACCCACATCATGGCGTTGATGGAGGACGACCCGCCCAGCACCCTGCCCCGAGGCCAGAAGACCCGGCGGTTGTTCAGCTCAGGTTGAGGTTCGGTGTCATAGTCCCAGTCCACCTCGGAACGGAACAGGGAGGAGAATGCCGCGGGGATGTGGATTTCTGTTTTCTTGTCCACTGGCCCGGCCTCCAGCAGCAGCACAGTGTTCTTTTTATCCTCGCTGAGCCTGCAGGCCAGTGCGGCCCCGGCTGAACCGGCGCCGACAATGACGTAGTCGGCCACATCTGTGGAGCCAGCGCGTTCATGGCCTGACGCCGTGGGCTTGGCACTCATGCCGCCATCACCACGGCAAGCAGGGTTCTGCCTTGGGCGGTTCTGCCCTGGACGTCTCTGTCCTGGACAGCCCTGCCACGGACGGCTCTGGCGTAAACGCTGCCGGTCGGTGCCGGAAAGATGTTGTTGATCATTATGGCCTGTCTCGCTTTCGTGGAGGGGCGTGCTGACTGGCTGGGATGGAGGGGGAAGCCCTTGGCATTTCCGTCCTGGTTCTTGCCGGTGCGGTTTCAAGCTCGGAAAGCGGCTCCGAAGACTGCCGGCATGCGCGCCCAGGACGGCTTGGCGGCAAACTCCGTCAGCAGCCTGCCCGTTGATTTCGCGCTGCGCGAGGTGACAAACCACGGTGGCTTGGGGAACAAGGCAAACTCTCCGTGGGCAACAGAGCGCGGGAAGGGGCGGAACGGGCCCGTCACCACCGTCCGCTCGGGATCGCTGATAAGCAGCGCGTTGTGTACCACGCCAAGCCCGCTTTGCACGTCGTCCAGCGTGTGGCCGGGAAACGCTCCCCACGGGGCTGCAGCCGTCAGGAAGCCAACGCCCGTCCAAGCATTGACGGCAATGGTTCCATAGTGCAATTGTGCGATCGACCTACGGAACCCCTTGCCCATGGACTTGATGTCTTTCGGGTCGACAATAACATTGGCCCCAAGGGTTCCAAGGAAGTCTTGGTTCGCGGCTGAGATGGCAGCGTCCAGAAATGCCCGTCCTGTGCCAGCCAGTTCCATGACCCCGAGGACAGGGGAGAAGTACTCGGTGGTTTGCATTGTTTGCGCATTTTCCGCTGCCGTCAGCTCAATGAGCAAACGGCCCGCTCCGACTTTCTCGGCGTCCGGGTATGACTCGCAGGCCGCGGCAACCCTGTCGGCGCTGCCGGGGTACCAAGGGGTGCGTTCGGGGGTGCGCGCCAAGGCGGCACGCAGCTCTTTCAGGAAGGCGTCCTTTTGTTTCCAGTCCCGGCTCATGAGCACTATTTGCCCGGCAATACAGTTGTAGCCGCCATTGTGAAGACGCATCGTGGCGATGTGCTCTGCCTGATAGCGCAAGTCCCGTGCCGTCCACTGGCCGGGAACCACGATGATGGGAGAGACCCCGCCGAGTTCGCTGGTGATGGGCTTGTTCAGCAGTGGTGTGTTGGCGCCCTTGCGTGCCCGGCCTTCCGCGCCTGGACCGTAGACAACGGCGTCATGGGTCGCCGCGCTTCCCGTCATGTGGACATGGGAGATGCCGGGGTGGTGGGCCAGGTATCCGCCTTCCGCACCGCCGCCGTCGACTATCCGCAAGAGATTCGCTGCGATGAGAGGGGCCAATGCCACTTCGTACACAGCTTTCATCCTGGCCATCACGGGGTTGAGCTTGAGCAGCGTGAGCCGGTTGCTGGCGATGAGTTCATACAAGACGTCAAGGGGTGGAATGGAAGTGATGTTGCCCGCACCGAGCACCAGTCCCACCCCATGGGTCAGCGAGGGGCGGTGGGCCGACAGTCCGGCATGCGAGCGCACTGTCGACGCAGCCACACCCGGTGGCATCCACACTTCGGCCTTGAACCCATGCAGCAGGATTGATTCATAGGCACTGTGCGGGAGCACGGGAACGCTGACCCGGCCACCAGGTGCCGTGCCGAACTTTACGCCCTCCAAGGGGCTCTTCTTCTGCGCCAGGGCACGCAGGCTGTGGGCCAGCATCGCACAGGCCGACAGCACCGGGTAGGGGCCGGAGATCCACTCTTCGCCGACGAGCTGCGAGTCCGGATCCAGGCCCTTGATGCTGCTTGCCGTGGCAACCCAGCTTTCTGCGGATGCCGCCACGGCGTCGTGAACCCGGTCAAGCAGGGCGGCACGCCCAGTCAGTGACATTGCGGCCCAGGAGTTTTCTCCTTCGGCGAGCGCCGCCACTGCGCCGTCGAACATCTTTCGGTCCTGCTCAGTGGGGGCTGGTGTGACAGTCATGAATCTCCCTTGATTAATGCCTCTGCCGATCACACGGCGATCGATGCCTGACACCGAGTGTATTCGGGTACAGGCCCCCGCACCATGGGCGTCAGCCGCCAATTGCCCGGCAAATGTTGTGCTGGGGCACAAAAAGTGAAGGCGAAACGGCGTATCATTCACGCATGACTGCTCACCAGCAAGAAACAGGGCCCGCAACAGCTGGCGCCGTCGAGTTGTTCGCCGATTTGCTCGGCGCCGTTGATGAGCTCAGCGGGGGCATAGTGGATGAGATTCTCAGTGGTGAGGAGGTTTATGCCGAGGCCACCCTGACACCTGACCAGCTCCTGAAGATTGTTCGCGTCAATGTGCGCTCCCTGCTGGAAACTCTGGTGGGCGCCCCCGAGTCCTTGGACGCTGCGCGCATGGCGGGCAGGCTCAAGGCCGAATACGGGATTCCGATGGCGAGCCTGCTGCGGGCCTATCGAATCGCCGGGCTGACCCTGTGGGAGGAGATGATCTCCCGTTCGGCCGCATTGGGCAGTTCCGAGGCACTGCTGCGGGTTTCATCGAACTTTTGGGGAATCATTGACGCGTTCTCCAGTGCGGCCGCCGAGACGTACCGTGAAGTGGTTGCCGACATTGACCGCCGTGACCAGAGGGCACGTGGAGCCATGTTGTTGTCATTGCTCGAGGGCACTGCCGCCACACGAGAGGCGGAAGACCTGCTGCGCAGACTGGGGCTTCCCTTCCCCGCCACTTACCTTGTCGTTGCCGCGGAGTTCAACGGCACGGGTGCCGATCCGCTGCCATCGATTCGCAGCAGGCTGGGCGCTGCGGGAATCCCCTCCACGTGGACAACATGGACCGGTGAACATTTGGGTCTGGTGGGTTGCCCATCGCCGAACGAGGTTCCGGTGGCCGCAGGCATCATCGCGGCAGCAGCCACGTCCCGGGTGGGTGCAAGCAGGCCATTCGCCTCCGTTCAGTCTGCCAAGGACGCGGTCAGGCAGGCGCAGCTGGCCATGGAATGCGTTCCACCGCTGAGCGTTGGTTTTCACAGTTATGGTTCGGCTCCCATTGACACCTTGCTGGCGGCCCAGCCGAGCTACGCCAGCGAACTGCGCCTTGACGTGCTGGGCCCCCTCGCCGACGCTGTCGATGCAGAACCCCTCCTTGACACGCTCGAAGCATGGTTTGCCGCCGACGGTTCGCCGGCACAGGCAGGAATCATGCTGCATTGCCACCGCAACACCATCGGATACCGGCTGGGCCGCATTGCGGAGCTGACGGGAAGGAACGTGTCGCGGCCTGCGGACGCTGCCGAGCTGTATGTGGCGCTGCGTTCGATGCGCCTTGCCCCGGAATCCGGCACCTTCGGCAGCGCCAGGAACCTGCGCGCCGGGAACCTGCGCCGCTGAAACTGCGGGCGAAACAGCGCAGGGACAAGAACCAGGAGCGGCTTGCGCTGCGGATCTCCAGTCCGCGGCGAGGTGCTGGCAAAATCTCTCCGGAGCAAGCTTGCGCGCTACATTTATTCCATGGTTGAAAACAGTTCCCGCAATGCAGTAGTCACAGGCGCCAGCTCCGGCATTGGCGCCGCCACCGTCCGCGCACTGCGGGCCCACGGCTGGAATGTGGTGGCTGTCGCCCGCCGCGCGGACCGGCTGTTGGCCCTCGCCGCGGAAACCGGGGCCATTGCCTGCCCTGCAGACATTTCCAAGGACGACGACGTGGCCCGCCTCCGCAGCAACGTCACCGACGCGTTTGCCCAGTTCGGCGGCGTCGACACCGTCATCAACATTGCCGGCGGGGCGCGCGGGGTGGACCCTGTGGGCAGCGCAAGTGTCCAGGATTGGGAGTGGATGTACCAGGTCAACGTGCTCGGCACGCTGAAAGTCATCCAGGCATTCCTGCCGGAATTGCGCGCGCATGGCCGAGGCACCGTGCTTAACCTGACCTCCACGGCCGGGCTCGTCGCCTATGAAGGCGGAGCCGGCTACAACGCGGCAAAATTCGGCCAGCATGCGCTGAACAACGCGCTGCGCCTGGAAGAGGCCGAGCACAATGTGCGCGTGATCGAGGTGGCGCCCGGACTTGTCCACACGGAGGAATTCATGCTGAACCGCCTCGGTGGGGACAAGGAAGCCGCAGCCAAGACGTACCAGGGCGTGGCCGAGCCACTGCTGCCGGAGGACGTGGCCGACGTGGTGCGCTACGCCGTCGAACTTCCCCAACACATCAACTTGGACCAAATTGTGGTCAGGCCCGTGGCACAGGCGGCCGCGCACAAACTGATCCGCAACCCCTAGGAAAACCCCTGGTGATCGGTGCCGGACAGGTGGGGTGTGCCCAGCGCCGGCACGGACGACCTGGCCGCACGGCTGGCCGACGTCGAATCCGGTTTCCCCGATGAGGCGTGGGCCCGTGATCGGCGTGTGCGTTATCGCCTGGATTCGGGCCCCGCACCCGAGCCGCCCCCGTGCTGGATGCCAGAAACTATCCGGTGCATGTGCGGGGCGCCGTCACCGGCCAGCCCGGATGCCGGACGCCTGGCCCGACGCTGACCGGCAGCCGAATGTGGCAGGTGGCTGCCGGGGCGCTAGACTTGTAGACAAAGCGTTGAACCGGCCATCACCGGCGAGCTTCCGGAAGAACGCACCGCGCACAAGCATGAGGGCACGGTGCCAGTAGAACCGGCCGGGTAAGCCCGTCACAGCAGTCAATGAGCGGCCGGACCCGGCGTCGGAAGGCAAGGGGGACGGTTAGCGAGGTGGTACCGCGGCGCAAGCCGTCCTTGCATCCTGAAACGAACGCCCCCAACCAGGATGATGTGATGACCCACTTCCCGAAGGCCTCCGCCGCCGCCGGCCTCCATGCCGAATCCAAGCACGTTCCCGCCTCCGTGAATTTTCCGAAGGTGGAAGAGCTCGTCCTGAAGTACTGGGATGAAGACGGCACCTTCCAAGCCAGCATCGACGCGCGCGACGCCGGCCAGGACGGGTCCAACGAGTTCGTCTTCTACGACGGCCCTCCTTTCGCCAACGGACTGCCGCACTACGGGCACCTGCTCACCGGCTACGCCAAGGACTTGGTGGCCCGCTACCAGACACAGCGCGGTCGCCGGGTGGAGCGCCGTTTCGGCTGGGACACGCACGGTTTGCCCGCCGAACTGGAAGCCATGAAGCAGTTGGGCATGACGGACAAGGCCCAGATCGAGGCCATGGGCATCGACAAATTCAACGACGCCTGCCGCTCCTCCGTCATGAAGTACGCCGGCGAATGGCAGGAATATGTCACCCGCCAAGCCCGCTGGGTGGACTTCGAGAACGACTACAAGACACTTAACGTCGAGTACATGGAATCGGTGCTGTGGGCCTTCAAGCAGCTGCACACCAAGGGCCTGACCTACAACGGCTACCGCGTCCTGCCGTATTGCTGGAAGGATGAGACACCGCTCTCCAACCACGAGCTGCGCATGGACGAGGACGTGTACAAGGACCGACAGGACCAGACTGTCACAGTCGCCTTCCCCATCCTGGCCGGCGAATCCACGCTCTCGCAGGAGCTGGCCGGCGTGCAGGCGATCGCGTGGACCACCACGCCCTGGACCCTGCCCACCAACCAGGCCCTCGCCGTCGGACCCGACGTGAGCTACGCCGTGGTGCCCGTGGGTCCGGGTGGAACCAGCGCAACGGGGGAGCATTTCCTGCTCGCCTCGGATCTGGTGGGTGCCTACGCCAAGGACCTGGGGTACGACGACGGTGCTGCCGCGACTGCCGCCGTCACCGCCACCTACGCCGGTGCCGAGCTTGCGGGACTGAAGTACGAGCCGTTGTGGGACTACTTTGCCGACGACGAAAAGTACGGCACTGCCAAGTCTTGGCAGTTCCTGCTCGCCGACTACGTGACCACCACCGACGGCACCGGCGTGGTCCACCAGGCCCCGGCCTATGGTGAAGAGGACCAGAAAGTGTGCGAGCAACACGGGATCCCCGTGGTCCTGTCCGTGGACGAGGGCGCGAACTTCCTGCCGCTCTTTGAAGGCGGGCCGCTGAACGACATCGCCGGCGTGCAGGTCTTTGACGCCAACAAGACCATCACGAAGGTGCTGCGCGAGGCCGGGCGCCTGGTCCGCCAAGCCAGCTACGTGCACAGCTACCCGCACTGCTGGCGCTGCCGCACACCGCTGATCTACCGCGCCATCTCTTCCTGGTATGTGGAAGTCACGGCGTTCAAGGACCGCATGGTGGAGCTGAACCAGGACATCAACTGGATCCCCGGCAACGTCAAGGACGGCCAGTTCGGCAAGTGGCTGGCCAATGCCCGCGACTGGTCCATCAGCCGCAACCGCTACTGGGGCAGCCCCATCCCCGTGTGGCAGTCCGACGACGAAGAATTCCCGCGCACCGACGTCTACGGCTCGCTTGCCGAGATGCAGGCCGACTTTGGCCGTCTGCCGGTGAACAAGGCGGGCGAAGTGGACCTGCACCGTCCGTTCATCGACGAGCTGACCCGGCCCAACCCGGACGACCCCCGCACGCCTGAGCAGGGACAGTCCACCATGCGCCGCGTGGAGGACGTGCTGGACGTCTGGTTTGACTCCGGCTCCATGCCGTACGGCCAGGTCCACTACCCGTTCGAGAACGAGGACTGGTTCAACACCCACAACCCGGCCGACTTCATCGTTGAGTACATCGGACAGACCCGCGGCTGGTTCTACATGCTGCACATCCTCTCCACCGCGCTCTTTGACCGTCCGGCGTTCCGCAACGTCATCAGCCACGGCATCGTGCTCGGCTCCGATGGGCAAAAGATGTCCAAGTCCCTGCGCAACTACCCCGACGTCTCCGAGGTCCTGGACCGCGACGGCTCCGACGCCATGCGCTGGTTCCTCATGTCCAGCCCCATCCTGCGCGGCGGCAACCTGGTGGTGACCGAGCAGGGAATCCGCGACGGCGTCCGCCAGGTCATCCTGCCGCTGTGGAACGTGTACAGCTTCTTCACCCTGTACGCGAACACGGCCAACGGCGGCACCGGCTATGACGCGAAACTGCGTTTTGACGGCTACACCGACCCCATGGACAAGTACTTGCTGGCCAACACCGGAGACCTGGTGCGCAAGCTGACGGGCATGCTTGACGGCTACGACGTTTCCGGCGCCTGCGAATCCCTGCGCGTGTACTTCGACATGCTCACCAACTGGTACGTGCGCCGCAGCCGCAACCGCTTTTTCGGCGAAAACGTGGACGCCTTCGACGCCTTGTACACGGCGCTGGAAACGGTGTGCCGCGTGGCAGCCCCGCTGCTGCCGCTTGTCACCGAGGAAATCTGGCGCGGCCTGACGGGCGGGCGCTCGGTGCACCTGACCGACTGGCCCAATGCCGAGCTGTTCGTCCCCAACGCAGCCCTCGTGGAGCAGATGGAGGCGATCCAGCAGATCTGCTCCACCGGATCCAGCCTGCGCAAGGCCGCCAAGCTGCGCGTCCGCCTGCCCCTGCAGGAACTGACGGTGGTGGCGCCCAATGCCGCTGCGCTGAAGGACGGTGCGTCCATGGTTGCCGAGGAACTGAACCTGCGTTCCGTGCGCTTCCTTGACGCCGCCGATGCCTCGCCGGAAGAGTTCGGCATCTCGCAAAAGCTCGTGGTCAACGCCCGAGCTGCGGGGCCGCGTCTGGGCAAGGACGTCCAGCTCGCCATCAAGGGATCCAAGTCCGGGGACTGGTCCGTCAACGACGGCACCGTGACGGCAGGCGGCCTGGAACTGCAGCCTTCCGAGTACATGCTGGAGACCGTTGTTGCCCAGAGCGACGACGGCGGCAACAGTGCGGTGGCCATGCTGCCGCACGGGGGCTTCGTGGTGCTCAACACCGAGCTGACCCCGGAACTCCTGGCCGAAGGCACGGCAAGGGACATGGTCCGGGCCATCCAGCAGGCGCGCAAGGACACCGGCCTGCAGGTCAGCGACCGCATCCGCACCATCGTCAGCGCCCCGCAAGAGGTGGTTGATGCCCTGCATGCCAACGCCGAGCTGGTGAAGGGCGAAACCCTGACGTTGAAGCTTGAACTCATCCCCGGTGACGTTGAAACCACCATCACAGTTGAACGGAGCACCGTCTAAATGAGCACCAATCACGATGAATTCTCGGTGGAAAGCGTCTATGCCGAACTCCTGGGACGAGCCCCGGAGAACAAGATGGAGCCGCGGCTTGCCCCGCTGTTCCGCGCCATGGATTTTCTGGGCGAGCCCAACAAGGCGTTCCCCATCATCCACATCACCGGAACCAACGGGAAAACCTCCACGGCCCGCATGATCGAAGCCGGACTGCTGGCCCACGATCTGCGCACCGGCCGCTACACCAGCCCGCACCTGACCCGCGTGACGGAACGCATCAGCATTGACGGGGCCCCCGTCAGCGACGAGACGTTCGTGCGGATCTGGGATGAAATCCGCCCCTACCTCGACATGGTCGACGCCGAACTCGTCTCTGCGGGCGAGGTGCGCCTGACCTACTTTGAGTGCCTGACCATCCTGGCTTTCGCCATTTTCGCCGACGAGCCCGTGGACGTGGCGGTCATGGAAGTGGGACTGGGCGGCATCACCGACGCCACCAATGTGGGCGACGGCCAAGTTGCCGTCATCACCCCCATCTCCCTCGACCACACCGAGCTGCTCGGGGACACCACGGGACTCATTGCGCAGGAGAAGGCTGGCATCATCAAGGAAGGTGCGTTTGTGGTCAGTGCCGCGCAGCCCGCCGACGCCGCTCAGGTCATCCTGGACAAGGCCCGCTCGGTGAACGCGGACTTCCGCTTCGAAGGCGTGGAGTTCGGGGTGGAGTCGCGCACCATTGCCGTGGGCGGGCAAAGCCTTGACCTGCAGGGCCTGGCCGGGCGCTATCCCGGCATCCTGCTGCCACTGCACGGCGAACACCAGGCGCAGAATGCCGCCGTCGCCCTTGCCGCCCTGGAAGCGTTCCTTGGCGGCGGGGAAAAGGAACTCAACCTCGAATTGGTCCAGCAGGGTTTTGGGGCCGTCACCGCGCCTGGCCGCCTGGAAGTCATGCGCACCTCACCGACCATTGTGGTGGATGCCGCGCACAATCCTGCCGGAATCGCCGCAAGCGCCAAGTCGCTGCAAGAGTCCTTCGCGTTCAGCAAGCTGGTGGTTGTGCTGGGGGTCCTGGCGGAGAAGGACGCCGCGGAAATTCTGAACACCATCAAGGAATCCTATGGCGACGAAGCAGCCGAGATCTGCCTGACCCAGTCAAACTCCCCGCGCGCCATTCCCGCCGCGGAACTGGCCGAACTGGCCGTTGACCTCGGCTGGGACGAAGCGGACGTCCACATTGCCGAGAGGCTCGACGACGCCATCGAATGGGCGGTTGAACGGGCCGAGTCCAACAACGACCTCGCCGGCGGAGTCCTCATCACCGGCTCCATCACGGTGGTGGGCGAAGCGCGCATCCTGCTTGGCCGCCCAGGCGAAAAGGCAGGTGCCTGAGATGGCAAAGCTGACTCGTGCACAGCGCGAATGGAAGCCCAACACGCCCAAAAAGGTGCGGTCCACGAGGATGATGTTCGCCTCGGTCGTGTTGGTCCTGGAAGCTTTTGTGGCCCTCTTTGCCGGCCTGGCGCTCTTCGGCTTGAAGGACAAGAACCCCCTCTTCCTGATCTTGGGCGTGGTGCTGGCAGTCCTGCTGGTCTCTGCGTGTGCGTTCCTGGCCAAAAAGTGGGGCCCGGCCTTTGGCTGGATCCTGCAGCTGATCCTCATCGCCGGCGGCTTCTGGGAACCGTCCATGTTCGTTGTGGGCGTCCTCTTCGCCGTGGCCTGGTGGTACGCACTGTACGCAGGCGCCAGGATTGACCGTGAAAACGTGGCCCGGGCCCGGGTGCAGGCGCAATGGGATGCCGACCACCCCGACGAGGAACCCGCCGCAGAATAGTTTCGCGCCCCGGCCAGTAAGCTGAATCTGAAAGTTCGTTACATCTAGTTGTTTGGAGTATCTGTGAGCATCGAGCGCACTCTTGTCCTGGTCAAGCCCGACGGCGTTGGCCGCAACCTTTCGGGGGCCGTGCTGGCCAGAATTGAAGCCAAGGGCTATGCCTTGGCCGAGTTGAAGAAAGTCAACGCCACGCGCGACCAGTTGGAAGCACACTACGCGGAGCATGCCGGCAAGCCGTTCTACGAGCCGCTGGTGGAGTTCATGCTGTCCGGCCCGGTGGTGGCAGCGATCTTCGAAGGCGAGCGCGTCATTGAAGGCTTCCGTTCCCTGGCCGGCACCACCGACCCCACCACCGCGGCCCCCGGCACCATCCGCGGAGACTTTGGCCGCGACTGGGGACTGAAGGTGCAGCAGAACCTTGTGCACGGCTCCGACTCGGTGGAGTCGGCCGAGCGCGAAATCGGTATTTGGTTCGCTTAAGCACGCAGCGCAATAAAAATGAGTGGGCACCTTCCAAAGGGAAGGTGCCCACTCATTTTCATTGCCCCCGTCCCGACGCTCCTGCACTTTCCGGGGTGAAACGACCGACGCTCCTGCACCTTCCGGGGTGAAACCACCGACGCTCCAGCACTTTCGGGGGTGAAACACGGAACGCTCCTGCAGCAGCACGGGGACGACTCGACTACAGCCACCGATCGCGCCAGAGCGTTGAGGGAAAGTGCCCCGAAAGTGCTGGAGCGTTGGGATGTGCGCTGGGGGTGTGCGCTGGGGGTGTGCGCTGGGGGTGTGCGCTGGGGCTAAGCGTTGGAGGGGATGATCAAATGCATGAACTTGAAGAAGATGGAGGCCAGGGTGGCTATGTAGAGCAGGCCCACAATGACCCAGGCCCAGTCGTTGAGGAACTTTGTCAGGGCGGCAGGGGCGGGAATGACGCCGTGGTTCAGGTTGCGCACGGTGAGCCAGACAAATAGCGGGATCATCACGGCCCACACGATCATGCAGTAGGGGCACAGGACTGCCAAGACATAGACGGCTTGGAACCAGAACCAGCCAACAAGGGCCATGCCCGCAGTGATTCCCGCCTGCAGTCCAATCCAATACCACCGGCTCATGCGTGCCCCGGCCAGCAGGACCATGCCCGTGGTGATCACGACGGCGAAGGCCGCAACACCAATGAACGGGTTGGGGAATCCCAAGATCGCTGCCTGCGGTGTCTTCATGACTTCGCCGCAGGAAATCCAGGAGTTGAAGTCGCAGCTGACCGTCGCGTCCGGGTTTGCGTACAACTGGAGCCGGTCAAGGACCAATACGAAGGAAGCGATCCAGGCGATGGCGCCGGCAATGACAAGGAACCAGCCGAAGGCCCGGGCCCGCACCATGGCGGGCTTGCCCAGTTCTGTCGGATCGCTCGTGGATACTTTGGTGCCGGGCATGGTGTCCTTATTCGTCGACAACGGTGATCGTTTCCTGATTGTAGCGTGAGTTTCTTGGCGCGCCGTGCGTGGAATCGCACCACGTCAGGACGCATGTGAGACAATGAGTACGGCTGATTGGCGATCCACATGCGCCCCTCAGTCCGATGGCACGCCCAATGGCTGCCGGTGACGACGCTGCCAGAGAAGGCAGCCATCCACCGGGCAACTTGCGCAAACCATTGGCTTCGCAGAGCTTGCGCACCCAGAAGTTGGTGCCGCCCGTGAAGTATTTAGACGACTTCCGTCAGCGCCCGCGGGGGCTGACACATCTGCCGCTTTTGGCGTTCGATGTGGGTGCGCTGAATCGGCGCGAAAGTAACGCCCACCATGGATAAAGAACAAGCCTCCACAGACAATGCCGGGGCGGCCGAGGCAGCCCCCACCAAGGCAAGGACAACGCGGTCGCGTCGCGCCACCGCCGCGGTGACCAGTCCAGGGAAAACTCCCGTTGCCGCAGAAGCCGCAACGTCCGCCACAGGAACGTCCGCCACCGCATCGTCCGATGCCGCGGCATCGGACGCGGCTGCATCAGATTCAGCCGCGGCGCCGGCCACAGCACCTCCGGCACGCCGCAGCAGGGCCAAGAGGACCGAAACCTCCCATGCCGCGGCCGCTGAAACCCCGATGATTGACATCCCGGATGCTGCGGGAGTTGCCGGCGCGGTGCCGGCGGAAGACAAGGCAGCGGCAGACAAGGCCCCGGCCGACAGTGCCCCGGCAGCGTCGGAACCAGCCGAGACGGCACCGACCGCTGTTGCACCCAAGAAGCGGACCGCGAGCCGGCGTGCCACGGCACCCGTTACCGCGCCCGGCCAAGGTGAACTGAGTCTCGGCGCAGGTGGAAGCATTCCCGAGTCGGGAAACGAACCCGCCAAGGCCCCCGCGAAGCGGACCCGCACCACCAAGACTTCCGCAACCAAAACGGCCACAGACAGAGCGGCGGCGTCCAACGACGCCAGTTCAACGGGAGCCGATGCTGCCGTCAAGGACGAGACTGCATCCGTTTCGGCTGACTCCGCCTCTGTTGCCCGTGACAGTGCCCCTTCCGCCGACGTGTCGGTCGAGGCAGCACAGCAGGAGCCGGCAAGCTCAGGCGCTGCTGCCGCCAAGGGCCGCTCCACGCGTCGGAGCACAAGGAAGACGGCTCCCACGGACGCCCCCGCCACGGATGCACCCGCACAGGCCGGAACGCGGCAGGAGACCCTCGACGGTGCTCCCGCCGAAACCGCCACGGATGGCGAATCCGCCGCGCCCAAGGCAACGCGCAGCCGTCGCCGGACCACTGGAAAGGGTGCCCCGGCCGAGCCCGTCGCAGAAGCTGCCGCTTCCGGCCAAGCCGACCATACGGGAACGGGCGAGCCGGCAACCCAAGCAGTAGCGAATCCAGCGACCACAGCGACCACCGCAGCGGCAAGTACTGCCCCAGCGACCGCCACCGACACGGCGCCTGCCGACACGGCCCCTGCCGCCGAAGCCCCGTCCAGGGCTCCTGACACAGGCATTTCTGCGCTGTTCCTGGCCCCTGACCTCAGTCACAGCGTGCCCGTTGTCGTCTCGCACGGGCAGGAAGAGAATCCTGAAACAGGCGACGGGGACACTCACAACACGGACAGCCACAGCGGGGACAACGAGGGCGGGGATCGCCGCGGACGCAACCGCCGCAACCGCCGCAACCGCAGCTCCGAAAACGACGCAGCCGAAGTCCACAACGAGAGTGACGATCCTGCCGACGAAAATGACACTGAGGAAACCGACGACGGCGTGACGTCCCGCCGCCGGCGTCGTCGTCGCCGTGGTGACGCCGATTTGGAAATGGCCGGAGGCAGCGACGAGGACCCGCCCAACACGGTGACCCGTGTCCGTGCCCCGCGCACCGCTTCGGAGCCGAGCACCAGCTCCTCGAACCGGGTGACAAGCCTGCGCGGCTCCACCCGGCTCGAAGCGAAGAAGCAGCGCCGCCGCGATTCACGCGACTCGGGCCGCCGCCGCACCGTCATCACCGAAGCGGAGTTTCTGGCCCGCCGGGAATCCGTGGACAGGGTCATGGTGGTGCGCCAAAGCGACGACCGCATCCAGATCGGCGTGCTGGAAGACGGCATCCTGGCCGAGCACTTTGTCTCCAAGACGCAGCAAGACTCACTGATTGGCAACGTCTATCTGGGCAAGGTCCAGAACGTGCTGCCCAGCATGGAGGCAGCCTTCGTCGACATTGGCCGCGGCCGCAACGCAGTCCTGTATGCAGGGGAAGTCGACTGGGACGCCGCCAACCTCAACGGGCAGCCGCGCCGCATTGAGAACGCATTGAAGTCCGGGGACTCCGTGCTGGTGCAGGTGTCCAAGGACCCCGTGGGCCACAAGGGCGCCCGCCTGACAAGCCAAATTTCGCTGCCCGGACGCTATCTTGTCTTCGTGCCCGGCGGATCCATGACGGGCATCTCACGCAAGCTGCCCGACGTCGAACGCAACCGGCTCAAGCGCGTCCTCAAGGACCACCTGCCGGAAAACGCCGGTGTCATTGTGCGCACAGCGGCCGAAGGTGCCAGCGAAGAGGAGCTGACCAACGACATCAACCGGTTGCGGGCCCAGTGGGAGGGCATCAGCGCCCGTGCTTCCTCGAACAAGACGCTCGCCCCGGAAATGCTCTACGCCGAGCCCGACCTGACCATCAAGGTGGTCCGCGACGTCTTCAACGAGGACTTCACCAAGCTTGTGGTCTCCGGTGAGGACGCCTGGGACACCATCGAGGCCTACGTCACCTACGTGGCCCCGGACCTGCTTGACCGCCTGGAAAAGTGGACCAATCCCGAGGACATTTTCACGGCGCACCGCATTGACGAGCAAATCAACAAGGCCCTGGAGCGTAAGGTCTTCCTGCCCTCGGGCGGTTCGCTTGTCATCGACCGCACCGAGGCCATGACGGTGGTTGACGTCAACACCGGCAAGTTCACCGGATCCGGCGGAAACCTCGAGGAAACCGTCACGAAGAACAACTTGGAGGCTGCTGAGGAAGTTGTTCGCCAGCTGCGCCTGCGCGACATTGGCGGGATCATCGTCATTGACTTCATAGACATGGTCCTGGAATCCAACCGCGACCTGGTGTTGCGGCGCCTGGTCGAGTGCCTGGGCCGGGACCGGACCAAGCACCAGGTGGCAGAGGTCACCAGTCTGGGCTTGATCCAGATGACGCGCAAGCGCATGGGCACCGGCCTGCTTGAGGTCTTTGGTGAGCAGTGCCCCAGCTGTGCCGGCCGCGGCATGGTCACCCACGAGATCCCGGTGGAGCACCACCGCGTCCCCGCCGTCCACACCGTCGTCGAGTCCGTGCCAAGCCACCAGAACCGGCACGAACAGGGTGAACGCACCGCCAACCGCTCCACACGCAGCGAACGCAAGCGCAATCGCAACCGTGGACAGCAAAACGAGGCCGAGCAACTCCAGGAGGCCTCGGAGACGCACGTGCCCGATGAAGTCGACGAGGCTGCGAAGGCACAAAAGGCCCATGAAGCGCGTGCGGCATTGGCCAACATTGCCGCAGCAGCGGCCGCATCGCACCACGAGCACGACGGCGAGCAGCCCCGCACCGAGGCCGCTGCGGCGACCGCCGAAGAAGTAACGCACGACGCCGCCACCCTCACCTTGGGTGGGGAAGCCGTGGAACTCCCGCGGGGGCATCGCAGCGAAAGCAGCGGCTTCTCCGGCACTGCCCCACTGGACAGGGACGCAGCCTTGGCCGGTCTGACGCAGGCACTGGACCAGCTGGCGGCACCCGGGAACGAACACGGGTACGAGGCTGATGCCGAAACCGGCAACAGCCGCGCCCGTTCACGCAAGGGACGGCGCAACCGCAGTGCCCGCAGCGCACAGGGCGGGTCCGACACGGCTGTGGAAACCAACACCGGCGGTTCAGGTGCCCAGGGGTCGGTGCAACACAGCAGTGCCACGTCCCAGGGGGAGCCGACACGGGGGGAGCCGGCCCAGAGCCTTGTGGCTCAGTCTGAGCCGGGACGGCCGGCGGAGCCAGCCGCAGTGAAAAAGAGTGCGGCGCCCATCATTTTGGGTGTGGGAGTCCCCGCCGCGGAACTCTAGGGACTCTGGGAACTTCAGGCTCCCGTACCTCGGCTGCCTGAAGGCCCGGAAGCTTCAGGAAAGGGGACCGGCCCGCAGCAGACAGGAAGAAACACCGCCACCGGCGGAGTTCACAACTGTTTGTTGCGGGCCGGTTTTCGCTAAGCCGAGGAGGCGAGGCTAGGGTGAAGAGCGACACGGGGTGCCAGGACAAGAGGTCCGGCTGAGACAAGACCCGTTGAACCTGCCCGGCTAGCACCGGCGAAGGGATGTCCCATGGTCATCAACACTTTAACGTCAAACACCCCGGGCCTTGCCCCCGACACCAATGCCCACGGCGCCAGGGCCCGTGACGCCGCTGCGGCCACGGCTGTGAAACACCCAAGAGTATTGAGCATTGCCGGCTCGGACCCATCGGGCGGAGCCGGCATCCAGGCGGACATCAAGTCCATTTCGGCCCATGCGGGATACGCCATGGCAGCGGTCACCGCCTTGACCGCGCAGAACACCCGCGGCGTCAGCGGCGTCCACTTCCCGCCAGCTGAATTCCTTGGCAGCCAGCTGGACTCCGTGGCAGCGGACATCACCATTGACGCGGTCAAGATCGGGATGCTGGGCAGCGCGGAGGTGATGATCACCGTAGCGGACTGGCTGGTGCGAACCCGTCCCCCCGTCGTCGTCCTTGACCCTGTCATGGTGGCAACCAGCGGCGACGCCCTCATGGCACCGGAAGCCCACAGCGCCTTGGTGGGACTGCTGGGGCACGTTGACCTTGTCACCCCCAACATTCCGGAGCTGGCTGCGTTGCTTGGCGAGCCCGAGGCGCAGTCGTGGCCCGAGGCGGTGGATCAGGGCAGGGCGCTGGCCGCCGCCCACCAGCTCACCGTCCTCGTCAAGGGCGGGCACCTGCCGGGGGACCAAAGCCCCGACGCACTGGTGGCTCCCGACGGCACGGTGCACGAGTTTTCCGCAGCACGGATCGACACGGCCAACACGCACGGCACCGGCTGCTCGTTGTCCGCCGCCGTGGCCACCCTCCAGGTCAAGACAGGCGACTGGGAGTCCAGCGTGCGCCAGGCCAAGGCGTGGCTGAGCCGCGCGTTGGAGACCTCGGGGGAGCTGCAGGTGGGAGGCGGAGCCGGTCCGGTCAACCACCTGCATGCCTTGTGGGAAACGGCCGCACCCGGACTTGACGCGTTTAGCCGCGGTTTGTGGGCTGACACTGCACCCCAGCTGGAGGCCATCCTTGACCTCGACTTCATCAAGGAACTGGCCGCCGGCACCCTGCAACGCAACCACTTCGCCTACTACCTTGCCCAAGACGCACTGTACCTGGGGGCCTATGCGCGGGTACTGGCCAGGGCCAGTGCCATCGCACCGACGGAAACCGAACAAAAGTTCTGGGCCGCCGGGGCGCAAAACTGCCTCGAGGTGGAGATGGAACTGCACCGGGACTGGCTGCGCCATTATCCGCTGGATTCTTCCCAGGGACCTGTGACCAAGCACTATGTGGACCATCTGCAGGCAGTGGCATTTTCCGGCAGTTACGGGGAAGTGGTGGCGGCCGTGCTGCCCTGCTTCTGGCTCTACGCCGAGGTGGGACGCATCCTCCACGCCGACTACCAGCTGATGTCCGGCGACCACCCCTACGGCACGTGGTTGCAGACGTATGCCGACGAAGCCTTTGCCCAGGCCACGCAAACGGCGATTGCCATCACGGACGCCGCAGCACGGAGGGGATCGACACTGGAACGAGGACGCATGAAGGCGGCCTTTGCGCATTCGGCACAATTTGAAGTGGACTTCTTTGCCGCGGCCCATCAGGCTCTGCCGCCCCATGAAATCGCCATTGGTGATTAACACCACCTGTCATGAGCGCAAAAATACGGTGCGGCACGGGCATAAATGCCAAAGAATGCCGACTTCCGCGCTAAAGTTGCCAAGTGCGGTTTCGCGAATAACCCCAAGGTTTCGGAGCAGAGTTCACTCTTTCCCGGCACAGTTGGGGGCGCGCAGTCAGTCTCATTTGCTCCCGGAGCGAGAATTAGCGTATTCTTGATCTTCGGTGCTTACGCCAACACTTAGGGCAACCACTCCATGGCAGAACTCCATTGAGGTCCACGGCGTTGAGGCACATGCACGCACACCGTTCCTGTTCAGTTCCGAACAGCGGGCGCATGTGGTTGGCAGTGGTCTAATATGATCCTGTCGGCATAAAACTTTGTAATAACGTCGAGAGAAGTGAGTTCCCCAGTGGTGTACGCGATTGTCCGCGCAGGCGGCCGTCAAGAAAAGGTTTCCGTAGGAGACCACGTGACCATGAACCGCGTCCCCGGTGGAGTCGGCAGCACGCTTGAGCTGCCCGCTCTGCTCTTGGTCGATGGTGAGAAAATCACCACCGCCGCGAAGGACCTGGCTAATGTAAAGGTTACGGCTGAGAAGTTGGAGGACCTCCGCGGTCCGAAGATTGTCATCCAGAAGTTCAAGAACAAGACCGGTTACAAGAAGCGTCAGGGCCACCGTCAGGAACTGTCCAAGATCAAGATCACTTCAATCGCCTAACTGGCGATTCGAACGTAGATCCTCTTAGTAACTTTTAGTCAAAAGGCAGGCATTTTCAAATGGCACATAAAAAGGGTGCGAGTTCCACTCGCAACGGTCGCGACTCCAACGCCCAGTACTTGGGCGTCAAGCGCTTCGGTGGTCAGGTTGTCAAGGCGGGCGAAATCATCGTTCGCCAGCGCGGCACACACTTCCACCCCGGCGTAAGCGTAGGCCGCGGCAAGGACGACACACTGTTCGCCTTGGACGCCGGCTCGGTCGAGTTCGGTACGCGTCGTGGACGTCGCGTCGTCAACATCGTTGAAGCTGCGGTCTAAGACCAACGCTATTCCAGTGGAGCGGACCGCATGGTCCGCTCCACTGTCTTTTAACAAGAATTGCGCACTGGATAAACCAGATCACTCGCGCAATTCCTTCGCTGGCAGCGCACAAGCCGTAGTCCCACAGCGGACTAGAATTAGTGCGAGACAGCAAGTTCTATTCAAGGAGATTTCATTGGCCAGCTTTGTTGACCGGGTTGTATTGCATGTATCCGGCGGGACTGGCGGCCATGGCTGCGTCTCCGTGCACAGTGAAAAATTCAAGCCGTTGGGCGGGCCCGACGGCGGCAAGGGCGGCGACGGCGGCAGTGTCACCTTCCGTGTCAGTGACCAGACCACCACCTTGCTTGACTTCCACCACGCCCCCCACCGCCGCGGCGGCAACGGCCAGCCCGGCATGGGCGACTGGCGTGACGGCAAGGACGGCAATTCGCTGATCCTTGAAGTTCCCGATGGCACGGTCATCAAGGACAAGGGCGGTAATGTCCTGGCCGACCTCGTGGGCATCGGCACGGAATACGTCGCTGCCGCAGGTGGACTGGGCGGGCTCGGCAACAACGCCCTTTCCTCACTGAAGCGCAAGGCCCCGGGCTTCGCCCTGTTGGGAATCGCAGGCTCAGAGGCCGACATTGTCCTTGAACTGAAGTCCATTGCAGATATTGCCCTGGTGGGTTTCCCGTCCGCCGGCAAGTCCAGCCTCATCGCCGCCATGTCTGCGGCTCGGCCCAAGATTGCCGACTACCCTTTCACCACCCTGATCCCCAATCTGGGCGTTGTCCAGGCAGGCGAGGTCCGCTTCACCATGGCCGACGTTCCGGGCCTCATTGAGGGGGCCAGCGAAGGCAAGGGCTTGGGCCATAACTTCCTGCGCCACGTGGAGCGTTGCGCGGCCATTGTGCACGTCCTGGATTGCGCCGCGCTCGAGGTGGACCGCGACCCCATCAGTGACCTGGCCATCATTGAGCGCGAGCTTGACCGGTACGACGTCGACATGAGCTATGCCGGATCCGACGGCGATGTGGTGCCCTTGAATGCTCGCCCACGGCTGGTGGCCCTGAACAAGGTGGATTCACCCGATGGCCGAGACATGGCCGAGTTTGTCCGCGGCGACCTTGAAGCCCGCGGCTACCGCGTGTTTGAAGTCTCCGCAGCAAGCCATGAGGGTCTGAAGACGCTGGGTTTTGCCATGGCGGAGATTGTCAGCGCCGCGCGGCAGCAGGTCATCGACAGCCCCGTGAAGGTGGAACCTGTGGTGCTGCGCCCCCGTGCCGTCAACGCGACGCCCTTCACGATTGTGCGTGAAGAGCGAAACCTGGAACCCCTGTTTCGGGTGCGTGGCGACAAGCCCGAGCGCTGGGTTGAACAGACGGACTTCCAAAACGAGGAAGCCATTGGCTATTTGGCGGACCGGCTGGCCAAGGTTGGAGTGGAAACCGGACTGTTCAAGGCTGGTGCCACACCTGGCGACACAGTTGTCATTGGTGGCACGGACGGTATGATCTTTGATTGGGAGCCCACGATGATGGGAGGCGCCGAACACTTGGCGGCACCCCGCGGGACAGACTTGCGCCTGTTGGATCTTGGGGACCGTCCCACCCGATCACAAAAGCGGCAGGAACAGCAGGACCGCCGCGACGCAAAGGCAGCAGCTCGTGCCGAGCTGGAAGCCGAACGCAAGGCTGGCATTTGGACTGAATCCACCAACCGCCACGCAGCCAAGACACAGCTCATCGAAGCTGATTTGGCTGCTGAAGGCGATGCCGGCGACAACACCACCCCTAAGGACCTATGAGCACGGAAGCAATGACATCCATGGAAAAGAACCAAGCACTCTCAATGTCGGCACGGCAGAACATTGCCACGGCATCCCGAATCGTGGTGAAAGTCGGCTCGTCGTCGTTGACGTCGGTGGCCGGTGGCATTTCAGAGGATGCGCTCACCAAGCTCGCGGACGTGCTTGCCGAGCGGCACCTGGCAGGAACAGAGATCATCCTGGTCTCCTCCGGTGCCATCTCGGCAGGACTGCTGCCGCTCGGGCTGGGTCGGCGCCCCTACGACCTCGCCACACAGCAGGCAGCCGCCAGCGTTGGCCAGGGATTGTTGATGGCCCACTACAGCAACGTCTTCAGGTCCCACGGAGTTACCGCTTCCCAAGTGCTGTTGACGGCCGAGGACTTGGCCAAGCGACGCCAGCACGTCAATGCCCACCGGGCGCTTGAACGCCTGCTCAACTTGGGCGTGATTCCCATTGTCAATGAAAACGACACCGTGGCGACGCGTGAGATTCGCTTTGGCGACAATGACAGGCTCGCGGCACTCGTGGCGCACCTGATCAAGGCCGACGCCCTTCTCCTGCTCTCCGATGTTGACTCCCTGTACGACGGTCCGCCATCCGAAGGGGCCACACGCATCAGCCGGGTGGACTCGCCTGACGACCTTGAAGGCATTGTCATCGGCAGTGCCGGCAAGGCGGGAGTGGGCACCGGCGGCATGGCCACCAAGGTCCAAGCCGCCATGATTGCTGCGGAAACCGGGATTCCGGCGCTTGTCACTTCCACGGCGCAGGCTGCTCAAGCCTTGGCCGGGGAGGACGTGGGAACGTGGTTTGGCGACAACGGCAACAGGCGCTCCGTGCGCATGTTGTGGCTGGCACACCTGGCGGACATTCGTGGCCGGCTGGTGCTGGACGACGGTGCTGTCCGGGCCGTCAGGGAACGGCACAAGTCCGTGTTGCCTGCAGGGATCACAGCCGTCAACGGCGAATTCGTTGCTGGCGACGCGGTTGAAATCTGCGATTCGCAGGGCAACGTGTTCGCCCACGGTCTAGTGAACTTCCGCAATTCAGACCTGCCCCAGATGCTTGGACACTCAACCAAAAACCTGGCAAAAGTCATGGGACAGCAGTTCGAGCGCGAAGTTGTCCATGTCGACGACCTGGTGGTTCTGAACGTTTAGCGTTCAGCGTACGGAGATCTATGCCACAGCCGCAGGCTCTCCGTTGCCCTAGACTGGGTAGATGACCGAACAGATTGTAAAAGAAAACATTTCCGCTGAAGTTCAGGCCATCACAGAGCGCGCCCGAAAGGCCGCACGCCGCATGGCCGGCGCCAACAGGGCTTGGAAGGACAAGGGCCTGCGGGCTGTTGCCAAGTCGTTGTTGGACAATCAGGACGCCATTCTTGCAGCCAACGCCAAGGATGTGGCAGCAGGCCGCGAGAACGGCACCTCCCTGCCAATGCTCGATCGCCTGACGCTGACAAAGCCGCGGGTCCAGGGGCTGGCCGACGCGTTGGAAAACCTCGCCAGCCTTCCGGATCCAGTCGGCAACGTAGTGCGCGGGCAGACCCTGCCCAACGGCCTGCGGATGCGCCAGATCAACGTCCCCTTGGGCGTTGTCGCCGCCATCTACGAAGCGCGTCCCAACGTTACGGTGGACATCGCCGGCCTTGCCCTGAAGAGCGGCAACGCCGTGATCCTGCGTGGCGGCACGGCTGCAGCCAATACCAACAAGGCCCTGCTGGGCCTCTTGCGGGACGCCCTTGACTCAGTGGGCCTTCCCGCTGACGCAGTGCAGTCTGTCGACCAGTTCGGCCGTGAAGGTGCCAACCTCATCATGAAAGCCCGCGGCTCCGTGGACGTGCTGATTCCCCGCGGCGGGCGCGAGCTCATTCAGACAGTCGTGAACAACTCCGCCGTTCCCGTCATTGAAACCGGCGAAGGCAATGTGCACATCTTCATCGACAGCAGCGCCGAAGAGGAAATGAGCGTTGACATCCTCGTCAATGCCAAAACCCACCGCCCCAGCGTCTGCAACACCGTGGAGACGCTGCTGGTCCACAAGGACGCCACAGTGCTTCCGGCCGTGCTCAGCGCACTCTCCAAGGCAGGTGTGCGCCTGCACGTCGACGAGCGTGTGCAGGCAGTGTTGCCCACCGGGGTAACAGCTGTGCCCGCCACGGATGAAGACTGGGCCACGGAGTACATGGACCTTGACTTGGCCGTAAAAATGGTCGACTCGATGCCCGACGCCATCGCCCACATCCGCACGTGGAGCACAGGCCACACCGAAGCGATTGTTACCAACGATCTGGCCAACGCGGAAAAGTTCATTGCAGAGATTGATTCGGCAGCTGTCATTGTGAATGCAAGCACTCGTTTCACCGACGGCGGCGAGCTGGGGCTCGGTGCCGAGGTCGGCATTTCGACGCAAAAACTGCACGCCCGCGGGCCGATGGGCCTGACTGAACTGACCACCACCAAATGGATTGTGCAGGGCGAAGGCCAGGTCCGGGGCTGAGTCCGGCCAGTCGGTGTGCCGGTACGCGCCGATTGCACGTACCATTAGAGGAGAATTCAAGCGATAAACGGTCAGGTTGCGGTTACACTTCCGCCCGGCCACGTACCCCAGGGGAGAAATAATGCTGACCCAGCTTGCCGGAGTCGTACTGGCTGCCGCAGAGGAACATGACCTTGCGCCGTTGATCGCACCCCCGTACGTGGTTGGTGGGGTCATGCTTGCCATCTTGCTGTTGCTGATGGTGGTGACAGTCTCATTCATGAACTTGGGCAACCGGCATGTGGCAGTGGAGGCTTCCGAGGACCCGCACCGCCAGCACACGAACAAGCATTTGCACGGCGACGATTCGGCGTCCTCCAATCACTGAGGAAAATCCCTTGGTGACTTCTTCTGAAGGCACCAGGGGGCGCCTGCGCATCGGCGTCATGGGCGGCACGTTCGATCCGATCCACCATGGCCACCTTGTCGCAGCCAGCGAAGTTGCGAGTGTCTTCAAGCTTGATGAAGTCGTGTTCGTACCCACGGGCGAACCGTGGCAGAAGGCCAAGAACAAGGTCAGCGCCGCTGAGCACAGGTACCTGATGACAGTCATAGCCACCGCGGCAAACCCGCGATTCACGGTAAGCCGGGTGGACATTGACAGACCCGGCCCAACCTTCACCATCGACACCTTGCGCGACCTGCGCAGGATGCGTCCAGAGGCGGATCTGTTCTTTATTACCGGAGCCGACGCCATGGCCCAGATCATGTCGTGGAAAGACAGCGACGAGCTGTGGGGCTTGGCCCATTTCGTTGGTGTTACCCGTCCCGGCCATGTCCTCGACGACAGGGGTCGCACCGATGTGAGCTTGCTGGAAGTCCCCGCCATGTCGATTTCTTCCACAGATTGCAGAAAGCGCGTGGCGGAACACAACCCCGTCTGGTACCTGGTTCCCGACGGAGTGGTGCAATACATTGCCAAGTATGGGTTGTACCTTCAACCTGTCACAGATGCCGGCGCAGGCATCGCGCCGGTGACCAAAGAGAACCGAATGAGTAAGTCATGAGCAAGGAAAAGGAGCCGATTCGCAGCCGCAGGCAACTGCGTGCGCAGTTGGCACAAACGAACGGCACCACCGAGAAGCCGGCGGAGCCTGGTCCTGCCACGCCCAAAACGGACGACGCCGCAGCTGCCGCTTCAGGGCACGCCGCAGGCTCGAATGCCGAACACGCAACGGACGCCACTGCCCCCACAGTCCCTGTCGAGCCGAGCACACCGCCCCGCGTGGAAGCTCGCGTCGAAGCAACGCCGCGTGAACGCGAGTCCCAAACGCGTGCTCGCGACAGGGCCGCACTGCGCGCCTACAAGGAACTTCTGGACCAGTCCGAGCTGAACCCGCTGCCATCCCGGCGCGCCTTGCGCCAGGCCCAGCTAGACGCCGACCGGGCTCCCATCACGGCTGTCAACCCCGTGGTCTCCGCTGCGGCCGCTCCCGGCGCCGGAACAAAACCAGAGCAAGCTCCGGGCACCCCGCCTTCGCCCGTGACGCAGCCTGCACCCAAGGTGGCCTCCGCGGCCAAGGTGGCCAAGGTGGCCAAGGCCGACACAAGCGCCACCCAGGCAGGCGCCACTGCCGCAGGATCCGGTCAAGGCACCACCAAGCCGGAAGTAGCCGATGGTGCGCCCGCAACCGGGACCCAAGCAACCTCGCCGACGCCGCAGGGAAGCCACCCGGCGCCCCAAGGTCTCCCGCGCACCCGTGCAGGGCGCCGTGCCGCAGCCAAACCTGTGGATGAAACACCAGCGACAGCTGCGGCGACGTCGGCACCGCCGCACTCGGCACAATCGCAGGTAGCCCAGTCGCATGCGGCCCAGCCGCCGCCACTGCCGGCGGTGGCGCCCTCAGCCCCGGCAGGTGCGCCCGGCCCGTCCAGTCAAGACAGCACAAAGGCAGCAGATGCGGAGCCCGACACTGACAATGTCAGCGGGGGAAACTATTCGCCGCTGCCCGGACTTGCGCCCGGTGACAGCTACTACCCGGTCTCGGCAGGTCCGCCAACGGGGGCGGTGCCCGTCGCCACGCCCACAGCCGAAGAACTGAAGGTGCTGGCCGCACAACGGGCAGACACCGAGCGTGCGGCAGTGCTCACCCAGCGAGCCCAAGCCCGTGAGCGGCTGGCCCAGGAAAGTGCCAAGAACCGGCGCACGGGTGCAGAACCCCGGCCGGGTACCGAACCGCGCCCGGTATCGGAGCCCCGCCCGGTTGCCGATCCCACGGCCACGAACAACCTGGCCATGGTCACTCCGCTGGAATTCGTCAATGTACCCGGCACCGGTCGGCCCATGATGCGCCCGCCGTCGACAACCCATGTGCCCATCGTCACCCGGTCGACACCCCAGCAAGCGCCCGGGGCACGGAAGCCGCTGCCCCGTCCGGAAAAGAAGGCTGCGGCACCGGCGAAGGCTCCCGGAGGTACAGCACGTGAAGGCACCGGCACTGCAGGGCGGTCGTCGAGCGAGCTGGAAACGCAGGCTCAGGCCACGGTGGCCCGGGCCAATACCGTGCCCAACGTCAGCGCCGAACGATTCGATGCTGCCTTGGCGGCGCGGGCCGTCCACCGCCCGGGTCCGGGGAACCGCCTGCTGACAGGCGGACGCAGCAGCACCCTCAAACGCGCGGAAGCGATGGCGACCGGTGGGCACCCAACTGTGGCTCCCGCCGTCGGACATCCCGATCAGGAGCTTGCGGATGGTGCCGCCGATGTGCCCGTGGAGGTGCACCGCTCGCAGATGCCTCCGATGCCCGCCGACTACGCCCACGGCCTGGAGCCGCTGGATGCCATGACGGCCGGTCTTGGACGCACGCAGCGCAATCGCCTGCTGCAGTGGGGCAGCGTCATTGTTGGCGGAGCGGCATTGGCCGTGGCCGCCATCTTGTTCATCACCACACTTACACGCTAAATCTTCACCAATCAAAGGAAACAGTAGTGACGGCAACAGAACAGTCAATCGAACTTGCACGCGCAGCGGCGCGTGCGGCATCGGACAAGCTGGCCCTAAATGTGACAGCCATTGATGTCAGCGATCGCTTGGCCATCACGGATATTTTCTTCATTGCATCCGCCGAGACCGAGCGCCAGGTCAACGCCATCGTGGACGGCATCGAAGACGAACTGCACAAGTTCAACTTGCGCCCGGTTCGTCGTGAAGGACGTTCGGGGGGTCGCTGGGTATTGCTTGACTACGCCGACATCGTGGTCCACGTCCAGCACGAGGAAGACAGGATCTTCTATGCGCTGGAACGCCTCTACGGCGACTGCCCGGTCATCGACCTGCAAATGGGGGAGCTGGACCCTTCGGCAAAGTCCGTTGACGCCCCCGCCGACGCGACGGCAGACGAAAACTAATCCCTGCAAAGTGCTCTGGAACGGACATTTTTTCTGATGGCTGGAAATGAACAAGAACATTCAGTCCTGCAGCCCGCCGGTGCACGCCGACGGGTGATTTTTTGGCGCCACGGACGCACCGCGTGGAATGCTGCGCGGCGTTTTCAAGGCCAAACTGACATTCCGTTGGATGAGGTGGGCCTGTCCCAAGCCAGCCGTGCCGCGGCCCTGTTGGCGGGGAAACTTGTTCGCAGCAGCAGCGAGCCAAACGTGCAGATCCTCTCCTCCGACCTGGGCCGCGCCTATGCCACGGCGCAGGAACTGGCGGCCTTGCTGGGCAGCGACATTCTGGTGGATCCACGTCTGCGCGAAACGTATGGCGGGGAATGGGAGGGGAGAACTTTCGATGACATCATGGAGCACTTCCCCGAAGACATTGCGCTGTGGCAGCGCGATGAGCCCGGTGTGCGTGCCGGCGGGGGAGAGACCCGCGTGGAGGTTGCCCACCGAATGGTGGCAGCCATTCTCGAAACGGCCGAGGCCATGCCCGACGGTGGAACGCTGGTGATCACCACCCACGGTGGTGCCACGCGTGTGGCCCTGGCGAAACTGCTGGGCCTGCCGGAGGAATTGTGGCGGACCATGTCTGGCCTTTCAAACTGCCACTGGTCGGTGGTTGAAGCCGCCAAAACCGAAGCCGACGGCGAAGGAATCGGCCATTGGCGGCTGCTTGAACACAATGTTGGCACGCTTCCCGCACCCTATGAACTACCCGAAGACTTTACCGAGCCAGTTGAAGATTAGACGCGCTTGGAAGCCCGATTTGGCAGCTGGGCGAAACGTGTTCTAGGATAGACAAGTTGTTCCGGCCAAGACCGATTGGTCGAGTCGGAAGAGCGGTTTGGGGCTGTGGCGCAGCTGGTAGCGCACCTGCATGGCATGCAGGGGGTCAGGGGTTCGAGTCCCCTCAGCTCCACCAAACCATCCTGTGCGCCCCAAAGGCGGCTAATGGTTACAACTAAATAATGTTTTGGGGCTGTGGCGCAGCTGGTAGCGCACCTGCATGGCATGCAGGGGGTCAGGGGTTCGAGTCCCCTCAGCTCCACCAAAGTAAAGTCCGGCCTTCCACACATGGAGGGCCGGACCTTTTTTGGTTGGTCCTCCGTTTCCGCCAGCTGCGGGTGCACCTGCGGTGGCTTGTGGGCCAGGTGGTGTCGAAAGCTCCCGGAGTTCGACAGCATAAACCTCCCGGGGTGCGACAGCATAAAAGAGTGGGAGAATGATTCAGTGCCCACGCCAAACACCACCCCCGATCCCATGGCCGAGCCTGTCGCCCGCAGCTACGAGGCGGTGCTGGCCAGCATTGAAGCCGAACTCAAGACTGGCAGGATCAAGGTGGGGGACCAGCTGCCCGGAGAGCGCGCGCTGGCCCTGAAACACGGAATCTCCCGGGCCTCGGTGCGCGACGCCATTCGCGTCCTTGACGCCATGGGCGTGGTGCGCACCGCCGTAGGATCGGGTCCCCGCTCGGGAGCCGTGGTCATTGCCAATCCCAGCGCCGGGTTGGCTGCCACGTTGCGCCTGCACATGGCAACCAGCCATTTTCCGGTGTCTGACATTGTGCAAACCCGCATCATGATGGAAACCTGGGCCGCGGTGGAGGCAGCCGCACAGCCACGCGAGCGTGCCCGGGAAGCGGAATTGGGCAAGCTCCTTCGCGCCATGGACCAACCGAACCTGGACAGGGAGGAATTCCATGTCCTCGATGCGGCTTTTCATGTGCAGTTGAGTTCCTTGGCCGGCAATGCCGTCATCACGTCCATGATGGAGTCCCTGCGCTCCGCCATCCAGGGCTACGTCAGTGCAGCCATCGACAGCGACGAGCGGTGGGAGGAGATCGTGCCCGCGTTGCGGGTGCAGCATGAACGGATTCTCGAAGCGGTGTTGGCGAACGACGGCGACCGGGCAGCCCAGGAACTCAAGAGCCACATCGAATGGTTCCACCAACAGACACTCCCGTTGCCATGAGGTGCCCCTGTCAAAGCGGCGAAGCGTATGCAAGCTGCTGCGCCCGGTACATCACCACGGTGGGCGCGGCCGAGCCGACGTTCCCGCCCACGGCGGCGGCGCTGATGCGCTCACGTTTTAGCGCCTTTGCCGTGGGTGATGCCGGATACCTGCTGCACACCTGGCACCCCTCCACCCGCCCGGCATCGCTGGAGCTTGATCCTGACCAGCAGTGGTACCTGCTGGAGATTCTGGGCACCAGCGCCGGCGGCGTGTTTGATGCGCAGGGAGTTGTCAGTTTTCGCGCCCACTACCGTTCAGCGGCCAACCGCAAGCTCAAGGATTCGCTCATTGAAACCAGCAGTTTCGTCCGGCTTGGGAAACAGTGGCTCTATGTGGAGGCATTGGAACTGCATTAGTACTCCTGCGTTGCCGGACCGGGTTCCGACGGCGGGGGGTCGATCTCCTTCTTGGCGGCGACCTCTTCCCTGTCGGCTAGAATTTGGCGGGCATGGAGGATGTCCCCGATGAACCAGTCGTACAACAAGACACCGATGACACCGCCAATGAGTGGTCCCACAATCGGGACCCAGAAGTACCAGGCGAACGCCCCGGGGACACCTGTAATTGTGCCCGGCATGGCCACATCACCCCAACCGGCCAGCCAGGCAAACACGCGCGGTCCAAAGTCACGGGCCGGATTGATGGCGTACCCGGCGTTGGCGCCGAAGGACATGCCGATCGCGGCCACCGCGAAGCCGATCATGAGCGGACCGAGGTTGGCCTTGACCGCCAAGTTGCGCATGTCGATGATGGCGGCAATGAAGATGATCAGGAATGCCGTTCCGACGATTTGGTCAATCAGCGGGACGGTCAGGTTTCCGTTGAAATATGGTGCCGGGAACGTGGCAAAGATGGAAAAAGTTGCCAAACCGCCAGCCTCGTCTCGTTGGGTTTTCGCCGCGGCATTGAACGCGTCAATGGCATTGAAGTACACCACGTACAGCAGAGCTGCGGCGGCAAAGGCGCCGACCACTTGGGCCACGACGTAGGGGACAACCTTGTTCCAAGCGAACTTGCGCCGCACGGCAAACGCCAAGGTGACAGCCGGGTTCAAGTGGGCTCCTGTCACGCCACCGGCCACATATACTCCCAAGGCAACGGCCAACGCCCAACCCCAGGTGATCAGCAGCCAGTCCCCGGCAGCGACGAAGATGGTGGTGTCGGTGGCGGCACGCCCACTTCCTGGCAGGGCTGCGACAGCCATGGCGACGACTCCGTCGCCAAAACAGATCAAAACAAAGGTGCCGAGGAACTCTGCAAGCATCTCGCCCCAAATACCGCCAACACGTTTTAGACCGCTGCCTTCGCGAATACCTCTCCGCAGCGGCGTAATCTCACTCATGTGAATCATCCTTCGAGTCGTCAATGACGGCGACGTATCTGTGACTGAGGTGACTGCCACCAGTATACGACCAGGTGTTCCTTGTCACCATGGGTGGGGCGGAGGGGTGGAAATTCGCCCTGTAGAGTTGCCCGGTGGAGGAAAACAAGAGCACTGCCGGCCTCGAATTCGATTTTGTGCAACTGCGCCGGTTTCCTGACATTGAGGCTGCGAACCTCTTCGCCCACGACGCCACCGACGAGATGATCCTGCACGAAGCAGACGAGGCCCTGGCCAGCGCAGGCAACGGCACCGTGGTTGTGGTGGGGGATCGCTACGGAGCCTTGACCCTGGCCGCCGCCACCCTCCACGGGCTGCGCGGACTGCGCGTCCACCAGGACGGGCTGTCCGGGGAACGGGCGCTTGCCGCCAATGCCGCCCGAGCCGACTTGGCAGCGGCCTACACCTCGGGACTGCTCGACGGCGGCCTTTTCGCCGGTGCCAAGGTGGTGCTGTGGCAGCTGCCGCGCAGCTTGGAGGAAGTGGCCGAAGTGGCCGAGCTGATCTGCACCCACGCCGACCCGGAAGTGCGGATCTTCGCCGGGGGTCGCGTCAAACACATGACAGTGGCCATGAACGCGGTCCTGTCCCGTCACTTTTCCTCCGTCACCGCCGGGAGGGCGTGGCGAAAGTCCCGTCCGCTGGCCGTGCGAGGCCCGCTCAAGGAGGGTGCGGCGTCGAGCTTTCCGAGGCGCGAGTTCCACGAAGAGCTTGACCTGTGGCTGTGCGCGCACGGGGCCACTTTCGGTGGCACAAAGATTGACGTGGGCACCAGGTTCCTGCTGGAGTTCATCCCGGAGATGCGCCACGACACCGACACCGCCATTGACCTCGGCGCCGGCAACGGCACCATCGCAGCGGCGTTGGCCACGTCCCGGCCAGGGTTGCACGTCGTCGCCACCGACCAGTCGGCTGCCGCAGTGGCCTCCACCGGCGCCACCGCCGCAGCCAACGGGCTGCAGGGGCGCATCGAGGCAGTCCGCGACGACGCCCTGTCCGGCTTCCCGGCGGAGTCGGCCGGGCTGATTGTGCTCAACCCGCCCTTCCACGTTGGAGCGAGCGTCCATGCGGGCATCGCCCTGAAGCTTTTTGCCGCGGCAGCCCGGGTGCTGGCTCCGGGCGGAGAGCTTTGGTGCGTGTACAACCGCCACCTTGACTACAAGCCCGCTTTGGCCAAAACCGTGGGGCCCACCCGCGTGGCGGGACGCAACAGCAAGTTCACGGTGACAGTCTCCACCAAGACCGGCCACCCCGCGGCGGACCCCGGCGCTGCTCAACTCCGGATCGGGTTAACCCCGGATCGAGGAGTTTCCCGTGGCGTTCGCGCACACTGGAGCTGCGGAGGGTAATCTGGCAGCTGGGCATCGGGGGATACGGGAGCCCTCGTGTGCCAACCATCCGCAGGGAGAAATAGTTGACTGGTCTTGAACTTGCTGTGCCGCTGCGCCGCCGCGGCACAAATCTTCCCAAGATGGGCAATTTCAACCAGGCTGTCATTTTGGATTCCATCCGCCGCTCCGACGAGGGTCTCAGCCGTGTCGAGCTGGCATCCTCGGCCGGACTGGCCGCCCAGACCGTCTCCAATATTTGCCGCAGACTCCTTGACTCCGGGTTGATTGTCGAGGCAGGCAAGGAAACCTCCGGTCCGGGCAAACCCCGCACCATTTTGCAGCTGGACCCTCGCGGCATGTACGCCGTGGGACTGCACCTGGACCCGGCGCTGACAAGTTACGCACTCCTTGACGCCGTGGGCAACGTGGTGGCGTCGAGACAGGAACCAACGGACCTGGCCAGCACCCCGGCCGACGCCGTTGCCGCCATGGGTGCCATGGTGCGCCAACTCATTGCCGAATCAGGCGTGGACGAGCAAAGAATTGCCGGCGTTGGCGTGGCCACCCCCGGGCCCGTGGATGTTGCCAGCGGCACCGTTCTCGATCCGCCGCACATGACAGGCTGGACGAGGGTTCCGCTGCGGGACATCCTGGAAGAAAGCACTGGCCTGCCGGTGGTCGTCGAGAAGGATGTGACAGCAGCTGCCGTCGCGGAGCTGTGGGCCGGCGGGGCTCACAACGCAGCCGATTTTGTGTTCGTCTACGTCGGCACTGGAATAGGAGCCGGCCTGGTGCTCAACGACGAGGTGGTGCGCGGTTCATCAGGGAACGTCGGGGAGATCGGGCACATTATTGCCGATTCGGACGGGCCCGCCTGCGACTGCGGACGCCGGGGCTGTGTCAAAGTCACCTGCATGCCTGAAACCATTGTGGCCCGGGCCCGGGAGGCAGGGGCCCTGCCTCCTGCGGACCCGCTGTCGCCCCAACTGCTCGTGGAAGACATGGCGGCGCTGGCCCAAGCTGCAGCGGACGGAAATCTTGCCGCCGCCGAGGTGTTGGCGCAGTCGGCTCGCAGGATGGCAGTTGCCGTCTCGGTGCTGACCAATCTGCTGGATGTTGAAAAGGTTGTCTTTGGCGGACCGTTCTGGCCGGCACTGGCCGCGAGCCACCTGGCCCAGGTCCCGCCCGTGTTGGCGGAACTCAGTGTCACCACCAGCGTCCACACGGTGGATGTTGTGGGCACCATTGTCAGTTCGGGGGAGGAAGCGTTCGGTGCTGCCTGCCTTGTCATGGAAAAGACGTTCAGCCCCAAGGCCACCCACCTGCTGTTGGACGCCACACCCTAGTTCCGTGAGTTCCGGTCCGGCAGGGCGGCTTGCTCAGTCGACCGCGCCTTCGCGGACCTCGCCGAAGGGAACGTCGGGATCCGTGCGTGCCTGGACTGTGTGGGAATTGATGACGACATGGACGCCGTGCTTTTTGTCGGCGACGGACTGCTTCAGGACCGGCAGGACGGTGGCGACGAAGTCATCGTCCCTGCCTGCGAGATACTCTGTATAGGCGGCTGGCAACTGGTTCATGTTCCACACTGTAGCCTTCACACGGCGCCACCAACAGGTGTGCGGCTCCTCCGACGGGTTCGCGGTGGCACCGACAGGTGTGCATGGGAAGTTCTGCCCATTGCGGCTTCGGCCGGGATTGGATGGGCTTGGCCCTAGGATTTAGTCAATAACTGTGCCCGGAGAAAGGCCCAAAACCGTGTTGTCCACCAGCATCCACCCCACCCTCGACCGTGCGGAGCTGGCCCATGCCCAGCAGCTTTCAGAGCGCATCGCCCACAGCTTTGAATACAAGGTGGTGGGGCAGGGGCGGTTGCGCGAGACGCTGCTGATCGCCTTGATGACGGGCGGGCACGTGCTTTTGGAATCGGTGCCCGGGCTGGCCAAGACCACGGCTGCCCAAACTTTGGCCGATTCCATCGATGCCCGCTTCCACCGCATCCAGTGCACTCCGGACCTGTTGCCCAGCGACATTGTGGGCACCCAAATTTACGACGCCTCCCAAGGCAGCTTCGTTACCCAGCTCGGCCCCGTTCATGCCAATATCGTGCTCCTGGACGAGATCAACCGCTCGAGCGCCAAAACACAGTCGGCCATGCTGGAGGCCATGCAGGAACGCCAAACCACTATTGGCGGGCAGGTGCATCCGCTGCCCTCGCCGTTCCTGGTCATGGCGACGCAAAACCCCATCGACCAAGTGGGCACCTATCAACTGCCCGAGGCGCAGATGGACAGGTTCATGCTCAAGGACGTCCTTGACTACCCCAGCCCGGCGGAGGAAGCCGAGGTGATTCGGCGCATGGATGCCGGCGTGTACCTGCCCGAAGCAACGCCGTCGGCCGTGGCCACGCTGGAGCAGGTGCGCACACTGCAGGCTACCGCGAAGAAGGTGTATCTGGACCCCTCCCTGGTGAACTACATTGTGGGCCTTGTGTACGTGACCCGGCACGCCGGAGCCTACATTGACCCTGCCCTGGGCGGCCTCATTGCATTCGGCGCCAGCCCCCGGGCCAGCATTGCCTTCACCCAGGCGGCACGCGCCTTGGCGCTGCTGCAGGGCCGCGACCATGTCATCCCCGAGGACGTCAAGGCCCTTGCCGAGCGGGTGCTGCGGCACAGGATCATCCTGGGCTTTGAAGCCGTGGCCGAAGACATCCGGGTGGAAAAAATCATTGCCGCCATTGTTGACTCCGTGCAGACACCCTAGGACCCCGTGGCAAGTTTGTTGACGGCGGTGCAGAAAAAGATGCACATCTTCGCCCACCGCAAGGCCAGGGGCCTGCTCGAGGGCGAATACGCTTCGATCTTTCGTGGCCGGGGCCTGGACTTTGAGGATCTGCGCGATTACGTCCCGGGGGACGAGGTGCGCGACATCGACTGGAAGGCCACGGCGCGAACGGGCAAGCCACTTGTCAAACGCTATGTTGCCACCCGCCGCCAGCAGTTGCTCTTCGTGGCCGACACCGGCCGGAACATGGCGGCGCTGGCCCAAGGCGGGGAGCTGAAAAAGGATCTGGCCGTCATGGCCATGGGAGTCCTGGGCGTGCTGGCAGTGGGCCACGGCGACTCGGTCTCGCTGGTCCACGGGGACGGGGACGGGACGGACGCGCTGCCTGCCGGAGGTACCGAACACCACGTGGAAATGCTGTTGCGCCGCATGGACGCAGCGGGCCTTGACCACGGACCCAGCGACCTCGCCGCCCAGCTGGAATATGTGGCCGCCCATTACCGGCAGCGCATGCTGCTGGTTATCATCGCCGACGGGGTGGCGGCGGATCAGCGCCTGGCAAAGGTGTTGCGTCGCCTGCGGGCACAGCACGAGATTCTATGGGTGGACATTGCCGACGCCGACCTGGCGGGGCCGGACGCAGTCCAAGGGACGGGCCTTGACGTGGCCGGGATGGAACCGGTCCTGCTGTTTCTGGCCCAAGATCCCGGGCTGGCCCGCAGTTATGCCGAGGCCATGGCCGAACGCGCCAGGGGCCTCTCGGAGCTGCTGGCCGCCCATGGCATTGCCACGGCATCCATCGCCTCCTCCAGCGAGGCCGTGGCGCGGATCTTTGCCCTGCTGGAAAGGCACCGCCGTGGCCGCTGAATTTTATGTCCCTGAGTTTTATGCCGCAGAGTTTCATGCCGCCGAGTTTCAGGCCGCTGATTTCTATGCCCCCATTGGATATTCGCCGTGGTGGCCGCTGGCCGGGGCTGCCCTGCTGCTGCTGTGCCTGGGCTGGTGCGCGTGGGTGTGGATTGCCACCCGCGCCGGAGCCGACGCTGCCGTGCCGGAGTTCACGGCACCGCGCAATTGTGATTCCGTCCGGCAAAGGTACTGGGCGCTGATTGCCGAGATTGAGCACAGGCACGACGGCGGCCGGCTGGACGGGCGGGCGGCGCACCTTGAGCTCAGCCTCGCCGTGCGCACTTTTGTGCACGAGATGACGGGGACGCGCGCCCAACGCATGACCCTTGCCCAACTGCGTGAACGCCAGCTCCCGCTGGTGGCGGACGCCGTGGAACGTTGGTACCCGGCGGAATTCTCCGCCGGTACCGGCTCGCCCACGGTGGCAGCTTCGGCACAGCAGGCTCGGGAGGTGGTGGGTCAATGGCGCTGAAGTATTGGTGGCTGCTGCCCCTGGGACTGGCTGTGCTGGCCGCCGCGGGAGCATGGTTGTGGCGGCGCCGGGACGCCGTCCAGGAGCATTCCCCGGTGGCGCACGCCGAGCGGCTGACGGAGCTGCCTGCCTACCGGCAGGCTGTGGCCGCCCACCGCAAACGGCTTGCTTGCACCTTGGCGGCGTTCGCCGTGCTGGCGGTGTCGTTGCTTGTCGCCGCGGCCCGGCCCGTCAGTGAAAGCAGCAGCATCCCCGAACAGCTCAACAGGGACATCATGCTGTGCCTTGACGTGTCGGGGTCCATGCTGGAGACCGACGAAGCGATTGTGGGCGTGTTTTCCCAACTCGTGGGCAATTTCAAGGGCGAACGGATCGGGATGACCATCTTTGACTCCAGCGCCGTCATGGTTTTTCCGCTCACTGACGACTACGAATTTGTGGAAGCGGAACTGGCCACAGCCACACAGGCGCTCAGCTCCGATGCCGGCACCTTCGACTATCTCGCCGGGACCTACGAAGCGGCCGGTTCCTCGCTCATCGGCGACGGTCTGGCCAACTGCGTCAATGGATTCCCTGCAGCAGGGAAGGCTGCAGGGGAAACGGAGCGGTCGCGTTCAATCATCTTCGCCACCGACAACATGCTGGCAGGACGGCCCTTGTTCACGCTGGAGCAGGCCACCGGACTGGCAAAAACCGCCAAGGCCCGCGTCTACGCATTCAACCCCAACGACTACGGCCCCACCGGTTCCGGCGCCAACGAATCCGGCTCCAGTGGATCGGACCCGGGCTCAGGCAGCCTAGGCTCCATCGCTTCGGACTCCGGAGGCTACGGCCCCAGCGGTTCCGGCGCGGTTCCGCTCTTTGGCGACGCTGCCGCAGGGCTGCAGAAGACGGCGGTGGCCACCGGCGGGGCCTACTACGCGCTGGAGTCGGAGGAGGCCGTTCCCTCCATTGTGGAGAAGGTGCAGGCCACCGAGGCTTCGCTGTTGTTGGGAGCCCCGCAAAAAACCGTCGTCGACCACCCGGGCGCTGCCCTGGGTGTAGCCGGTCTTGCGCTGCTGGGCCTGGCTCTGGTGGCTGCGGCGGCACGGAGGGGGCGGCCATGAGCTTCCTGCCCATTGTTTCACCTTGGTTCTTTTGGCCAGTAGCCGCACTGCTGCTGGCGGCCACCGGCTGGACGCTGCTGAAGAACCGCGGCACCGCCGGATGGCACGCCGGCTCGCAGAACACAAGGGCCGCGCGATGGCGTCTGGCGGCGCTTGTGGTCCTGGTGGTCCTGGCGGCTGCCCGGCCCGGCCTGGCCGGTGCCAGTGCACCCGTGGCCAGTAGCGATCTCAATGTGTTCTTTGTGGTTGATGTCTCGCCAAGCTCTGCGGCCGAGGACTATGACGGCGCGTCCCCGAGGTTGGCGGGGATGCAGGCGGACATCAACGCGCTGGCTGCCGAGCTGCCGGGGGCCCGGTTTTCGTTGATCAGCTTCGACAGCACCGCGAAGGTGCTGCTGCCGCTGACAACGGATGCGACGGCGCTGCGCACGCTGACCCAAGTGCTGGCCCCGGGCACCGCCTACACGTCCAAGGGCAGCAGCATCACGGCGGCCGGGCCGGTTCTGGGGGAGCGGCTGGCTGCAGCGCAGCAAAGCCACCCCGACCGGCCCAGGCTGGTGTTTTACTTGGGCGACGGTGAACAAACGGCGGCTGCGGCCCCCGAACCCTTCGCCGAAGGCACCGAATTAATCGACGGCGGTGCGGTGCTGGGCTACGGCACGGCAGCCGGCGGACACATGCGGGACCATTCCTTCAGCGCAGAGCATCCAGGACCTTATATCTTGGACAAGACCGCCAACTATGCCCCGGCCACCTCACGCATCGATGAAAAGGCCTTGGGATCGGTTGCCGGGCAGCTAGAGGTGCCGTATGTCCACAGGGGGAGCCCGGCGGATATTTCCGCGGCCCTCGCGGCCTCGGCGCCCAAGGGGTCGGCTGCGCCAGGGAACAACGAGCAGCAGGGTGCCGGGCGCTGGGAACTGTATTGGCTCTTTGCCTTGGCCGGCTTTGGCGTGGCCGCGTGGGAAGTCGTGCGGCTGGGCATCGCCCTGCGCAGGCTTCCCGGCGACAAACCTTCCGGCGGCAGGCTTCCGGGTGCTCGACGTCCCAGTGGAAGGAAGGATGCTCCATGAGCGGGAGATGGAACACGGAAAACACCGGTCCGGGCCGCGCGGTTCAACCTGAACCTGAACCGCAGCCGCAGCCGCAGTCGCAGCAACAGCACCCGCTGCAGCCGCAACCGGCGCTGGAAGTGGACCGGTTGGCGCGGTTGCACCGGCGCAGGACACTCCTGCTGCGCTCGGCGCCCGTGGTGTTGGCTGCGGTGCTCCTTGGCGTGAAGCTGCTCTCGCTGCCGGTCTCGGCCGGACAAGCCGCGGACTCCTATGGGGCATCCAACGCCGGAGGGACCCTCGGCGGTGCCCGCGCCATGGGCCTGCCCAACCTGGTGGAACGGTGGAAACCGCGCTTTGCACAAGGGGACGGCCACGTGCTGCAGGGCGACTTTGAGCAGGCCCGCGAACAATTTTCCCAGGCCCTGGAGCTTGTCCCGGCAGGGGAGTCCTGCAAGGTTCGGGTGAACCTTGTGCTCAGCCTGGAAAAGCTGGGTGAGGCACGGGAGAAGGCAGGGGACCCGACGTCGGCCATGGAATTGTTCGCCGAGGGCAGCGAAACCGTGGCACAGGCACCGCGCGACTGCTTTATGGCGAACAGCGGCAACAATCAGGACGGCGAAGGGAAGGCGCTGCGCGAAGCCGCTGAACGGCTGGAGGAAAAACAATCCGCAGGTCCGGGCGACGCAGCGCAAGGCCCGGACGGCGACGGTGAAACGCCCACGCCCCCACCGCCGGCCGGAAAAATGGAGCAGCTGGAGCAGACGGGGCAAAAGGCGCAGCAGGAACGCGGGCAGCGGCAAAAGCTGAAAGAACAGTTGGATGCGGACGACTCGCAGCCCTACCCCAAGCCCTGGTGACAGAAAAAGCCCTGGTGACAGGAAAAGCCCCGGGCGGCCTGCGTGGCAGCTGTGCGGCAATAACAACTGTGCGGCAATAATTCGGCGGCGACGACCATATTAGGCCCCGCGCCGAACGCAAATGCCGAAATATTGCGTAAAGTTGCGTCGTAATTCGGCTCCGGCTTGGTGCTGGCAAAAGTTTCCGGTTAGAGTGGTTGTTGAGTTTGTACCTCAATATGTGTCAGCGACCTTTGCACGCAAAGGTGTGGGTGCCCCCATGTGGGCCTGACATTTGCTGGTGGATGGCAGCTTCCCGACAACTGTGCTGTGCACAGTCGGCAGGGGTGCATCCGCCCGACCTTTTACGAAAATGCGGCAGTTCCTGCCTGCGGTGAGCTAGACACCCGCGCATGAATTGCCGGCCCATCCTCAAGGACCCAAGCAAATGTCTCCTCCGAGCCTCATCCAGGCGTCGGCGCCATCTTCACACAGCGCGCCGATCGCCCTTTCCTACGAACTTTTTCCGCCCCGCAACGAAGCTGCGGCACTCTCCCTGTGGAACACCATCCGCGAACTTGAAACGACCAATCCGGACTACGTCTCCGTCACCTACGGGGCCAGCGGAAGCAACCGGGACACGGCAGTTGAACTTCTCAACCGGCTGTTGACCGAAACCTCCCTGCTGCCGCTGGCGCACCTGACCTGCGTGGGCAACACGGCCGACGAACTGGCCGAGATCATCTCCGAACTTCTGGACCATGGTGTGCGCGGCATCCTGGCACTGCGCGGAGACATGCCCAAGGACGCCCCGGCGGAGCCGCGGGCAGGATCGCTGGCCTATGCCCAGGACTTGATTGAGCTGGTCCGTCGCGTGGAGCAGCGCCGTTCAGCGCTGCTGTGCGCCGGCAAGGTGGCCATTGGTGTGGCAGCCTACCCGGCACAGCACCCGGAATCACCGTCCATTGAGCACGACATCGAGGTGTTGCTGGCCAAGCAGCGTTCAGGCGCCGACTTTGCCATCACCCAGGTGTTCTTCCACGCCGACCAGTACAAGGACCTGGTCAACCGGGCACGGCGGGCCGGGGTGTCCATCCCCATCATTCCCGGGGTCATGCCCTTGACAAGCCTGCGCCGTGTCCAGCGCCTGGGCGACCTGACCGGCGTCGAGCCTTCGGCAAAACTGCTCGATGCCCTGGGCAGGGCCGAGGACGCTGCGGACAGCCGCCGCATCGGCGTTGAGGCGACGGTGGGCCTGGCCCGTGCCGCCCTGGACGCCGGTGCCCCTGGAATCCACTTGTACACCTTCAACGAACACGCAGCGGCGCTGGATGTCCTGGACAAGCTGCAATTGCTCAGACCGGGTCGGCCGCAGCTGGCCTCCCGGGCTGTACCGGAGCGCCTCGTCAGGGCCTGAACCACTGCCCGGCCCGCAATTTTTCCGCACAATCTTGAATTGTCTTTGCTTCACCATCACTAAGGAAATGCCATGTCAAACACACCTGTTTTCCCCGCCGCCTCACTCCTTGGCTACCCCCGCATTGGCCGTCGCCGCGAATTGAAGAAGGCCATTGAGTCCTTCTGGGCCGGCAAGATCGATGCGGCAGCATTGGAAACCGCTGCCCAGGACATCCAGTTGGGCACCGCCCGCCGCTTGGCCGAGCTGGGCCTGACCGAAGCTGCCGCCATCCCCGGCACGTTCTCGTACTACGACCAGGTCCTCGACGCGGCCACCCACATTGGGGCCGTGCCCGCCCGCTTTGGCGAGCTGCGCAACGCCGACGGCCAGCTGGACATCAACGCCTACTTCACCTTGGCCCGCGGCACCGCGGAGGCGCAGCCGCTGGAAATGACCAAGTGGTTCGACACCAACTACCACTACCTGGTGCCGGAAATCGGCCCGGAAACCGACTTTTCGCTGACCTCGAACCGCATCGTGGAGCAGTTCGAATACGCCCTCTCCAACGGCTTCGAAACCCGCCCCTACTTGGTGGGCCCGGTGACCTTCCTGCTGCTGAGCAAGGCTTCCGACGACGCCCCGGCCGGCTTCTCCCCGCTCTCGCGCCTGGAAGAGGTCCTGCCCGTCTACGCCGAACTGCTCACCCGTCTCGGTGCCGCCGGTGCCTCATGGGTCCAGCTGGATGAGCCGGCCCTCGTGGCCGACCAGGATGTTCCCGTGGCCGAGATCCAGGCCGCCGTGGCCCGCAGCTACGAGGTCCTCGCAGCGGCCGCCGGACGACCTGCCATCCTCGTCTCCACTCCCTTCGGCGCCCTCGCCGAACTGCTGCCGACCCTTGCAGCAGCCCCGATCGAGGCGCTGCACATCGACGCGTTCAAGGGCGCCGTGCCGTCCTCCGAAGAGTTGGCACTGCTGGCCGGGAAGACCGTTGTTGCAGGCGTTGTTGACGGCCACAACATCTGGCGCAACGACCTGGCCGAGTCGGTCAACCGCCTGGAAGTTCTCAAGGCAGCCGGGCTGACCGTGGCCGTGTCCACCTCCACCTCCACCCAGCACGTCCCGCACGACGTCACCGAGGAAACCCAGCTCTCAGCGGAACTGCGCAGCTGGTTGGCGTTCGCAGACCAGAAGGTCACCGAAGTGGTGACCCTCGCTGCGCACCTGGTGGACCCGGCGTCGTCCGCTGCCGCCGTCGCGGAAGCAACAGCCGTCATCGCCTCCCGCGCCGCTGCCGCCGGCGTCAAGCGCTCCGAGGTCAGGGCCCGCCTGGCCGCACTGACCCCGGCCGACTACAGCCGCTCCGCGTACTCGGTGCGCGAAGCCGCCCAGGAAAAGGCGCTGTCCCTGCCGCCGCTGCCGACCACCACGATCGGCTCCTTCCCGCAGACGAGCGAGATCCGCTCGGCCCGCGCCCGCGCCAACAAGGGTGCCATCACGGCCGGGGAATACTCGACGCTGATGAAGGAAGAGATCAAGCGCGTGGTGGACCTGCAGGAAGAACTCGACTTCGACGTGCTGGTGCACGGCGAGCCCGAGCGCAACGACATGGTCCAGTACTTTGCCGAGAACCTCGAAGGATTCGACGTCACGGTCCACGGCTGGGTCCAGTCGTATGGCAGCCGCTGCACCCGCCCGTCCATCCTCTGGGGCGACGTGACCCGCGAAAAGGCCATCACGGTCGAGTGGGCCGAATACGCACAGTCCCTGACCAACAAGCCCATGAAGGGCATGCTGACAGGTCCCGTCACGATCCTGGCCTGGAGCTTCGTCCGCGACGACCAGCCCCTCGGCGAGACCGCCAACCAGGTGGGCCTGGCCCTGCGCGACGAGATCGCAGACCTGGAAGCCGCCGGCATCAAGGTGATCCAGGTCGACGAGCCTGCGCTGCGCGAACTGCTGCCGCTGCGCCGCGCGGACCAAGCTTCCTACCTCGACTGGTCAGTGAACTCCTTCCGCCTCTCCACGGCAGGGGCAGCCGACGCCACCCAGATCCACACCCACCTGTGCTACTCCGAATTTGGTGTCATCATCGACGCCATTGACGGACTGGACGCGGACGTCACGTCCATCGAGGCCGCCCGTTCACGCATGGAGGTTGTCAACGACTTGGAAAACCACGGCTTCGGCCGCGGTGTTGGCCCCGGCGTGTATGACATCCACAGCCCCCGTGTCCCCGGCCAGGCCGAAGTCTCGGAGCTGCTCGGCACCGCCGTCAAGCACGTGCCGGCGCGCCAGCTCTGGGTCAACCCGGACTGCGGCCTGAAGACCCGCGGCTACGTGGAGACCGAAGAGTCGCTGCGCAACCTGGTCAAGGCCACCAAGGAAGTACGCGCACAGCTCGTGTAAGTTCCTGCCGGCGCGTGCAATGCCGCGCCACTGCCGAAGGCGTTTCCTGTTCCCCGCACGGGGGCAGGGAACGCCTTCGGCGTTTAAGCAGCCAGTTCGGTTGGCTGGCGGCTTGACGCGCGGACTAGATTGAACACATGAGTGCAGATGCAACGGTGGCAGCAGCCCGGACAGTTTTCGACAGCGGAATCACCAAGCCCCTTGCGTGGCGGCTGCAACAACTGGCGGCCATGAACCGCATGCTGTGCGAACAGCGGGACTACTTTGCCGATGCACTGGCGGAAGACCTGGGCAAGCACCCGGCAGAGTCATGGCTGACAGAGCTCGGCTTCCTGACCAGCGAGATCGCCCACACCATCAAGCACCTTGAAGGGTGGCTCAAGCCGCGCAAGGCCGCCGTCCCGTTGGCCCTCCTGCCGGCCAAGGCCTTCACAGTCCTGGAACCCCTGGGTGTGGTCCTTGTCATAGCCCCGTGGAACTACCCCCTCCAATTGCTGCTGGCCCCGGCCATCGGCGCGCTGGCGGCCGGCAACACCGTGGTGGCCAAGCCCAGCGAGCTGGCCCCGGCCAGTTCCACCGCCCTGGCCCGGTGGGTGCCTGAATATCTTGGCGGGGCTGTGAGCATTGTTGAAGGCGGGGTCCCGGAGACCACCGAGCTGCTGGACCAGCGCTTCGACCACATCTTTTACACCGGAAACTCACGTGTGGGGCGCATCGTCATGGCTGCAGCGGCAAAGCACCTGACACCTGTGACGCTTGAACTGGGCGGGAAGTCGCCCGTCTACATTGACGACACCGTGGACATGGCCGCCGCCGCACGCAGGATCGCCTGGGGCAAGTTCATGAATGCCGGGCAGACCTGCGTTGCCCCCGACTACGTGCTGGGGACCGGCCCGGCCCTGGCCGGGCTGGCTGCCGAACTGCCGAAAGCCATCATCGAACTCTACGGGACGGATCCGGCCCGGAGCCTGGACTACGGGCGCATGATCCACGACGCCGCCTTCGCCCGCGTTGCCGACATGGTGGCAGCGGACCTGGCCGAAGGCGCCGGATCGGTGCTGGTCAGCGGGGGCGGCTCGGATGCGGTGGCCCGGTACATTGAACCAACAGTGCTGCACGTGGATGCGCAGGCCCGGCTCATGGACAGTGAGATCTTCGGTCCCGTGCTGCCGCTTGTCACCGTGGACTCGTTGGAGGACGCCCTCGACTTCATCAACGAGCGGGACAAGCCGCTGTCCCTGTATGTCTTTAGCGAAGACAAGGCAGTACGCACGCAATTCACTGAACGGACGTCGTCGGGCGCGTTGAACTTCGGCGTCCCCGTGGCCCACCTGACCATCCCGGACCTGCCTTTTGGCGGTGTGGGGGAGAGCGGGATGGGCAGCTACCACGGGCGCCACTCCATCAAGACGTTCTCCCACCGAAAGGCCGTCCTGGAAAAGTCGTTGGCGCCTGACACCCTCGCCATGATCTACCCGCCGTACGGGGCAGTGAAGAAACAGCTCATCAAGCGCTTCGTGGCACCGGCCCGGCGCTTCCGCAAGGGCTAGGAGCGGGAGTCCACATAGCTGGTGCCCGTCATTTCCTGCAGAATGCCCGCCAGCTTGTCCACGAACACCTCCACCCGTGCTGTCCGGGCGTCGTTGATGAGCAGGGCAAAGATGTTCCTGGCCAACCGGATTTCCGGCACGTCCAGGACCACCACGTTGTCGGGTTTGTTGCGCAGCGCCAGCTCGGGGACCAGCGCCGCACCCAAACCCACGCTGGCCAGCTGCAGGCTCGCATTGAAGTCGTCGCTGTAGGCGACCACGCGCGGATGCAGGTTGCAGCTGGCAAAGAGCCGTTCGATGACCGAGGCGTCGCTGGTCCCGGGATGGTGCATGATCCACGGCATATCCGAAAGCTGCTCGGCCGCCATGACCGAGCCGGGACGGATGCCCCAGGATTGGGGAAGGACCACCCTGAAGTTGTCATCGCCTATCCATTGCCGGTTCAGGCTGTGCGGCCACGCCAGTCCGGACTGCCCCACCTGATACACGAGTGCCACATCAAGGGTCCCGTCGCTGCGCAGACCGCCAATGGTCTGTTGGGGCTCGCCCACGGAGATGTGCACCTTGATGCCCAGGGCGGGCCACTCCGGGCTGCGCAGCAGGCGCGGCAACACGTAGGTGGCCAGCGAGGGAAAGATGCCCAAGCGCAGTTCTTGGCCGCTCCCTTCCTCGGTCCTGGCACTGGCTGCCAGCAGCGCGTCGATGTCGGTGAGGACCTTGGCCGCATGCCTGGACATGACCAGCGCAGCATCGGTCGGCACCACGCTGCGCGCCGACCTGCGGAACAAGGCCACCCCGGCATCGCGCTCAAGGGCTGACATCTGCTGTGAAACGGCCGACGCCGTGTACCCCAGTGTGGTGGCGGCCGCGGCAAAGGACCCGCGGCGGACAACCTCGAGCAACGTCTGAAGATGGACGGGATTGATCACTGGTAACCTCTTCTCTGGGGTTCGGCCCACTCCATGCAAGCATAGGCGGCGCCGTCGGCTTCGGCGTGGCCTGTACTGTGGCCGGCAACATGGCCGGCAGCATGGCCGGCACTGTCTCCTGCGGCACGTGCGGCGAAGTAGTTCGACACGCCGCAGTTACCCGACACGCCGTTGAATTTTTTGTGATGAAGTACTCCACAAGCTGTGGACAGTGCAGATTTTTCGTTGAGTTCTAGCGCTTTTAAATCCCGTTGCCTGTGGACGGACGGTGTATAAAATGACATACTTGTAATACATCATGTAGGGGTCTACCTCCGGACTCTGCACTACATGTAGTATCTATTACAGAATTCAAGCGGTTCCAAGGAATTAGCTGGAACAGCTCGAAAAGCTGGCGAGACCGTGGCGAGAACCGTTGGTCCCACCGAGAGCGAGCAGGCCGTTATCGGCAGCCAAAGGTAGTTACAGACAAGGGGAACTTGATCATGACCGTCACGGTTTACACCAAACCAGCATGCGTGCAGTGCAATGCCACATACCGCGCGTTGGACAAGAAGGGCATTGCGTACCAGAGCGTGGACATCTCCACCGATCCGGCAGCCCTTGAGCATGTGCTCAGCCTGGGATACCAGCAGGCGCCCGTAGTGATCACCGACGCCGACCACTGGTCGGGTTTCCGTCCGGATAAAATTTCAGCATTGGCCGCAGTCCTCGAGGACGCAGCCACCAGCGTCGCATAGCCGCAGCAGTGCCCGGACCTCGGGTGCAACACCACCATTTCTCGTGCTCCGGCACACACGAGTGGGGCTGGCCGAAGGAATGGTTGGCCCCACCGCCGCAAGCAAGTAGTTGGAAAGCGTTTGTCATGTCAGCCATTGCAGCCGAAGCCGCTGTTGGTCGGATAGCCTCTCGAATAACCAGCAGCCCCTTGATTTACTTTTCATCAGCCTCCGACAACACCCACAGATTCGTTGTGAAACTCGGTGTTGACGCCGCCAGGATCCCGCTTCTCACCCGTGAGGACACCCTCTTGGCGCAAGAGCCCTTCGTCTTGCTCCTGCCAACCTATGGTGGGGAAACAAGGCGTGGGGCAGTGCCAAAGCAGGTCATCAAATTCCTGAACATACCCGAAAATCGACGTTTGATCCGTGGCGTCATTGGCGCCGGGAACACGAATTTCGGAGACACCTATTGCCTTGCCGGAGACATCGTCGCCGAGAAGTGCAATGTACAGCATCTATACCGTTTTGAACTGATGGGCACGTCTGAGGACGTGGACCGCGTTCGCGAAGGATTGGAAGAATTTTGGACACGATTGTCTCAGAACACGACTCAACAGTGAAGGCGTCCAAGGACATGCCTGCGGCATGGGAGGGCCTGGGTTACCATGAGCTCAACGCCATGCTGAACCTGTACAACGCCGACGGCGAAATCCAGTTCGACGCCGACAAGGCCGCCGCCCGCCAGTACTTTTTGCAGCACGTGAACAACAACACCGTTTTCTTCCACGACCTGGAAGAAAAGCTGGACTACCTGGTGAAGAACGAGTACTACGAGCGTGAAACGCTTGACCAGTACACGATGAACTTCATCCGCGACCTCTACCACCACGCCTACAAGAAGAAGTTCCGCTTCGAAACCTTCTTGGGCGCTTTCAAGTTCTACACGTCCTACACGCTGAAGACCTTCGACGGCAACCGCTTCCTTGAGCGCTACGAGGACCGCGTGTGCATGGTTGCCCTGCACCTGGCCCGCGGCAACGAAGAACTCGCCACCAAGATCGTCGACGAGATCATCGAAGGGCGCTTCCAGCCGGCCACCCCCACCTTCTTGAACGCCGGCAAGGCCCAGCGCGGCGAGCTTGTCTCCTGCTTCCTGCTGCGTATCGAAGACAACATGGAGTCCATTGGCCGCTCCATCAACTCCGCACTGCAGCTGTCCAAGCGCGGCGGCGGGGTGGCGTTTGCGTTGACAAACATCCGTGAAGTGGGTGCGCCCATCAAGCAGATCGAGAACCAGTCCTCCGGCGTCATCCCCGTGATGAAGCTTCTTGAAGACAGCTTCTCCTACGCCAACCAGCTCGGTGCCCGCCAGGGTGCAGGCGCCGTGTACCTGCACGCCCACCACCCCGACATCAACCGCTTCCTTGACACCAAGCGCGAGAACGCCGACGAGAAGGTGCGCATCAAGACCTTGTCGCTCGGTGTGGTCATCCCCGACATCACCTTCGATTTGGCCAAGCGCGACGAGGACATGTACCTGTTCTCCCCGTACGACGTCGAAAAAGTGTATGGCATGCCATTCTCCGACATTTCGGTCACCGAGAAGTACTACGAAATGGTGGACGACGCCCGCATCAAGAAGACGAAGATCAAGGCCCGCGAGTTCTTCCAGACTCTCGCCGAGATCCAGTTCGAGTCCGGCTACCCGTATATCATGTTTGAAGACACGGTGAACCGCGCGAACCCGATCGAGGGCAAGATCATCATGAGCAACCTGTGCTCGGAGATCCTGCAGGTTTCGGCACCGACAAGCTACAACGACGACCTCTCCTACGCCGAGACCGGCAAGGACATCTCCTGCAACCTTGGCTCACTGAACATTGCCAAAGCCATGGATTCCCCGGACTTCGGCAGCACCATCGAAACGGCCATCCGCACGCTTTCGGCTGTGTCGGACATGTCAAACATCACCAGCGTGCCCTCCATTGCCAAGGGCAACGACCAGTCCCATGCCATTGGCCTGGGCCAGATGAACCTGCACGGCTACCTGGCACGGGAGCGGGTCCACTACGGCTCGGAAGAGGGCTTGGACTTCACCAACATCTACTTCTACACCGTGGTGTACCACTGCATCCGGGCATCGAACCTGCTGGCCATCGAAACCGGCTCCAGCTTTGCCGGCTTTGAGAAGTCCACCTACGCCTCCGGTGAATTCTTCGACAAGTACACGGACGGTGAATGGCTGCCGCAGACGGAGAAGGTCGCCGAGATGTTTGAAGGCGTCCACATCCCCACGCAGGATGACTGGCGTGAGCTGAAGGCTTCCGTCATGGAACACGGCATCTACAACCAGAACCTGCAGGCCGTCCCGCCCACCGGTTCCATCAGCTACATCAACAACTCCACGTCGTCCATCCACCCGGTGGCTTCGCGGATCGAGATCCGCAAGGAAGGCAAGCTGGGCCGTGTGTACTACCCGGCCCCGTACCTGACGAACGACAACCTCGAGTACTACAAGGACGCGTACGAGATCGGCCACGAGAAGATCATCGACACCTACGCCGCTGCCACCCAACACGTGGACCAGGGCCTGTCCCTGACCTTGTTCTTCAAGGACACCGCCACCACGCGCGACATCAACAGGGCGCAGATCTACGCCTGGCGCAAGGGCATCAAGACCATCTACTACATCCGTCTCCGCCAGCTCGCGCTGGAAGGGACCGAGGTGGAAAATTGTGTTTCTTGCATGCTTTAGTGCCACATAACTGAAGAGCACGACGGCGGGTGCGTCCCGCCGTCGTGCCTTCGGCTTAAGATTGACTGGGCTCTTGGAGCCACCAGTATTTAGTGAAGAGAGAAAAACGATGACACCGGAAAAGCTGAAGTTGGCAAGCCACGTTAAGGCCATCAACTGGAACCGCATCGAGGACGAGAAGGACGTGGAAGTCTGGAACCGCCTCTGCAACAACTTCTGGCTGCCCGAGAAGGTGCCGCTGTCCAACGACATCCAGTCGTGGGCCACCTTGACACCGGATGAGCAACTGCTCACCATGCGTGTGTTCACCGGCCTGACCCTGCTGGACACCCTGCAGGGCACGGTGGGTGCGGTCTCGCTGATCCCGGATGCCATCACCCCGCACGAGGAGGCCGTCTACACGAACATTGCGTTCATGGAATCGGTGCATGCCAAGAGCTACTCCTCGATCTTCTCCACCTTGGCCTCGACGAAGGAAATCGACGAAGCCTTCCGCTGGTCGGTGGAGAACGTCAACCTGCAGAAGAAGGCCCAGATCATCGAGGGCTACTACTACGGCGACGACCCGCTCAAACGCAAGATCGCCTCCACCTTGCTGGAGTCCTTCCTGTTCTACTCTGGCTTCTACCTGCCCATGTACTGGTCCTCACGCGCCAAGCTGACGAACACGGCCGACCTGATCCGCCTGATCATCCGCGACGAAGCCGTGCACGGCTACTACATCGGCTACAAGTACCAGAAGGGCCTGGAAGGTCTCTCCGCAGAGCGCAAGGCAGAGCTGAAGGCCTGGACCTTCGAGCTCATGTTTGAGCTGTACGAGAATGAGGTCCAGTACACCCACGACCTCTACGACTCCGTTGGTCTGGCCGAGGATGTCAAAAAGTTCCTGCACTACAACGCCAACAAGGCGCTGATGAACTTGGGCTACGAGGCCATGTTCCCCTCGGCCGTCACCGATGTGAACCCGGCCATTTTGTCCGCGCTCTCACCGAACGCCGATGAGAACCACGACTTCTTCTCGGGCTCCGGTTCCTCCTACGTCATCGGCAAGGCCGTGAACACCGAGGACGACGACTGGGACTTCTAATTCCCTCATAGAATGCGCGCAACCTGGCCCTTGGGGGCCGAGGTTGCGCGCATCTTTTGTTCCCACAACGTGCGGTGATCCGAACATGGGTTGTGCCTCGTCTACTAGATCAGAGTGGCAAACCGTTCGGCGGCCGAAGTTGCCCCGGCGACGATGATCTCGTCGTCCAGATTCAGCACGGTTTGTGGGGTGGTGTAGTCCCATTCACCGTTTTTACGTTTAACCGCGACCACGGTGATGTGGTGCTTGGCCCTGATTCCCGTCACGCCCAGGGGTTGGTTCAGCGCTTCCCTGGGCGGGCGTGTCTTGACCATGGCAAAGCCGTCCTCGAACTCGATGTAGTCCAGCATGGCGCCGCGGACGAGGTGGGCGACCCTGCGCCCCATGTCCTCTTCCGGGCGCACAACATGTTCCACGCCGAGTTGTTCCAGGATTTGGCCGTGGGCAGCGCTGACCGCCTTCGCCCAGATCGTGGGTTTCTTGAATCGAAGCAACGATGAGGTGGTGAGGATGCTGGCTTCAAGGTCGCTGCCGATGCCAACCACCGCCCTGTCGAACTCATGCACCGAGAGTTGGCGCAAGGCTTCTTCCTTGGTGGAATCCGCCCGAACGACGTGGGTGAGCCGGCCGTTGAAGGATTGGACAATGTCTTCATCCCGGTCAATGCCGAGCACTTCGGTCCCAGCTGCCGCCAGTTCCAAGGCCAGCGCACCTCCGAACCGGCCCAGTCCGATGACGACGACGGAGTTTGCTTCTGCGATTCGTTCCATCGATTTGGGTGCGAAAAGTGGATGTTTAGCCAATGAGTGGCCTCTCTTTCGGGAATTCGTAGAGCAGGGGACGGGATCGTAGTGCCAGGGCGGAGGCCAGGGTCACTGGACCGAGACGGCCGATAAACATCAGGAACACCAGCAGGAGTTGCCCTGCCGGTGGGAGGGACGCCGTGATCCCGGTGGAGAGTCCGACGGTGGCGAAAGCCGAGATGGTTTCGAAGAAGAGCCGGTCAAAGCCGATGTCCGTCATCAGCATCAACGCCATGGTGGAACCAATCACCAGGGCGACGGCGAGCAGGACGATGGTGATGGCTTGGCGATGCACGGAGCGGGAGAGTCGTTTGCCGAAAACATTCACTGCTGTGCCGCCTTGAATTTCGGTGGCGAGGATGAAGAAGAGCACGGCGAACGTGGTGATTTTGAGGCCTCCCGCGGTACCTGCCGGTCCGCCGCCGATGAACATCAGGATATCCATGCCCAGCCAGGTAGCCGGATCCATCTGGCCTAGATCCAGTGAGTTGAAGCCAGCGGTGCGGGTCATCACGGATTGGAAGAAACCGGCGAGGAGCTTATCCGCCGTAGACAACGCGCCGAGGGTCTTGGGGTTGTTCCATTCCAGCGCGCTGATAAAAAGTGTTCCCAGGACCAGAAGGGTACCCGTGCCACTAAGCACCAATTTGGTGTTCATGCTCCAGTGCAGGGGCTTGCGGTAATGACGCCCCAGCTCGAAGAGAACCGGGAACCCCAACCCTCCGATGATGATGGCAACAGCAATCGGCAAACAAATCCAGGGGTCTCCGACGAAGCTCATGAGACTATCGCTGAAGAGCGCGAATCCAGCATTGTTGAAGGCTGACACGGAGTGAAAGAGACCCAGCCAGATTGCGTGCCCGGCGGAGTATCCGTAGCCGACGCCGAAACGCAGAGCCAAAACAGCCGCGACAACGAGTTCGACGCTGATGGTGATGCGCAGAATTCCAAAGAGCACGGATCGAACGTCACCAAACCCGGTGCTCTTTGTTTCCGTAGCAGCTTGGATTCGGGATTTGAGCCCCAAACGCCGGGCCATCAGTACCCCGAGCAGGGAAGCGAACGACATGATGCCGAATCCACCGATCTGGATGAGAACCAAGATCGTGCCCTGTCCGAAAGGGGTCCAATACGCGGCCGTATCCACCACGGCCAACCCTGTGACACACACAGCGGATGTGGCCGTAAAGAGAGCTTCCAAAACACCGGCTCCACCGGTTCCGGACTTTGCGATGGGCAGCATCAAGACAAGCGTTCCGAGCAGGATGGCCAAACCGAACCCAGTGGCAATTGCTTGCGCTGGATGGCGAGGAACCATCGCTTGAGCGATGACTCTGAACTTACCTGCGGCTACGTGCATAAGTCATAGAGTAAACGCCATTCATGGAAACCCAACCATCGGCAGCGAAAGTGCGACTAGGCGACAGCATTGGCCGGACGTTGGAGCGGGACGAATCGTGCGTTCCACGCTTGGCACAGTTTCCCAACCTGCAGTTTGACCATCATGTGGTCACAGCCTTCTTAGCTCACGCAGACCGGTGGCCTGACGCTATTTGAAGGTGGTGGGTGTCGTGTCCTTTTTATTGCCTGCACAGGGTGTGCTGGTCGGGCCGGTGTCCACAACGGCGATGCTGGCGGGTGTGAATGTCAGTGGACGCTCTTAGAATATATGTATGAATGAAACGGCAGCGAGGCCGGGACTTTCGGCCTCCGATTCAGAATATTCCAGGGTTGGTGGGCATGTTCACCAGCTGTTGAATCTTGCAGGGGCTTTGGTCCGTGCCGCGTCCCGTGCCAGTGCTGTCACGGTTGAGGATATGTCTGCTGCTGCTGCTGCTGCTTCTGCTGGCGGTGACCTTGGTGGGTTACCGTTTGGTGTGGACGTCGGGGTACTGTCTGATCGGGAGTGTGTGCGGTGGGCGCAAGACCTGGAGCACTTGGCCAGGATTGGGGAGGCGATGACTGTGCAGGTGGTGGCTGAGTTGGCCCAGCGCACTGAAGCCGGTTGGTACGAGGCAACCGGGGTGCGCAGGCCGGTGGATTTGTTGGTGCAGTCCTTGAAGGTTAGTGCGGCTGAGGCACATCGCAAGATCCGCCTTGCCGAGGCAGTGTTGCCGGTGCGGGACGTGTTCAGTGGCAATGTTGCCCCGGTGCGCCAGCCCCGGCTGGGGGAAGCCTTCTTCCGGGGAGAGTTGTCTCAAGAGCAAGCGTTGCTGGTGTCCGGGTTTGTGGATGAAGCAGCCCGTCTGGCGAGTGATGGCAGGATTGACCAGGATTGTTTTCTAGACGTCGAAGTGACGTTGGTGGAGGCCGGGCAGGGGGAGGATCCGGATTGTTTGCGTCGTATTGGCAACCGGATCATGAGTCATCTGGATCCCGACGGGCAAAAGCCCAGTCATGCTGATTTGGTGGCGAAGCAGGGATTGTTTTTCCGCAAGCCCCGGCGCGGGCTGATTCATATTGACGGGTACATGACCATCGGGCAACACGAGCAGCTTATGGCCGCCATTGGCCACGCCACGAACCCCAACCACCACGGAGACGCGAACACCACCACGACCACCAGCACGGCCAGAGGTGCTGGCCAGACGACTGAGACGGGTGCGGACGCCAACAACGCCGGTGCCACTGATCAGGGTCCTGACACGGCCAATAGCTCCACCGCTGCTGCCGCTGACCCTTGTGCTGGCGCCGGCCCTGATGCCAGCAATGGTGCTGGCACTGATATCGGCGGGCAGGAGACCTTGTTCGAGCAGCTGCACGGGTTGATGGGACTCTTCACCACACCCACGGCCGGAGCGACGGGCGCAACGACGGCGACGGGCACAGGGACGAATGGAGCGTCAGGGCCGGCAGAACCAGCCGGAGCAGCCGGGACAGCCGGGCCGGCAGGAGCGTCAGGGCTGGCAGAACCAGCCGGAGCGGCTGGGGCTGGGGTGGGTTGGAGGGCACAGCCGGGCCCGCAATCGCCCCTGGGTCATGAGGAAGCGCCCTCACGCCCAGGACGGGACCCGCTGATCCCGGGACCAGGGCGGGACCGGGCGGAAGCAGGACAGAATCCGTGTCCGGGGCCCGATGGGGATCCGTGTCCGGAGCCCGAAGGTGGTGCATCGCCCGAAGGTGGTGCGTCGGCGTGGCGGTCGGTGTGGGCTGCGGTGCCCGGGCAGGGGCAAGAGCAGTCGCGGGTGGTTGATGGTGTGCGGATTCCTGTTCCGGGTTCGGGGGAGATGTTGGAGGGCTTGGATCCGATTGATCCGGCGAGTACGGACCCGGTGGTCAAGGACGAGCGCACCTATGGGCAGAAGCTCTTGGATGGGTTGCTGGAGTGTGTGAAGTTGGCGGCACGGACGGAGAAACTCCCGCTCAATGGTGGGCTGAAAGCGCAGTTGATCATCATGGCCACCGAGGAAGACCTGGCCCGCAGGGACGGGACGGGGACGGCGTTTACCGCCTATAACGGGCCTGTGCCGTTGGCACTGTTTGCCCCGTCCTTGTGTGATCCGGAGATCACCACCGTGTTGACCGGAGATGGGCAAGAGATCCTCAATGTGGGTCGGGCCCAGCGGCTCTTCACCCTGGCGCAACGCAAGATCTTGTTCGCCCGCGATCTGGGGTGTTGCTTTCCTGATTGCACCGTCCCGGCGCCGTGGACCGAGGCCCACCACGTGATCCCGTGGCAACACGGAGGGGAAACCAATATCAGCAATGCTGCCTTGCTCTGCGGACCTCACCACACCCTGATTCACCACAGCGAATGGAGGCTGGAGCTGGTTCAAGGCACACCCACCTTCACCGCCCCGTACCTGATTGACCCCACCCAAACCTCGCGCCGCAACACCTACCACCACGGCCTGAACAAAAGCAGCCACCACAACAGCACCCACAACCAACAAAACTGACAACAAAACCCCCACCCACCCACCAGTACCCGCTGAGCCCTGTGGATTTGATAGCGTAAAGAGCATGGACGATGATTCTTCCCAGATACATCCGGATGCAGCAACAGCGTCGGCTCCCTTCATGCGAAGTGCCGCTTCGATCGGGCGTTTGGGCAAGGACAGCGGCCCGCGCGACCCCGGCGACGCTTGGGTCGAGGGCGAAGCAGGGAAATTCTGGGGCAGGTTTGGTTCGTCCGGCTTGCTGGTGGTCGATACCGAACGAGGAATCCTGCTGCAACACCGCGCACTCTGGTCCGACCACGGCGGCACATGGGGTCTGCCCGGAGGCGCACGCCATCAGGGGGAAAGTGCGGTCCACGGCGCGCTTCGCGAGGCTTGGGAGGAAGCTGGTGTGCCTGACGAGAAAGTCGAGCTGCTTTTCACCTCGGTGTACGACGTTGGTTACTGGTCCTACACCACCGTTGCTGTCAGCGTGGTGGAGCGCTTTGAAGCGGTGATCAACGACCCCGAAAGCATTGCCCTTGAATGGGTGACGCCGTCGGATGTTGAATTGCTGGACCTGCACCCCGGCTTCGCTGCAGCATGGCCAAAGCTGTGGCGTCGTTTGCCGGAGTCTTCGACGATGGTTGGACCTACCAGCTGATCTTGTCAAAGTCGCGCCGCAACCGCACGCCTCGCCCCGGGTTCAATGACTCCACCCAATTGATCCGACCTCGCAAGTGGGCGCGAAAATCGGTGTGATCGGCGCGGTTTTGCGACTGCGGACCATGCAAAACGCAATTGTGCAGGATTGCCTTGAGTGCGTCGAATTCGTGGCGCGGAACGTTGAGATGCTGGTTCACCACGATCCCGGTGATCTGCTGGCGGGTGCCGCGTGGGCGCACCCGGGTCTTGCGGTCGTTGAGCGCATGGCCCTCGTCGTCGACGATCCGCTTTGCTCCCCGAAGGAAACTGTCGGCACGGCGGGCCAAGGAGGGACCCCCGCTGAAGCCAAGGTCGTCGGCATAGCGGGTGTAATTGGCTGCGAAGGAGTCTGCCCAGCCCTGCAGCCGGGAGTCCAACCTTCGCAATGCCACATTCGCCAGTGCGGGAGATGTCGGTGCGCCCTGCGGCAGATGGGGGAGTCGCAGGGCTTGGGCCAAGGCAAAGCGTCCAGCCGCGGTGCCGCCCCGGGGCATGGCGCTGATGATCCGGGGAGGGACGACATGGGTGCACAATCCGGTCAGCCTGTGCGCCACCGCTTCCGGATAGCCTGCTTGACGCAGTGCGCCAAAAACTTTCCCGGCGGTGACGTTGGCGAAGAAGCTGAGCAGATCAAGAGACATCACCACGTCGGAGCCAGTATGGCCAGCCGCTCCGGTGGCCGCACTTCGTCCCGGGACGAAACCGTGGGCCGAGTTGTGCAGTGGAATCGGAGCCAAGAGGCTGCACAGCACTTTCCGTTGGATGCTCCGCAGCCGCAGCCCCGGAATCTCCAACAGTCGAGGGGTCCTGCCGGCCCGCTCGCGCCATACGTAGCGGTAGTGCTGCAAGCTTCTCCGGTGGGCAAGCCTGTTCAAGTGGCGGGTGTCGGCAAACCACTCCAATTCGCCCATCGTCAAGCCGAGGAGTCTTGCCAACTGGTCCAGCCCGGCGACCTCGGGAACAGCAAAGGCGGCATCCCGCACTTCGGGGCCCGCCAACGCATAGGAAGCTAACCGAAGGGGCTTGCGCTGTTCCGTCGCTTTGCCCACAGCAGCAACGAAGGGATCGCTGGCAGCTATGTGGGCGGCCAGCTCGCGAGGCGCGTCGGCGGGTTTCCGGTGATAGGCGCCCACCACGGCTCGAACCAGCGGACCCAGCCAACGCCGTCGTGCTCCCAATACATCGGCACCAGCGGACACCAACGCCGGCACTGTCCACTCCGGGGCTGCAAGAAAAGCATGCGCCAACGCCGTTGCCACAGTCGTGGGTGTGGGATGCGGCGTGCGGGCAAGGACTTGCACAGCTTTATGTTCGATGGCCATCCCCCTCACTTCCCTTCGCGGCCCCACAGCGAATCCAGGGATGCCGTGAGGCGACGGAAGCCTCCGGACGACCCGTCTGTCTGTGCGGGTGGCGTGCTGCGCGGAGCGCAGAGCCCCACCCGCGGCGCTTGCTCGAGCAATACTGCGTGCCCCGGGGTAGCCCCGGGGAGGAACATGCATGAATGCAGCTCCACCTCGTCCGGAGGGATCCGTCTACCAGAACGCTAGCATGGCGACTTCGATCACAGGGCTTCGATCACAGGGCCCGGCAGGGGGCGGACGCTGCCGGGTGGATGGCTGACACCAGTGCGGACGGCAGTTGGCCTGAGCGCCGACGTCCTGGCCGCGGCGCCGGACCTGGCACGTTCTCCTCCGCAGTGTCTTCCCACCTGAATGTGCCCAATGGCATGGTTGGTACCGAACGCACCCGCTACCGTGCCGTGGTGGACAAATACATGACGGGCGAATGCACTGCGGCGATTGCGCCGATCTGCCGGGCAGTGGCTGCCAAACTCGTGGCAGAAATCTCCCGCGGGGCGCCGGTGGACGTGGTTGGGGGGCTGGCGAAACCATGCAGATCGCCCACCGCTTCGACGCCATCATCGCAGATCTGGCCAACACCCGCCGCATGGGACGCATCGGCGGACGCGGCACCGCCGTGGACCCCGCCGATGAAATGGCGCATGACTATGGAGGCAATGCGCCCCCTTCTGCTGGCGGAGACTGTCAGCATTGTGCGCAACTGGACGGCGGGGGACTTGGGCACCATTTCCGGTTGGGTGGGCAGCATTGTCAGCCAACTGGCCCAGCACCCCGAGCTCCAGCAGGAACTGCGCAGCCGCATGGCGGATTTAGCCAGCGAAGATGCTGCCTTCCTGGACGCCGCCATTGATGAAATGCTGCGCATTGACAACCCGTTCCTGTCCAACGGGCGCAAAACCACGCGCGCAACGGGACTCGGGGGAACACTGCATCGAGCCGGAGCGCCGGGTCTATCTGGACTGGGTGTAAGCAAACAGGGACTCTGCCGTTTTTGGCGACCCCGACGACTATGGTCCTCCCGAAAATGCCGCCAACAACCTCATTTATGGCTATGGCTATGGCTATGGCTATGGCTATGGCATGGGCCAGCACGCGTGCCCGGGACGAGCCCTTTCCACCATGGAACTCCGGGTGGACACAGTTGAACTGCTGCGCCAAACCACGGCGATCATCCCTGCCCCAGGCCTGAAGAATGCGTGTGAGAGGTCACCGCTGGGCGGCTTTGGCAGCGTCCACGTCATCCTCGCCCAGAAGCAGCTTCCGCTCGAGAACCAAAGCCCGGCAATCTGCGCGCTCGTCAGTCCGCAGCGGTTGGTTGGTCCAGCAGGGCGACCAAGAAATCGGATTCCTGGGTAAAGGGATGCAACTGCCAAGTGGAGAAGCGTCCCGAAACGTGTAACCCTGCGTCTTGGACGTCGCGGAAGAAATTGGCAAAATCATAGCCGCGGCCAGCACCGAATCCCACCACTGCCCGGCCATCCGGCGCCAAGTGGTACCTAAAATGCGTCAGTACGGTCCTCGCCGTGCCCGGGACAAGAAACGTCAGCACATTTCCAGCGCACACGATCAAATCGAAGGTCTCCCCGGGCAGGGACAAATCTGTGAGGTCGCCCAGCCGCCAGTCCACATCCGGGTAGTCCTTCCCGGCAGCCGCAACCAGCTCTGCATCCAGGTCCATGCCCAACACCTGGTGACCCCTGCGTGCCAGCGCCCCGCCAATCCGGCCCATGCCGCATCCGGCATCCAGGATGCGGCTTGAGCGGGCGAGCAACGCATCCGCCAGCCTGGCCTCGCCTTCCAAGTCCACGCCCTCGGCCCCCAAAGCGGCAAACCTGGCCATGTACCGGGCCGAATGGCCGGGTTCCTCTCGATTTTTCGCTTCCCACAAATTCTCGCTGTTCATGGCCCAAGGCTACCGCTGTCCAAACAGCCAGCCCCAACAGCACCAAGGCGGGGTTGCACCCCGCCAGCTGTTCACGTGTGGTGGGCCACGCCGTCGAACATGGCGCGCTTCGTGGCATCACCGGAAGAGGCAGCGCCGACCCTGATCCATGCAGAACGATTTGCTGGCGTGCACGGGGTGTCATCCATGGCCCAAGCGACCAGTCTCACGCTGAAGAAATTAGCGCAACACCGCCTACTTTCGCTAAGCTAAGGCAAGACTAATAGATCAGCATTCCTTAGCTATATTATTTTCCTTACCCAGGGGGTAGCGCACGCTCATGATGGACAGTATTGTCTCCCTCCCCTTTGTCTGGGCCTTTTTGATCTTGTTCGTCATTGTGATGCTGCGCTCCAATGGCACGTACTGGGCAGGGCGGGCTTTGGCTGCCGGCGGCCGCAAGACCAAGTTGCAAAAGCACTTGGACTCCCCGGCCGTGGTCCGTGCGGAGAAAATCATCGCACGATGGGGTGCACCGGCTGTCAGCGTGAGCTTCCTGACCATTGGTATCCAGACTGCGGTCAACATGTCCGCCGGACTGGGGCGGATGCCCTTGCGCCGCTACATACCTGCCACAGTGGTCGGGTCCATTGCCTGGGCTTGCATTTACGCCACCATCGGGCTTGCCGCCTTCGACGCCGCCCTGGCCGCGGCAGCCGGATCGCCCCTTGCCTTGATCGTTTTGGTTGTTGCCGTGGCCGCAGCGTTGCTGGGTGTGCACCTGTTCCGTGTCTCGCGGACCCGCAAGCTGGACCAGAGCGCCCTGGACGATTGCCCTGTCATGGGCCAGGAAGTGGTTGGCAACTCAACGCTGCAGGCTTAGCAGCCGTGTGTTTTTCGATACGCACGCTGCCGGTAGAGTCGTAGCCATGCCGGAAACAACCACATGCATGGCTGCTGAAACCCTCGCAGCCGAAACTACAGCAGCCGAAACAACAGCCGTTGACACCCAGTCGTACTACCACCACTTGGGCGGAAACAGCTACTCCTCAACCATCCACGCACAAGGTGCCTGGAACGCGCATGAACAACACATGGCTCCGGTTACCGGCATCATGGTCCACGCCTTGGAACAGTTCCAACCGCGAAACGACATGCGCCTTGTCCGCCTCAACTTCGACATCCTCGGACTGATTCCGGCCGGCGACTTCAGCATTGAAACCACTCTTCTGCGCCCCGGCAAAACCATCGAACTGCTGCAAGCTGAATTGATGGCCGGGGGACGCGTGGCTGTCCGGGCCACTGCTTGGCGGCTGCAACGCGGGGACACGTCCGCCGTCGAGGCCTTGGAAGACAAGGCCCTCGAGCCCTTGGAGCAGGCCGTTCCCTGGACCGGATTGAACAGCTGGCCTGGAGGGTTCATCAAGACCATTGAGGGACGATCGCTTCCCGGCCACCGCAAGGGGCATGGTCGCGCCTGGCTGCACAGCCCGTACACCATGCTCGACGGCGGCGAGCACTCCTCGGCGTTGGTCCGGCTCCTGGGCTTGGCTGACAGCGCCAACGGCGTGGCCGCGCGCGTGACGCCCGAACCCGGCAGCTTCATGTTCCCCAACGTGGATCTTTCGCTGCACATCTACCGGGAACCTGTCGGGGAGTGGCTGGGCCTGGACTCGACTGTGACGTTTGCCGGCGACGGAGTGGGCCTCACCTCCTCCGTGCTGCATGACGCACAGGGCCCCTTCGGACGCTCCGAACAGATTCTGACCCTGCGTCCCATCCCGCACAGCCAGTGAGCCCTCTGCTTGTCCCGCGCATGGAAGTCCACAAACAGTTGGTCAACCAAGGTGCTGAAGCGGACCTCAACCAGGCCCTGGATCTTTTGTCCGAAGTGAAGGCCGGCCGCCAGGACGCCATGCTGCGCCTGTACAGGCCCGAGCCGACCGTGGCGTTCGGACAGCGCGACACCAAGCTTCCCGGCTTCGCCGCAGCGGAGCAGGCCTCCCGCATCAACGGCTACGTGCCAGCGGTTCGGCGTGCCGGGGGCAGGGCCGCCGCCTACCACCAGGGCACGTTGATCGTGGACCACATCCAGCGTCAGGACGACGCCATCGCCGGAGCCAAGGCGCGGTTCGGCTTCTTTGGCGAGCTGTTTGCGCAGGCGCTGCAATCGCTGGGTGTGGACGCCGGTGTCGGGGAAATCCCCGGTGAGTATTGCCCGGGGGCGTACAGCGTGTATGGCCGAAGTGCCACTGCCAGCATTAAACTGGTGGGAACGGCCCAGCGTGTAGTCTCCGGGGCGTGGCTTTTCAGCTCAGTCATCGTCGTGGAAAATTCGGCACCCATCCGCCAAGTTCTGCTCGACAGTTATGCCGCGTTGGGCCTGGAGTGGGACCCGGCCACGGCAGGTGCCGCCGAGGACCTGCTCCCGGGCCTCACGGTGGATGACGTGGAAGCGGCCATCCTGGCGGCCTACAGGGATCACACGCACTTGATCGGCGGCTAACCCGCGATCGAGCGGGTACAAAAATCGGGCCGCGCAGCTTGCGCCGCGCGGCCCGTTTCTCTCAGTCCTTGCCGAGCTGCTGCCCCGCTATTGCCCTGCTGTCAGGATCCCTGGAGCCTCGGCGCCAATGGTCGTGGAGTCGCCGTGGCCGGTGTTGACAACGGTTTCCGCCGGCAGTGCCAGCAGCCGCTCGGTGATTGACTTCACGATGGTGGGGAAGTCGCTGTAGGAGCGCCCGGTCGCCCCGGGGCCACCGTTGAACAGCGTGTCGCCGGTGAAAACCGTACCCAGTGCTTCGGCGTAGAAACACGTCGAACCGGGGGAGTGGCCCGGAGTATGGAAGGCCACCAGCTCCGTGCCGGAGATCGTGAACGTATCCCCTTCAGCAATGGGCGAGTCCGGGGTTGTCCCCGGGTAGATGTCCTCCCACAGCATCTGGTCCGCAGGGTTCATCAGCACCGGAGCGCCTGCCAAGCCGGCGAACGCGCGGGCATGGCGGATGTGGTCGTCGTGTCCGTGGGTCAGCAACACGGCCTTGACGGTGCGGCCGCCCACGGCGTCCATGATGGCCTCCGGGTCGTGGGCGGGGTCAATGACGAACACCTCGGCGTCGTCACCCACGATCCAGACGTTGTTGTCCACGTCCCAGGTGCCGCCGTCGAGCGAGAACGTTCCTGAGGTAATCAATCTATCAATATGTGCGGCCATTACAGCTCCACCACCGATCGTAGTACGGAGCCTTCACCCATTTTGGCGAAGGCAGCTTCAATTTCATTAATGGTGATGCGTTCGGTGACGAACGCATCCAGATCAAGCTTCCCCTGCTTGTAGAGGTCCACGAGCATGGGGAAGTCCCGGGAGGGCAAACAATCCCCGTACCAGGAGGACTTCAGCGACCCGCCGCGGCCAAAGACATCCGCCAGCGGCAGTTCAAGCATCAGCTCCGGGTTGGGCACGCCCACCAGCACCACGGTGCCGGCCAGGTCGCGGGCGTAGAACGCCTGCTTGTAGGTTTCGGGACGTCCGACGGCGTCGATCACCACATCGGCGCCGAAGCCTCTGGTGTACCCCTGGATGGCGACGACGGCATCCTCGACAGTGGAGTCCACGGTGTGCGTGGCGCCCAGAGCCTTGGCCGCTGCCAATTTTTTCGGATCGCGGTCCACGGCGATGACGGTGGTGGCACCGGCCAGGGCAGCACCGGCAATTGCAGCCGAACCCACGCCGCCGCAGCCAATGACGGCCACGGAGTCCCCGCGCTTCACGCCGCCGGTGTTGATGGCGGCGCCAATGCCGGCCATGATGCCGCAACCGAGCAGGCCCACAGCGCCGGGATCGACGTCGTCGTCGACCTTGGTGCACTGTCCGGCGGCGACGAGGGTCTTTTCAATGAACGCCCCGATGCCCAGTGCGGGCTCGAGCACGGTGCCGTCCTCGAGTGTCATTTTTTGGGTGGCGTTTGCAGTGTCGAAGCAATACTGGGGCTGGCCCTTGGCACAGGCGCGGCACGTTCCGCAGACTGCACGCCAGTTCAGGATCACCCTGTCGCCGGGAACCACGTTCGTGACTCCTTCACCCACGGCGCTGACCACACCTGTTGCCTCGTGCCCCAGCAGGAAGGGGAAATCATCGCTGATGCCGCCGAGCTTGTAGTGCAAATCCGTGTGGCACACGCCACTGGTGAGGATGTCCACGAGGGCCTCCCCCGGGCCGGGATCGGGAACAAGAATGGTTTCGATTGTTACGGGGGCGTTCTTGCTGAGCACAACTGCGCCTTTGACCTTGTGAACCATGAATGGCTCCTTACGACTTGGGTTCCTGCCAGGAACGTCCATTGGGGGTCATGACAGGCTACATGGATTGCTGACGATCGGTGCTCATTATCAGGCGTGCTTAGACGCCCAGCTTCGTTTTAACATCTTTCAGCGAAGGATTGGTGGCCGCGGAGCCGTCGGGGAACAGCAAGGTGGGGACAGTCTGGTTTCCCCCGTTGAGGCTCTCAACGAGCTCGGCAGTGCCGGGAACGTCCTCGATGTTGATCTCCGTGTAGCCGATGCCCGAGGCCTCAAGCTGCTTCTTCAGGCGCTTGCAGTAGCCGCACCAGGTGGTCGAGAACATGGTGATGGTGCCGGCGTCGGGGGTGAAGTCCACGGTGAGTGCTCCTTGTAAGGGGGTTGTGAGTGCTGCTGTCCATGACAACGCTACCGGGCAGAGTGCATATTCCCGGAGTTGTGCCACCATGGAATGCATGTGCGGACGATATGTCATGGCCAGGGCTGTCGGCGACCTGGTGGCCGAGCTCGAAGCGGAAGCCGATGCCAACCTGGAGCTGCGGGCCTCCTGGAACGTGGCTCCCACCACGGATGTGCCCATAGTGCTCGAACGGCTCGTCGACGGCGCCCTGCACCGGCAGGTGCATGTGGCCAAGTGGGGCCTGGTGCCGCGCTGGGCCAAGGATCCCGGCGTCGCCGTGCGCGCCTTCAACGCCCGCAGCGAGACGGTGCTTGAAAAGCCCACGTTCCGTGCCGCTGCCAAGACCCGGCGCTGCGCGGTGCCCGCGGAGGGGTACTACGAGTGGAAGAAGCTTCCCGACGGCAAGAAGCAACCGTACTTTGTGCATGCCAAGGACGGCTCGCTCATCACCTTCGCCGGACTGTATGAGTGGTGGAAGGACCCTGAAAAGGACGACGCCGACCCCGAAGCCTGGCTGCTCTCCTGCACCATTCTGACCATGGAGTCCCCGGCCGACGGCGAATTGGCCACCCTCCACGACCGGCTCCCTGTCCCGATGGGCAGCGAGTTCATGGCCGAATGGCTCAACCCGGTGCCGGGTGAGGTTGCCGGGCTGCTGGACAGGGTCCTTTCCGAGGCCCACCAGCTGGCCGGCGAATGGCAGCTGGACCCGGTGGGTGCCGACGTCGGCAACGTGCGCAACAACTCCCCGGAACTCACGGCGCCGCTCCGCTGACATGGTCCCGGAGCCTGCGCGCGAAAATGCCTGGTCGATTGGCCGCAAGCACCCTACGCTTGCGGTAAGGATCCACCCACACCGGGGCGGACGACCCCGGCGACCCCGCCACCCGGTACGGCGAACCGGTCCTTGAGGAAAGGATGCCCGGACATGTGCCGACTCTTTGGACTGCACGCCGGCACGGAGACCGTGAAGGCCACGTTTTGGTTGTTGAAGGCCACCGACAGCCTGTCGGTGCAGAGCCACCGCGCACCGGACGGCACGGGGATTGGCGTTTTCAACGGCCAGGACACTCCCACGGTGAGCAAGCAGCCCATGGCCGCCTGGCAGGACGCAGACTTTGCCTGCTCGGCCAAGACCCTGGAAGGCACCAAGTTCCTGGCCCACGTCCGGTATGCGTCCACGGGCGGCCACACCACGGAGAACACCCACCCGTTCGAGCAGGACGGCAGGCTTTTTGCCCACAACGGCGTGGTGCACGGGTTGGCCGAGCTGGAGGCCCGCATTGCCGAATGCGGGGGAACCGGCTTGGTTCGCGGCCAGACGGACAGCGAAAGGATGTTTGCCCTGGTCACCGCGGAGGTGCGCCGCAATGGCGGGGACGTGGGGGGTGGAGTGGTCGCGGCGATGGCATGGATCGCAGGCAACCTGCCCGTGTACAGCCTGAACTTCATCCTCGCCACCGCCACGGAACTGTGGGCACTGCGTTACCCGGAAGCACATCAGCTGCATGTCCTGGAACGCTGTGCAGGCGGGCACGATGGAGGGACGTTGCAGGCCGGAAGCCAAGGAATTCAGGCGCACTGCAAGGACTTGATGGACAAGGAATCGGTGGTGGTGGCCAGCGAGCCCATGGACGCGGATCCCGGCTGGCGCTTGCTGGCGCCCGGGGAAATGCTCCATGTGGACAGCGGGCTGGGAGTCACATCAAGCCTTCCGCTACCGCCTCAGCCGGCACACCGGCTGGCACTCGCAGACCTCGAACCTGCTGCGGCGGCCTCCCAGCATCCAATCGGCGGCTGACGGATACCGGCCTGGCAGTTTGAGTCCGGCAGTGCCATCCAGACAGCCAGCCAGGCGGGTGGGCTTGGCTTGGTGGGCTTTAGCCGTCCGAGTCGTCGGAAGACCAGCGATGGAAGTCAAGGGACAGATACAGGGCAAGGGCTGCGGAGTTGGTGGCTTCAACCTGGAGAGAAACATCACTCCGGCCCTCATTGAACAAAGTGTCCATGGTAACCAGCACAAGTTCCTCGGCCAAGCCGCGGCGGCGGTGGTTGCGGTCGGTGATCAGTTCAATGATGAAAGGGGCGTCGGGGGCGCCGTGGCCGGTGAAGCGATCCACCACCAGCACAGCGGCCACAATTTCGCCATCGTCATCCAGCGCCACATGGGATGCCTCGTGGAGCAACCGGCCCCACTTTCCCTCGAAGGCGGAGCGCATGTCGGCCAGTGCCACGGAAAGATTTTCACCGGCAGCGCCAGCCTCATACGCGCTGAAATACAGCTCGCCAAGGCGTTGCAGATCGGTGTCCTGCACGGTCCGCGTTGCTGTTTTGAACTCGCGTTCCAACGGGTTGGTCTTGGCGATGAGGGTGACCATGTCAGTCATGGAACGCTCCTTAAATCGTTGTGGCGCCGGCAGCGCGTGCAGGCCAAAGGCCCTAAGGCCATGCTAGACGCCTGTGTGCGTTGTCAGCTATCTGCTTCATAACGTTTGCTGCACGGATTCTGTGCCGAACAAGTGCCGGCTGCTGCGAGTGGCCGAAGTGGCGGGTAGTTTCCGCGTGGAGTTGAGCGTACACTTAAATTCGATCGAATATATGTACTAATACGAATGAATCATCCGGAACGGACCTTGTGGTTTGGGCGGCTTGAGTGGTTTGAGCAGCTGGATGGGGATGGAACGCGCACATGGGCAGCTTCAGTGAGGGCATTGATGTGGTGAGCTCGCCCGAAGGGGAGCTTTTGCAGTTGTGCTGGCGCGGCGCTCATTACGCCATCGAGCCGCATCCCTTGTGCTGGTACGAGCGCCGGTCTTGGTGGGAGAGCGAATCCCGCGTACCCCCGGGGGAGGGGGCCGGGATTGTGGACCTGCAAATGTGGCGCTTGCAGCTTCGGCGCGAAGGAACCCCAGGCTGCTTGACCCTCGATGTTGTCCATTATCTGCCCGGCGGACAGTGGCGGGTCATTAAAATTCATGACGCAGTGGATGAAGTGTTTTGGCCGGAGGAGTTGGCGGACGGTGCGTAACTTTGTCCATTTGCATAGTTCATCCGCCTTCAGCGCCCACTTTGGAGTGTCGTGGCCGGAGGAGCTGGCACAGGTTGCCGCCGTGGATGGCGACGCACTGGCCGTCACCGACAGGGACGGCCTCTATGGGGCGGTCAAGCATGTCAAGGCGTGCATGGCTGCCGGCATCGACCCCATCATCGGCGTTGACCTGGCCGTGGTGGAGGATGGGCCGGGCGGGCCGGTGGCAGCGGGCCGGGTGGTGGTCCTGGCCCACGGCGGGACATTTCTGCCGCCGGGCACGGGCTACGCCGCGCTGTGCCGGCTGGTGTCGGCAGCCCACGCCGGCACGCCAGTGGGGCTCACACTTGACCAGCTGGCCGCCGGAGTGCTGGACCCGGAATCCGGGAAACCCGCGCTAACGGTTTTGCTCGGCCCCGCATCTCCCGTCGGCAGGTCGCTGCACGGACGCAAGTACCTGCTGCCGCGCACCAAATTCCTGCAATGGCACAAGGCCATGCCGGACGGAGCAATGGTGGTGGAAATTGCCAGCCACCTCAGCGCGCCCGGCGCCCCGCTGAGCACTGCCCACGCCGTGCGGATGCTCAAGTTGGCGCAGGAGTTCAACGTTCCGGCGGTGTTGAGCAACGCCGCCCGCTACGCCCATGCCGAAGACGCCCCCACGGCCGATGTCCTGGATGCGGCAAGGAACGTGATGCCGTTGGGAGAACTCCACGAGCTGCAGCCCACGGGACAGGCTTGGCTCAAGAGCGCCGCCCAGATGCGTGCCGTGGCCAAGGAAATTGTGTACCAGGGCGGATACGGCAACGCCGAACTAAGCCAACTATGGGCCAACACCGCCCAGTTGGCGGACAAGTGCAGGCTTGACCCGGCTGCAGACTTGGGCTGGAAGCAACCGGCAACCCCGGAAATGGATGTGCTCGGGTTGACGGGCACCGCCGGTGTGGAACTTCGTCAACGCAGTGAGGCGGGGCTTGTCCAACGCTTTGGCAACCTCAGCGGAACCAAGCTGCTGACTGTGCGCAACAGGCTGGAGACGGAACTGGCCACGATTGGCGGCTTGGGCTTTGAATCCTACTTTCTCACCGTGGCAGAAGTTTCGGACATGATCCGCACCATGGGGGTGCGGCGGGCAGCAAGGGGCTCGGGGGCGTCCTCGCTTGTCAACTACTTGCTGGGCATCAGCGCCGTGGACCCCATCGCCAACGACCTGCTCTTTGAAAGGTTCCTCTCAGCGGACAGGTCCACGCTGCCCGACATCGACCTGGATGTGGAAAGCGCGGAGCGCCACAACGTGTACAGGGGGATTTTTGAACGCTTTGGCCCCAAGCGGGTGACCTTGATGAGCATGCAAAACAGCTACCGTGCCCGGGGCGCTGTCAGGGATGCCGGCATGGCACTGGGCATGGACAGGGGAGACATTGACCAGATAGCCAAACAGCTGTGGCGGTTTTCGGCAGGCTCCTTCAGGGAAGCACTGGAGGAAAAACCCGAGCTGCGCGACCTGGCCGCCCAGGTCCGCGACTCCCGCCACGCCGACGGCGGCGGCCAGCTGGACCTCCTGGTGGACCTCACCGAACGTCTTGACAGCCTGCCCCGGCACATCTCCATGCACCCGTGCGGGGTCATCCTGGGAGACTCCGGGCTGCTCAACCGCACCCCCGTGCAGCCCAGCGGCATGGGACTGCCCATGAGCCAGTTCGACAAACACGACATGGACGCCATGGGCATGCTCAAACTCGATGTCCTGGGCGTGCGCATGCAAAGCGCCATGGCCTATGCGGTCCGGGAAATCATCCGCCTGCACCCCACAAGGGAAGCCGTGGCGGAGGAAGGCGGGCACGCCCCCGACGCACCCTTCATCACCGAAGGAGGGGGAATTGACCTTGACGCCGTCCCGTTCGACGACGAACCCACCTTTGAACTGATCCGCAGCACCCACACACTGGGCTGCTTCCAAATCGAATCCCCGGGCCAGCGCGAGCTCGTGGGGAAAATGGCCCCCGCTGAATTCAGCGACCTCATCATCGACATCTCCTTGTTCCGGCCCGGACCGATGAAATCAAACATGGTCAAACCATTTCTGGAAAACCGGGCAGGCTTCTCGCCGGCACACTACGCCCACCCCGACCTCATCCCCGTGCTGGAAGAAACCCATGGAGTCACGGTTTTCCACGAACAAGTGCTGCGCACCCTCAGCACCATGACAGGGTGCACCTTGTCCAGGGCAGACGAGTTCAGGCGGGGATTGGGGAACCCGTCCGCCGAGCCCGCCGTGGAAAAGTACTTCAGGGCCAAAGCCGCGGGGAACGGCTACAGCCAGGCTGTCATTGAGGAGGTGTGGGGGACTCTTGCCGCGTTTGGCAGCTTTGGCTTCTGCAAGGCGCACGGGGCGGCCTTTGCCGTGCCCACCTACCAGTCGGCCTGGCTGAAAGCACACCATCCTGCTGAATTCATGGCAGGACTGTGGGAACACGACCCCGGCATGTATCCGCTCCGCCTGATCGTGGCAGAGGCAAGGCGCATGGGCATCCCCATCCTGCCCCTTGACATCAATGCCAGCGGCGGGCAGTACCGCGCCGAACGCACCGCGGCCAATGTGACGGGCATCCGCATGAGCCTTGCCGGTGTTTACGGGCTCTCCGGCACCGAGCTCAAGCGCATCCTCGCCGGCCAGCCCTACGGCTCCCTGGCCGAGCTGCGCGACAGGGGAAGACTGAGCCGGCCCATCCTGAAACGACTGGCTCAATTGGGCGCCCTGGACTCCCTGCATCGCCGGGCACAACAGAGAACAGGGAACACCGCCAACCGTGCCGACCTCATCGCCCACGTCAACAGTTTGCCGGCGCACAAGGCCAACAAGCGCAATGAGCCCATCTCCGGGCAGCTGGCCCTGCCCATGGAGGATGTGGAACTGGGCGCGCTCGCAGCCAGGCACCCTGCGGCAGGGTTGGCCGAGACTGTGCGCACCGAACTAGACCTGCTCTCCGTCGATGTGAGCGGGCACCTGATGGAAAGCTACGCCCCGCTGCTGGATCGGCTGGGTGTCAGCCGGGCCGAGCAGCTGCTGGGCTTGCGCAACAACACCGAAATTTTGGTGGCCGGGGTGCGGGTGGCCACCCAAACACCGCCCATGCGCGGCGGCAAAAGGGTGGTGTTCATCAGCATTGACGACGGCACCGGCTGCGTGGACGCCACCTTCTTCAGCGAGGCGCAGGAAAAGTCCGGCCCCCTGCTCTTTGGCACCCGCATGCTGCTGATCCGCGGGCTGACACGGCGCACCGGCCCGCGAGGCATCACCGTGCAGGCGTTGGAAGCCTGGGATTTGCAGGACCTGGACATGAACTCGCTGCCCGGGTCGCTGCTTGGGGCGCTGCCGGAAATGCGGCCGGAGCCAGTGCCGGACATGGAGCCAAATATGCGCCCTGGCTCGCTGGCAGGCTCGCCTTCCGAGGCGTTGCCGGAGCCCCCGTGTTGGCCGGTGCACCGGCATGCAGATATCATCGAGGAGGCCCACAGCAACCCCCGTATGTTGCTTGGACATGGGGCCGCACAGGACAAATCAAGGAGTTAGACGTGCCAGTGGATTCACAAGTCACCATCAAGGTCGAGGGCAACGAGACCGCGGTGGCCACCGGCACCACTGGTGCGGAACTATTCTTTGACCGCCGCGAAGTTGTTGTCATGCGCGTGGACGGGGTTTTGAAGGACCTTTCGGCAGTGCTCGAAGCCGGCGCCGAGGTGCAGCCCGTCACCATTGATTCCCCCGACGGCCTCGACGTGTTGCGCCACTCCACCGCCCACGTCATGGCCCAGGCTGTGCAGCAGCTGCGCCCGGACGCGAAACTGGGCATTGGCCCGTACATCACCGACGGGTTCTACTTCGACTTCGACGTGGCCGAGCCTTTCACTCCAGAGGACTTGAAGACCCTTGAGAAGATGATGCTCAAGATCGTCAACCAGAACCAAAAATTCGCCCGCCGCGTCGTCACCGAGGACCAGGCCCGCGAAGCCATGGCCCACGAGCCCTACAAGCTGGAGCTTTTGGGCAAGAAGAACGACGGCGACACCGCCGAAGGCGTCAACGTCGAGGTGGGCGCCGGGGAGATCACCATCTATGACAACGTGGACCGCAAATCCGGTGACCTTGTTTGGTGCGATTTGTGCCGCGGCCCGCACCTGCAAAACACGAAGCTGATCTCCAACGCCTTCGCCCTCACCCGCACCTCCGCCGCCTACTGGCTGGGCAACCAGAACAACCAGCAGCTGCAGCGCATCTACGGAACGGCCTGGCCCACCAAGGACGCTTTGAAGGCCTACCAGGAGCGCATCGCCGAAGCCGAGCGCCGCGACCACCGCAAGCTCGGCGTCGAGCTTGACCTGTTCTCCTTCCCCGACGAGCTGGGCTCCGGCCTGCCCATCTTCCACCCCAAGGGCGGCATCATCCGCAAGGAAATGGAAGACTACTCCCGCAAGCGGCACGTTGAGGCCGGCTACGACTTCGTTTACACCCCGCACATCACCAAGGCCAACCTGTACGAGGTCTCCGGGCATCTCGACTGGTACAAGGACGGCATGTTCCCGCCCATGCACGTGGACGCCGAGCTCAATGAGGACGGCACGGTGCGCAAGCCCGGCCAGGATTACTACCTCAAGCCGATGAACTGCCCCATGCACAACCTGATCTTCCGGTCCCGCGGACGCTCTTACCGTGAACTGCCGCTGCGCCTGTTCGAGTTCGGTTCCGTGTACCGCTACGAAAAGTCCGGCGTGGTCCACGGCCTCACCCGTGTCCGCGGCATGACACAGGACGACGCGCACATCTACTGCACCAAGGAGCAGATGAAGGATGAGCTCACCGAAACGTTGAACTTTGTGCTGTCGCTGCTCAAGGACTACGGCTTGGACGACTTCTACCTGGAGCTCTCCACCAAGGATCCGGAAAAGTTCGTCGGCGACGACGCCGTTTGGGAGGAAGCCACCCAAACCCTGGCCGAAGTGGCCGAGGCGTCGGGGCTGGAACTGGTGGCCGACCCTGAAGGAGCCGCGTTCTACGGCCCGAAGATCTCCGTTCAAGCGAAGGATGCGCTGGGACGCACTTGGCAGATGTCCACCATCCAGCTGGACTTCAACCTGCCCGACCGCTTTGAACTTGAGTACCAGGCCGCCGACGGCACCCGCCAGCGGCCGGTCATGATCCACCGCGCACTGTTTGGTTCGGTGGAGCGCTTCATGGCCGTGCTGACTGAGCACTACGCCGGGGCCTTCCCCGCCTGGCTCTCACCCGTGCAGGTGGTGGCCATCCCGGTGGCCGAAGCGTTCAACGACTACATGTTCGACGTCGTCGCCAAGCTCAAGGAAGCCGGCATCCGTGCCGAGGTGGACATTTCAAGCGACCGCTTCCCGAAGAAGATCCGCACCGCCAGCAAGGACAAAGTCCCGTTTGTGCTGATTGCCGGCGGGGACGACGCAGACGCCAACGCAGTGTCCTTCCGCTTCCGCGACGGCAGCCAAGACAACGGCGTGGCAGTCGATGACGCGGTGGCCCGCATTGTCGAAGCTGTTGGGAACCGCACGGCGTGAGTGAATTTGGTGGGGCGCCCGAGCCTATTCCAGTCGATGATTTTGAACTCCCCGGGGTTCCAGACGCCTTCCAACGACTCTGGACGCCCCACCGGCTCGCCTATGTGAAGGGCGGGCAGGAGCAGGTCACCGGCAAGCACAACTGCCCTTTTTGCGAAGCGCCCGGGCGCAGCGACGAGGAATCCTTGATCGTCCACCGCGGGGAACTGGCCTATGTCATCCTGAACCTGTACCCGTACAACGCCGGACACCTGCTGGTGTGTCCGTACCGCCACGTGCCCGACTACACCGACTTGACGGTGGCCGAGACGGCCGAGTTTGCCGCCCTCTCCCAACAGGCCATGCGTGTTCTGCGCCAGGTGGCGAACCCGTCGGGCTTCAACCTGGGCATGAACCAGGGCGTCACGGGCGGGGCGGGCATTGCCGCGCACCTGCACCAACACGTGGTGCCGCGGTGGGGAGGGGACGGAAACTTCCTGCCCATCATCGCCGAGACGAAGGCCATCACCCAAACCCTGGGGGATGTCCGCCACCAGGTCTCCGCGGCCTGGGCCACCGCCAGCGGGGGCCCGTCGGCGACGGAAGCTGCCGAGGAGGGGGAGAGCAGTGCTTAATAAATATGCCCGCGCACTCTTCGCCGCCATCTTCACCCCGGTGGCTGCCTTGTTGGTGCGGCTGCGGGTTTCACCGGACGCCGTCACCATCGTAGGCACCTTGGGCGTGGCAGCAGGGGCCTTGATCGGCTACCCGCTGGGGGAGTTGTTCTGGGGCACTGTTGTCATCACTGTCTTCGTCTTCTCGGACATCGTCGACGGGCTCATGGCCCGCATGCTGGGCCGCTCCGGAAAGTGGGGTGCCTTCCTTGACTCAACGCTTGACAGGGTGGGCGACGGCGCCGTGTTCGCTGGCATTGTCGTGTGGTTCTACACTGGCGGCAACAACCACTTCATCGCCGCCATGGCACTGACCTGCCTGGTGCTGGGTTCGATCGTCTCCTACGCCAAGGCACGGGCCGAAGGCCTGGGCATGAGCGCCAACGTGGGCATTGCCGAACGCTCCGACAGGCTCGTGGTGGTGCTCGTGGCGACCGGGCTGGTGGGGCTGGGCATCCCGGAAGCCGTGCTCGCCGTCGTGCTTGTCCTGCTGGCACTTGCAAGCCTTGTCACAGTGTTCCAGCGAATTGGCACCGTGCGCCGGCAGGCCCACGATCCCAACCTCGCGCAAGGGCAGCAAAAGCAGGGGCAGTAACACCAGTTTTAGGCGGCGCAGAACCCCGGAATAGACTGGCGACACCCGTGCGACGCATCACGTTTGCGGGCTTAGAAACTATTGTTCTCATCCAGAGGGGTTTTTGTGTCTACACCCGATGTAACACCGGTAACCGGCAGCAGCCGCGTCAAGCGCGGCATGGCGGACATGCTCAAGGGCGGCGTCATCATGGACGTTGTCAACGTTGAACAGGCAAAAATTGCCGAAGATGCCGGCGCCGTGGCCGTCATGGCACTGGAACGCGTTCCGGCCGACATCCGTGCCCAGGGCGGCGTCTCGCGCGCCAGCGACCCGGACATGATCGACGCCATCATCGCCGCCGTGTCCATCCCCGTGATGGCCAAGGCCCGGATCGGCCACTTCGTTGAGGCCCAGGTCCTTGAGTCCTTGGGCGTTGACTACGTGGACGAGTCCGAGGTCCTGACCCCGGCCGACTACGAGCACCACATCGACAAGTGGAACTTCAAGGTTCCCTTCGTCTGTGGCGCCACCAACTTGGGCGAGGCCCTGCGCCGCATCAACGAAGGTGCCGCCATGATCCGCTCCAAGGGTGAAGCCGGCACCGGCGACGTCTCCAACGCCACGGGCCACATGCGCAAGATCCGCACCCAGATCGCCCAGCTGGCAGCTCTGCCCAAGGACGAGCTGTACGTTGCCGCCAAGGAACTTGCCGCCCCGTACGAGCTCGTGAAGGAAGTTGCCGCCTCCGGCAAGCTCCCCGTGGTGCTGTTCACCGCCGGCGGCATCGCAACCCCTGCCGATGCTGCCATGATGATGCAGCTCGGCGCCGACGGCGTTTTTGTCGGCTCCGGCATCTTCAAGTCAGGCAACCCGGCCCAGCGAGCCGCTGCCGTGGTCAAGGCGACCACGTTCTTCGACGATCCCAGCGTTATTGCGGATGTCTCCCGCGGCCTGGGCGAAGCCATGGTGGGCATCAACGTCGCAGACATCCCGGCGCCTCACCGCCTGGCCGAGCGCGGCTGGTAGCAAGCAGCAACAGTAACAACACCGGCAGTAAACCGGCAGCAATCGGTGGCGGCACCCGGCTCGCGCTTCACGGCGTGAGCCGGGTGCCGCCGTCGTCTTCCGCCCTTTCGACGCTCCTGCACTTTCGGGGCGCAATCTTCCGACCCTCCTGCACCTTTCGGCCTTCCGCACCGATGCTCGCGCAGTTTCGGGGCACAATAGGCTGACGCTCCCTCGACTCAGGACTCCTCCCATGCCACAGGCTTTTACCGGTCTTCTTGCCTATCCAGTCACACCGTTGACGCACGACGACGAACTCGACCAGGGTGCCTTGGCGCGGCTTGTAGCCAACGCGGCCAGGGCAGGGGTGTCCGGCGTAACCGTCCTGGCCACCTCCGGTGCCGGGGTGCTGTTTGACAGGGCGGAGAGGCGTGCTGCGACAGAGACTGCTGTTGAGGCCGCAGCGGGATCCGCCGGGCCGGGAGAGTCGTCGATTCCCGTCTGTTCGGCTGTCAGCGCCGCTTCCACCCGCGAAACGGTGAACTTGGCCAAGGATGCTGAGCAGGTGGGCGCTGACGGGCTCCTGCTGGCCCCGTTTTCCTACCTGCCGTTGTCCGATGCGGAAGTTCGGGAACTCTTCGGGCAGGTGGCTGATGCCACATCCATCCCCTTGTGCTTCTACAACAAGCCGCTTCAGACACAGTATGACGTCACGGCGGAGACTCTGGCCGTGCTGGCGGAGACTGCGAACTTGGTTGCCGTGAAGGAATCCATGCGCCGCCCCGATCTTGCAGGTAGGGTGCAAGAGTTGCGGGACGCTGTGGGCGCCGGCTTCTCCATCGGGCTCAGTGCGGACGTGCAACTGCTGTCGACGTTGCCGGAGGCTGATGCATGGCACACCGGGCTGGCAGACTTGATGCTCCGGGAGTATGCACAAGTATGGCGAAACACCTGTTCCGGCAGCCCCCAAGGCAACAGTCTGGCACGCCTGAGGAGCATGGCCGCAGCCCTGTGTCAAGGGCCATGAGCTTCTGCCCACCAGCGGCCAGGTTATCTGCCCGCTGGTGGCCATTAAAAATGCCCGGATATGGCCATGAGATCTGCCCGCAAATATAGATGCGTGGTTGGCCATACCGGTGCGGTGTGTTAGCTCAGTTGTGCCACTCCCTTCCCTGCTAGGGCCTGGGTCAGCCTGACGGAGTCGCCACTGGTTTGGCAGACATGGGCATGATGCAG
>NZ_JASISP010000011.1 GCF_030063185.1 Arthrobacter sp. H35-D1
CCGAACTCTGCCAGCACCTGACCGCCACGAAAACCCGCTACCCCGGAACCAACCAGATCCTGCGCTACGAAGTCAAAGACAAAACATCATCTCGAAACAATTAACTCGCTATATCCGGAGTCCTGAGATCAGGCGCAGCTCGGCGGCGACCTTCTTGCGGTCACTGTAGGAAACGAAACGCATGGAGGAACGGATCAGGTGCACCACGCACGTCTGCACGGTGGCGTAGGGCCAAGTGGCTTCGATGGCTTCGGGGAATCCGGTGAGTCCGTCGCAACACACGATCAGCACGTCCTTGACGCCACGGTTGGCCAGCTCTGAGCAGACCTGCGCCCAAAACTTTGCACCTTCAGTCTGAGCAATCCAGATCCCCAGCACATGCTTGATCCCGTCCATGTCAACACCAACCGCGATATGCGCGGCCTTGTTTTTCACATGCGCGCCGTCACGAACCTCGATCACGATCGCATCCAAATACATGATCGGATAGATCGGATCCAACGGGCGCCTCTGCCATGCGATCACCTCATCGAGGATCTCATCGGTGATCTTCGAGATCGTTTCTCGAGAGAGTTCGGTGCCAATGGTAGTGGCTAGATGGTGCTCGATGTCCCGCACCGTCATGCCCCCCTGCGTAGAGGCTCACGATCATGTCCGCCAGCTGCCCGGTATGCCGTGAGCCCTTGGGAACCAGCCGTGGGACGAAGGTCCCGGCACGGTCTCGCGGGATCGCCAGATCAATATCCCCGGCACTGGTGGACACCGTTTTAGGGTAGGCCCCGTTGCGGGAGTTCGCGACCTCACGGCCAGCGTACTCATGCTTTTCATAACCAAGGTGCTCTGTCAATTCTGTCTTCAGCCCCCGTTCCAGCCCGGCCCGGATCAAGTGCTGAATAAACCCGTCCTTGCCATCGAGCTCGATCTCACCCCGGTCAATCTGCCCCATCAATTCATCAAAAGCACCCGAGGCCTTCAGCGCTTCCATGTTCCCCACAGCAGCCATCCGCTCAGCCGCATCCGACGCATCCACTTTCCCAGCAAAATCCTTGTCTTCAATCACAGTCACAATTATCTCCAAATCAGATGGTGGCAAAGCCACTTACACACTCCATCTGACACGCTCTTCTCCGCCGAAGACGGCGCCTTCGGCGGCCATGGTGGCCTTGATGAAGGAGTGGCCCACGCGGGTGCGGACGGCGCGGCCGCCGTCGTGGGTGATCAGTTCCGGGACCGCGCGGGAGGTGATGAGGTTGTGGATGACGGTGGGGTGGTCCTCGCCGAGGGCTTGGGCGCGGGCGATTTCGCGCCGCGCCACCAGTGCCGTGACGGCCGAGGGGGAGAGCGGGGCGCCGGTTTCATCGATCACGAAGCAGCGGTCGGCGTCGCCGTCGAAGGCCAGGCCTATGTCCGCCCCGTGCGCCACGACGGCGGCCTGCAGGTCGAGCAGGTTGGCCGGTTCCAGCGGGTTGGCCGGTTCGAGCGGGTTGGCGGGGAGTCGGAGAGGCCAACGAGGTTGCGCAGGTACTGGGCGTATTGCTTCAGGATGTCGTCTTCGTCGATTTCCCCGGCAGTGCCGAAGACCAGGCCGTCCGGGATGCCGTTGGTCAGGTAGGACTGGGCGAGGTCGCGGATTTCGGTGAGGCCGGTTTCGGAGGAGAGCGGGCCCAGCAGGGTGACGTTGGCGCCGCGCCCGGCGGCTCCTTCGGCGAAGGCGTGGCAGAACTCAAGGGAGGAGGAACGCATGTCCCTGCCGTCCAGTTTGTGCCGAGTGATGTAGTCATACCATCAGTAGGGCAGAGGTTACAGAACGTCGGTGTCGCCTTGTTCCTTGAGTCCGGCGACGGCGTTTTTCACCAGTTGGGAGTGGGCGCGCGTGGTGACAAGAAGGGCGTCGGGGGTGTCCACCACGACGACGTCCTGGATGCCGATCAGCGCGATGACGCGTTTGGTGTCGGAGACCACGATCCCGGTGCTGTCCTCGGTGAAGACTCGGGCGCCTTCGCCAATGACCTTCACGTCCTTGACTTCCTTGGCGCTGCTGAGCCGGGCGATCGCGGCGAAGTCGCCCACGTCGTCCCAGCTGAAGTCCGCCGGAATCACTGCCACGTCACCGGCATCGGCCGCCGGTTCCGCCACGGCATAGTCAATGGCGATCTTCGGCAAGGTGGGCCACACCCGCTTCTTCACGGCCACCCGTTCCGGAGTGTCCCAGGCCAACGCAATTTCCATCAGGCCCTCGTAGAGTTCGGGCTCATTCGCCTTCAAGTGGCGCAGCATCAATTCCACCGGCGCCACGAACATGCCCGCATTCCAGTTGTACTCACCGCTGGCAAGGTACGTTTCGGCGACTTCCCGGCTCGGCTTCTCCACAAATTTCACCACCGAATGCGCGCTCGGAGCGCCAGCCACCACCAGAGGCTCCCCGGTGCGAATGTAACCAAAACCAGTCGAGGGATGGGTGGGCTTGATGCCGATCGTGACAATCTTCCCGGTAGCTGCCGTGTAAATGGCCTCACGGACCGCGTCCTGAAACTTTTCCACCGGGCTAATGACCTGATCCGCGGCAAAGGAACCCATAATGGTGTCCGGGTCGCGCAGGAACAGAATCGCCGCCGCCAAACCAATCGCCGCACCGGAATCTTTCGGCTCGGTCTCCAACACCAGGTTCTCATCGGCAACCTCGGGAAGCTGACGGCACACCGCTTCCCGGTGCGCGTCCCCCGTCACCAACAGGACCCTGCTGCCACTGATCGGCTCCAGCCGGTCATAGGTGGCACGAATCAGGGTGCTGCCGCTGCCGGTGAGGTCATGCAGGAACTTCGGCGCCGCAGCCCGCGACAACGGCCACAGCCTGGTACCCACCCCGCCCGCCGGGATCACTGCATAAAACCTGTCCAGGTCATTAACGTTGGGCGCAGGAGAATCCCGAAAAGTATTAGTGTGCATTACCGCAACTTTAGTGAATGATGTCCCAATTAGTGAATTTGATTGTCCACCACTTGTTTGTGACGCAGAGCAGAGCTGTAGTTTCGAAGGCTGGATCAGGGACTATGCGTGCGCCTTCTCCCAAGCGACAAGTGCCTGCACGGCCGGGACCAGTTGTTGGCGCATCTCTTCAAAGACCTTGTCCCCGCGGCGGTAGGGGTCCACCACATCGTCATCTTCGGCAGCGGCCCTGTGGAGTGTGCGGGAGCGCATGGCCAATGGAATGGCCAATTCCCAGCGTTCGGCGGGGTGGACACCGCGGGCCCCGTCAATGTGGGGCAGGACCCTGGCCAGCTCACGCAAGGTGAATGTCTTTTTCAGCAAGCCCGGATGTATCTCAACTATACGGCTGCGGTGCTCACGGGTCAGGGCGAGCACCAAGTCCTGCTTGTCCAAGATTTCCCGGGTGAGCTGGCGGGCGGCAAATCCTTCCGAAGATGCCCCCAACACCCGGACGAAACCCTCAATGTGGGGTTCCATATCGGATCCGACCATTGCGGCCGTGCCGGCACTTTCCACTGCGAAGACATTCGGGGCCGCGATGTCGAGCTCGCTTTGCAGTAGCCGCTCCGCCATGGGGGAGCGGCAGATGTTTCCCGTGCAGACGGTGAGAACCCTGAACGGGAGAGTTGTTGTCATGAATCCCAACCTACAGGCACGAGGTCCGCATCTCCGGACTGTGCATCACCCAAGGGTGTAACACTGGACATTAGTGGCCGTGATTCCCATCACCAGCGAGCACTACGTGGCGATTCTGGTGGTGTCTATGGCCAACGAAGTAGAGCGTCGCGCCAATACCGGCTCCCAGAGTATTTGCCAGCACGTCAAGACCGGAAGCGAACCTTTCCGCCAGAAACAGGGCCTGGGCCAACTCAATGCATACTGATGCCATGAACCCCACGAGCAAACCGGCCCATGCTTGCTTGGTCCAAGCGGAGGCAATGATGCCCATGGGTATGAACATTGCGATGTTGGCGGAAAATTCGATCTTGCCGTAACCAATGAACGTTGGCACGCTGCGGCGATGTATCCACGCAATAAAGTGGTTCAGGCTCCCTGCTGCCGGGCGGTCAACGGGGGTGGGCCAAAAGACGATGAGAACCAAGGCCACAAGGTAGGCAGCCATGAGGCACAGGGATATGCGGTGGAGTCTCCGGTTTGTGGGTGTCACAGCACAACGTTACGCCACGTTGATGTAGGACATGGTCAATTGGCACGTGGTTTGGTTGCCACAGACGAGCAGCGCAGTGAGCTTCTTGGCTGCGGCCGCATGGCGGCCGATTTCGAGGAGGTGGATCAGATTAGTGGTCAGGTCTCCCAATCGAGCTGCGCCGACCATCATGCTGGAGCTGCGCAGGCTCAGTGCCGCGTCCATGGCGTTCTCGTTGTTGCCTGCTGCCAGAGCAGCTTGAATGCGCTCAAAACGTCCCGGCCACATGTCAACGTATCGGTGCACAAAATTACGGCACAGGGCACGTTCACCGAAGAGGGAATCTTCCAAGGAATGCAGGGTTTCGTTGCAGACGAGCGGCAATTTGGTATGTGTCAAAATCTTCGCCTGCCTCCTGCCCGTGTATCCCGTTGCCCCTGTTCAGGCCTGCCTTAACAGTATCTGCCGCGCGCCCGACAATGACTAGTTTTTCCGGGATTGGAACGAACCTGACTAAACCTTAAGAAACGGGGCGGCATAGCGTCTTTTTGTTGTCCAAATGGACAGTCTTTTGATCCGAAGGGACAGCCAATTGTGGCATCCAGAGGCAGGTCTTGAGGTGATCTTGAGCTTAGGGAGCATCTTCCAACGCAGGCACGGCGCTGACGCGGTTTCCGAGTGTTGAGTCGACTGTGGCCAAACACTGCGGCAGCACGAAAGTAATGGTGGTCCCTGCCCCTCGAGCACTGCGCAAGTTGATGGTGCCGCCATGTTTTGCCACGATGGTCCTTGAAATCATCAACCCCAAACCGATGCCCGGAATGGAACGCTGGACTGCGGGCTGGGCGCGGAAGAACTTGGTGAAAGCCTCAGCTTGTTCCGCGCTGTTCATGCCCATCCCGGTGTCCTTAACCTCGCACCACAGATCAGGCCCTTGCGCCCAGGCCCGCACGGTGACCGTTCCGCCGTCGGGGGAGTACTTGACGGCATTGGAGACCAGATTGTCCAACACTTGGCCCACGCGGCGGGGGTCGATGAACGCTTCCAAGGCGGGCTGAACATTGGCGGACAGCGCAACGTTGTTAGTGGCAGCCGCAGGAGCTGCCGATCCCAGGCTGTCCGCGACCAGCTGGGCAACGCCCGTCCGTGCCACCGTGAGCGTCACGGAATCGGTGGTGAGCAGGTCTGCAACCAAGGAACTGAGCCGATCCACGCTCCGTGAAGCAATGGTCAGATATTTGCGCACATCCGGCGGCAAATCGGCAGGCTCGTCCAACACCATCTCAAGATAGCCCCGGATCGATGTCAGCGGGGTGCGGAACTCGTGTGAAACATTGGAAACGAAGTCATTTTTCGCCTCAAGGGCAGCCGTCATGTCAGTGATGTCGTGAAAGGCGATCACGGCGCCGTCGAAGTTCCCTTCCGAGTCGCGCATGGGGCGTGCCGCGGTGGAAACAGCCCTTGCCGTCTCCCCAGATCCAAGCCACACCTGATAGTTGGTGAATTCTTCGCCCTTGATGGCCCGGCGAACGGGACGGTCTTCCCCAGCCACCGGGGTGGAGGTGTCCATAGCGAAAACGAGCAGCTCCTTCTCTTCCGGGTCGGCAATGTCAGAAGGCACTGCGTGGCCGTGGAGAACGGATTGGGCAGCATTCATCAGCAGGTCATTGCCGTCCGAATCCACAGCCACCACCCCAACGGCAACAGTATCCAACACCGTTTCCAGGAGCCGCTCACGCTGTTGGCTTGCCTCCAGTGCCGTCCGCAGCTGGAGGTCCTTGGCTTCGAGCGACTTCCGTTGCGCGTTGACGGTGTCCGTCACTGCGACCACGGTGATGGCGAAGGCAAGGACCACCAACGGGAAAAGCAACGGCTTGACCAGCAACGCCGGCGTAAACCCGCTGGGAGAGGTGTGGACAGGCAACCACACGATAAGCGAAGCGGCTGCAACACTGACCACAACGGCGGTGCGCCTGGCCAGTCCTGCTGAAGCCAGCCAAAAGACCGGGAAAAATATTAGCAAACCAATAGCGGTGAGAAACTGCTGGTTCACTCCGCGGAACAGGCCAATGGCAAGAATATCAAGGTACGGAATGATGAGGACCGTTCCACGGGGCAGGCTGCCTCAAGGCACCGAGAAGGCCGCCAGGAGAAGCAGCACATGCAACGCCAAGGCAGCCAAGAACAACGGCTGATGAAACGACTGCGGATAAAAAGCCAGCGCAATGAAGACAACCGCGAGCATGATCACCGACAACGGCAGTTGGGTAAGAAATACCCGTTTCCGCAGGCTTCGAGGCCGATAGGGCTGAGCAGCAGCTACATCTTTTGAACCGGTCTGAGTCATGGTTGCTTTCATCGTGGAATATATGCGGACCAGTTGCTTGTGTCGACGCTACTGTTGGTAGACGTCCGGAATGCCGTCGCCGTCCGCATCTTCGGTTTCGATCTCCGCCAGCTTACGGTAGTGCTTGTTGCGCAGGCGCAGCACAACGGCTGCCAGCAGGGCCGCGACGAGCGATCCGACGAGGATGGCCACCTTGGCGTGGTTGTAGTGCGGGGCGTCATCGCCGAAACTGAGTTCGCTGATCAGCAAGGAGACGGTGAAACCCACACCGGCCAAAAGCGCCAAGCCGGCGACATCCACCCATGCCAGTCCGTCGTCGAGCTTGGCCTTGGTGGTCTTGGTGACAATCCAGGTGGAACCGAAGACCACCGATGAACTTGCCCACCACCAGCGCCAGGACAATGCCAATGGCGACGGTGTCGGTGAGGGCGCTCTTCAACCCTGCCAACCCACCGACGGCTACGCCGGCTGAGAAGAACGCGAAGAGCGGTACGGCAAGCCCCGCCGATATTGGGCGCATGCGGTGTTCAAAATGCTCAGCCAGTCCGGGGCCCGCTTTCGGACCGCCATGCTTGGTACTGCGGAGCACGGGCACCGCAAAGCCCAAGAGCACGCCGGCCACCGTGGCGTGGACTCGGGAGGAGTACACAAGTGCCCACGTGGCGGCTGCGAGCGGAATGAGCAGGTATCAGGAACGGATGCGTTTTTGCACCAGCCAGATGAAGAGCAGCAAGGGCAAAACGGCCAAGGCGAGGTGCTGGAAGTGCATTTCGCCGGGGTAGAACACGGCGATGATGGCGATGGCAATGAGGTCGTCCACTACGGCCAATGTCAACCGGAAGGTGCGCAGGGCGCTGGGCAGGTGCGTGCTGATGACGGCCAGAACGGCCAAGGCGAAGGCAATGTCGGTGGCGGCGGGGATGGCCCAACCCTTGAGGATTTCCGGACCGGCGGAAATGTTCACAGCCACAAAGATCAAGGCAGGGACAATGACGCCGCCCACAGCCGCGGCAATGGGCACCACGGCCCGTGCCGGGTTGCGCAGGTCGCCGGCCACAAATTCACGTTTGAGCTCAAGCCCGGCAACAAAAGAAGAAGATCGCCAGCAGACAGTCCGCCGCCCACGTGCCCAAGCTCAGGTTCAGGTGGAGGGATTCCGGGCTGATTTGGAAATCTCGCAAGGCGAAGTAGCCATCTGCAAGAGGGGAGTTTGCCCAGACTAGCGCCACGACCGTCGCCGCCAGCAGCAGTGCTCCACCAACAGTTTCGGATCGCAGAATCTGGCTGATGCGCACGGACTCGCCTTAGCTGCCGCGGGAGAATATATTGAGCGGGGAAGGAAGGGTCATCGAGTTGTAACTTCTAGCTTTGGGTGATGTTCTGTGGGAACAATTGGGTTCGACAATGTCATTGCCGACCAGACTTCCCGGCACACCTGATGAATACTTTACCGGCTGAGGGCCATTCTGGGCGTTTCCGGCTGCAGGCCGTTGGCGAATTCACCGAGCCACTCACGCAGGTCGGGGCCCAGGTCTTCGCTGTCGCAGGCCAAGGTCACCACGGCCTTGAGGTAGCTGAGCTTGTCTCCGGTGTCGTAGCGGCGACCACGGAACACCACACCGTACACGCCCCCACCTTCGCCTTCACTGACGGCGAGTGTCTGCAGGGCGTCGGTAAGTTGAATTTCATCCCCGCGTCCTGGAGGGGTCTTCTCGAGCACGTCGAACACGGCCGGGTGCAGCACGTAGCGGCCAATCACGGCCAAGTTCGACGGCGCATCCTCCACCGAGGGCTTCTCCACCAAGTGGTTGACACGAACGTAGTCCTCGCCCTCAATGACGCTCATGTCGGCGCAGCCGTAGGCGGAAATCTTGTCCTGCGGAACCTCGATCAAGGCCACCACTGAACCACCGGTGCGTTCCTGAACTTCAATCATGGTGGTCAGGAGCTCATCGCGCTCATCGATCAGGTCGTCGCCAAGGAGCACGGCGAAGGGTTCGTCGCCCACGTGAGTCTTGGCCCGCAGCACTGCGTGCCCCAGTCCCTTCGGGTCGCCCTGGCGAACGTAGTGGATTTCGCCCAAGGCGGTGGCGTGTTGAATGGCGGCGAGACGCTCGGTGTCGCCCTTGGCCTCCAGCAACTGCTCGGTGACGGGGACACGGTCAAAGTGGTCCTCCAAAGCGCGTTTGTTGCGCCCTGTGATCATCAAGACGTCGGTGAGGCCTGCACTGACCGCTTCCTGAACCACATATTGAATGGCAGGTTTGTCAACTACCGGCAGCATTTCCTTGGGCATCGCCTTGGTCGCGGGCAAAAAACGCGTTCCCATACCGGCTGCGGGTATAACCGCCTTGCGTACATGCTTTGCAGAAGTCATTGCCACAGATTATCTGATGTTTTCCATGGTGGTTCCTGCATGAAGCTCTCATGACGGACCGCTTTGGCTGGGGGAGGCCCCAGTGTCTCTAACCTTGCCGCAGGTATGAGGCAACGAGTTGGGCGACCGTTTGGTCTCCGCAGCGATGCAACTGGTCAAGCATCGTGGCTGCCTTGATGTAGTGCCCTCTTTTCAGCAGCTGGACAAGTTCTGCCGCCAGCCGACTCAGCCGTGGCACACCGGCCATGGAACTGGAAGAGTAAAGACTGATTGCTGCGTCAACGGCTTTCGCCCACTCACAGCTGTCGACGGCACCACGGATCCGTTCAAAACGCTGAGGCCACATCTTTGCGAAGCTGCGCACAAATTCGAGCGCCGGCGGCTTTTGACCTTGTAAGGAGTCTTCCAGTGCCTGCAGCGCTTCCGTATCTACCAAAGGCAACTCTGTGTGCGCCATCGCGGCTCCAACTCCTCTCGGAACAATTGGTGACTGCTCGGCCTTGGGGATCTGCCTGCAACAATACCGTGTGTTTGTGCAGCCGTGGCAGAGTTCTTGCGCGTTTCTTTGGGGCTCCCAAGGGTGGTCTTGCGTTGTTCTTGAGTATTTGGGATATCGGGTTTTTCTTCGGTTTTTCTTAGGCCGATCTTCCGGATTTTTAGTGCTATTTCTTGAGCTGGGAGCGGCATTGTTGTTCTTACCGGCAGGAAAGCTTGCTGGGAAGAACACGAACAAGGGGTCTCAGAATGAACAAGATGGCTAAAGGCGCAATTGCAACCGGTGTTGGCGTTATCCTGCTGGTGGGTGGCGGCGGAACGCTGGCTACCTGGAACCAAGCAAGCAATGTTTCCATGGGCGAGGTTGTCTCCGGTGATTTGAACCTGGAACCCGGCGCAGGTGTGTGGACAAACGCCGCAGGGACCGAGATTCCTGTAATTAGCCAGTACAAGGTGGTTCCCGGGGATGCCCTGACGTATACGCAGCCTCTGAACGTTTCGCTCAAGGGCGACTTGATGGCCGCCAAGCTAACAGTGGCCCTCCCTGACAGCTACGCCCAGTATGCGGAATACGGCACTGTCTCGGCAACAACGTTGACCAAAGCTGGAAGCGCAGAGGTTTTGCCGGAGATTCTGAAGCCGGCGAACGCCGGAAAGGTCAACGCCTCCACAACGTTTACGTTCAATGTGGATACCCCGGATCGGATTGGCACGAACGCTTCCGCTGACCTTGGCGAGATCAGCTACAAGCTAGAGCAGCAGGCGCCGGCAAGTACCCTCCAGCCGTAACTCTCACCAACAAGACCCCGGTGGCGTGCGGGGCCCAGCCCGGCACGCCACCACCCCTCCGACAGAAGCAGCCATGAAAAGCACCCGAGCACTGAAAGCAACCGGCCTTGTGCTGATTGCCGTGGTGTTGGGACTGCTCACCGTCCAAGGAAGTTACGCACTTTGGAACAAAGCGGCCATTGCCGCTGCGGGGACAATTCAGGCAGCTGATTTTCGGATCAGCCTCACAGACACCATCACCAGCGTGGTGACTGACATGACGTTGGCCGACGGGACAGCTGCGACACTTTCGCTGAGCACCACACCCGCAGGAGTGGTCATCCCAGGACAAAGCACATACGCGGGCGTGGAACTGGGCAATGAAACCAACGCCGGCGGGCTGTTCACGGTCCGGGCAAGCACCTCCACCCCCGTCGTCGACAACAATGCCGGCTCACCCTTGGCACCGTACTTGACCCTCAAGGTGGTCGCCGCGAATTCGTTGCCCCAATGTAGCTCAGCTGCACTGTACGAGGACGCCTCCGAGACGGCCGAAACAGACATCCCCAAGCAGGACACCGGGGTGTTCTGCTTCCAAGTCAGCCTCGCAGACAACATGCCAGCAAGCCTCAGCGGACAGAGCGCCACAGTCGCCATTCCGATCACCGTCAATCAACTCTAAAAGGGAACACCATGTCTGTCATCAGCCACGCCAAGGCTCCTGTTGATCTCAACAGCGCGGCAATTGCCAATGAATCCCGTCAGGGCGGGCCCTTGCGCATGCTGGGACGCGGAGTGGCCTATGTGCTGCTGCTCATCGCCGCCCTTGGTGCATTGGCGATGATTGTTGTTCCCTTGGCCACTGGCTCACAGACTTACACGGTGCTGACCAGTTCCATGGCGCCGAAGTATGCTCCCGGAACTTTCCTGGTGGTCAAGCCAGCTCCTTTCGCCAGCCTTCAGGTGGGCGACATCATCACCTACCAGATTGAGTCCGGCAAACAAGGGGTCATTTCCCACCGAATCACGGCCGTGGGAGCCACCCAAAGCGGGGAACGGGTGCTGACCACCAAGGGCGACAACAATTCGCTGGAGGATTCCGCCCCTGTCCAAGAAGTGCAGGTCATGGGCAAGATGCTCTATGCGGTTCCGTATGTGGGTTTTGTTGCCAACGCCGTGGGCCAGGACAGGGACATTATTTTGCCCGTCATTGCTGCCGCATTCATCGGATTTGGTGCGTTGAGCATGGTCAAGGGGACGTTGGAGAAGAAGCGCGGCATACAGACGGGCCGACGCGCCAAATGAGCACAAGCATGCCGCCAAACCGACTTGGCGGTCCCGCGCGGTTGGTCATGGCGGCGACGGTGGCAAGCGTTGTCACGGGACTGCTGTTGGCTGCCCCCGCGGCAGGCACCGAAAACAAGAACGACTTTCTACAACTCAGCAACGACGGCATGAACTACAACACCACTTTGGCACCAACTCTTTTTAGGAGCACCAATGCCTACGTTCCAGGCGAATCAAGGCGTGACACCATTTGGGTACGCAACGGCGGAAGAGATACAGCGCACTTCTCCTTTGGGGTGCGAAGCACAGGCCAAGCAACAGGGGATACCCTGCCCGGATACATGCGCCTGCAAGCCAGCGCTCCAGGACATGAAGAAGCACTGGCCGCCCTTCCTTCCAAGCGTGGCTGCACTCCGGTCGTCAATGGTTGGACGCTGGCCGCAGGCCACGTACTGCTCCTGACCTTGGACTTGGACCTGGCTTTGCAGGCACCGAATTCAACGCGAAAACAAGATTCAACTTTTGATCTTGTTTTCGTATTGCAGGGCATTGACGGGGGACAGCCCGTATCACCGTGCACTGCTCTACCCATGGCCACCCTGGAGAGTGCTTCAATTGGCATTCTCCCCGTCGCCGGAGGCACAGCAGAAGCAAACTCGAAACTCCCGAATTTGCTGACCGACGCTGAAACCGGCGCGCTCATTCACGATGCTGAATCCGGCATGGTGGCTTCATACGCAGCCACCGACCATGGTAGAGCCCCGCGGCTCAGGGCCAATTCGCGGGACGCCTGGCTCGTGGCCGAGCTACCCCACAGTAATGTTGTTGCCAACAGCCGCAGCCCATGGCCGTGGCTCTTGACGCTCAGTGCAAGCGCTTACGTGCTGATCTCGCTTAGGAGACGGAGAAGGACTCAATGAGCCCGCAGGAACCTCAGGAACACAGCCAAAAAGTGAACGAACCGGCGGTACGCCGTGGACAGAGCCTTCGCAATCTGCCGGGTTTCACCACTGCAGCCGTTGCGTTCGCCATGGTCCTGTTGCTGGGCGGCGGCGGAATCGCCATCGCCAAATGGAACCAAAGCGCTACGGCGACGATCAACATCACGGCTGGCGCGGCACCAACGTCTGCTCCAACTCCGGTCCCAACGCAGGCACCCAGTGCTTCGCCAAGCCCAACGCCCGCCCCGACCGTTGCTCCCACGACTCCAGCCCCAGTTCCGGAGGGCTCCGGGAACATAGTTGCCAATCCAATGATCGCCAAGCGGCCAGCGCAGATGGACCTTGAAGAACTCGGATGCAAAAACAAGGGGTCCGGAAAAGGCGGAACCGCCCGCTTCAAATTCGAGTGGGACGATGACGGGGAGAACACCACTCGCTACGTGGTGACTTTGACGGCCATTGCCGCAGGAAAGACCTACAGCCAGACCCAAATCGTGAAGGACGACGAAACCACTTTCAACCTTGAGAACAAGCCCGCAGACTACGGCGAATACATCCTTCGGGTCCAGCCCATGAATGGCGATGTTGCCGGAGACCCGGTCTACTTAACCTTCCTTTACTCGGCAGGGCTGCGCGCCAACTGCTATGACTACCGCCGGACGGGTCCGTCCCCACTGGGTGCCTTCACCGTCAATGCAGCCACGCATGACAACGTTCTCAACCTCACATGGACGGCAGCCAAGGCCACGGGCTACGTGGTGAGCATCGAGCAATCGGGCGAAGGTGGTTACGGGGCAGAGTTCGCCACCACCACGCTTGGATCTTCGCTAACTTTCCCGCCACGAGTCCTGGACCAATGGGGAAATACCGTGACGCGGGGCAACCACTACTTCGGAAAATATTCACTTCGCATCCAACCCATGAATGGGACCCAGGCCGGTGATCCGGTGTACAAGACCGTTCAATACGGTCCAAACGACTTCACCGTTTGGTGATCATCAAATGGCAGGCTCAAGGCTGAGGATGCAGGCAGGAATGACGAAGCTCATGGTGGTTCCCGCACCTTGCAGGCTCTCGACGGTCAAAGAACCACCATGAGTTTCAATGATGGTCTTGGAGATCATCAACCCCAAGCCAATGCCGGGGATTCCACGCTCCACAGCAGTTCCAGCCCTGAAGAACTTCTGAAAAAGTCCGGCTTGTTCCAAATTACTCATCCCAAGTCCAGTGTCCTTGACCTGGCAGTGCAGATCGGTGCCGTCCACCCATGCGCTCACGGTGAGCGTGCCGCCGTCGGGGGAGTATTTCACGGCGTTTGAGACGAGGTTGTCCAGCACCTGGCTGATGCGCACGCCGTCGACCATGGCCAGCAGCGGCTGCGGGCACAGCAGCTCCACGCTGACGGCGTTGGCTGCCGCAGCCGGAGCAGCAGAAGCCAGGGAATCGGCAAGCAGCAAGGCAACGTCGCTGGGGGACCGGTCCACGGACATGGTGGTGGTGGTCAACAAATCCGAGACCAGGCCATTGAGCCGTTCCGCGTTCCGATCCGCAATTCTCAGATACTTTTCAACTTCCTTTGGCGGCAACCCGGGCTCATCGAGCACCATGGCCAGATATGACTGGATGGCCGTCAGAGGAGTGCGGAACTCGTGGGAAACGTTCGCCACAAAGTCATCCTTGGCGGCCAAGGCGTTAACCATGTCGGTGACGTCGTGGAAGGCAATGACAGCGCCGTCCGCGACGCCGTCATCTTGGATGATGGAGCGGGCCGTGGTTGACAGCGCCCTGGCTTGCTCGCCGACGCCAATCCAGATTTGATAATTGGTGAAGGACTCGCCTCTCACCGCGCGGCGAACGGGCCGGGCATCGGCCGCCAGTGAAACCCTGTCAGTGCCAAAGACCAGAAGTTCCTTCTCTTCAGGGTCGGGGATGTCTGCCGGGACGCCCAAGGCATGGATGGCTTCCTGGGTGGAGTTCATCAGGATGTCATGGCCATTGGAATCCACCGCTACAACGCCAACACCCACAGTGTCCACAATGGTCTCCATGAGCCGCTCGCGGCGCTGGCTCTCCTCCAAGGCTGCCCGCAGTTGCACATCCTGTGTCATCAAGGCATCGCGCTGTTTGTCCATGCTGGTGGTCAGGGCCACGGCCGCAATGGAAAAGGCAAACATCATGAACGGAAACAGCAAGGGCCTGACCAATTGTTCCACCGAGGCTGGGCCGGGCTCCAGCATCACCGGAATCCAGACAATCAGAAGACTGGCTACCGCGCTGGAAGCGATGGCCGTTTTGGGCGCGTACCCGGATGCGCAGAGCCAAAACACCGGAAACAGCGCCAACAGGCCCACAGAGGACAACAGCTCCGTGCTCCCCTCGCGAAAGAATGACACGGCAACAAAATCAAGATAGGGAATGAGCAGAAACGAACCGCGCGGCATCTTGCCCCAAGGAACGGCCACGGAAGCGGCGAGCAATACCGCGCTCAGGGCCAGGGCCGTGATGAGTTGCGGTTCAGCAAAAAGTGACGGCTGCAGGAATGCAACGAGGGTGGTTGCCAAAGCCACAGTCAGTGTGAAGGGAAGCTGGGCCAGAAAAATCCGCGTCCGCACAGTGCGTTCGTGAAAATGACGCTGGATCAACGGGGTTCCAAGAGTTTCCAACAGTACTGCGGATGTGTAAGGCAAAGTAATTTCCGTCACTCATTGATTGCTGGCAATTTCGATGTACTTGACACCGTGGGTCTGTGGCTCGATATTCCTGGTGCGGTGCAACTCACAAGGTGCACCGCCACATACGTGGGAACGTGCACAGCCAATGCTAACGATGATGCCATACTGTAATTACAAATGAACCTGGGGGTTCCAAACGGTCGTAACAGGCGCGTTTTTAGTGGTCTTGGCAATTCTATTGGGGGAAAAATGGACAACTCTCGTGTGGCAGTCGTCGTTGAAGACGATGCGGATATTCGGGAACTTGTCAGTGTGATCCTGCACCAGTCAGGTTTTGAGGTGCACACCGCCTCCAATGGTGCGGACGGCGTGGCTGCAATCCAAGCGCACCGTCCGGCCATTGTCACCCTTGACCTGGGTCTGCCGGACATTGACGGTTTCGAAGTTGCCAGGCGCGTCCGGCTCTTCAGCGACGCGTACATCATCATGCTGACCGGGCGCGCCGATGAGATGGACACCTTGTTGGGCCTGGAAACAGGCGCGGACGACTATCTCACCAAACCGTTCCGGCCCCGTGAACTACGCGCGCGCATCAGCGCCATGATGCGTCGCCCGCGGATTTCCGCTGAAGGAACTCCAGCAGCCGGGGAAAACGCCTCGCCAGCACACAACAGTGCGGAAACAGGGTCCGTTGGCGCGCCGGAGCATGCCCCGGCAGCGGTTGTTGCGGCCCCCCAACCGCAAAGCCTCAACGGCCTGATGCTGAACAGCGGCGACCGCACAGCGGAGGTGGACGGCAACGAACTCGAATTGACCCGCACCGAATTTGACCTGCTCCATGCACTCGTGGACAGCGGCAAGCAGGTGCGCACCAAGTCGGATCTTGTGCGCCGGCTCCGCGGGGAGGAATACGACGTGGGCAGCTACATCAGCGACGCCGACGAACGGACCATAGAAGTGCACATGGCCAACCTGCGCCGCAAAATGGGGGACAACCCGCGGGATCCACGCTGGATTAAAACAGTTCGAGGGGTGGGCTACCGCCTGGTGCACTGAGCCTTGCTGCACCAGGCGGTAGAGTCCTCTAAGCGTGCGTATTCAGCCATTCCTGGGCGAGCGTCGCCTGCAGGTTCAACGCGCGGCCAATGACGGGCTCTGCGGCGGAGGCGATCTTCGCGCCGAGGAAGGGCACTCCCGAAGTGACCTCGCCCGTGAGCTCCACCAAGGTGGAGGCTCCGTCGGCGCTCAACTTTTGCACGGCGGAGATATCAACCGGGGCTTTGGCAACCGTGAGCGTAAGGGCGTTGGTGCGGGAGCCGTCGGCCGCCGGAGCGCTCCAGGACTCGTCCTGCGTGACGGTCAGCGTTGCACCGACAAACTTCTTCACAATGTCAGGCATCCCCGTCGTGGGCAGCGTGCGCACAGTCTGGGTGGTGAAAGCCGCCGTAGTGGGTCCGCTGATGGTGAAGGATATTAGCTCCCCGCCCACAGTTTCGCTCACGTGCTTGACGAAATCGGCATTGGTAAAGACATCTGTCACGTTCTGGGCCGGGGCCGAAAGTGTCGTTGAGGCGGCAAGCGCCATGGTTCCTCCAGGATCAGGGGGTGTTTGGGGCAGCTCCTAGGATACCAAGGCCCGCCGGCCACGAGTAAGCTGGAATGGTGCCTGGAACTTTTGTGGAATTCCGGGCCTTCGTGCTGCACCCGGCACGGCATTCGACGTACTCTAACGGCGGCCACCGTCAGGCCAAGGAGAAAATCACCCATGAGTCTTGCAGGTTTGCGGACAGCGCTGTCACAGGATCCAAGCTTCGCCAGGGTTCGCACTTTTGCTGCCGCCGACCCGGCCAGCCGAAGTGCCGACGTCGCCTTCACCGCTCCTGCCGGCATGCGCGCGGTCCTGTTGGCGGAAGCTGCCGACGGTTTGGCCGAGGCTGCCGAACGACTGGCAGCTGATGTCAACGCCTCCCTGGACCGTTCCGGAGTGGTTTTGGCGGTGACGGCGACCGGCCGCGAAGCCGAAGATACCGTAGCAGCCCTGCGCTCCTACCTGCCCGACGACGCCGTGGCCGAGTTCCCCAGCTGGGAAACCCTCCCACACGAGCGCCTTTCGCCGCGCTCTGACACCGTGGGCCGCCGCCTGGCCGTGCTGCGTCGGCTGGCCCATCCCGAGTTCGATGCCGGGAGCGGCCTGCGCGTCGTGGTAGCACCCATCCGTGCCGTGGTGCAGCCGTTGGTGGCCGGGCTGGGCGAACTGGTGCCGGTGCGGGTGAAGGTCGGGGAGGACATCCCCTTCACCGATCTCATCAGGAAGCTGTCCGATGCCGCCTACGCCCGTGTTGACATGGTCACGCACCGCGGCGAATTCGCCGTGCGCGGCGGCATTCTTGACGTGTTTTCACCGACCGAAAGCCACCCTGTCCGCATTGAGTTCTTTGGCGACGAGGTCGAGGCAATGCGCTGGTTCAGCGTCGCCGACCAGCGCACCCTGACGAGTGTCTCCGGACCCATTGCACACCCGTCCGAACTGTACGCACCGCCATGCCGGGAAATCCTCATCACTCCCACCGTCATGGGCCGGGCCGCGAAGCTGAAGGATGCCATGCCTGCCGCGGCCGGCATGCTGGAGAAGATTGCCGGCGGCATTGCCGTGGAGGGCATGGAGTCGCTGGCCCCGGCGCTGGTGGACGGGATGGTGCCGATGACCTCGCTGCTGCCTGCCGGCTCCATCGCCGTGGTGCTTGATCCGGAAAAGGTCAGCGCCCGGGCCCACGACCTGGAATCCACCAACGAGGAATTCCTGGAGGCGGCCTGGTCCACCGCGTCCGAGGGTGGCACCGCACCGCTGGATTTGGCCTCGGCGCACCACACGGAAGGTGGCGTCGACTTGTCTTCCGCAGGGTTCAAGTCCCTGGCCCAGACGAGGGAAAGGGCGTTGGAGGACGGCGTGAGCTGGTGGACGTTGAGTTCGCTGGCCCAGGACGAAGAGCTCGACACCGGCACCGACGTGTTGAACCTGCATGCCCGCGAACCCCGCGGCTACCGCGGCGACGTGGCGGAGATGATGGAATTCCTTGGTTCCCGGATCAAGGACCAATGGCGGGTGGTGGTGGCCACCGAAGGCCCCGGCCCGGCCCAGCGCCTGGCCGAGCTGTTCCACGAAGCCAACATTCCGGCGTCGCGCGTGGAAACACTTGACCATGAACCGCAGCCGGGGATCATCGAAGTGACGACGGCAGACACCGGCCGCGGCTTCGTCTTCGACTCGCTGAAGCTGGGGCTGCTGACGGAGGCGGACCTGTTGGGGCGTGCGTCGGCGGTGTCCACCAGGGACATGCGCAAGATGCCCTCCAAACGGCGCAACGCGGTGGACCCGCTGCAGCTCACGGCGGGGGACTACGTGGTCCACGAGCAGCACGGCGTGGGCAAGTTCGTGGAGCTGATCCAGCGCAAGGTGGCCGGAGGGTCGGCCAGCTCTGCAGGCGGCGCCGGGCTGCGCGAGTACCTGGTGCTTGAATACGCCCCCTCCAAGCGCGGTGCGCCCGGGGACAGGCTGTTTGTGCCCACCGACCAGCTGGACCAGGTGACAGCGTACGTGGGCGGCGACGCTCCGGCCCTGTCCAAGATGGGCGGCTCCGACTGGGCAGCCACCAAGGGCAAGGCCCGCAAGGCCGTGAAGGAGATTGCCGGGGAACTCATCCGGCTGTACTCGGCCCGCATGGCGAGCCGCGGGCACGCATTCGGGCCCGACACGCCGTGGCAGGCCGAACTGGAGGAGGCGTTCCCGTATGTGGAAACCCCCGACCAGCTCGTGGCTATCAACGAGGTCAAGGCGGACATGGAGAAGGAGGTCCCCATGGACCGGCTGATCTCCGGGGACGTGGGCTATGGCAAAACCGAGATCGCCGTTCGTGCCGCCTTCAAGGCTGTGCAGGACGGAAAGCAGGTGGCCATCCTGGTCCCGACTACCTTGCTGGCGCAGCAGCACTATGAGACGTTCAACGAACGCTTTTCCGGATACCCCATCCGTGTGAGCCCGCTGTCGCGCTTCCAAACCAGCAAGGAATCCAAGGAAATTGTGGAGGGCGTGAAAAACGGGACGGTGGATGTTGTCATTGGCACGCACCGGCTGCTCTCCAAGGACTTCGCGTTCAAGGACCTGGGCCTGGTGATTGTGGATGAAGAACAGCGGTTCGGCGTGGAGCACAAGGAAGCGCTGAAGAAGATGCGCACCAACGTGGACGTGCTGGCCATGAGTGCCACCCCCATTCCCCGCACCCTTGAAATGTCCATGACGGGCATCCGCGAGACTTCCACCCTGGCCACCCCTCCCGAGGAACGCCACCCCGTGCTGACCTATGTCGGCGCGCACAGCGACAAGCAGGTGGGCGCGGCCATCCGACGCGAGTTGATGCGTGAAGGCCAGGTGTTCTATGTGCACAACCGGGTCAAGTCGATTGATCGCACTGCGGCGCACATTCAGCAGCTGGTGCCCGACGCCCGCGTGGCCGTGGCCCATGGTCAGATGAGCGAGTCGCGGCTGGAGCAGATCATTGTTGATTTCTGGGAAAAGCGTTTTGACGTGCTGGTGTGCACCACCATCATTGAAACCGGGCTGGACATTTCCAATGCCAACACGCTCATCGTGGAACAGGCCAACAATTACGGGCTCTCGCAGCTGCATCAGTTGCGCGGGCGCGTGGGTCGCGGACGCGAACGTGCTTACGCCTACTTCCTGTACCCGGCGGACAAGCCGTTGGGTGAGGTGGCGCTTGAGCGGCTGAAGGCGGTGGCCGCTCACAATGAGCTGGGTGCAGGCATGGCCTTGGCCATGAAGGATCTTGAAATTCGCGGGGCGGGAAACATGCTCGGCGGGGAACAGTCCGGACACATCCAGGGTGTGGGTTTTGACCTGTACATTCGTTTGGTGGGGGAGGCTGTGGCCGATTTCCGCGGCGACGGCGAGGAGCGGGCCGCGGAGATGAAGATCGAGCTGCCCATCAACGCACACCTGCCGCACGACTACGTCCCGGGGGAGCGGCTGCGCCTTGAGGCCTACCGCAAGCTGGCCGCGGCCGACACGCTTGACGGCATTGCCGAGGTGGAGGCTGAACTCATCGACAGGTATGGGGAATTGCCGCCGGCGGCAGTGAACCTTATTGCTGTGGCGCACTTCAAGGTGCTGGCCAGGGCTGCGGGACTCACCGATGTGGCGCTGCAGGGGAACTTCATCAAGTTTGCCCCGGCCGAGTTGCCCGAGTCCAAGGAGATGCGCCTAACGCGCATGTACCCGGGGTCCTTGGTGAAGCCGGCGTTGAACTCTGTGCTGATCCCCAAGCCCAAGACTGCCCGTATTGGCGGACGCGACTTGGCCGATGCGGAAGTGCTCAAATGGGCCCAGGGAGTGTTGGAGGCCATCTTCGACACAACCCCGGCCAGCCTGTAAAGCCAAGGCCGAGGCGGCCCAAGATTCACAGTTGCTGCCGGTGGGCCAACACTGGCAGAACGCAGTCACTTCCGCGGAGATTCACACCCTACGCCGGAAAGAGTCCGTCCGTAAAAGTGGATGGGCATAGGTGCACATTGGGTGCGGCGGGTACCGGAATTAGTGGCCCCGAACAACCGTGGTTTTCTGTGCAACCAACGTGGGTGACAGGGCAGCTTCAACCCTTGGAACCAAGGGGAAGCCGTGGCGTTCCACGAAAATCCGATTCAGTTCGGTGTGATCCGGGCCAGTTCGGCAGGATAGGTGTTGAAATCGACAACACACCGGATCTGACCGGCCCACCAACTCGTCGCGAACACTGCTACCGCACGAAGGTGTAAATGGCACCATTCGATGACACGCTTGAATGAGGAGAGGTCGCTGCCATGACAACAAAAATCAATATTGACACACCCGCCGTAGCCGGGGCGCTGATCAGCGGCCCTCCCTTGCCTCGCGGCATTGATCACGATCCGCAGAGACGTGACTACGCTGCAACTTTCACTCAACTCTTGGCCAAGAATGACTTTGAGTTCGCCATTAAGATGCTCGCAGACTACGCCAGTGCATCACTGAAAGCTGGCCACCCGCTACTCCAACACAGCCCACAGCTCAAAGACCCCAGATGGTCGGCAGCTTTGGCCGGGATCACCAATTACGTCGCGAACCGCCTGGACCAACCCGCCCCGGCATGGACCAAGCACATCGAGCCTCTCGATGAGGCATGGCTACCGGCAGAGTCCTACCGAAGCATCCGCGAACCCATGAAACAGCTGACCCGCTCGCAAACACCACGCGAGCTTGCGGCCCTGAACGTCTTTATTCGTGAACGCAGCCTGGCCACGACATGACTGCCGGCGAGCTTTCTGGCGATCAAATCCTGGCCCTGCTCCATGAACTCGGCCGTTGTTTGAAGACTCGCGGTGTCCATGGGGACATCAAACTCGTCGACGGTGCAGCGCTGATTCTGTAAGGAGCACGGCGATCTTCCTCCCGCGGAGAAGGTTGCCCAGGTTGAACGCAGCGAACTGGGAGCGCTGGCCGGCGCTGAGGAACTTCGCCGTGAAACCACGCGACAGGGATTCCGCGACGGTGTAGATCGTAGAAATACCACCAATCCGAAGATCTCTGAGGATTTTTCTCTTTCAGAAGCTCCACTGCATGATGGCCGGCAACTGTATCGCCATCCACACCCAGAAAGTTGTCAAAGTTATCGCAGCCTGGGCGAACCCGTAATTCAACGGACCTGCCTTTTTGCCTTTGTTGGTCCAAATGTCATCGACAGACATCTCCATCACGTACGTGGTGTACTGATAAACGGTCTCGTGGGGCCCGGCGAATTAGCGGGCTACTCTGAAGATTCGCTCAAGCGACACTGTCTGAACCTCAGTGCGTTGCGACTGATTCTCAGTCGCCCGGCGGGCCTCGGGTGCAAGTCGCTCCCGCGCCCAGCTGGGCGTGGCCGAGATGAAGGCGAGCGAAGACTTGATTCGGATGCGCCGCCGGGTGCTGGCCGGGAAGGACCCAGGGCTGCTTCCTGCACTGCTGGTCTTGGTGGAACCCGCCCTGACGGCGACTATGACGTTGGCGCGAATACAGGCTGGGTGTCGGTGGGCACCTACCACGGGGCTGACCGTCCGGGCAGAACTGGACGCCGGCGGAACCTCGAATCGGCATGAATGACACCGCGGACGGGAGTATACGCTCATCACCGGTGACACGCCCGCCGGAGAGCTGGTGGCCCCTTAATACTTCTTCGTTTCATGATCCAGGGCACTACTGTTCGAAGATCACCCGGACGAGGAGCATATATGTCAGAAACACACTCGATCGGCCGTCGATCTGTTCTTTCCACCGGGCTTTTGCTCGGATCCGGCCTACTGCTGGGAGGATTGACGGGCTGCGGCAGCGGCTCGAAAGTGGCCGAAATACCGATGGCAGCCGCAACGGGGGTCCCTGCGCCCGGACGCAGGCTGCGCATCGCCCGCCCCGCAGCCTCCGCAGCCGAAACCCTTGATCCCGCCAGCTCCCTTTCGGCCTACGAATACCTCGGCGCCATCTACAACCGGTTGGTCAAGCTGGATGACAAGGGCGTCACAGTTCCTGATCTGGCAGCGGAATGGTCTTCCACCTCTGATGGCAAAACCTGGACTTTCAACCTGCGCCGCGGGGTCATCTTTCACGACAGGCGCCCCTTGACGGCCGCCGACGTCGTCTACACGCTTGGACACATCCTGGATCCCGATGTGGGTTCCCCACAAGCCGGGGTGCTTTCCCCGATCCTGGAGGCCTCGGGGGTCACCGCAAGTGATCCTCACACCGTGGTCTTCAATCTGACCTCGCCGAACGCGGAATTCCCGTCGCTGCTCACCGCCTACCAGTGCTACATCATCCCCGTGGATTCGGCCGCAACGATTGGCGCCACCGGGATTGGCACCGGCCCCTTCAAGCTCAGCGACTACACACCGGCCGGCCGCGGTGCGGTAGAAGCCTTCGTTGACCACTTCGCCGGGCCGCCGGCACTGGCGGGGATTGATTTCTACTCGGTGCAGGACACCGGCGCCAGGGTCAACGCCCTCCTGGCCGGCCAAATCGACCTCATCAGCCAGACCAACCTGGACTTCGCCACCGCACGCGTCGTGGCATCCTCGCCCAACGCGACGGTGGCCCGGGCCAAGGACGCCCAGTGGTACACGATCCCGATGCTTGCCACTTCCAAGGAATTCTCCGACCCGCTGGTGCGCCAGGCCATGAAGCTGGCCTACAACCCGAAGGACATCGTCGCCACCGCGCTGCAGGGCAACGGCAGCACCGGATGGGACAACCCAGTGCCGCCGGGTTACGAAGACCACTTGGACTTCACCCGCGAATACGATCCGGAGAAGGCAAGGTCGCTGCTGAAGAAGGCCGGTGCAGAGGGGTTGCAGCTGCCCATCTACACCTCGTCCTACGACTCGGTGTTCACCCCGATGGCCGTCGCCTACGCCGACGCGGTGAAGGCTGCAGGCATCAAGCTCACCGTCACCAGTGCCTCCTCGGACTCCTACTACACCGAGATCTGGATGAAGAAACCACTCTCGGTCAGTTACTGGTTCACCGGCCGGCCCGTTGACCAGCTGCTCAACCAGGTCTTCCGCTCCGGATCCTCCTACAACGAGTCGGCATGGTCGAACAAGACATTCGACCAGCTGCTCGTCTCGGCGCGCGGTGAAATGAACGACGCCAAGCGACGCGGCATCTACCAGGATGCCCAACGCGTGATCATCGATGACGGCGCGGACATGACACCCATGTTCGGCGACCGGCTTGTCGGGCTGTCCAAGGAAGTGGTGAACTACTCGGAGTTCGGCTTCGAGTTCGACTACATGTTGATCGGACTGAAATCATGACGCAGCTGATACTCCGCAGGCTGGGCACCGCAGTGCTGACCATTGTGTTGGCCTCGCTGCTGGTCTTCCTGGCGATCCAGGCGCTCCCCGGCGATGTGGCCCAACAGATCCTCGGGCGGGATGCCACCGAGGAATCCATTGCCAAGATGCGCTCGGAACTGGGCCTGGACACCCCGGTGGTCCTGAGATATCTCCAGTGGCTCTTCGGAGCGGTGCAAGGGGACTTCGGCACGTCCCTGGTCTCCGGTGAACCCGTAGGACCGACCTTGCTGTTGCACTTCCGCAACACGCTGCTGATCGCCATACCCACCGTGCTGATCTCCGTCACGCTCTCTATCCTGCTTGGCGTGTTCGCCGGGCTGCGCCGGAACAAGTGGCAGGACAACTCCATCTCCTTGATCTCGCTGGTTGCCATGAGCATCCCCGAGTTCATGATGGGTGCGCTGCTGGTGCTCGCCTTCGCCATCGGGATCCCGCTGTTTCCGGCCGTGGTGCTCGACGGGCCCAACGCCACCGTGGCCGAACTGCTGCCCAGCATCTGGCTGCCGGTGATCGTGCTTTCCCTGGCGATGGCCGCCTATGTGATCCGAATGACGCGTACCTCGACCATTGACGTGATGACCTCCGACTTCATCACCACCGCCCAGCTCAAGGGCCTTCGGGAATCACGGGTGGTCCTGCGCCACGCCCTGCCCACGGCGCTGCTGCCCACGCTGAACGTCGTGGCCATCAACATCGCCTGGATGCTCGGTGGCGTGGTGGTGGTGGAGAACATCTTCAACTACCCCGGAATGGGCAACCTGATGCTGGAGGCCGTTTTTAACCGCGACCTGCCGATCATCGAGGCTGTGGCAGTGGTCTCGGCCACCGTCTATGTTGCCTGCAACCTGCTCGCCGACCTCACGGCAATGCTCCTTGACCCGCGCCAGCGCCTGGCCAAGGGTTCCAAGCGCAAGGCGAAGGCAACGGCCGCCGGTTCCCAAGCCACAGCCACCGGAGAAGGGATCCAACCATGAAATCCGTGCTCCGCTCCGCCGAGCCGATGTTCATCATCGGCATCGCGCTGATCGCCATCAACGTGCTGCTGGCATTCCTTGCCCCCTGGATCTCCGCCTATGATCCCATCGCCAGCAATTCCGAGGCGGCCCTGCAGGGGCCCACCGGGGCACACTGGCTGGGGACGGACATGTACGGGCGCGACGTGCTCTCCCGGACGCTGAACGGCGGGCGCTACGCACTGCTGGTCACCTTCCTGGCCACAACGATCGCCGTGGCCATCGGGGCGCTCCTCGGCTGCCTGGTCGCGTTCCTGAACAACTGGGTGGACGACGTCGTGATGCGCGTTGTCGACGCGATCCTCTCGGTACCCACAATCCTGGCACTGCTGGTTGTGGTTGCCGTCTTCGGCAGCGGCATGTGGGTGATCGTGCTGGCCGTGGTGGTTGTCTACACCCCGGCAGTCACCCGCGTGGTGCGTGGCGCGGCCCGTTCGGTCAGCTCCCTTGACTACGTGACCGCGGCCAAGGCGCGCGGCGAGCGTGCCGGACCCATCGTGGTGCGCGAGATCCTTCCCAACGTGCTCGACGTCGTCCTGGTTGAGTACGCGATGCGCGCCAGCTGGGTGGTCCTGCTGATCTCCTCGCTGTCCTTCCTGGGCTTCGGCGCCAACCCGCCGGCCCCGGACTGGGGGCTGATGGTTGCCGAGAACCGCACGGCGCTGACGGTGGTCCCGCTGGCCACACTGGGCCCCATTGTGGCGCTGGCGACATTCGTGATCGGGCTGCACCTCACGGCCGACGGACTGGGCAAGAAACTCGGTGTTGACCGTGCCATGACAGGAGTGCAATGAGTATCGATGCAAGTGTGAGTGGTCCGGTCCAGGCTCCGGCCCCTGCCGGTGCGGCCGTGTCCGTGGAGAACCTCTCGATTTCCTATGCCGCCGGCGATGCCCTGGTACCGGTGGTGCAGGAGGTTTCCTTCAGCATTGCCGCGGGCCAGACCTTCGGGCTGGTGGGGGAGTCCGGCAGCGGAAAATCCACGGTGGCACGAACCCTGTTGGCGCAGCTGCGGGCCGGCTCCAAGGTCATGGGCGGCACGGTCAAGGTGGGCGCCCAGGAAGTCTTTTCGCTCCCCGCACCCCGGCTGCGCGCCCTGCGCGGGGGAACTGTGGCCCTGGTGGCCCAAAACGCCGGGCAGGCCTTGACCCCGTCCATGCGGATCGGCGGCCAGGTCCACGAGGCGCTGACCAGCCATGGCATGGCGGCCAGCCGGGCCCAGGTGCTGCAGGCCCTTGACCAAGTGCGCCTGCCCAACGTCAAGGACATGGCAAGGCGCTATCCCCACGAGCTCTCCGGGGGCCAGCAGCAGCGTGTCAGCATCGCCATGGCCATTGTCGCCCGTCCCGACGTCCTGGTTCTTGACGAGCCGACCACCGCCCTGGACGTGGTGACCCAGGCCGCAGTGCTGCGGCTGATCAAGGACCTGTGCCAGGAATTGCAGACGGCAACGCTGATCGTCAGCCACGACCTCGGCGTCGTCTCGGGCATGGCCGATGACGTAGCGGTTATGCGCACCGGAAGGATTCTGGAGAACCAACCCACGGCCGCACTGTTCACCTCGCCCGAGAACGAGTACACCCGCGAACTGCTGCGCGATGTGCCCAAGCTCAGGACGCGAAGCGCACCCGCGGCCACGGCCGTCCCGTCCGAGGACGAAGGACCCGAGGACGAAGCGGCGACGAGCGAGGTCCTGGTGGAATGCAAGGACGTCACCATTTCCTACAACCCCGGCGGACCGCCGGCGGTGGATTCGGTGAACCTGCAGATTCACCGGGGGGAGACCTTGGCAATCGTCGGGGAATCGGGAAGCGGCAAGTCCACCCTCGCGTGGACCTTGGCCGGGCTCAGGGGGGCAACCTCCGGCACCCTGCGGGTCGAGGGCGGCAGCGCCGGACGTGCCGGCGGGGACCTGGGGAAGCCGGTGGCCAACCGCAGCCGCGAACTGCGCCGGATGGTCCAGCTGATCTTCCAAAACGCCGACACGTCGCTGAACCCGCGACGCACGGTGTCCGCCGCGATCAGGCGCCCGCTGCGCCTCTTCGGCACCGTCCCGCGTTCGCAGGAAAAGGCACGCGTGGAGGAGCTGCTGACCGAGGTGGGCCTGCCGGCCAGCTTCGGCAAACGGCTTCCGTCCCAGCTCTCCGGTGGCCAGCGCCAACGCGTGGGCATTGCCCGAGCCCTGGCGGCGGGCCCCGATTTGATCATTGCCGATGAGATCACCACCGCGTTGGATGTCTCGGTGCAGGCCGACATCCTCGAACTGCTGGCCGGGCTGCAACGCACCCACGGGCTGAGCACGCTGTTCATCAGCCACGACCTCGCGGTGGTTGCCGATGTTGCGGACCGCGTGGTGGTCATGAAGAACGGGCGGATGGTGGAAGTTGGACCCGTCGAGGCGGTCCTTGCCGGGCCCAACCACCCCTACTCGGCTTCCCTGCTAGCCTCGGTGATCGAACCCGGCGACCTTGATTTGCCGTCGGCCCTATCTGAGGAACAGACTTGGATGGATGACCCCGACGGCGGCTGGGAAGAGCCGGGCGACGGGCACCGCATCCGCAAATGGAAGGACGCGTAAACGCGATGAAGTACGTGGATTCGCCACAACAGATCTTGACTGAGGACGCATGGATCGAGCTATCGGACGGGACCCGGCTGCATGCCAGGATCTGGCGCCCGGTGGACTCGGGGTCCACGCCGGTCCCGGGGCTGCTTGAATACCTGCCGTACCGGCTCGATGACTGGACGGCTCCGCGGGACAACGAGCGCCACCCCTACTACGCCGGGCATGGATACGCCTCGGTGCGTGTGGATATCCGCGGCACGGGAAGCTCCGACGGCCTGTTTATCGACGAATACTCCGAACAGGAACAAGCCGACGGGCTGGAGGTCATTGCCTGGATCGCCGCCCAGCCCTGGTGCACCGGAAGCCTGGGAATGTTCGGCATCTCCTGGGGCGGGTTCAACTCGCTGCAAATGGCCGGGCACGCCCCGGAGGCGCTGAAGGCCATCGTGACCGTCTGCTCGACCGATGACCGGTACGACAACGACGTGCACTACATGGGCGGGGCCATGCTGGGCATCGACATGGCCTCTTGGGGCGGCACCATGTTCGCGTTCAACGCCCGTCCGCCACGGCCCGAGATTGTGGGTCAGGACTGGATCGCGCAATGGCGCGACCGGCTGGAAAACACCCAGGCGATGACCGGTGAATGGCTGCGGCACCAGGAACGCGACGACTACTGGCGCCAGGGAAGCGTCTGCGAGGACTACTCCTCCATCAAGGCGGCGGTGCTGGCCGTCGGCGGCTGGCACGATCCCTATCGTGACACGGTGCTGCGCCTGCTGGCGAACCTCGAATCCCCGGTGCGCGGGATCATCGGACCGTGGTCGCACCAATACCCCGACCGCGGGTATGCACCGGGCCCGGGAATCAACTTCTTGGCCGAGACCCTTGCCTGGTGGGACAAGTGGCTCAAGGACGTGGACAACGGCGCCGATGAGGGCCCCACGCTTCTGGCCTACCTGCCCGAGGGCGACCCCCCGGCAACATACTACGAAGAGCGCCGGGGTGCGTGGCTTGGCCTCGATGGCTGGCCCGCCCGCCAAATCGCCGGGCAGCTGCAGGAGCTCTCAGCGGGAAGCTGTTCGACACCGGTGGTCAACGGGTTGGCAACGGTGCGCAGTCCCCAGCAGACAGGCGCCGATGCCGGACGGTTCTTTCCCTTCGGCAATGCCACGGACCTGCCCCCGGACCAGCGCAGCGAGGACGGTCGATCCACGTGCATCGACTTTGCCCCGCTCGTCGAGGACACCGGGATTCTGGGCAACGCCCGGGTGAGCCTGCGGCTGGCCTCCGACCAGCCCGAGGCCAACATCATTGCGAGGTTGTGCGACGTCGCCCCCGACGGTTCCTCGACGCTGGTGACCCGCGGGGTGCTGAACCTGAACAAGCGGGAGGGTCGCGACAAAGCGGTGCCGCTGCCCGCCGGCGAGTTCGTCGAGGTGGACTTCGAGCTGGTGGCCGTTGGCTACATCGTGCCCGCCGGGCACACCGTGCGCCTGGCGCTCTCCTCGAACTACTGGCCATGGATTTGGCCCCCGGCAGTTGAACCGACGCTTTCCCTTGACCTCGCCCGCAGCTCCCTGGAACTTCCGCTGTTCGGGGACCAAGCCGGGGACGGGGCCGCAACCGGCCTGCGTGCCGCGATCGAGGAGGCCCGCACCACGCACGGCTTGTTGGCAGGGGTCGAGCTGGGCGAGCCGGAGCAAGCCCCGCGGCTGCCCGTGGACTACCTCAGCAACGAAGGGGTGGAGGTCGATGCGAAGTACGTGGCGACATCCCAGCGCAGTGTCCACCGTGATATTGAAACCGGGGAATGGAAGCTGGATGTCGATCCGGGGTATGGCGGCTCGCGGCGGTACCCCGACGGACTGGTCTTCACCGAATTCAGCCGGGAGACTTACACGATCCGCGAGGGCGACCCGCTCAGCGGGCAGGCGCGCTCGGCGTGGTTCATCGAGCTGTCCAACACCGGATGGTCCGCACGCCTGGAAACCGAATCGGTGCTCGGCTCCACTTCCGGCGACTACGTACTGAGCAACAGCATCAGCGCGTGGGCCACCGTCGGCGACGGGGAAGAGGAACTGGTGGCACGGAAGCAATGGGAGGAAACCATTCCACGCACCTCCACCTGAACCGCACAGAGAGGTGAAACGTCCCTTGGGCCAAGCAGCAACGTGGTGGTCAGCTCCGTGTTGGCGACCAGGCACCCCAGCAGAGCGTCGGTGACCACGCCGGGCGGCAGGCGGGTGGCCAGAAAGACCAGCGCCAGGGCCGCCGTCGTGCTTGAAGAAGAAGCAGTCCATGACGCAAAAATGGCCATTCGCGGCTGAATTTATCAGGCGCGGATGGCCATTTCACGGGCCATGCTCGGGCTCGTTACTCTCCAGCGGAGTTGGAGCGGCCGATGATCGTCACGGGGACGAAGATGGCCAGGGCGCACAAGCCGATGCCAAGGCCTGCCGGCACGAAGGCGTGCGCGAAGCTCTCGAGGCTCCAGTAGGAGAACGCAAAGATTCCGCCAAGGAACAAGGCGAAGAAGATGACAAACATAACGACGGACTGCACAAGGCTGTTCTCGCCCTGGTACTTGCTGGTGGAATTGTTGCTGGACACGGTTCCTCCTGACCCCAAGGTGGGGGGCTGGGTGGTGCGTCGGCTGCCCGGGTCAAGTCGATTGATCGCACGGTGGCGCACATCCAGCGGCTGGTGCCTGACGCTCGTGTGGCGGTGGCTCATGGTCAGATGAGCGAGTCGCGGTTGGAGCAGATCATTGTTGATTTCTGGGAGAAGCGTTTTGACGTGCTGGTGTGCACCACCATCATTGAAACCGGGCTGGACATTTCCAATGCCAACACGCTCATTGTGGAGCAGGCCAACAATTACGGGCTCTCGCAGCTGCACCAGTTGCGCGGGCGCGCGGGCGCGTGGGCCGCGGACGCGAACGCGCGTACGCCTACTTCCTGTACCCGGCGGACAAGCCGTTGGGTGAGGTGGCGCTTGAGCGGCTGAAGGCGGTGGCCGCCCACAATGAGTTGGGCGCGGGCATGGCCTTGGCCATGAAGGATCTTGAAATTCGTGGGGCGGGAAACATGCTCGGAGGGGAACAGTCGGGACACATCCAGGGCGTTGGTTTTGACCTGTACATCCGTTTGGTGGGGGAGGCTGTGGCCGATTTCCGGGGCGACGGCGAGGAGCGGGCTGCGGAGATGAAGATCGAGCTGCCCATCAACGCGCACTTGCCGCACGACTATGTGCCGGGGGAGCGGCTCCGACTTGAGGCTTACCGCAAGCTGGCCGCGGCGGACACGCTTGACGGCATTGCCGAGGTGGAGGCTGAACTTATCGACAGGTACGGGGAGCTGCCGCCGGCGGCCGTGAACCTTATTGCCGTGGCGCACTTCAAGGTGCTGGCCAGGGCTGCGGGACTCACCGATGTGGCGCTGCAGGGGAACTTCATCAAGTTTGCCCCGGCCGAGTTGCCCGAGTCCAAGGAGATGCGCCTAACGCGCATGTACCCGAGATCGCGGGTGAAGCCGGCGTTGAACTCTGTGCTGATCCCCAAGCCCAAGACTGCCCGTATTGGCGGACGCGACTTGGCCGATGCGGAAGTGCTCAAATGGGCCCAGGGAGTGTTGGAGGCCATCTTCGGCACAACCCCGGCCAGCCTGTAAGGCGGTCCGAGGCGGCCTAAGATTCACAGTTGCTGTCAGCCGCCCAACATCTGCAAGGTTGTCACTATTTGCAAAGAAGATTCTTTTCTGCGCCGGAAAGTCGTCTGCCTTTGGGTCAGGAGAGGACGAGGCCTATGGCGCGTTCAGGTAGGGCAGATAGTGGGATTTATGGAGCTGTTGGGTGCACTTCTACTTTGGCCGTATAGTGAATCTATGGCCACGATTACCCGCACAGATCATGATCAGCGCGAGCCGCTTACTTGGACAAACATGCCCAAACACCAAATTGGTGGGGTTTCGTACTTGGATTCGGACTCCCTCATGACTTTGATTGACCAACTGGCTGATGAAGAAGCTGAGTTTCTAGAGCGTCTTTCCAGACAGTGATTCACTACCTGTCAGCTGAAGATGTAATCCAGATCAACCTCCGGCATTGCCCGGATAGCTCAGGCGTAGTCGACCGAGGTGGGGTGGAAGGCGCTTGCGGGAGGCCGCTCACCGGTTTCGAGGGTCACGAAGAGTACCCAGATGTTTGGTCCAAGGCAGCAGTACTCCTTCATGGGATCGCCAGCACCCAATATTTCACTAACGGCAACAAGCGAACAGGGTGGCTGGCGGCCTCAGCCTTCCTGTTGGCCAATGGATCCCCCTTGCGGATATCTCCGATGATTAGCCGTGAAGCTTTCGTCGTGGCTGTAGCGACGGGCGTTTTTTCAGTCCCGCAAGCGGCCGAATGGTTTAAAGAGAATCGGGAACGAGCCTCGGATTTACTTGACTTCGCGGTACTTGCCTTGCATGCAGAGGAAGGGGTGCAGAATGGCGTCTGGAATGGGTCTGACTGCAACCTTGCAGGTGTGAGCCTAGGGGGGATCCCCCATGCGATGCCGTTGCATATTGTTTTCCGTATCAAATGGCGAAAATTTGACCTTCATAAGATCCAAGAGATAACCGCCTCGCTACACACGGTTAGTCAAGGGACAGACCCTGCCGTATTCGCCACGGGCAAGAACGATATGGTTTTGGACCGGACTCAGCCAGTGCAGACGGGCCATCGGAATCATTCGAACGGCATTATGCCTTATATCGGGGTAATGGAACTTCCACTAGTGTTGGTCGCCGAAGGTCGGATCCGGGTGGTTCTTAGACTAAATGGAGACGTCCTTGCCTCCCTTCCGCTGGACGTTACTCTTTTGCCGGACTTTAGTGCCGCTGGCAGTTTCGAGTCCGCAGTAAGGACCCTTCTCGATCGCGCCTGACCGGATCTATGTTGACCACTACCGGGGAAGTATGGCGGACGCGATTTGGTCAGCGACCCAACCCTGCCCCTTGTCTTTGTAATGCGCCTCGTCGGCATACAGTCCGAGTTCTGTAGCTTCGGCGGTGCCGTAGTCGGGCGTCCTGCGGCGCAGGTCGAACACGGTAATGTCCGGGTCTGCGGCGGCCACTGCTTCAATCTCTGCCCTGAATGATTCCCAGATTGGCTCGGTGGCGTTTCCGCGCTTTGGCATTTCCACCAGCAGGATTGAGCCATTGAATCCTGCGGTTCGAGCCTGAGTGATGTTGAGTTCAAGTTGGGTGCGGAACGTGGCGGCGCTGGGTCCTCCCGTGGCGTCATTTTCGCCCCATGGCATTATGAGCAGTCCGAACGGGCCTGCTGTTGTGATTGCCTTGGTCCATGCGGCTGAACCTGTGAATACGCTCAACGTTGAACCGTGACGCGCACCGTCTATATCCCTCACTCCTTGCGCATGGTCGCTGTTGAACGTGAGTAGTCCCTCGGGGAAAGTGAGGCCGGGGTTAGCCGTGGTGCTTGCGTCGCGGGTTACTGTGACCGTGTGCGTGCTGTTTGCTATTGCCCCTGAGTCCCAAATGACTTGGCTGTACGCCAGCGACCCGCTGTTGAAGCCATCGACAACTGTTCCGGCTGCACCGTCCAGACTAATGCTATATCGCCCAACAGACGGCGCTTTCGTTCCGAGCAGCTTGGCCCGGTCACCCTTGAACGTGAAAGTCAGGAATTGCCCCGCGCCTATTGATGCGGCCCTCAGCCCGAGACCATAGGATGCCGCTGATGACCACCGGGTGAACAGTGTGTGGATGTGGGCGGGACTGCTCGGCTGCGCCATCAGCGCGTGGATCCAGGAAGTCACCGGTCTGGACTATGGCAATGGGCGTGGGAGGCGGACCGTGGCCCGCCTCCGGCGGGAACTGATCCGTATCCCGGCCCGCATCACCCGCCGCGCCGGTGAAATCCAGTTGAGACTGCCACCGGGACCACAGCTGCTCGCCACCGTGCTGCCCACCCTGCAGGGACTGCCCGCCCCCGGCTGACAACCCGACTCTCCTGTCCCGCCACCAAAAGAAAGACGACCCGAGGCCTGGAACCTCCGCCCACCCGGCACGACAGCCGCGCCGTTGTCATGCCACGGAGCCAATCTTCGCCGAAATTCTCGCCCCGCCAGAAATTTCAGCCCCAAAAACCGCTACCCGCGGATTCGGGTCTGAAGGACATTCACACTTAAGCCGAATAAGACCCGTCCCCAAAAGTGGACGCCACAAGTGAGGTGCAATTGTCACCATTCGGTGACACACTGGAATGAGAAAGGGACGCTGCCGTGATAACCAACATCAATATAGACACACCCGCCGCGGCCGGTGCCCTGATTCGCGCCCAGCGCATGAATCAGGGACTGACGCAGCAGACGTTGGCCGATGCAGCAGGGGTTTCGCGGAAGTTTCTCATTGACCTTGAAGGGGGCCACGAACGCGCCGAGCTTGGCAAAACCCTGGAGGTCCTGACGGCGCTCGGACTCTCGCTGACAACCGCGACGCCTATCCCTCGCGGCATTGATCACGACCCGCAGAGACGTGACTACGCTGCAACTTTCACTCAACTCCTGGCCAAGAATGACTTTGAGTTCGCCATTAAGATGCTCGCAGACTACGCTAGTGCATCACTGAAAGCTGGCCGCCCGCTACTCCAAAGCAGCCCACAGCTCAACGAACCCAGATGGTCGGCAGCTTTGGCCGGGATTACCAATTACACCGCGAACCGCCTGGACCAACCCGCCCCGGCATGGACCAAACACATCCTGCCTCTCGATGATGCATGGCTGCCGGCAGAATCTTACCGAAGCATCCGCGAACCCATGAAACAGCTGACCCGCTCGCAAACACCACGCGAGCTTGCGGCCCTGAACGTCTTCATTCGTGAACGCAGCCTAGCCACGACATGATTGCCGGCGAGCTTTCTAGTGATCAAATCCTGGCGCTGCTCCATGAACTCGCCCGTCGTTTGAAGACTCGCGGTGTCCACGGGGACATCAAGCTCGTGGGCGGTGCAGCACTGATTCTGCAAGGTGTCGGCAACCGTCCCACGGCAGACATCGACGCCAGCTACGCCGAGAAGACCAGCATCAATACGATCGTGGCCGAGATGGCGAACGACTACGACTTGGCCCCGGACTGGCTCAATTCAAACGCAGCGGCCTTCGTTCCGGATAACGCCGTGTGGATCACACTCGAAGAACTGGATGGACTAACCATCCAGGCAGCTAATAGCGAAACGCTCCTGGCGATGAAGATCGCTGCCGAACGAGACAAAGATATTCTCGACATTGCCCGGCTCTTGCGCAAACTCAATATTGCTGACGCTGCCGACGCCGTCGACCTCGCGTACGACAAGTACGGCGAACACTCCATTCCGCTCTCCGCTGGACGGGAGAACTACCTGATCGTCGTCGACGACGCCCTTGAAGCGGCAACAACACTGGTGCCAGAAGCCGATCAGTAGCCCCGTTGTCAATCAACTCAACTTGGGTTGACCCGGGCACCAAAGCCGGCCGGCCGCCGTCGTGCTTGAACAAAAACTAGCCCATGACGCAAAAATGGCCATCCGCGGCTGAATTTATCAGGCGCGGATGACCATTTCACAGGCCATGCTCGGGCTCGTTACTCTCCAGCGGAGTTGGAGCGGCCGATGATCGTCACGGGGACGAAGATGGCCAGGGCGCACAGGCCGATGCCTAGGCCTGCCGGGACGAAGGCGTGTGCGAAGCTCTCGAGGCTCCAGTAGGAGAACGCAAAGATTCCGCCAAGGAACAAGGCGAAGAAGATGACAAACAAAACGACGGACTGCACAAGGCTGTTCTCGCCCTGGTACTTGCTGGTGGAATTGTTGCTGGACACGGTTCCTCCTGACCCCAAGGTGGGGAGCTGGGTGGTGCGCCGGCTGCCCGGCACGCTGATCTATCCATGATCTTAGTACGGTTTGGCGGCCGGAACTGCCTGTTTAGTAGTTGGCGCTGCCCGTGCCGCCTGTGACAATGGCAATTCCTCCGCTGGTGCCGAGCCGGGTGGCCCCTGCGGCGATCATTTCCAGCGCTTGTTCGCGGGAGCGGACGCCGCCGGAGGCCTTCACACCGATGTCCGGGCCCACCGCCTTGCGCATGAGGGCCACGTCCTGGGCCGTGGCCCCGCCGGTGGAGAAACCCGTTGAAGTTTTCACGTAATCGGCGCCTGCCTCCACTGCAGCTTCGCAGGCGAGGATTTTCTCATCGTCGCTGAGCAGGGCCGTTTCAATGATGACCTTCAACAGCGAATCCTCGCCGTGCACCACTTCTGCCACGGCGGAAATGTCCGAGACCAGGGCCTCGCGGTCCAAGGCTCTGGCGGAGGCGATGTTGATGACCATGTCAACCTCGTCTGCACCGTCCATGGTGGCACCGCGGGCTTCAAAAACCTTCACATCCGTGTTGTGGGTGCCTAGCGGGAAACCGATCACCGTACACGTCAGCACGCCGCTGCCCAGCAGCGCCTTCTTGGCCGTTTCAACCCAGATCGGGTTCACGCAGACCGCCTTGAAGTGGTGTGCAGCGGCTTCCTTGCACAGGCGCAGGATGTCGGCACGGCTGGCTTCGGGGGCAAGGAGCGTGTGGTCGATGTAGCGGGCCAGGTCGTTGGGGGCGTTTTCGCCCACGAAGGGGTCCTCGTATGTCATGGTGCTTGCCTTCCCTGGTGTGGATGTGTATCCCCATGGTGCCACACAGCAGGGTGCCACTTGGTTGCACTCACGCGGTGGCGCCGAAGGGCAGCGCCTGCATGTGCAGGATATTGCCGCCGTGGAATATGTTGTCGCTGAGGATCAAGGCAGCGAATACCGTGTCCATGTGGTCCTCGCCAAGAATGAATGCCTGGGCGACTCCGTCGGTGAATTCGGGCAAGAATGAGGGCCGAAAGCGGGTAGTGGATCATGGGTTTTTCCTAGACCGGCACCAGTTGTTTGCTGGTACACTATGGCACTAAATGCAGTCTCGAGCCTTTTCGCCCGCAAGGGTAATTCCGGTCCAAGAGCAAGTTTTGCCGTGAGCTTTGGCGGAACGCAAGCACGGTGCCACATTGGGTGGGCAATGCCGTTTACCAGCATGTAAATGGAGACTTATCGACGGCAAGGCTAGTCCGTAGCTTGCAAGTTGGAAGGTGGGGAACTCTTTGAGCAGCAGGAAGCTAGTGAACGACGCGACCGGGACTACATGGTTTGGTGCATTGTTTGACCCGCGAAACAACAGCCTCAACCTGATCCGTTTGTTCTTGGCTTTCGCTGTTTTGGTCCACCACAGTTGGCCGCTTGCCGGCATTCCTGGCGATCCCAATTTTGCCGGAGACACTTTGGGCGGGTGGGCTGTTGCAGGATTCTTCGGCATCAGTGGGTATTTGATCACCGCCAGCCGGTGGTCAAACTCGATTGGGACCTACCTTATTCACCGCATTGCACGAATCATGCCTGCCTTTTGGGTCTGTCTTCTGGCTATGGCGGCGTTTTTTGCTCCCATTGGCTATCTCGTGGCGCACGGGAGCTTGCACGGATATCTGACAGCGGATCACTCGCCCCTGAATTTTCTGATGTCGAACTTCTTTCTGAAGATGCACTTCTATGACATCGCAGGAACTCCGGTGAATGTCCCCTACCCGGGGGCGTGGAACGGGTCGCTCTGGAGTCTCTACTACGAGTTCATTTGCTACCTCATCATTGCCGCGGTAGGGATCTTTGCGTTTGTACGCCGTTACCGGTGGCCATTGACACTGGCGTTCCTTTTGTCAGTCATAGCCCAAGCGAACATTGGCTTCATTGGCTGGCTGACGCACAATAATTACAACGTTGTGGTGCTGCTTCGCCTGCTGCCTTTCTTCCTTGCAGGTTCCGTGGTGTTCATGTGGAAGGACAAACTTGGTTTCCATTGGATCCCCGGCGTGCTTTCATTCGCGGCAGCTTTTGTTGTTTCTTCAACGGTGCCGGGATGGGGAGTTCAAGCTTCGGCATTGTTTGCCATCTATGGGATTATCTGGCTCTCCACCGTCTTCAAGCAGCCCCAGTTGATCGCGAAGAATGATATTTCCTACGGTGTTTACATTTACGCGTTTGCCGTTCAGCAGTTGCTTGTTGTGTTTGGTCTCCATGAGTGGGGCCTGCTGTGGTTTAGCGTTGTTGCAGCGATCCTGACGGTGCCGCTGGCCACGGCCAGCTGGCTCTTGATAGAGCGCCCCATCATGCGTCGAGTTCGGAGTGCCACGCGAAAGAAGAAGTTTCCAGAAGATGTTCCAGGCTTGGATGCTGCGCGGTACCCGGACGGAAAGACTGGCTAACGGGAGCACCACGGCGTGACCGTCAAAGCCCACCACGAGAAACCGCAGCAATCAACTGTGCACCAGCACGTCGATGTGCAGCGGGGCGCAGAACCGGATCAGCCAATCCAGATCGGGGCCAGCGCAATACACCTGCCCGAACCCAGGATCGATAGCCAAGTCGGCGGGTCCCACCCGGTCGCCAAAGAGCACATAGGCCCGTTCCGAGTTGCAACGCCGACTCATCCAAACGGCACCATCGAACCCGGCGACATAGGCGGCATGAGCCCAAGCGACCGTCTGCTTGTAGGTGGTGGCCGGGGTGTCGATCAGCTGGGTTTGTTCAATGTGCAGGTGTTTTAGCCCGAGCCCCATGAAGGACGCCAAGCGCAGATCCCTGCCTGTGACGAGACGGGCACCGATCTTGTCGGAGTACGCATTCGGCCGCAGCAGACCTCCCGTTTGAGGAATGTCGTGGAGGATCGATTCACAGATCGCGGCCTCGATGCTCTGGGCGCCATACAGGATCGGCACGGCAGGTGAATCGACTGTCACGGCCCGTGTGATGGAACCAAAAAAGGCGAAGCGGGTCCTGCCTCCGAGACCTGCATTGAAGGCATCCACATCTCGGGAGTTGCTGGCCACACGGTAGAAATCCGTACCGGAATCAAGGATATATTCCAGCGGTTCGAACGGACTCCCCGGCTCGGGAACCGCGGCTACCACGACACCGTTTCGCCATGTAAAAACTTGTCGGCAAGTTCCGGGTCGGTGGAAAGGTGCTCAACCGGTTGCTCGTGGTCAAAATATGTGGATGGTGAGCACAGCCAATACACCAAGTCCTCATGGTCCAGGCCAATGGTCCGGGCAGCAGCCAGTAGTTCAGGGATGACCGGGTGGACGGTCCCTGTTTTTCGGTCGAATTGAAACCCGGGATAGACGAAGGCGTTGCGCCGCTTAACCCCGATGAGCTGGTTCTTCTGGCGCAGGGTGGAGGGAAGGCTTCTTGTTCCTGTCTTCGCGCCGAGCAACGTCGCCACCTCGGTGCTCTTCAGCAACCCCCAGCGGTCTTCGATGCGGGCCCATAGGTTTTCCGTCGCCTGAATGGCAGCGGCCAGCGGAGGACTGGTTGGCACCTCCAGGGAGGAGATGGCCGGCCCAAGGGCGGCGATGCTTCGGGTCATGTTCACTATGTCCTCGACGAGGCGGACTGCCGTCTGTGAAGGGCCTTGTTGCCCAACTTTGGCGGCTGGGGGAAGGCCGCGGCGGGGTTGGTTTGCCACCTCTGCTGCCAAGTTCTCATTAACGAGCACCCGCATTGCTGTTCCGCTTTTTGATTCCAAGAGCAGGATGGCATCTACCTGGCCGCGGTTCAGTTTGGCGGGCAACTCCAGGTCGAGGCCCAGTTCAGTGAATACCATCTCCAGGGGCATCAGGTCGGCAGCTGTCGCCCTGCCGGCGGTGGGACTTCCGATGTCGTTGCTTACTTTCCTTGCCATTGTTCCCACCTGTTCTTGAACGTTTCCTACAGTTTACTCCTCTGTCTGATTCGTATCCAGGGGTGGCAAAATATGGCTGTTGCAACGGTCGCTGAGTTCGTGCCGTGGGCTTTCACTCAAGGCGAGGCATCCGCCTTGCGGGGATGATTTCGGCTCCGTCCAGCGACAACTGGGCCGTAGCACTGCACTGGAGGAGGGGCCACTCTCGGGTGTGGGGCACAAGGTCCACAGTGCCGCACAGTTGCGCTCATGCGGTGGCGCCGAAGAGCAGCAGCCCCGCCAATGCCAGGCCGGCCACCCACACAGTGGAAATGGTTGCCAGGATGAAGGGTTTCATGCCCACTGAGAGCAACGACTTCACGTGCACTCCGGCGCCCAGGGCGAACATGGCAGCGGCCAGCAGGAAGCTCTCGCCGTTCTTGGAAAAATCCAGTGCGGCCTCGGGCAGCCAGCCGGTGGCACGCAGGGCCATCATGAGGATGAAGGAGAACACGAACAGGGGCATGATGGGTGGCTTGCGGCTGGTTTCGGACTGGCCTGCGTTGCGGCGCTGGCGGACGCTGACCACCGCCATGACGGGTGCCAGCATCAACACCCTGGCCAGCTTGACGATCACTGCCACACCGAGGGCAGCTCCGCCGATGGTGCCGCCGGCGGCCACTACTTGGGCGACCTCGTGGATGGAGCCGCCGGCCCACAGACCGGCTTGGTAGTCGCTGAGGCCCAGCATCGAAGCGGCCGCGGGGAGGAGCGGAATCATCAGCGTTCCAAAGATCACCACCAGTGCCACGGCGGTCATCACCTCGCGGCGTTCCTTGGTTTCAACGACGCCGTCCACCGCGGCCACGGCGGCGGCCCCGCAGATGGAAAAGCCGCAGCCGATCAACAGCCGCTGCGTGGGGCTCACCCCCATCCACCGGCCCACCAGCATGGTGCCGGTGATGCCCAGGCCCACAATGCACACCACTACAAGAATCATGCCCACGCCCAGGGAGAGCACATCTGCCACCAGCAGCTGGTAGCCAAGAAGCACGACGCCGGCGCGCAGCAGGGTCTTGGCGGCGAAATTGAACCCGGCCTGCAGACTCTGCGGCACGGGGAGCAGGTTGCGCAACAGGACGCCGAAAACAATGGCGATGAGCAGGGTGCTGGCTCCGGGCCACAGCGCGCTGATGGTCATGGCTGCTGCGGCGGCCGTGGCGCTCACCAGGAGTCCGGGTGCCAGCGACTTCCACCGGGCCGGACCCCAACTACCAGCAAACGTGCCAAGCCTGCTTCCGGCTCGGGCCAGCGGTGAGGCGGTGTCGGTGGTGCGGACGGGTGGGGGGAGTTCCTTGGTGGTCATGCTTCAATGCTTTCGCGGCAGCGAGCCCGGCGGTAGACGCCAATAGTGCCCAAGGGTATATCGTCTTGATATGATCACCCGTTGGCCGGACCTGGCCGCCCTTGAACTCTTTGTTGCCGTTGCCCGGGAGGGAAGCCTCAGTGCCGGTGCCCGCGCCGTGGGCATGGCCCAGCCCAATGCCGGCCGTGCCATGTCCCGACTGGAACGCGAGCTCGGTGTTCCACTCTTTGACCGCCGCACCTCGGGCTCGCGGTTGACGGATGCCGGCGGGAAACTCCTGAAAGCGGCCACGGCGGTGGTGGAGGGCGCTCGCGGATTGCTGCTGTCTTCCGTGCGGCTGGGCGAGGTGACGCGCGGGCAGCTGTCGGTGGGAGCCAGCCGGACAGTGGCCGAATACCTGATGCCCGGGTGGCTGACGGCGCTGAAGGAGCGCGACCCCGATTTGAAGATCGCCTTGGTGGTGGATAATTCCCGCCACGTCTTCGAGGAAATCACCCACGGTCACATCGATGTGGGCTTCGTTGAATCGCCCAACGTGCCTACGGGCTTGCGGCGACTGGTGGTGGCCTCTGACCGGCTGGCCGTGGTGGTGGCGCCGAAGCATCAGTGGGCGCGGCGCAACACACCGTTGGCCGCCCCGGACCTGGCGCAGGCCGAACTGGTGGCTCGCGAGCCCGGCTCAGGGACGCGAACGGCCCTGGACCGGGCCCTGCGGGGCCACGCCCAGGCAAAACCCGCCATGGAACTGGGCAGCAACGCCGCCGTTTGTTTGGCAGTTGCCGCCGGGGCCGGGGCCGCCGTGCTGAGCGAGTTCGCCGTCCGGGCCCAGGTGGAGCGCGGGGAGCTGGTGGAGGTTCCCGTGGCGGGCGTTTCCCTCACCCGCCGCATACGAGCCGTCTGGAAGGGCGGTCGCGGTTTGCCCGGACCGGCAGGGGAGCTGGTCAACGTGGCCCGCGCCGGTTACCACTCCAACCGCTAGGTGCGCTGCGGACCCGTCGCGCCCAGATGTTCACATATCAGCTTGATCAGGGCACCCATGCGGAACCGCTCCGGGACCAACGGTGTGATCCCTGCATCGAGCAGTGGCGCTGCCGTGACAGGTCCGACGGCGGCACTGACCACCGCTCCCAAGCCACCGGCATCCGGGCCTTGTCCTCGCAGCGCATCGCGGAACTCGTTGCCGCGGCCCAACGCATCCGCAGTGCTCAGCACTGCGTCCACGGCCGGGGCACTGGTGAACGTGAGCACGTCAATGTCTTTGTTGATGACGGCGTCGATCAGCTGCGGCAATTTGTCCCCCTCTTCGGCATTGATCCAGCGGTAGGGTGTCACCGTCCAGACCGTAGCGCCGGCCGCGCGCAGCCGCTCCAGCGCAACGACGTCCGTATAGCCATGGACTTGAACAGCCACGCTTTTGCCCTGCACGCCGGCGGCAATCACCAGATCGATGAGCATGGCAGTGGTTTCATCGGCACTAATGCCCGCATCATCCAAGCCGGCAGCCCGAACAGCCCCACGGGCCTTGGGGCCACGGACATAAATGGCGGCTGATGCCAGCATGTTCTGCAGTTCGGTGCCTTGGCCGCAGCCATCGGCGGCCTCCAACCAGCGCCGCAGTCCATAAGCCGTGGTCACCAAAACAATCTCAGGCGCGGCAGCAATGACGGCCGCTGTTTCGGCACGCAACGCTTCGTCGTCTTCCACGGGGGCGATCTTCAGCGCCGGCGCATGAAGCACCTGCGCACCTCGGCGCTGCAACGCCTCAATCAAGTCATCGGCCCGTCGATGAGCCGTGACACCGATCCGGAATCCGAGCAGCGTTTGGCCCACTGAAGGCTGGCCCACTGAAGGCTGGGCAGATTCGGGCAGCGGGGCGGGATCTGACTCGGGTTTCTGGCTCACGGATTATCCACGCCCAACGCAGCCTTGACGTCCCGCTCCACGGCGGCCAGCGCGAGGGCTGCCTCCTGGCGGGCGGCGGGTAGCTGCTCCCGGCTGGAAACGTCGATGACGACTTCCAGGTAGCACTTGAGCTTGGGTTCGGTGCCGCTGGGGCGCACGATCACCCGGGTGCCGTTCTCCGTCAAATACAGCAGCCCGTTGGTGGCCGGCAGGTCCGGGGTGCCCGCCGAGAGGTCGATGGATTCGGCCACGGGCGAGCCGCCAAGAACGGCCGGCGCCTGCGCGCGCAACAAGGCCATCATCGAGGAGATCTCCCCTAGGTCCTCGACCCGGATGCTGAGCTGCCCGCTGGCGTGCAATCCATGCTCCAAGGCGAGGCGGTCCAGGACGTCAAAGAGTGTTTTGCCTTCTGCTTTGAGGGCGGCCGCCATCTCGGCGACCAGCAGCCCGGCGGACATGCCGTCTTTGTCCCGCACCACTTCAGGGGCAACGCAATAGCCCAAGGCCTCCTCGTAACCGAAGGTCAGGCCGGGAACGCGAGAAATCCACTTGAACCCCGTCAGCGTCTGGACATGGCCGTACCCCGCGCTGGAGGCAATGCGCTCCAACAGGCGCGAAGAAACAATTGAATTGGCAAACACGGGCTTCCGGGGGGTGTCCGCCGTGGAGCCGTTCCGGACCTTGACGCCGGCCTCCGCACCGACCTCGGTTTCAACGCTGCCGCCGCGGGCCGCGAGGTGCGCCCCGAGCAGGGCGCCCACCTCGTCGCCGTGGAACTTGCGCCACTGGCCGGTGGCCGGGTCGGGGGCGCCGATGGCGGCACGGTCGGCGTCGGGGTCGTTGGCCAGGACCACGTCGGCCCCCACCTTTTGAGCCAGGGCGAAGGCCAGATCCATGGCGCCGGGCTCCTCCGGGTTGGGGAAGGAGACGGTGGGGAAGTCCGGGTCCGGGCGGGCCTGTTCGGGGACGGCGTGGGTGTCGTTGAAACCGGCGTCGGTCAGCACTGCCATCGCGGTCTCGTGGCCAACACCGTGCAGGGACGTGTGGACAATGCGCAGCTTGCGGGACGGGAAGCGGGCCGTGTCCGCCAGCGCCACCACGGCCCGCTTGTAGCTGTCTGCAAGCTCCGGGCCCAGCACCGTCCAGCCCTCTGTTGCGAGCGGGATGTTGCTGGTGTCGCCCGCCTGGGCCGAACGGGAAACGGCGGCAATGTGCCCGGCAATCCGAGCGTCATGGGGTGCCACAATCTGCACGCCGCGGGCCTCCGGTGCCACGGCGCGGCCGCCCAGGTACACCTTGTAGCCGTTGTCCGCGGCGGGGTTGTGGCTGGCGGTGACCATGACGCCGGCCTCGCAGTTCAGGTGCCTGACCGCAAACGCCAGCACGGGGGTGGGAAGCGCCGTGGGCAGCAGGAACGTTTCAATGCCTGCCGCCGTGAAGATGGCGGCCGTTTCCTGGGCGAAGATGGTGGAATGGCGACGGGCATCGAAACCGATGACGGCACGGGGACTGTACGGTCCGGCGTCGTGCGTGGCAGCCAGATCGAGCAGGTGCGCGGCCACCCCCGCTGCAGCGCGACGCACCACGGTGCGGTTCATCCGGTTGGGGCCCGGACCCATGGCGGCGCGCAGCCCCGCCGTGCCGAACTGCAGCTCGCCTGCGAAGCTGTCGGTGAGTTCCGCCGCCGCCGTGGGATCCGTGGCGGACTGCTCAACCAGCCCGCGCAACTGCGCAGCCATCTCCGGCTCGGGATCCGTGCCGGCCCACTGCAGGGCGATGCCGGCCAAGGCCGCGGACTCACGGGCCGCGTTTGCTGCTGAACTGCTCGAAGAGTGTTTCATCAGACCAATGTATCCGCAGACTGCCAAAGCAGGTAGGAGCGGCAGCGGCTAGATCTTCGCGATGTCTCTGGGAGCCGGAATGACAGCGGGAGTGGTGAGGCAACAATGACAGTACGCCCGCCCGAACCGGCTATCTGTTCGGGGTTCGTTGTGTCAGCACATCACTGCCGAGGGGCTGCCACGCTGCTGGTGGCCGCGTCATGGGCCGCACATCGTCACCTTGCTGGATGGCGCAACGTTTGGCCAGCTTTTCGTGAAATGCCGCGGGGAGCGCGGAGGCTTCACGGAGCAGGGGCTCAGCGGCCAAGACTTCTTCGAACGCTGCTGGCGCTTGGGCCACCATGTCGCGGACCGTGCCGGTCACATAATCGGGATCAAGGCCGGCCTTGGCGGCGAAATTGACCCAGTTCCTTTTCATGATTCGATCCACCCTGAATTCTCCGCCGACACTCATCTCCAGCTTGACCGGCTTCTCCTTCATGCCGAATTTGGCGTAGGGCAACAGGGAGTTCAGACCCGGATCCGCGAGTAAGAACTTTTTGACGGGGGCGTGTTAAACCGAACAGGTGCCGTCTTTGCTGGGAAAATAGTAGTCACTACACAACATTTTCCAGACAAAGAAGGACACCTGTTCAGTGGCAAGTTTACGCGGCAAGAAACGTGGCAAGAAATCAGGCACGCGGGCGGGCAAGCGGGCCCGGGCACGGCGGGTGCGGATCGGCGTCCCGGATGCGCGGCTGACGCCGGCGGCCGGGGTCGAGGCGCTCCGGGAGGTGGACCGGGTCTTGGGTGTCACGGCGGCCCTGGATGCGGGCATCGGTGCGGTGAAGAAACGCGCCCGGGGCCTGACCGGCGGCGAGCTGGTGGTCGCGATGGCCTCGGCCCAGCTGGCGGGGGAAGACTTTTTGGTGGGCCTGGACCGGCGCCGGGCCGACACGGCCGGGCAGGAACTGGAACCGGTGCCGACCTCGCCCTCCACCACCGCGGCCGGGATCGCCCAGCGCTTCGGCGGTGCCCAGCTCCAAGGGATCGAAACAGGCATCGGGACGGTCAACACCACCATGGTCTCCCTGCTGCCCCTGGTCCGACGGGCCACGTTGTTGAAGGTCGCCACGATCGACGGGGACGCGACCGATATCGAGGTGTACGGGCGCACCAAGGACAAAGCGGCACACGCGTACACCGGTGCGCTGACATTGCGCTCCCACATCGGGTTTTGGGCCGAGGCCGGGATCCCGGTGGCGGCGGAGTTGATGGGCGGCACCGAGGACCCCCGCTCCAATGCCGTGGATATCCTGGACCGCTCGATCGCGGCCCTGCCGGCCGGCGTGGAGAAGGTCCAGTGCCGCTGGGACGCCGGTTATTTCGCCGCCGAACTCGCCGCAGCCTGTGTGGCGCGCGGGGTCGATTTCGCGATCGGGGTCAAGCGCACCGCGAAGGTCATGGCCGCCGCCGCAGGGCTGGGCCGCTACACCTGGGTGCCGGCGGTGGGTATGGAGGATACCGAGCTGGCTGTCATTGATTACCTCCCCGGTCCCTGGCCCAAGGACGCCCACATCACCTGCATTGCCCGGCGGACCAGGATCCCAGTGAACCGCATTCCCACCGCCCGGGCCCGGAAACGCCGCACGATCGACAAGAACCAGCTCGCCCTGGCCGTGGAAGGCCGCATCGACGAGGTCTACGGCTACTCCTTCATCCTCACCAACCTGGACGTCTCCACGGATGAAAGCCTTGCCCAGGTGGAGTGGTGGTACCGGCACCGCACCGACATTGAAGAACTCAACCGCAACGCCAAGATCGGCACCGCGCTGCGCCATCTGCCCTCCGCTGACCACCGGGTGAACAGTGTGTGGATGTGGGCCGGACTGCTCGGCTGCGCCATCAGCGCCTGGATCCAGGAAATCACCGGCATCGACTATGGCAATGGGCGTGGCAGACGCACCGTGGCCCGCCTCCGGCGGGAACTGATCCGTATCCCGGCCCGCATCACCCGCCGCGCCGGTGAAATCCAGTTGAGACTGCCACCGGGACCACAGCTGCTCGCCACCGTGCTGCCCACCCTGCAGGGACTGCCCGCCCCCGGCTGACAACCCGACTCTCCTGTCCCGCCACCAAAAGAAAGACGACCCGAGGCATGGAACCCCCGCCCACCCGGCACGACAACCGGGACATTGTCACGCCATGGGCCCAATACTCGCCGAAATTTTCGCCCCGCCAGAAATTGTCGCCCAAAAAGCCGCTACTCGCGGATTCGGGTCTGACAAGAACGGTCGCATTGGTCCACCGCAGTGCACCCGGTTCCCGCCTCGTATCATCCGGCGCTTCCCGCTAGTGTCCGGGCAGTGCACAATGGGCTCACGTGCGGACGATACGTAATGGCGAGGGCCACGGCTGATCTGGTGGGCCTGTTCGAGGTGGGCGAGGGATTGCCGGGGGCGGGGTGGAACATCAAACCCACGAACCGGGTGCCCGTGGTACTCGAATCCGCCAGCCAAGGGCGTAGATGCTGCGGTGCTCCGGCTGGAACCTGCCCGGTGGTCGCTGACGCCCTCGTACTCCAAGGAGCTGAAGACGAAATTCGCGACCTTCTACGCCCGGGCGGAGACGGCCGCCGAGAAGGCGACCTTCCGTGGCTCGGTCAAGAGCAAACGCGCCCTAATGCCGGCCGATTTCTACTATAAATGATTGACCGAAGGCAAGACAAAAACCCCGCACGCGATCCACCTCGCGGGCAACGAGCTGATGCGATTCGCCGGCCTGTACACCTGGTGGCCGGACAAGACTTTGCCGGAAGACCACGCGGACTACTGGACATTGACGGCCACGATTTTGACCAGTGAAGCTGTGGGTGATGTTCGTCAGCTGCATGAGTGCACTCCGGTGACGTTGCCGCCCTCATTCTGGGATGAGTGGTTGGATTCGGACGAAGAGGGAGGTCAGTCCCTGGTCGATGCCGCGGTGGCTGCAGCCACGCCCATTGCGGAAGCCTTGGAGTTCTATCCGGTGGACCCGCTGCGGGGCGATGGGCCCGAGCTGGTGGAGCCGGCTTCGTAGAAGGTCTCAACTCGATCAGTGATCAGTTCGATGTCCTCCAGGGTGATGTTGATGGAAGCTGAGCGATTGCGCAAGGTTTGCACGATTTCCTTTTGAGGCCACATCAGCTGGTCCATGAAAGTTGGGAACGTTCGACCGCTGTCCGCTGCGTACTGCAGGAGCGTCTGGGGGTCTGTCACACGGTGTCCGATGACGAGCTCAACATCGACATCACCCAGCGGGTCGATTGTCTTGTCCAGATAGCTGCCAAAGATCCTCAACCGTTGAACGTAGTACGGCCTGGTGAGATCGGAGTTGTAGAGCCGGGCCCGCTCCAGCATTTTCGACACCAATCTCTCTGCGGTCTTTCGGGAGATGGGTCTCCCAAAGCTGGCCATGGCCAGGGCATTGCCAAGGATCGTAGTCCTCCACCAGGGGGTTCCCTTATGTGAGGCGCCGGTTCGCTCGATGTATCCCTGGGCTTCGAGCAGCCCCAGGACGACCACGGCAGGTTCTTCGTCAGGGGCGTCCAGAAGCGTGAGTGCCCATTCTTCATCGAAGTCCGCATTTTTGACCCGTCTGAGGAAGCCCCTGACAACGGTGGCGGGCAAGCCTGCAATTGAGTCGGTCTTCGCAATCCTCATGTGAGGGCCACCGTTCCAGTGCACATCTTGGTCACGCGGGACCTGGTTCCTGTCTACTCGGCTCAATTCTAGAAGGTCGAGGCAGGGAGGGCGACGGCCTCCAGTTTTGGTGTGAGATTTCCGTCGTTCCTAACCCCTGTTCAGTGGGGTGTGACTGCAGTAACGTGGCGTATATACGAAATGTATATGGCAAGCGTTAGGAGGAGATGACAATGGAAACCATTCAAGATGAGCTGGCCAGAATCTATGCTGACCGGGAGTTGAATCGGATCGATCTGTTGCGCGGTTGCGCAGCTGCACGTGCTGCCGGCTTGTATCAGGAAGAGATCGCGCAACGCCTTCAAATTTCACAGGCGGAAGTCTCACGGATCCTTCGAAAGATCAAAAATTTTCCGGAGCTCCTTGATGAGACGCCCCGGGAGGTCATTCTTGATTTTCATGCCGAGAAGATCGCTCACGATGTGATGCTTGAAAAGCTCAAAAACTGGCAATACACCTTCACCCAAGATGCCGAGCCGAACAACCCTGAAGGCGCGTTGACTGGAGGAAGCTGGGATGAGATCGTTGATGCTTTTCACCGGGATCTCATTGACATGGAGGACTACCAGGAGATCCTTCAGGCGGTTCAGCGAAGCGTAGCCTCTTCGTGAACCGTGAAGTGCTCCAGCATGTTCACGACCAGCTAGCCTGGATGACCTCAGAGGGCGGTTCCCTCCACGGAAACTCTCCGCGAGCTACCCAGCGAACGGATCGACCGCTGGATTTGCCGGGGGAACGGCTCCGGTTCCAACGGGCACTCCTGGATGAGCTACTTTCCGAGGGAGAGAAGCTTATCCAAAAGGAGGGGTTTGCCACTGTCGTCGTGACGGCTGGGCCACCCGGGGCGGGGAAGTCAACGCACATTGATGAGATGCATCTTGCTGACGGGTGGAGAGAAATTGACGCCGATGAGATCAAGATCAGGCTTCTGAAAGCTGCCCTCAGGGACGGGCGCTTTGACGATTTCCTCACGGCCAACCTTGCCGATGGCCACCCCATCATGATGAACGAGCTCTCATCCCTGGTACACAACGAGAGCGTTGCCTTGGCTGATCTGATGATCAAGCGATGCCTGGAGCGCAAAGAGAATGTGGTCATTCAGGGAACTTTGTCGTGGGAAGGGCTCCCGCCACGCTATGCGAAGATGCTGGCCCTGTATGACTACTCTGCGGTAACCCTTCTGGATATTGAGGTGCAGCAATCTGTTGCCTTGGAGCGAGCCTTCACCCGTTGGAGCGAGGGTCGCATCGACACGATAGCGGGACGCTGCGAAGGCGGCGGACGCTTCACTCCCACCGAGGCAATCACCTCGATCTACGATGCCTCTGGCCGCTACAGCCGTTGCAATCAGAACGCTGTTGATTTCTTCAACGCCAAGGGTGTCGAAGACCTTGACGGGATTCGATTGATCGTCTGCGACGGCGAAGGCCCCGATAGCCAGACTGAATACCGGAGGATTATGGGCGACTACAAAACCCCCATTCCCGGATATCTCAGAGACCAGGACAAGGACACAGTCCAGGCAGGATCCCTCTAGTTTCGTTCGGCACCAAGCACGGGAGCGAGGTGGGACGCGGGGGTGGCTTCTAGTACTACAGTCGTTTTTGTAGGATGTGGCCGCGGGCTTTGTAATGGCATTGTTGGGCGCGGTGTTGGTGTTTTCGTCGCCAGAGTGAGCAGCGGATCACGTGGTGTGGGTCCGGCTGCCGGTGCCAGGCGATTCGGGTGATGAGGTGCCTGATTTCGGGCAGTGAGAGCCTTACCAGTTGCTGGGCACCTGGGTTTGGACCCCCTTTTTAGAGCGGATGACGCTGAGAAAGGCGTGGGCGAACATGGACAGGGTGATGTGCCGGTACCAGCCGGTGTATTGGCGCACCTGGTAGTGGTCGAGGCCGGTTTCGCCCTTGGAGGTTTGGAAGGTTTCCTCAATGGCCCAGCGGGCCCCGGCGACCCGTGCCAGCTCGATCACGGTGACGTTCTCGGGGGTGTGGCAGATGAAGTAGGCCTTCTCCGTGGGGTCCTGTTATGGAGCGCGGTGTTTGACGATGGCAGCGTCGCCTTGGGTGACGATGGGATTGGCAGGTTTGGTCGTCATGGTGACGTGGCGATCGTCAACGCTGGCGGGTGTTTGTGAATAGATTTCAGTGTCGTCGTCATGGTGACGTTTGGTCCAGGGCATGGCAAAGCAGGAATGCTCCGTTTTTTAGTTGCGCAGGGGTGGGCTGAGTAGGTTACCTCGTGTGAAGTACCCGATCACGGTCCACGGTGGCAGCTCCATTCTTGCCCGATGGTTGAAGGCCAGTGCGGCGCCTGCCAGGATGTTCAGGCTCCAGCCGAGCAGGCTCGGCCACGGCTTCGGGCCAGCCAGCATCTCTGGCTTGAGGCTAAATGCGTGCTTTACTGCCTGCTTGTGCAGCCAGTGGACGTGCTTCTCCGGGACCCGGCGCAGCCAGCGCCGCACCGTCGAGACGGGCCGGTCCAAGTTCGCGGCGATCGTGCGGTGGCCGCTGCCGGCAGCCTTGGCGGCCAGTGCGGTTCCGATAACCTCCACAGCATCTGCCCGTCGTAGGGCCAACGCGGCCGGCAACAGGACTTGGGTGCGTCTGCAGCCGGAACAGCGGGCCCGTCGCGGCCGCACGGTCAGCCGCTCCCGACCCAAGCCACGCACGGTCCGCTGCCGGGCGTGCCCGTGGGGGCGCAGTGGAACCGAACAGTGAGGGCAGGGTATTTCGCCTGCCAGCAAAGCTGTATCGGTCTGCTCGGGGCTGCCCACGACCAGCATCGAGTCCGCTCCATTTCCTCGGCCAAAAGCTCATGTCAATGACTCTTGCCTACCATGCCCACAACGGGGAAGGGGCCAGTTCGTGTGGAACCGGCAGCACCCGGAACGGAAGTTTCAGCCCGCCACCGGCCAGACGGGCAAAATCACTGTGCCAACCTGGCTACTGAAATAGTCGAGGCGCCGGCGGGAATAGCGGATCTGGTGGTCACGCTGACGCCGCCAACGAAGCACGAACCGCAGCAGCCTGCATCGTCACCCACAATGACCAATGCTCCCCAAACTATGCGACGCGTAACAGGTCCTTGAGGTGTAGGTTCTCGTTTTGGATGTCACTATTCTCAGTTTCGTGTCACTAGCGTGTCACCGTTCTCAATTTCGTGTCACCAGAGCCCATCACGCGAGCATGGAGGGCACAAACAGAAAAGGCCTGGTGGATGTTCCAGCCGGGTAACGGCATACGCTACAGATTGGCGCAGCCTATGGTTTCCGGCAGGAGGATTCTTTACCGAACGGTCAGGGGAGTCGGGTAGGGCTCTGCATTTGCCGTGACTGTCCATAGGCTTTGCCGCTCCCGCATTCACGTAGGTTTGGATCATGCGATTCCAAGTACCTGACGTAGACCTTCTCGTAAAGCGAATACTCAACCAGCAGAGTCACGACCTTGCAAAACTATCTGGTGAGGTGCTTACCAGTTTCGCTAATCCGCTCGGGGACTCGCCGGCAGCCAAGGATCGAACCTGGGCCGCTCAAACCGAACATGTAGAGCTAACCCAAGGAGCTTATACAGCTGCTGCCCAATCTGTAGCCACCCTTCTACAGTCCATCGAGGAGTATCTCCAGGGAATCCTTGCGCTCTTATCGAGCGATCAGATGCTTGCCCTTCCCACCATGAACTGCGTTAGAGCGATTCATGATGCGGCACTGCGAGTTTGTTCCCTTGTGGATCCGCAGATCTCATCTCAGGAACGTCTGGCGAGATCAGCGGCCGACTTTCTGGCCGGCATCCAAGGTGGAATCCCAGTTCTTCTAACTTTGAAAGACGCTTTGGGAGACAGCACCGGGGACCTACAAAGAGTTAGAACGTCGCGTGAAGGTGCCATTGCGCTGTTCCGCAGCATTGGCTTAACGGTGAAGGTAAACGACAGCACCGGGCAGGTTCAGAACGTTCGCTGCGAGGACAAAATCTCGAATGTAGATCTCAAGACCACCGATCTCAGCTTGAAGTACACGCCTGATATCGACTTCAGTTGGAAAATGAACTCCGGAGCTACCCATTCATGTAGGTGGCTATCAAACGGACTGGACGGTCCCTGGCCAGTACTGCTGACCTCAATGATCTTTCCATTGCTAGATATATCCGATGCGCTAACCACGAACTTGCTTGGGTATGTTGGACTGCCAACGGGGGCCATCCACAAAGACACGCACATGCGGCGTTGCTTTCTCATGGGTCGAATCGGTGTGTCGCAGCCATATTCAGACCATGTTGAGTACTTGAGACGAGGCGCTCGTGTATAAGCTACCAAAACGATAAGTGGACGGCGTGCCTTTTCTAGGCCCAAAGTGAAGATCGCGGAGGTGAGGTCCCTGGTCAGCGCCCTCACGGATCTTCGTGACGGGGTTAGAAAGCAGTCCAAACTGGGGGTCCAACGGGAGTCCTGTAAGCCGGTCGGTCGGTGGTGCGTTTAGGGAGCAAACTCGGTTTGCACCCATGTCAGCCTGCCATGTTCCGCTGGGTAACCTTATACGGGACAGAATTTCCGCCTTCCACGGGTCCGTTCTTCTGACTCCGACAAGCGTTGGCCCGATGCTCGCCAATACCGCCTGACCCCAGTTGATTTGGTTATCGCACGTGGAACTGAATGGCGCGTCTTCACCAACGATGATGCGCCTCGTAGGAAAGTGACACGAATTTGAGAATTCCGCAGATCCAGCGTTGAGCATCGACGCAGGTCGGAGCGATCCGCCGGTGACAGACAACTTGGGATCCTACACGGAGTCCGATTTCTTGATCCGTTATGTTTTCCAGGCTGCCTTCGGACCAGCGGTTCTCATCGTCATGCATGGGGACAAAGCTGATGGCACCGGCGACGTCCCGGCGCACGTGTTGAAGAAGTCCGAAAGTATTGCGTGGAGAGACCTGGAAGTTCTTGGCCCACCGCTGGATGACGTCGTCGTTGTCGGGCAGCTAGGCCCAGAGGAAGTTCTCCAGCCGGGCACCTCTGTAGGGTTGTTCTGCGATTGGCAGCGACAGGGACATGGGTGTCGAGGTGGTGTCATCGAGCCAGCTGGAGTTGTACTGGAACTGAGTCTGCCCGCCGTAGGTTTGTGTGAGAATGCCCATTGGCACTTCATCGAAGAGGACCCTGAGCTCCTTCTCCGCTCTTCCTTGCAGACTGGATTGCCTTGATTTCCTTCAGCTTTGAGTGGGTGTTGACGCGGCTGACATGGGTCTTGAGATCGACGACGTACTTCTCCGGCGGCCGTCGCGTTGTGAGCATTGAAAGTTCCAAGCCCGCAGCACGCAACACATCCAGAACCTTGCCGAATTCCGCGCGCGGGTGTCCCAACTCCAGATCGGAGACAAATTTGCGACTGACCCCTGCCAGCTGTCCTAGTTGTGTCTGGTTGAGGCCAAGTTCGGCCCGGCGTTCACGCACACGCTGCCCGGCGTGTTCCGCTGTTCCGATGAATTTCTCTGCCATGGCTCCTCCTGCCTCCAGTATGCCACCATACGGTGTCAGTGAACATGTGTGCGGATACAAGAATGCCCCAGCCCGGATTTCTCCAAACTGGGGCATTCCCGGCGGCGGCTAGATCTTCGCGATGATGTCCGCCAGCAGCGCCGAGATGCGCGGACCCGCGGCGGCTCCGGCGGCCAGGACCTCCTGGTGCGAGAGCGGCTCGGCGCTGATGCCGGCGGCCAGGTTCGTCACCAGCGACATGCCAAAGACCTCCATTCCGGCAGACCGGGCGGCGATGGCTTCCAAGGCGGTGGACATGCCCACCAGGTCGGCGCCGATTCGCTTGGCGTACTGCACCTCTGCCGGGGTTTCATAATGCGGGCCGGTGAACTGCGCGTACACGCCCTGCGCCAGCGTGGGATCGACCTCCAGGGCAAGATTCCGCAGCCGGGATGAATACAAATCCGTCAGGTCCACAAAGGTGGCGCCCTCGAGCGGGGAGGCCGCCGTCAAGTTGATGTGGTCGCTGATCAGCACGGGAGTGCCCGGTTCCCAGTCCCGGTTCAGGCCGCCGCAGCCATTGGTCAGCACCACCGTTTTGGCGCCGGCGGCAGCTGCCGTGCGGACGCCGTGGGCCACGGCCCGAACGCCCTTGCCCTCGTAAAAGTGCGTGCGGGCGCCCAACACCAGCACGTTCCTGCCGTCGGGCGTGCGCACCGAGCTGATGGTGGCCACATGCCCCGGGACCGACGGCGCGCTGAAGCCGGGCACGTCCTCGGCCGGAACCACGGCCGTGGTTTCACCGATCAGCCCTGCCGCACCGCCCCACCCTGATCCCAGCACCAAGGCCAAGTCGTGCCGGGCGACGCCGGTTGCCTTGGCCAGGAATGCGGCCGCCGACGCTGCCAGGGCGGTGGGGTCCCCGGCCGGAAAAGTGTTTAAATCGCTCATGCCACCAACATACCTGCCCGTGGTAAGTGCGCACCGGAACCGCCCCGCACAAGGCGCTCCACAGGGGCCGCGAAACAGCTGGAACTTGGTGTGCCGTAATAGATAGGCAAGAATGAACAACTGTGACCAGCGAACAAGATGCCTCCAAGCCCTTTGCCCTTCCCAGCCTTGCGATCCTCGGCGGTGGCCCCGGCGGTTATGAAGCCGCACTCGTGGCAGCCTCGATGGGCGCCCAGGTGACCATCGTTGAACGCTCCGGGGTGGGTGGTGCCGCCGTCCTGACTGATGTGGTCCCGTCCAAGACGCTCATTGCCACAAGCGAGGCCATGAACCGCAGCGCCGACTCCACCGAGCTGGGCGTGAACTTCAAGGCCCCCGACGGCAACCCCAAGGAGGCCATGAAGGCCGACTTGTTGCACATCAACGAACGCGTCATGCATCTGGCCCGCGAACAGTCCACCGACATCCGCCGGGGCCTTGAAGCCCTGGGCGTGAAAATTATCATCGGCACGGGACGTCTGCTGGACAGCCGCACCATCGAAGTGGACCGCGGCGAATCCACGGAAATCGTCAAGGCCGACGCCATCCTGATTGCCGTCGGCGCCCACCCGCGCGAGCTGGCAACAGCCCAGCCCGACGGCGAACGCATCTTGAACTGGACGCAGATCTACGATCTTGACGAGCTGCCCGAAGAACTCATCGTGGTGGGCTCGGGCGTCACCGGAGCCGAGTTCGCCTCCGCCTACAACGGCCTCGGCTCCAAGGTCACCCTCATCTCCAGCCGCGACCAGGTGCTCCCCGGCGAAGACTCCGACGCCGCCGCCGTGCTCGAGGACGTCTTTGCCCGCCGCGGCCTGCGCGTGCTCTCCCGTTCCCGCGCCGAGGCCGTCAAGCGCACGGAGAACGGCGTCATCGTCACCTTGAGCGACGGCAGCACCGTCACCGGCACGCACTGCCTGGTCTGTGTGGGGTCCATCCCGAACACCACCGACATTGGCCTGGAAAAGGCCGGCGTCGAGGTTACCCCCAGCGGCCACATTAAGGTCGACGGCGTCTCCCGCACCAGCGCCCCCAACATTTATGCGGCAGGGGATTGCACCGGTGTGTTTGCGCTGGCCTCCGTTGCAGCAATGCAGGGGCGCATCGCCGTGGCCCACCTGGGCGGGGACGGCGTCCACCCGCTCAAGCTCCATCAGGTCTCGTCCAATATTTTCACTTCCCCCCAAATTGCGTCGGTTGGAGTATCCGAGGCTGACCTGGCTACCGGGAAGTACCAGGGCGACGTCATCAAGCTCTCGCTGAAGACAAACGCCCGGGCCAAGATGCGCAACGACGACGACGGTTTCATCAAGATCATTGCCCGCAAGGGGTCGGGAACCGTCATTGGCGGAGTGGTGGTCGGCGCCGGTGCCTGCGAGCTGATCTTCCCGATCGCCCTGGCTGTGACCCACAACCTGCACGTGGACGACGTCGCGAACACCTTCACCGTGTACCCGTCCCTGTCGGGATCCATCTCCGAGGCTGCGCGCAGGCTGCACGTGCACATGTAGCGCATGCACATGTGGACTTCTGCGCACCGTTAAGGTCGGATGTGCCGCAGCTGCGGCAGTGGCGGCACATTCAGGGCAAATGGTGCGCAGAAGCAGAAGTATCCGCAGGGGGTAGGGATTCCTGCAGCTTGCAACTCGGCGTGGCCGTCCACATAATGGCACAAGCTCTCCATTAGCTGGACAGTTTGGCTAATGTGGCCTAATGACAACATCACCCGCCGGCCGGGGTGGAACAGCTGCTCCGGCCCGTCGAGAAACTTTCTCCTCGCGAAAACTCTTTATTCTCTCAGCGATCGGCTCCGCCGTCGGCTTGGGCAACATTTGGCGCTTCCCGTACATCGCCTATGAAAACGGCGGCGGGGCGTTCCTGATCCCCTACCTCGTGGCGCTGCTGTGTGCCGGCATCCCGCTGCTCTTCCTGGATTATTCAATTGGCCACCGCTTCCGCGGGTCGGCCCCGCTGGCCTACCGGCGCCTGCACCGCGCGGCCGAACCAATTGGCTGGTGGCAGGTGTTGATCTGCTTCGTCATCGCCATCTACTACGCCGCGATCATCGCGTGGGCTGCCATGTACACGTGGTTCTCCCTGACCAAGGCCTGGGGTGATGATGCCCAGGGCTTCTTCTCCAACGACTTCCTGCACACGGCCGACCAGGCGGGGTTGTCCTTCGACTTCGTCTCGAAGGTCTTCTTCCCGATGCTTGCGGTGTGGATTGTGGTCATCGTGATCATGGTGGCCGGCGTGAACAAGGGCATTTCACGGGCCAACGCCGTGTTCCTGCCGCTGCTGGTTGTCATGTTCGTGGTCCTCGTGGTGCAGGCGCTTTTCCTTGACGGTGCCATGGTGGGCCTGAACGCCTTCTTCACCCCCGACTGGTCCGCCCTGGCGAACCCCGGTGTGTGGGCCGCGGCGTTTGGCCACATCTTCTTCTCCCTCTCCGTGGCCTTCGGCATCATGGTCACCTACTCCTCCTACCTCAAGCGCAAAACCGACCTGACGGGCTCGGGCATGGTGGTGGCCTTCGCCAACTCCGGCTTCGAACTCCTCGCCGGGATCGGCGTCTTCGCAGCCCTTGGATTCATGTCCGTGGCCTCAGGAACGGCCGTGGACGAAGTGGCCTCCGGCGGTATTGGGCTGGCCTTCGTGGCGTTCCCGACCATTGTCTCCGAGGCGCCCTTCGGTGCGGTGCTCGGCGTGCTGTTCTTCGGCTCGCTGGTGTTCGCCGGGCTGACGTCGCTGGTCTCCATTCTTGAGGTCATCGTGGCGGCGTTCCAGGACAAATTGGGGTGGAGCCGCAAGGGGGCCACCTTGGTGGTCACCATCCCCATTGCGCTGATCTCGCTGATCCTGTTCCCGACCACCACCGGCCTTCAGCTGCTGGACACCTCGGATGCGTTTGTGAACCAGTTCGGCATCCTGGCCTGTGCGCTCGTCGCGGTCATCGTGATCTCGGCCGGGCTCGGCAGCCTCCCGCGCCTGCAGCAGCACCTCAACAAGTCCTCCACCATCAAGTTGGGCGCCGGATGGCGCATTCTGGTCGGCGGCATTGTTCCGGTGGTCCTGGGCTACTTGCTCATCAACGAGGTGCAGACCAAGAGCACGGAGCAGTATTCCGGCTATCCCGCCTGGTTCAACGGGGTCTTCGGCTGGGGCATGGCCGGTGCGCTGATTGTGGGAGCACTGCTGCTCTCACTGATTCCATGGAGCGAGAAGTCCAAGCTCAAGGATCCCGAGTATGAAGAGTTCAACGCCGCCGCGGAACTTGAAGGCGACATCGACAACAACAAGAAGGAGGTGGAGGCATGACTCCCGCAGCCATCACCATGATGATCATTGCCTTGCTGACGGTTTGGGGCGGCTTGGGACTCGCCCTGTGGAATCTCGCCCGCCACCCCGAGGACGAAGAACAGCTTCCGGAAGAAATGCCGCACGAGCTCTAGGCTGCGGCGCACCCCGGTGATGCACGCACGTGACCGGATTCTTTTTTGCACAGTTCTTCCCGCACGGCTCCTCCCTGCATGACATCCGTCCGGACGACGGCGCGAGGTGCCCTTCGATGGAAGGGCGAGTTCCAGCGGTCGTTGCAACACCTAATCTTTTTGGGAGTTGCAACGACCGTTTCGTCTTTTCACCAAATGTAGGTTCCGGAGCTGCATGTCACTATTCCGGGTTTCGTGTCACCAGTCATTGGCTTGGTTGCGGTCGTCATCAAGATTGGGATTCCCCGGCTAGACAATGTTCCGTGGTTCCCGCAAGCCGAGTCGTCTTCGGGACAGTGGCGGCAGTTGGCATGCGGTTGCTTGCGCTTCGCATCGTGAGTCGGCGAACGCTGCCGTGCCATACTGGCGAAGTGCTCAACGATTACTGGCCTCTCGCCCAATTGAAGCTTGCGACCAAGCGTTTGGAACTCCGCATTCCAAACGATGACGAGTTATCCGAACTGGCTCAGGTCGCAGCCAACGGGGTGCATGAGCCTGGTGAGCAGCCTTTCTTGACACCATGGACGGATCTTCCTCCTCGTGAGCGGGCGCTCCACGTGATGCAGCAGCATTGGAGCCGCCGGGGAGCATGGTGTGCGGAGGATTGGGCCTTGGAAATGGGCGTATTCCGTGGAAACGAGCCGGTGGGCATGGTCACGCTAAAGGCACGCAATTTTCTTGTACTGCGTGAAGTAAAAACCGAGTCTTGGCTTGGCCTTGAATTTCACCGGCAGGGCATTGGCGCTGAGGCCCGGACGGCTTTGCTGAGCCTTGCTTTTGAAGGGTTGGGAGCCGTCACCGCCCTGACCGAGGTGTTCCAAGACAACGTTGGTTCGCAAGGCGTCTCGCGTCGGCTCGGCTATCGTCACGATGGCATCTCGCGGGACGTCCTCGCAGGGCGAGCTGTAGTCTCCGACCGGTTGCGCCTCGATGCTTCGGATTGGGTCCCGATCGATCCCGCAGATCTGGTCGTCACCGGCCTGGCAAAAGCCCGTCCATTCTTCAGCATCTAGAAAGCAGTTCAGGGCGACGCCGCCCGCAGGGGAACCTCTACCGGGTACCTCGTAGGAAGCCGTCCATTGCGTACCCGCCATTCTTGTTCAGTACATCGCCAGCGATTTTTGCCAACTGATATTGGTCGTGGTCCGGTGACGCTGCCCAAGCCAAGAGCCCCACGGCGTCCCTGACGTTGGGTAATTGCTCCAAACGACGGAGCGCCCATTTACCTTTTCCCAACCACATTCGGTGCTGGAGCAAGAGCAATTCAGCTGTTTGGTTGAATACTTCAGAGGCGATGGCGAATGTCTCGGCTGGAACCACTGAACCTAAAAGGTCATCCAGTGAGCAACTGAGATCGTACCGGCGTAGGTCTCGTTCGCCATCGGTCAACGGCATAGGGCCCTGTTCCATGTAGCGGCGCGCCGCATCCTGCCATTTCTTGCCAGGACCATTGTCCGTCAGCAACAGTCCGCGGGCACAGATATCCCCGATGACGGCACATCGCATGGTCCGTTCTTTCTCATACCAGAAGTCCAGGCTGGCCGGGGTATGAACGAAGGCTTCCACGATCCATCCGCGATACCGGACCGTCTCGGCATAGTTGGATTCACCATCCTCATAGAGGATGGCTATGTCAAGATCTGAGGTTGACGTTGCCCGGCCGAGGGCCGCGCTACCGCCAAGGATGGATGCATCCGCCCCGACGTGCATCTCTTCAACGAATGAACGGGCAATTGCGATAGGCTCCATCAATCTATGATGGCCTACTCTATTGGTTCGTTCACAAAGTGAGCGAAGAATGCAAACATTCCATAGGGGAACTTTCTGCGGGACACCGGGGTGACGAAAAGCTGATTTATCGGCGGGCAGTCAGCGTTCGTAGACATTGCTGCGATGACCAAGCGTGATCACTGCTACAACGAGGATGTTGTCGTCAACCGTGTAGACGATGCGGTAGTCTCCTATGCGAACTCTGAGGCCGGGACGCCCTTGGAGGGCCTTGGCGCCTGGCGGCCGTGGATCCTCACCGAGGAGCGCGATCGCTCCACGGATGCGGTCGCGATCCTGATGGTCAATTCGTTTCAACGCGCGAACTGCGGCAGGACGCAACTCGACTTGGTAGGTCATACCCAGCCCAGATCGGCTTTCACTTGAGCCCAAGGGATGTTGGGGCCCTCCTCTGCCATAGCCTCATCGAATGCGGCGACATCTTCGGCTTCTTCCAGAGCTTCAAGCATCTGCTCGTAGCGCTCAGGGCTGACAACCACGGCGGCGCGATGACCGCGGCGCTCGATGAACACCGCTTCGGTCTTCGAGCGATCGATGACGTCTGAAAAGTGGTTGCGTGCGTCTGCGACGCTGACAATGGACATAGCTAAATTGTACATCCAGCATTTTGAAATGTACATGATTTAGGTTCTTTGAAGGGAAAGCCACGTTGATCGCGATACCTACTGAAGGAAGGATGAGCGGGATAAATGTTTTGGATTTTCGGCGTCACGACGAACCGAGGACAGCCACCAATACCGCCTGACCCCAGTTGATTTGGTCATCGCACGTGGAACTGGATGGCGCGTCTTCACCAACGATGATGCGCCTCGTAGGAAAGTGATACGAATTTGAGAATTCCGCAGATCCAGCGTTGAGCATCGACGCAGGTCAGAGCGATCCGTCGGTGACAGACAGCTTGGGATTCTACACCAAAGGGGCGGGACCGCCGTCGTACCGGACGTTCACCCACTGTTACCACGCCGTCCGCCCCGTGTTGCCGATTTGGCTGATCCAGCTCTCTATTGTCGTGGTGCAGCCGCGGCCCAAACAGGCGCCGCGCAACCTTTGGGAGGCAGCAATGACGGCAAGCATCAACCAGCCAAAACTCAGCCGGAGGACGGCACTGGCTGCCGCGGGAACACTGGGGGCGCTGGGCATCACCGTGGCGGCCGGATCCGAGAGCAAGGCGGCACCCGGGCCCAAGCCGCCCAAGCCGAGCCTCGCGTTCCGGCCCAACGGCACCTTCAAGATTGTCCAGTTCAATGACACGCAGGACGACGAACGCACCGACCGCCGCACCATCGAACTCATGGAGCGCACCCTCGACGCGGAGAAGCCCGATTTCGTAGTCATCAATGGTGACGTGATCACCGGGGGCTGCGACAACGAACTGGAGGTCAAGCAGGCCCTGAACCATGTGGTGCTCCCCATGGAACGGCGCAGGACCAGCTGGGCAGTGACGTTCGGCAACCATGATGAGGACTCGCTTGCGCGAACTGGCATGACGGAAGCCAAGATGCTTGCGTTCCTGCAAAGCTACGAGTTCAACGTAAACGCAGACTCCACGCCGGGCCTCACTGGAACCTCCAATACGCAGCTGCTCATCAAGTCCGCCAAATCCAAGGTGCCCGCCTTTGGCCTCTGGCTCATCGACACGGGCCGCTATGCGCCGGGCACCATCAACGGGCAGAGCTTTGAGGGCTACCCCGATTGGGACTGGGTGCGCATGGACCAGGTCAACTGGTATCGCGAAATGTCCCTGGCAACGGAGCGCAAATACGGGAAGAAGGTGCCCTCCCTGATGTGGGGCCACATCGCCCTGCACGAGCACCGCAACATGTGGTTTGCCAGCCTTGACTCACGCCAGGAATCTGACCACGCACGGGCGCTCACCCGGCACACCATCGTCGGGGAGCGCAACGAGGATGAGTGCCCCGGCCCCATCAACTCCGGATTGTTCAATGCCTTCCTGGAGCGTGGGGATGTCAAGGGATACTTTGTGGGCCACGACCACGTGAACACTTACGTGGGCAACTACTATGGCGTTGAGCTGGGCTACGCGCCGGGTACGGGCTTCGGGGCTTACGGCCTGCCCGGTGCCGAGCGGAACCGCCTGCGCGGTGCGCGCGTGTTTGAGCTGGATGAGAACCACCCCGGCATTTACAAGGACACGCGCGTTGTCTTTGCCAAGGACTTCGGGATCGACCTGACCGCCAATGACCAGCCGATAGAGCCGCTCCCGCTGGGTCCCGGCCAGCTCTAGCCTCTTTGGCCCGGAGGCAGGGCCCGCGATGCACTCCTGCCGCGGGCCCTGCTGTGCCAGGGACCCTTCAACTTTCATCCCGCCCCGGCGTACCGTAGAGAAATGACCATGTGGACCTGCCAAGCGTCAGTGGTGGAATTCCCTGATGGCCGGCGCGTAAGGGGCGCGAGCCGGCGTGATTCCCGCCAAACAGCCGAACATGCTGACTTCGCCGTCTACTTGCTGGGCAGCGCACCCCGCCACCCGTTGCCCGAGTACCGCTGGGTGAAGTGGCGGGACTTCGGGGTGCCGGCGTCGAGCGCGGATGCTGTGGACGCTTTGCGGGAAGCCTTCGAGCGGTCATTGGGGGAGCGGGTTGAGATTGTCTGCCGCGGCGGCGTTGGGAGAACTGGCACGGCCCTTGCACTGCTGGCCATGATGGCCGGAATTGGCGGTGCCGACGCCGTGGACTGGGTTCGGGCGAACTACCACCCCCGCGCCGTCGAAACCACCGGCCAGCAGCGGTGGTTGCGTGAGGCGGCAGCCCTGATCTGACGCTTGTCTGCGCCTGAGTTTCCGTGAGGAGCCTGCGGTGGGCCAGAGCTGGGCCGTGCGGGGTTCGACGTCGATCCACACCATGGCAGGGGCGGACCACGGACCCTTGGAGCCCTAGCTCACCAGCTGGCTGCCGAGACAGGGGATTTTTCGTAAACGGCAAGCCGAAACCGCCCACTGAAGTTGGACATTACGGCCAGGAAATGTCATGGCCACTCAGTGTGGCGGCCTGGGCTGGAAGTGCTGTGACCAGAAAACTCATGATCATAGCCAGAGTTGCAAGCACGCTTTGGATCAGAAGTCGGCTGGCCATATTCGCATTCCTTCAGGCCGCCCATTCCTCCAACTCATTGCCTGATCAAGTCCTGCACGCTTACCTCGAGCGCACATAACGGAATCCTTGAAAAGTTCTGGACGCCGCCGTGTCCTTCTGGCTACAGTACTGTCTAATGCTCAAACCGCCACCCGTCCATCAGGAGACCGGACCATGTCATTTCAGGCGTACCTCAACACGATTGAAGACAAGACCGGACTCACTCCCCGGGAACTTCTGGTGCTGGCACATCAACGCGGCCTGGATGAAGAGCCCGTCAAAGCCGGGGCGATCATCGACTGGCTCAAGGAAGACTACGGACTGGGCCGCGGGCACGCGATGGCCCTGGTGCACGTGATCAAGAACGGGCCCACCATTAGTGAAAAACACGTTGGTTCAGACGGAACGCACCGGGATGAATCCACTGAACTTTGGCTGGACGGCAAGAACAACCGCCCCGGTTAGCTGCCGGCAGTGGTCCAGGATCCGGCAGGAACGCTGCCGGGGCGCCTCCCGCCGTCGTACTTTTTTGCGCAAAACACCTGTGAGTGGGAGGTGGGATGTCCAGATGGTGGCATCAGTTGTCCACCAGGCGGACAAGTTCGCTAATATTGTTCCCTGACATCACCATGACACAGCCGCGCCATGGTTCCTGGGCTACGCGCGGCGCTAAAGAAAGCTGCCTCATGAGTACTTCCCACAACGCGGGAAAAGTGGACACCCCCGCAGCGAACAGCCGGGGTCGCGTGATTGTGGCAAGCCTCGTTGGCACCACCATCGAGTTTTACGACTTTTACGTCTACGCCACGGCGGCCGTGCTGGTCTTCCCGGCGCTGTTCTTCCCCACTGCCGACGCCGCCACGGCCCTGCTGAGCTCCTTCGCCATCTTTGGCGTGGCGTTCGTGGCCCGGCCGCTGGGCTCCATTGTGTTTGGCCATTTTGGCGACAAGGTGGGGCGCAAGGGAACCCTGGTGGCATCGCTGTTGACCATGGGCATCGCCACGTTCCTGATTGGCGTCCTGCCCACTGCGCTGGTGCCGGGCTGGACCATTCTGGCTCCGGCGCTGCTTGTCATTCTGCGCTTCCTGCAGGGCCTGGCCTTGGGCGGGGAGTGGAGCGGGGCCGCGCTGCTCGCCACCGAAAACGCTCCTGCAGGAAAGCGCGCCATTTGGGGAACCTTCCCGCAGTTGGGTGCCCCCATCGGTTTCATTTTGGCGAACGGCATCTTCCTGGCACTGAGCTTTGGCCTGACCACCGAACAGTTCCAGGCGTGGGGCTGGCGCATTCCGTTCCTGCTCAGCTCCGTCATGGTCATTGTGGGCTTGTACGTGCGCCTGAAACTGGTGGAAACTCCCGCGTTCCAAAAGGTCATTGACGAGGGTGAAGTCTCCAAGCTGCCCGTGGGCCGCGTCTTCAAGACAAGCTGGCGTCCGCTGATCCTGGGCACCTTCGTCATGCTGGCCACCTACGTGCTGTTCTACTTGATGACCACGTTCACGCTCTCCTATGGCACCACCCCGGCAACCCTTGCAGCCGCCGAGGCCAAGGCCGTGGCTGCCGGGAAGCCCATGACGGCGGACTCCATCGCCTCATGGGTGCCCGGCCTGGGCTACACGCGCAACGAGTTCCTGATCATGCTCATTGTTGGCGTGGTGTTCTTTGGCATCTTCACCCTGGTCTCCGGACCGTTGGCGGAAAAGTATGGCCGCCGCAAAACCCTCCTGTGGGTCACCGGCGCCATTCTGGTCTTTGGCCTAACGTTCGTGCCGCTGTTCGGGGCCGGACTGGTGGGTGTGATGGCGCTGCTGATCATTGGCTTCACCTTGATGGGCCTGACCTTCGGCCCCATGGGCGCACTGCTGCCTGAACTGTTCCCCACGAACGTGCGCTACACGGGATCGGCCATCAGCTACAACATGGCCAGCATCCTCGGCGCCGCCGTGGCACCGTTCATCGCCGTGGCCCTGTGGCAGTCCGCCAACGGCAGCCCCGTCCTGGTGGGCGTCTACCTCTCCTCCATGGCCGTGCTGACCTTGATTGCGCTGGTCATCATGAAGGAAACCCGCGACATCGACTACACCGCCAATGTGAGCTGACAACTTCATGAGCTGACAACGAAAGGGCGGGTCCCACCATTTCCGGTGGGACCCGCCTTGTGTCTGCCAGGCTGGTTGGGCCCACGCGCACGAGGGCCCCTCCGCGAGCTTGCGAGCGGAAGGGAGGGCGTGGGGATCAGTCCTCGATGGTTGCCAGCACGGCACCGGCGGAGACGGTGTCCCCGGCTGCTGCGCTGAGGCCGGTCACAGTGCCTGTGCGGTGGGCCGTGAGTGGCTGCTCCATCTTCATGGCTTCGAGAACCACAATCAGATCACCTTCGGAGACGGAGTCGCCGTCGGCCACTGCCACCTTCACAATGGTTCCCTGCATGGGGGAGGTGAGGGAATTGCCGTTGGAGGCAGCCGGGCCCGAGCTGCGGTTGCGGCTGGACTTCTTGGCCTTTTTCGCACCGCCTGCCGAACCATTGCTGAGCGCGAACTGGCCCGGCAACGTCACCTCAAGCCGTTTGCCGCCCACCTCGACGGTGACGCTTTGGCGGGTACCGGCGTCGTCCGTTGCATGGGCGCCCTGGGCCAGGTCAAAGGCCGGGATGGTGTTGTTGAACTCGGTCTCGATCCACCGCGTGTGGATGGTGAAGGGTGCGCCGTTGGCCGGGGCGAAGGCGGGGTCGGCGACCACTGCACGGTGGAACGGCAGGACGGTGGGCATGCCGCCGATTTCCATTTCAGCCAGGGCGCGGTTGGCGCGGGCAAGGGCCTGCTCGCGGGTGGCGCCGGTGACGATCAGCTTGGCCAGCATGGAATCGAAGTTGCCGCCGATGATTTCCCCGGCCGTGATGCCGGAGTCGACGCGAACGCCGGGGCCGGTGGGCAAAACCAGTGTGGCGACGGTGCCCGGGGCAGGCATGAAGCCGCGGCCGGCATCCTCGCCGTTGATGCGGAATTCCAGGGAGTGGCCGCGAACTTCGGGGTCGGTGTAGCCCAGCTCTTCGCCGCGGGCCAGCCTGAACTGTTCGCGGACCAGGTCGATGCCGGTGACTTCCTCGGAGACGGGGTGCTCCACCTGCAGGCGGGTGTTGACCTCGAGGAAGGAGATGGTGCCGTCGGTGCCGACAAGGAACTCACAGGTTCCGGCGCCCACGTAGTTGGCTTCCTTCAAGATGGCCTTGGAAGCTTCGTAGAGCTGGGCGTTCTGTGCGTCGCTGAGGAACGGTGCCGGGGCTTCTTCAACGAGCTTTTGGTTGCGGCGCTGGAGGGAGCAGTCGCGGGTTGAAATGACGACGACGTTGCCGGCCTCGTCTGCCAGGCACTGGGTTTCCACGTGGCGGGGAGCATCCAGGAAGCGCTCCACAAAGCACTCGCCGCGGCCAAAGGCTGCAACGGCTTCACGCACTGCGGATTCGTACAGCTCGGGGATTTCCTCGCGGGTCCGCACCACCTTGATGCCGCGTCCGCCGCCGCCGAAGGCTGCCTTGATGGCCAGCGGGAGGCCGAATTCGTCGGCGAAGTCGAGGACTTCCTGGGTGGATTCCACCGGGTTCTTGGTGCCCGGAACCAGGGGAGCGCCAACCTTCTTGGCAATGTGGCGTGCTTGGACCTTGTCGCCCAGCGCGGCGATCGAGGCAGCCGAGGGGCCGATCCAGGTCAACCCGGCGTCAACCACCTTTTGCGCGAATTCTGCGTTCTCCGAGAGGAAGCCGTAGCCGGGGTGGATGGCGTCTGCGCCGGATTGGCGGGCGGCGTCGAGGATTTTGTCCATGACGAGGTAGGAGTCGGCGGCCGTGGTGCCGCCCAATGCGAAGGCTTCATCGGCCATGCGCACATGCAGGGCTTCCCTGTCCGGTTCCGCGTAGACGGCGACGGAGGCGATGCCTTCGTCGCGGGCGGCCCGGATGATCCGGACAGCGATTTCGCCGCGGTTGGCAATCAGGACTTTGCTCAGCTTATGCGCACTGGCGGACTGCGAGATTCTCACACGAGACTCCTTCTATTGTCTCCAGAGCCTAGCGCGACTATGTGGCTTTTCCGCACACATCATGGCCTTTATGCGTGTGCGAGGCCATTCTTTTGTGGAGAAGCTACAAAAATGCAGAATTGCTGCGGGTTCGCTGTGAGTTCCCAAGCTGACTGTCACCGATGAAACCTCCTGACCTGCGTTGATGCAACGGCCAGAACCGAGGGAACACGTCGACGGGGCATGTCGGTGCCCCACATGAGCTCGATATCCCATATGGAATCCGCCGTCCGCGCACCGGACGGATCAACGGGCGTGGGAAATGGAACGCTCAGCGGCCAGTGCTTGTAATGGTGCAGGTCAGAAACCACAGTGTCTGGTGGGGGATTGGCTTGCGGGACACTCGGACTATGTCTGTACGGGACGCCCATTTCGGCACCCACATAGTGCGTATCGAGCAAAGGCTGCCTTGGTACGTGCGATTTCGAGAACCCGTATCTTGGTTGATACTTTTTCAGGAGTGATGACACTTGCTCTTGAAGCAGCCATGGATGCTGCCAGCCAATGTGGCTTCACCGTCACTGGGTAGCGCCAATTGAAGTGCGATGGCACTCGCCTGAGCAGGCATATTACTATGGGGCGAAAGGGCAGGTGACTGATAGTTAATTGGGGGTTCAATGTTTCAGGTTTTAATCGCTGCTGTAGGGGTTTGTCTCGGCATCTTGTCAGCGGAATTTCGCGTTCCATGCATGAAGTGGGCACCTATGGCCAGCGCAGCTATTCTGGGGCTGGCCACCATTATCTTGATGCTGCAAGTTTCTTTGCCGCAGGCTTCGCTTCTTGACGGCTTCATTTTTTGCTTCAGTCTGTTGATCGCTTCTTCGCTCTATGCGGGCGTGTTGTGGAAGCGTGTCGGGATCGATCCAACTGTGAGTTTTTGGGGGTGGGTGTGGCGGGACTTTATCAACCCGGGCTATCTTCGCCGCAGTCAACGGGAATCGGTGTCTGAGTCTGATGCGGAGAGCAAGCATAGTCACAGGTAAGCCGATGCAAACTGGTTGATAGAGCGTCGAGTTATGCCGCCACGTCCTTGAACCAGCCCACAACGCGACAAGGCTCCGCGTTGGCAGGCGCCTTGTGGTGTCTGTTTGCTGCATGTGTGGAGACCCTCGCCGTGGCAAGTACAGCAGGGAATGGAAGATTGCTAGTAAATGTAGCGGTTGAAACTTTCCTGGCTGACACCGCTTGATGAAAAGGCGCCGGTAAGGGACACCCTCTGGAACTGCCAAGGTGCGACTATTGAGCTCTACCGTGCGCATAAATCCACTGATCGGTCTCCGGCCTCGGTCTTATCAACCAAGTAGCCCTTCTTCAACGAACGCAGGTTGCTGACTGGCGAACGCACAGCAACTATAAGGGCAGATTTCAAAGCGCAGCGTCCCACGAAGGATCCCGCCTATGAGACGCACAAACAACCCCAGCCGATGCGTCCAAGTCTTGCTGCCAACAACAACCGGGCCAATGGCTGGTGACATGAAATCCAGACTGATGACAACTAGCGCCGGACCCCACATGCGCGGCCGCGCTTGACCGGTCAGGCCGTGGCAGCAACGCCAATCCGCGGCTACGCGTTTTCGGCTGACACCCCTCCAACTGCGGTGGTGCTGCCATGCCCTGCTCATTGACCGCCGGCGTCGGCGCGGGCTACATTGAGGGCCACTGGACTGCCGGTGAATTTTCCGGCTTTGGATTCATGACGCGGGCCTGGAGCTCAGTTCCCGTTGGTTGACCGAGTGGGGGACTGGTCACATGGGCACGGTTGAAAAGAACGGCTCCACCGGTCCAGGCCGGCCAATTCTGGCTCCCTTCGACTTGAAGCACAGCTACGGGGTTGGCGGTGCGGGCGTTCAGGCCCTGGACGGCGTGGACTTCGAACTCGCCCAAGGCGAATTGGTTGTCATTCTGGGACCGTCCGGGTCGGGGAAGAGCACGCTGCTGAACGTTGTGGGCACGCTCGAGGAACCCGACAGCGGCACGGTGGAGTACTTGGGAACCCCTGTCAACCACCGTCGCCGCCGCGCTGTGCAGAACCTGCGCCGTGAGCGGATCGGCTTCGTGTTCCAGGCCTACAACCTCGTTCCCACACTCAACGCACGCGACAATATCCTGTTGGGCGGCGAGGCGCAGCGGCCGGGGCCCCACCTGGAAGGGCTCGCCGAGGAGCTGGGAATCAGCGCACTGCTCTCGAAGTTCCCCACGGAGCTGTCCGGCGGCGAGCAGCAACGGGTCGCGATCGCCCGGGCGCTGGTGAAACGTCCGGTGGTGCTGTTTTGCGACGAGCCCACAGGTGCCCTTGACACGAGCAACAGCCAGCTGGTGCTCGAATTGCTGCGCAGTTACCGCTCGCAGCACGGCACGAGCATCGTGATGGTCACGCACAATCCACAGATCGCCGAACTTGCCGATCGCGTGCTGACGATGCGCGACGGGAAAATAGTGGCGCAGAAACGGACCGAATCGCCCTTGACGGTCGACGAGATCGAGTGGGTGTGACCTGTGCGCCTCCTGTGCAAGGCCAATCTCCGCGTCATGGTTCGCGGGCCGGTCACGAGCGTGGTGCTCCTGCTCTTCGCACTCATCGCCGGGTTCATCAGCTCCTATCTGTACTACGGCAACGTGCCCATGCAGCGCGCCTACGAGGCGACAGCGGCCACCTCCAACGTGGAGGAGTTTCGGTTTTTGCCGACGCTGAACCCGGCCGACGGCGAGAAGGCAAGGACCGCCGCCGCGGACGGCACCGTGAATTTGCTTCCGTACTATCAGCAGCACGCGCAGAACCTTGCGGCACACTACGGTTTCAACACCGAGGCGATCCGGCAAAAGTCGGTGGAGGCGGATGGCATGCGCTACGCCATGGGCACCGTGCCGCAGCGGATCAATCGCATCGTGCTCGTTGACGGGACGGCTAACCTCACGGCAGGCAGCGTGCTCGTCACCGCGCAGCCGGCCCGGCTGGCCGGGCTCCACGTGGGAGGCCATCTCACGGTGGACGGCATCGAGTATCGCATCGCCGGAACATACACGCAGCCGTCGCAGTCGCTGCTGGGCACGACGGGCGGTGCCGCCCTCGGCAACGCCGCCAACACCGGGGTGCTCATGACGGAAGGCGACTTCGAGGCCGTGCCTGCGCAGGAGGAGCTGGCCTTCGCCGGCGTCGTGCCTGAAAACGGCAGCCTCACCGCGGTTCTTGAGGATCTGCGTGCCAGTGTCGATGTGGGCTCCGTGACCCGCAGCGACCAGCTTTCGGCCATGAGCTCGCTGCGCTCGAACTTCTCCACGAGCCTGACGTTCATGCTCATCGGAACTGCCTTGTTCGCCGCGGCCATCGTCCTCGTTGTGTGGCAGGTGATGCGCAACAACCTCCGGCGCTCGGTCGCCGTGATCGGCGTCATGAACGCGATGGGCCTGCCCCCACTGGGCATCGTCGCTTCGTTTATGGTCTATGTTGCACCCATCGTGCTGGGCGTGGCCGGAGGAGCTGCCCTTGGCCTGCTGCTTGCCCCGTCGTTCAGCGCGGGCTACCTGGAGCTCTTCAACGTAGTTGTCCCACCGATCCCGACCGAGCCGGCGTTCACGCTCGGACAGCTCGGACTGGCGCTGTTGATCCCCCTCGCGGTGTGCGCCGTGACGGCATTCCGGCTTGTGCGGGCACCGGTGCTGCACCTGCTCAACGGCCGGGTGCTGTTCTCGCCACCGCCCCGCAGGCGGAAGTTGTCCTCGCTGTTGGGACGGCTGAAACTTGCCACCCGGGTGCGGGCAGTGTTCGCGCTTTCCAGCCCGGCACGGATCGCGGTGGTGCTGGGGTCCGCGGCAGTCTCGGTGCTGGTGCTCGCGTTTTCGCTGTCCATCGTCTCGATGGCGAGCCGTCCCGGGGCCCAGCTCGCCGAGTCCATGAACTTCGAGCGGCTGGTGCAATATGCCGCCCCGCAGGAAGGGGCCGCCGGCCGGACCGACGTCGGCTACGCGGATCGCCTCTACGTGGCCGACGCCGATTCGGAGTCCGCCGGGCCCGGCACGGTGGACCGGTCCTACGACTCCATGTTCGTCGCCCCCGGGTTCGACGCCGTCCGTGCGGCTGGCCCGGCAGGGCAGCAGGTGTTCGAGTCTCTCGCCGGAGACGGCGCGGACGGCGTCGTCGTGTCATCAAAGTTCGCCGCCGAATTCGGGGTGTCCGTCGGCGACGTCGTGCGCATCCAGCCGCAGCAGCTCGACGCCGCCGCGTTCCGAGTGGTCGGGATCAATCCGGTGGCGCTGGACACGCGCCTGTACTTCAAAGGCCAGCACCTGCCCGAGGCCGTCGTCGGTGCTGACGCCGGCAACTACAACACGGCGTTCGTGGCCAAGGACGCCGCAGCGCCAAGCAACGCCGAGTCCACCTCCACGACGAAGGCGGCCCTGGTGGCGCAGGCGCAGGACGCCATCGCTGCCAGCTTTGGCCTGGTGCCGATTCTCGTGGGCATCGCCGTCGTGCTGGCCGTCGGGGTGCTGTTCCTCATCGCCTACCTCAACGTGTTCGACAACCGGCGCGCCATCGCCCTGCTTGACCAGCTCGGCTACCGCCCGCGCGAATCCCTCAGCCTGGTAATCAACGTCTACGGGATGTTTATTGTGGCTGGCGCGATGTTCGGCGCGATCCTCTCGCCGGCATTGCTGACGTTTTTCGGTGGGCTTGTCAGCGACGCATCCGACTACCACCTGGTGCTCGCCGTCTCCTGGCCCGCACTCGTTGTCCTGGTGGTGCTCGTGGCGGGATTCGCGCAACTGGCGCACCTCCTGGTGCTTCCGTGGGTGTCGCGGATCAGCCCGACGGCGGTGAGCTACACGTGAGGAACGGACATGCGCCGATCACCGCCGACGACGGCGTGTGCCGCCGGATTCCCTGGAGTTTTTCCGGGCGGTGGGCAAAATGCGCGACGGCGGGCGTCCGCACCTCGTCGGCGGGCAAGTTCTCCGGGCACGGACTGGTTTTTCCGTTCGACGTGTTGGACGTGCTTGACGACGAGGTGCGCGCCGTGAGCGGGTTTGATGTTTTCCGTTTGGCGGTCCGAGTCCTCGACTTTTCTGCCTCGGCCGTGTCAACACCGGTATTGGGTGTTGACACCGGCGTGACCCGATGCTGGACCAATTGCGAATGCGCGCCTCCTGCCCATTGCCCTGAAACCGGTGATTCTTTGCAATGGATATCAGACTTTGCGCCTGTAATCACGAGGGACAACTATCATGGGCAGCGTGAGCTCGTGGAGCAACTTGTAGGCCGTTCTGCCGAGGAACAACCTTCGTGCTTCTGCCAAGCGGCTCGAACCGATCAGGACAACTTCGTCGTCACGCCATTGAAGGTTTTCGATCGCTTCTTCAATGGTCGAGCCCTGTGCCACGACCGCGGTGACTTCGGTTTCGGTCGACAAGGCGGCTGTTGCCACCAACTCATCTATGCGATCCTTGGTCTGATCCAGCTGGAATTGGTTGGCGTCCTTTGCCTGGGACTGGTCCACGGCGACCAAAGAAACTAGCCGAAGCGGAACGTGGCGTCGCGACGAGGAATCCATGGCTACTCCAAGCAGTTCAATTGCGCCTTCCCTGCCGCCGACGGTGCAAGTGATGCGGCTGATTGATGGGGAGGATTCATATCCGGAGGGTGCCAGGGCCACCGGTACCGGCGATGCATGCAGGAGAGTGTTGGCCACTGTGCCGATACTAAAATGCTTGAGCACGCCGCGTTTTGCCGCGCCAATGACTATAAGTTCAGCGTCCACTTCCGCAGCAAACTCAATCAGACCCTCCGCGAACGATTCGGCATAGCGCAAATGGGTTTGGACGTCCACATTTGGAGGGAGCAGTGCCAACGCTTCCTCCAACCACACTTTGGCGTTGCCGGCGAGAATTTCTTGGACGCCGCGTTCAGGGAATCCGGCATCCTCCGGTCGTGGATTGTCCAGAACGTGAACCAAATCCAAGTGGGCATCTTGGGTGCGGGCAATCGAGGCGGCCAGCGCAATGGCCTCTGCGCCGCGGCGGTCGGGAGTATAGCCAACTATGTAGCGCATGAAGTGTCCTTTGATTTTGCGTTGAATGGGCTGCCCGAGGGCAGCTGTGCAGGCTTCTTGATTGTGTGTGGCCGGTTCTGATGCGGCTCCGCGCAATGATTTGGGATCCACGGGAGCCGCATCTCCGTCCTATAGGAGGTCACGATCGCAAGCACGACCATTTATGGCTTAGTGCACATCGAGGTCAATATCACCGTGCGGCCGCTCCACTGTGATTTCACCGCGGCGCAGGAGCTTGCCGGTGGGGGTGATGCCGTCGAGTTCGTGTCCGCGCAGGAAGGTGCGGCGGACGACGCCGGAGAGCGCACGCCCGTCGTAGGGGGTGATCGGGTTTTTGTGCTTGAGCTTCTTGACGTCCACTACGTAGGCGTCGTCGGCGGCGAAGATGGCGAAGTCGGCGTCGTAGCCGGGCGCCAATTTGCCCTTGTGGTGGAGCTGGACCAGCTCGGCCGGGGCCGTGGACATCCAGTGGACAACCTGTTCGAGGGAGATGCCGCGCTTGCGTGCTTCGGTCCAGATCAGCGACAGTCCCAGCTGCAGCGAGGAGACCCCGCCCCAAGCCACGGCGAAGTCGCCGTTTTCCAGGTCCTTCAGGTCCAAGGTGCTGGGGGAGTGGTCCGAGACGATGCAGTCGATGACGCCGTCGCGTAGGCCTTCCCACAGCTTTTCGCGGTTGGAGGCTTCGCGGATGGGTGGGCAGCACTTGTAGGCGGTGCCCCCGTTGGGGATTTCCTCGGCCATGAGCGTGAGGTAGTGCGGGCACGTCTCCACGCTCAGCTTCACGCCGTCGCGGCGGGCGCTGGCAATCATGGGCAAGGCGTCCGAGGAGCTCAGGTGCAGGATGTGCGCCTTGGCACCGGTCCAGCGGGCGCGCTCAATGACCTCGGCAATGGCCAGGTTCTCGGCGCCGCGGGGACGGGAGGCGAGGAACTTGTTGTAGTGGTCGCCTTGGGCGGTGGGGGCACGGTCGATGGTGCGTGAATCTTCGGCGTGGACCAGCATGAGAGCGTCGAAGGACGTCAGCTCGCGCATGTCCTTTTCCATCTCGTCGGGGTCAAGCGGCGGGAACTCGTCAACGCCGGAGTGCAGCAGGAAGCACTTGAAGCCGAAGACGCCGTCGTCGTGTAGCGGGCGCAGGTCGGAGGTGTTGCCGGGGATGGCACCGCCCCAGAATCCAACGTCCACATAGGCCTGGTCCACTGCGACGCTGCGCTTGAGTTCCAGGGCGTCGACGTTGACGGTGGCCGGGATGGAGTTCAAGGGCATGTCGATGATGGTGGTGACACCGCCGGCCGCTGCTGCGCGGGTGGCGGAGGCAAAGCCTTCCCATTCCGTGCGGCCGGGCTCGTTGACGTGCACGTGGCTGTCCACAAGGCCCGGAATGAGCGTCTCGTCGTCGGCCAGTTCAATGACCTCGGTTCCGGAGAGGTTGTTGCCCAGGGGTACCAAAGCGATGACGACGCCATCGCGGACACCTACTTCGCGCGGTGCGATGCCGGCGGTGGTGAGTACGCGGTTGCCGCGAATGACAAGGTCATAACTGTTATGTGTGGTGTCAGTCATTGGAGAGCTCCTAATATCCTGGTTCGGATGTTTAAAAGGGATGTGCGAAGGACTGGTGCGAAGTTAGTTCCGCTGCCATATTATTCCTCCGGCAACACGGGGAAAGGCCAGCCAGTGATCTTCTTGGGCCGGGGTGGAGCGTAGGTGCGGACTTTTGAGGTGCTGAGCCCGAGCCGGACCAAGGATTCCGCGATTGTGACCGCTGCGGCGACGCCGTCGACCACTGGAACCCCCAAGCGTTCGCGGATCTGTTCATCCAGGCCGGACATGCCGCCGCAACCCAAGACAATAACTTCCGCCTTGTCGTCCTCCACTGCCTGAGTAGCCTGATCGATGATGGCGGACACTGCACGGTCCGGAAATTCTTCCAGTTCAAGCACTCCCAGGCCGCTGGCTCGCACCGACGCGCACCGGGCTTCGAGACCTGCGAGTTTGAGCCGGTCCTCGATCAGCGGCACTGTCCTGTCCAATGTGGTCACGACCGAATACTTGTAGCCCAGGAACATTGCCGTGCTTGCTGCAGCCTCGGTGATGTCCACCACGGGAACATTCAGTAGTTCCTGAAGCCCCTCCCTGCCGTGCTCACCGTAGCCTGCCTGGATCACGGCGTCGAACGGCTCAGGGTAGGCAAGTATCGCGTCCATGACGGCGATCGCTGCTAGATAGCTTTCAAAATTTCCTTCACAAGAGTCGGCTCCGAACCGTGGGGTGATGCCCACAATTTCCGTTCCGGGGGATGCGACGCTGCGGGTCTGTGCAGCGATGGATTCTGTCATGGAAACAGTGGTGTTGACGTTGGCAACGAGGATGCGCATTGTATTCTTTTCCCTACTTTGGCGCCGGGGCGCGGGCTGGTCAGTCGAATCGATTTCGAGCCTTGCCCGCGCTCCGGCAGCGGTGGTGTTTGTCAGTGCAGGCTGGGGACGGCGATCGGTTCCCCGGAGACGTCTTCGAATGTCCGGCTGCGGTCAGCAACCAGGAGGTAGACCACGGCGCCTATGCCGGCCCCGAAGAACCAAGAAAACGGCGAGACTGAGTGGAGAGCTGGAACGAAGGCGATGAGAAGCGAGATCGCAGCGGACGGAATGAAGGCGAGGATTGCTCGGGGATTGACGCCTTTATGGTAGAAGTACGCGCCTGTTCCGGACTCGGTGTACAGCTCGGGGACGTTGATCTTGGCCTTGCGGAGAAGCCAGTAGTCGGCCATGATGACACCGAACAGAGGACCAAGCAGTGCGCCAAGCCCACCGAGGAAATACACGATGACGACCGGGCTGTTGTAAAGGTTCCACGGCAGGATGACCAAGCCGATGATGGCACTGACCAAGCTGGCCCGGCGGAAGTTGAGTCTCTTGGGGAGCAAGTTGGTTAGGGCGTAGATCGGGGCGACGAAGTTGGCCATCAAGTTGACTGCAACGGTGAGAATGATCAGTGCCAGTGCGGCCAAGATCAGCAGGAGCGTATTGGGGATGGATTCGACTATATCCGACGGGCTGTTGATGATGACACCGTTGATTTTGAACTGAGCACCGGTGAGGACGACCACGATCAGACCAAAGAGGAGCATGTTAATCGGGATACCCCAGAAGTTGCCCTTGATGATCGACTTCCGGGTGGTCGAGGACCGGGTGAAGTCGCAAAAGTTCAGGAGAAAAGTGGCGTAGATCGAAACCCAGAGAGCACCGCCGGCGAAGATCTCCCGCCACATGGCCCCACCGGTCAGTGCATCAGGCTTTGACAGTGCAATGGACCCTCCGGCCTTTGCGAACATCCAGACTGCCAGAGCAATCATGGTGAAAAGGATGATGGGCCCGGCGACAGCCTCGTACTTGCGAATCATGTCCATTCCGTAACGGACGATGACAACCTGCACCACCCAGAGGGCGAGGAAGGCTACCCATCCCAAGGTGGAGAGCCCGAGGATCGAGTTCTGGTCTAGATTGGCCAGTCCCGGCGACAGGGCGATCAGCAGGACACGCAGGACCAACGACGCAAGGTAGGTCTGAATTCCAAACCAGGCGATCGCCACACCACCACGGATCAGGGCGGGAATTTGGGCGCCATGGATACCGAACGAGATTCGACTCATCACAGGAAACGGAACCCCCGTCTTGTACCCCATGAATCCTGAGAACGTCAGGAGCGCGAACAGCAGGACGGCTCCCACGCCAAGAGCCATCAGAATTTGCCAAGCTCCGAGCCCGAGTGCGAACAGGCCAATAGCGAAGGTGTAGTTTCCCAGGCTATGCACATCGTTGGCCCACAGTGTGAAGATGCTGTAGCTGGTCCACCGCCGACCTGCTGCCTTTGTCGGTGCCAAATCCTGGTTGTACAGCCTCTCGCTAATATCGGGTAGACCCGGCACGGCCAACGCCGACGCAGGCGGATGATGCATGATTGGATCGGGATGGTTAGCGTGATGGTCGTTGTTCGCCTCGACCGGTGGGGTCGAGCCTGGAATCGTACTCATGGGGAGTCCTGTCGTGTAGCGAAGAATTATCTGCAGTTGCGCACAAGCGGCATCTGGATTCGGAGGGTGCGCCTTATGCTCAAGTCACGCGGAGCGCAGTCAGAGGCGGGAGGCCTTCCTTTGGCGGCATGGCCAAGTGCGCGGATTTGGGATCAGTAATCCCGTGGGCAGGCAGTATGGAGGCTCTTGCATTCGTATTTTGTAGGTCGGCAAAGAGTTGTTGCATGCGTCGACGACCTAACCGCACTGGGCCATGGACTTATAGGCGCGGAGTGCGAGGCGACTTTTTACGACCGTTTTAGGGCCGGGCTTCATGATCCTGACAGCTGCCTGAAGTTGACTGCGTCGGTCGGATTTCAGATGCGCCGCCGGGGTGGTGAGAAATGTTCAAGAGAAGCGCTGGCGGTACGCCTGGAGTCTCTTGGCTGCTGTCGAAGTCGCTTTCTGCGCAGCAGTTCGGGGAATCGACATGGACCTAAACCAATCTTTGGAGTGCTCCTCAACGCTGAGGATATTAATACTGTAAGGCAAATCACAACATTCCACAATGGGATATCAAATATTCACATCGTGGAAGTTTGGCGGTGCTTGGCTAGGTTTCGACGTGAGGTCTGCAAAGTGTGTCCGACCCAGCCGCATCAGCAAATTTATCGGTCAAGATGGTCAGGTTAGCTACTTGCCTCCTGACGGACCGATTGCTTGGGAATCAAAAGGGGGCGCACCGAGACAAGCCTCCAACGAGTCACGGTCCGCCGTCGCCCGCATACAGGACAATTTTCCATCGAGCCATCGAGCCGGATTGGGCTGTTGCTGCTTAGGCAAGGTGGACGGGTCGTCTTCACGGTAGTGCGGCGAAGCAGGCCAGATTTATGATGAGTAGCGTCCAGCTCCGAGCATCTTCTTGTCTGCTGGCAAACCACGGGCTAGGTCACTGCGCCGGCATGCGCGGCAGCCCGCCGGGCAAGTCATCGACTATCGCAGGCCCCAGCGACTAGCAATCCCCGAGAGATGGACGGCTGGTACGAGCATGTGGTTGTTGGGAACACAGCATGGCGCTTGTGCGTTTGCAAGGCACTTCTCTGGGGAGAAGCCCAAAAATGAAGAATTGCGTGGGGTCTCGGCTGCGCTCGAACCGGCGTTGGGTGGTCAGATCACACCACGGTGCCGCGGGTGACTCGGTCCAAGATGGTGGAGCCGCTGAGTCCGGTGCGGATGCGCATGAACTGCGCGTCGGAGACCTTGATGACGGTGGTGCCCTTGGCGCTGGGCAACTCGGCTGCCGTTCCGGCCATCAAGGACTGAAAGCGGCTGTCCGCTTCGGCCTGGTCCACGGGGCCAATGGTGTGGATCTTGTAGTTGGCGGAGGCGGACTTGAAGCCGGTTTCGATCACGATGACATGGTTGCTCATGGGATTCTCACTCCTTCTTGCAGATGGTGGTGTGCTGCTGGGTGCGAACTGGAAAGTAGTGCCGACGGGACACTTAGGTGCCGGCGATGTCGCGCAGGATCTGCAGGTGGTGTTCCCACGCTTGCCGGCCTGCCACGGTGAGTTTGACCGAAGTGCGCGGGAACTTGCCCACAAACGCCTTCTTGATCTGCACAAAACCAGCCTTTTCCAGTGTTGAAAGCTGTTTGCTGAGGACGGAGTCGCTCACCTGGATGGTGTTGCGCAGGTCCTTGAAATCCATGGTTTCCGTTTTGGCCAGGGAGGCGGCTATGGAAAACCTGACGGGCTGGTGCAGGACCTCGCTGAGTTCGTGGCGAGGGTGCTCGTGAGGTTCCTGCTGCACCTCTCCTGGCTGGGCTGCGTGCTGGCTCATGCGCGCAACTCCCTGAAGGCAGCTGCCAGGCCTGCGGCGGCGAGGACGACTGCGGCCGTGATGTAGTAGGCCAGGCTGCCGTTCGGGAATGCAAGGGTGCCCACGAGGATGGCTGCCACGTACAGCACCATGTATGCGGTGAGCGAGCCGGCGAAGCGCTTGGAGAAGCCGGCCTTGGTGGTGGTGTGCATCCACGACCACGTGATGGCGGTGATGGCTGCCCACGCTCCCACTGACATGGCCAAGAGCTGGGCGCCGTAGCCGGTGTGGGCCACAATCTGGAAACCGATCATGAGCATCGAGCCGAAGATCGCCATCGAGTTGAAGACCATGGCGGTGGGCCAGCCGGCCGCGCTGGTGGCCGTGCTGCCAACGGATTCCGCCGTGGCGAGAAGTTCGCGGGCTTCCGCGGCTGACGGGGAGCTGTTGTGCGGGACCATGGTGGACCTCTTCTGTTGAGTGGTGCGGTGCAATTCAGTGGTGCAGCGCAATAACTCAACTATATGAAAGTACTTTCCATTGCGTCAAGTACTTTCCGAAATTCGGGATCTTATGCGTAAGGTTCACCCGCTAATCGTGCGCCACCAGTGAGTCATTGGCGCACGATTCGACCTTGAATGTCACGCATAATAAGAACCCCCCGGAGAATTTATGCGCAAGATTCCCGGTGGATCCAGCGCATAAGTGCAGGAGCAGGCCCAGAAAGCAGAATTAGGACCAGAAATCAGTGATTGACAGCCCGGACTTGGCCAAAAGGCGGCGGAGCGTGGAAATGGACAGCCCCACCACGGTGTGCGGATCGCCGTCGACCCCGCTGATGAAAGCCCCGGCCAGACCATCAATGGTGAAGCCCCCAGCCACCTGCAACGGCTCGCCCGTGGCTACGTAGGCGTCGATTTCGGCGTCGGACACGTCTTCGAAATGGACAACGGCACTCGTCACTTCCCCATGCGCCACCGCCTCGCCGGGGGAAGAGTTGATGAGCCAATGTCCGGTGTGCAGCACGCCGGACTGGCCGCGCATGAGCTGCCAGCGTTCTCGGGCCACAGCCGGTTCCCACGGCTTGCCGTACGGTGCCCCGGCAAATTCGAAGACTGAATCGCAGCCCACTACCAGCGCCCGCGGCTGATCCTTGGCCATCTCCCCAGCCACTTCTGCAGCCACCGACTCGGCCTTGGCGCGGGCCAGCAGCAAGGCGGTGTCCATCGGCGCCAAGGGGCCGGCCGCAGCCGTGACGGCGTCCTCGTCCACAGTGGAAACGCGAATGGTGTGGCCAATGCCAGCGTCGGACAGCAGTTTGGTGCGGGCAGGGGAGGCGGAAGCCAGGATGAGGGATGCGTGGAAGGTCATGCGTTCCAGCGTAATCGTTGCTGCCCGGGCTGGCCGGACCCACGGCTTTTGGCACGTGAGTTCCGCCACTCTCGGGGCGTGGCCGCTGGCGCGCCGGGCGCCTCTTTTGGCGGTTCCGCGGGCCCGGCCCGGCATTGCTAGACCCCCTGATTGCCACAATCCGGCCTTGACCACAGGAGGTGAACGGTGGTTCACTAAATGGGTGAACGCGCGTTCACCAGCCCTGCCGTTGCGGCAGGGACCATTTTTCTGTGAAGGAAGCCCGTGCCGTCCCACTTGGCCACCCCAACCCCATCCGCCCGCAAGGGGCGGACCGCCGCACCGAAACGCACCTCGCTTGTCATCACCATTTTGTGCCTGGCCGGAACCGTGGTGGCGCTGCAGCAGACCATGGTGGTGCCGCTGCTGCCGGACTTCCCGAAGATCCTGAACGCTTCCCCGGACAACACGTCGTGGCTTGTCACCATCACGCTGCTGACCAGTGCCATCGCCACGCCCATCGTTTCCCGGCTGGCGGACATGTTCGGCAAGCGGCGCATGATGGTGGTGGCCATGGTCACCATGGTGGTGGGATCCGTCATCGCTGCATTGGGCGGGACGCTGGTGACCCTTTTGGTGGGGCGGGCCTTCCAGGGACTCGCCGCGTCCCTGATCCCCGTCGGCATCAGCATCATGCGCGATGAACTGCCCCGGGAAAAGGTGGTTTCCGCCGTCGCCCTCATGAGCGCCACTCTGGGTATTGGCAGCGCACTGGGGCTGCCGCTGTCGGGGATTATCTACGAATCCTTGGGCTGGCAGGCCATCTTCTGGATTTCGGCCATCATCGGTGTGCTGCTCATCATTGCCGTACTGGCCGTGGTGCCTGAGTCTGCCGTGCGCACCAAGGGAAAGTTCGACGCCGTTGGTGCCCTCTTGCTGACAGCGGCGCTGACGGCGTTGCTGCTTGCCATCTCAAAGGGTGGCGAATGGGGATGGACCAGCGAACCGGTGATCCTGCTGTTTATTGGCACCGTGGTGTTCCTGGCAGTCTGGTTCCCTTATGAACTGCGCGTCAGCCAGCCCATGGTGGACCTGCGCACCTCGGCCCGCAGGCCTGTGCTGCTGACAAACATCGCCTCCATCCTTGTCGGCTTCTCCATGTACGCGAACATGCTCAGCACCACCCAGCAGCTCCAACTGCCCAACGTGGGCGGCTACGGCTTTGGACTGAGCGTGGTGGTGGCCGGACTGTGCATGATCCCCTCCGGGCTGGCCATGGTGGCACTTGCCCCGGTCTCCGCGATGATCACCAAGCGACACGGTGCCAAGGCCACCTTGATCGTCGGCTCCCTGGTGCTGGCCGTGGCCTATATGGCGCGCGTGTTCCTCACCGGCGAGGTGTGGATGGTGATCCTCGGGGCCACGGCCGTGAGTATGGGTACTGCGATCGCCTATGCCGCCATGCCAACCCTGATCATGCGCTCTGTCCCGATCACGGAGACGGCTTCCGCCAACGGGCTGAACTCGCTGCTGCGCGCCGTGGGCACCTCCACCATGTCAGCAGTGGTCGGCGCCGTGCTGACCTCGGCCGTGGTGCACGTGGGACCACTGGCGCTGCCCACGGTGGACGCCTTCAAGGAGATTTTCTGGTACGCGGCCATCGCGGCGCTGCTGTCCATCGGCGTCGCTGTTTTCATTCCCCGCTTCAAGGCCTCGCACGGGGAGGTTTCACAGGGCCAGATCCTGCCTGGACAGCCCGCTGTGCCAACCGCCGTGACAGCCGTTGCCGGTTCCCCCGGTGTGGCACCGGTGGGTGCTGTTGCCGGCCACAATTCCGAAAACCGTGTGGAGCTTGGCACGCTGGATGCGGCCGGAGCGGCAGCGTACACACCGGCCGAGAACGAGATTGTGGTCAGCGGCACGGTGGTGGGTGCAGGCGGCAAACCGATCCGCCAGGCCGTGGTCAATGCCCTGCACACCAACGGGGAACCGGCCGACTGGAGCCGGGCCGACAATGACGGCCGCTACTCCCTGGTCTTGCCGGCGTCCGGGCGCTACCTTGTCATCTCCAGCGCCGACGGCTGGGCACCCAGCTCGCAGGTCCTGGACTTTGCGGACTCTTCGAGCACGCAGCATATTCTCTTGGCCCTCAGGCTGAGCGTCAGCGGCGTAGTGGGCAACGGCGCCCGCGGCCTGGACGGTGCGCTGGTGACGCTGACCAAGGCAACGGGGAGGTTCGTGGTTTCCACGTTCTGCGACACGGACGGAGGCTATGAAGTTCCGCTCCCGCCGGTGGGGCGTTATATCCTAACTGCCATGGACAGTGAGGGACGGAGCAGCGAATCCGTGCACGTGGTGCTGACAGCACGTTCGGCCGTGGTCGACGTGCTGCTTGGAGGCAACGCAGCGAGCCGCGGCGCCGAAACGACAGGAGCGGGGGCCAAAATAGGGGCTGGTTCCGGGACGGGGCGCCACTGATGTCCCGCCCCGACACGCGAGAAGCCGTCATCGAAGCGGCGCGCCGGCTCTTTGGCGAACGCGGCTATACAGCAGTCACGGTCAAGGACGTGGCCGCACTGGCGGGATATTCCCCTGCCATGGTGATGAAGGTGATGGGCAGCAAAGCCAAGTTGTATGAGGCCGCCGCACCGGATGTGCCGCGCTCGGACTTCTTGGACGGGGTCGGGGAACCCCTGGGCTTTGCCCTAGTCCGGCGGATCCTGCGAAGGCGCCGCAATGGTGAGGCCGAACCGTGGTCCATGGTGGCCATGCTGGTCCAGGATGCGCCCAACCAAGCGACAGCCCAGGCAGAATTGCGCGAACGCTACGTGCAGTGGATGTCCGGCCAGATCGGCGATGACTCGCCATCCTTGCAAAAATCCCAGCTGCTGGTGTGCGCCGTGATGGGGCTCGGCGCCGGCACGCGTGTGCTGGGTCTGCTGGAACCGGGGGAGATGGCCGAAGAGGCCCTGATCCAACAGTACGGCGCCATTGTCCAAAGCATCATAGACGGCCCGCCCAACAACTGACCCCTCGCTGCCGGCGCCGCGGACGACGTCGGGCATCCGCCGCGTGCGTCTGGGCGGTAGTGTGCGCCGCGGCTGGCTATGCTGGAGGCTCGCGTGACAACAAATTCGAAGGATGGGCAGAAAATGGAACTCGCCATGGCCGGAGCCATTGTGGTGGCTGTTGTGGCAGTGCTGGTGCAAAAACGGCAGCAGTCCAAGCGGAAGCGGAAGTAGCTGCGGGGTCCCAGCTGGGCCGCAACGGCTATGTCCCTGCCGCGGTGTTGCCGTCCACCAGCCGGGAGCGGATCAGGAACCTCTTCCCCTCGGGAGCCTCCACGGAGAAGCCGCTGCCGCGCCCGGCCACCACGTCCACCGTGAGGTGGGTGTGGGACCAGTACTTGAACTGTTCCCTGGACATCCAAAATTCCAGCGGCCCACAGCCGGGCAGCTCGAACAGGCCGAGCAGCACGTCGGCCTCCGCCGTAATGAATTCCCCTGCCGGATAGCACATGGGGGAGGAACCGTCGCAGCAGCCGCCGGACTGGTGGAACATGAGCGGGCCGTGACTGCCCCACAGCTTTTGCAGCAGCTCCACGGCTGTGCCGGACAAGGCGACGCGGGATTGCGTCTCGCCTGGGAGGGTGATCGAGGCGTCCAACACGCCTGTGGTGCCTGCCATTGAGATGCTCCTTGTAATGGTGGTGAGGGGAGGGCCAACGTGGTTTGGCAGGGTTTGATCGCCAAACGCTCCCTTACTCTCGCATCGCTCGATGCGAGAGTAAGGGAGCGTTTGGGGGAAATGCCCCGTTGCTGCATGAGCGTTGGGGGAAAGTGCCCCGTTGCTGCAGGAGCGTTGGAAAGGCGGGAACTGCGGGGCCAGCTGACCGGTTTAGAAGAAGCCCTGCTTGTCCTCGCTGTAGCTGACCAGCAGGTTCTTGGTCTGCTGGTAGTGGTCCAGCATCATGGCGTGGTTCTCGCGGCCGATGCCGGAGGACTTGTAACCGCCAAACGCAGCGCCAGCAGGGTAGGCGTGGTAGTTGTTCACCCACACGCGCCCGGCTTGGATTTCGCGCCCGGCACGGTAAGCCACGTTGCCGTTGCGGGACCAAACGCCGGCACCGAGCCCGTACAGGGTGTCGTTGGCGATGTGCAGGGCGTCGGCGTAGTCGTCAAACTTCGTCACTGCCAAGACGGGGCCGAAGATCTCCTCCTGGAATACGCGCATGTCATTGGTGCCCTCAAAAATGGTCGGCTTGACGTAATAGCCGCCAGCGAGGTCGCCTTCGAGGATGTTGCGCTCGCCGCCGGTGAGGACCTTGGCGCCTTCCAGCTTGCCGATGTCCATGTAGGAGAGGATTTTCTCCAGCTGGTCATTCGAAGCTTGGGCGCCGATCTGGGTGTCGGTGTCCAGCGGGTTGCCCTGGATGATGGCTTCGGTGCGGGCCACGGCGTCGGCCATGAAAGCCTCATACATGGATTCCTGCACCAGTGCGCGCGACGGGCAGGTGCAGACCTCGCCCTGGTTGAAGGCGTACATGGTGAAGCCCTCGAGCGCCTTGTCGTAGAAGGCGTCGTCCTTGGCCATGACGTCGTCGAAGAAGATGTTCGGGCTCTTCCCTCCCAGTTCCAGTGTCACGGGGATCAGGTTTTGCGAGGCGTACTGGCTGATGAGCCGGCCGGTGGTGGTCTCACCGGTGAACGCGATCTTGCGGATGCGCTTGGACGAAGCGAGCGGCTTGCCAGCCTCCACGCCGAAGCCGTTGACCACGTTGAGCACGCCGGGCGGCAGGATGTCGGCGAGCAGTTCCATGAGGACCAGAATGGAGGCGGGCGTCTGCTCTGCCGGCTTAAGCACGACGGCGTTGCCCGCCGCGAGTGCCGGAGCCAACTTCCACACGGCCATCAGAATGGGGAAGTTCCACGGAATGATCTGGCCCACCACCCCGAGCGGCTCATGGTAGTGGTAGGCGGTGGTGTTCTCGTCGAGCTGGGTCAAGCGGCCTTCCTGGGCGCGGACCACGGACGCAAAGTAGCGGAAGTGGTCGGCCGCGAGGGGGATGTCGGCGTTGAGGGTTTCGCGCACGGCCTTGCCGTTGTCCCAGGTTTCGGCGACGGCTAGCAGCTCGACGTTCTCATCAATCCTGTCCGCCACCTTGTTGAGGACGGCGGCACGCTCTGCAGCCGAGGTGGCACCCCAGCTCGGAGCGACCTTGTGTGCGGCGTCAAGGGCCAGCTCGATGTCCTCGGCCGTGCCGCGGGCCACCTCGCAAAAGACCCTGCCCGTGACAGGGGTGATGTTTTCAAAGTATTCGCCCTTGACAGGGGCAACCCACTCGCCACCAATCCAGTTCTCGTAGCGGTCCTTGAAAGTGACTTTCGAACCCTCGGTGCCGGGTTGTGCATAAACAGCCATTGTTGAAACTCCTTTGCAGTGGGGGACGTCGGCGTCCTTGCCCAGAAGCGTACGTGGGGCAACGTTGCAAGCACGTTGCATGAGCTGGATCACATCTTTGGCCGGGGTGTTCGGTGGCGGCACGGCTCTGCTGCCCGGCGCCGGACGCTAGGCTCGACCCATGGGGATTGACGGCTGGATCGACGTTCTGGCGGTGCTGGTGGTTGCGCTCACGGCGGGCACTTTGCTGGCCGGGACCCTGCTGCTGCGGGTCATGGCCGGTGTGCGTGTGTGGAATGCGTACCTGTCAGCAGTGTTCGTGGCGCTGTCCGTCCTGATGTGGGCTGGACTGAAGATGAACAGGCTCTGGGACGCGGCTGGAAATCCTCGGGAGGGGGATGTGCCCTTCAGCGACGTGGAGGAAGTGCCCATTGCGTTCTGGTTGAACGCCCCCTTCGGCGCCGTCTTGGTGGTTTTCACTGGTGGCATGCTGTTGTGGCTTTTGGGGAGGACGGCGGCGAAAGACCGTGCCGCACTTAGCCGCTCTCCGCTTGCGACCGGCCAGATGGTGGTTACCCCGACCGGGTAGAATATTGGCATGGATATCATCATTCCGGCCGTTCTCGTGCTGTCCGCCGCGTCCTTGATTTGGATCCTGTGGATGGAACGGAAGCGGCGCAACGGCAAGAAGCCGACCATCGGCATGCACGCGCCGGCGCAGCCGACCGCAGCCAACTCCACCTATCAGCCCACCTTTGAAGTTCCCGGCCACGCCGCATGGACAACGAAGGCGCCTTCCCCGGAAGGCGGAGCCACCAATCATGGTGGGCAAGACGCAACGGGATTGTTGGCCCGCGATGCTGCCGCAAACCTGAATGAAGATCAGCACCGAACGGTGTACAACGCCCTGCTCAAGGGCAACGATTCGGCGGCCGCCAGGGCCTATGAAAAGGCCACGGGATGTGATCGCGTGCTGGCCCTTGTCTCGGTCGCCGCGCTGCGGGACGTCCCGCAGCGCTCGCCCAACGGATGTCTGTACGACGCCGCAACCCTGCAGGCGAAGAATGCAGGGAGGCTCACAGTCTCCTCCACTGTCACCGAATCAACGTCCACACCGCGGCAAGCAACCAGCAGCAGGGAAAAACACGCCAACGGCAGCAGCGGAAGCAGCTACAGCGAACGCTCGGTGCTTTTGTCCGAAGCGGTCACAGCCCGGATTCGCGCCTTGGTGGACGCGGGCCAAACCGAGCAGGCCCGCTCGCTGCTCTCCAGTGAAACAGGACTGGACAGTGAAGCTGCCGCCGAGGTGTTGGACTTTCTCCTCGAGAACCCGGAGTAGCAGTCGTCCTCAAACACGGCAATCCGGCCAAGTGCACCAAGTAGTTGGGTTCCAAGCTGTTTGTCAGCTGAGAAACGTCCTGGGACTGGGGTGATGCAACGGCCCGCGTCACCGCAGTTCCCATAGTCCGGAACACTTCTCCGTCAGAGGCTGTAAGACTGCACTAGTTAATTCTCCACGCTGCCAGTCAGGCGGACACGGCCCACGCCTTGAGCGGGTGAGTTCGGTCGTCCCACAAGAGGTTCCCCTGCGGGTACTGAAAGTACTGTGCAGACGACTTCTGATATTTAGTGCAGTAGCCGTCGTAAAAATGACAGTTTCGTTACTTGGGGAGTGCCGACCGAGCATAGTGATTGTGTGTTGTTACGTTACGCGATACACTGTGGCTGTGATCCTAACTTTCCGCCACAAAGGGCTCGAAGCGTTCTACCAAACGGGCTCGAAACATGGCATCCAAGCCGCCCATGCCAGCAAGTTGGTGAGAATTCTTTCCGCACTCGACATCGCCCAAACACCCCAGGACCTGATGTTGCCCTCTTTTCGCACCCATGAACTCAAAGGAGAGTTGAAAGGGACCTGGTCGATCACGGTCAACGGAAATTGGCGGGTTATTTTTCGATTCGCAGGTGCAGATATTGAACATGTTAACTATCTCGACTACCACTGAAAGGAACCCAATGATGATGAATAACCCGTCCCACCCCGGAGAACTTCTTCGTGAAGACGTTATCGAGGAGCTGGGAATCACTGTTACAGATGCCGCTGAACGACTCGGGATCGCACGAGTAACCCTTTCACGGGTGCTCCACTGCCATGCCGCCATTAGTCCCGACCTGGCGATCCGGCTGGAACTTGCTGGTGCAGGCACAGCTCGTGCCTGGCTGGCCATGCAGAGTGCCTATGATCTTGCCCAGGCAAGGAAGAACGAACATCCCGGCATTCAACAACTAGCCCAGGCCGGCTAGAGATGCAACTGGTCGGAAGCTGCCAGAAGTTCATGCTCATTTCCGAACGTCAGTAGACATCTGAGCCCCGCCGGGTGCCCGGCTACGGCACCCGGCAGGGCTTTTGCGCGCACTGGTGGTGGTGCGGGTTCCCACTGAAGTAGCGGTCCCACACGCGCTTGTCGTACGTTAAAGGCTGAGGTTGCTTATGGCGGCTCGTTTGGCACCATCGTTCCCAGTGGATAAATCACACCAGGAACACGAGAAGCCCTCAATAGCAGTTTCACAACACTGTTCCTTAGTTTTCCGCCACCCAGTGGTGCAGCATGGAAAAACCGTATCTGCGAGTCAAAGCAGTCGAAGACTAATCACTTGCAGCATTCTCCGTCTCATAATATCTCGCAGTGGGTTGCCTGCACGGAATCCGGCAGTCTGGTGTATTGCCCACCGGGTAATGGCGTCGATTCCCGGCCAGATTCATCCTGTGGTGTGCTCATGCCTGGCAAGAGGAATCCCGGTGAACAGCGAAGAACCTCCTGTCAACCCTGCGAAGCAACGCCGGCTCTTATAATCCAGAGATTCCTGTATTAGACTAAACCTCTGGAATCTAAGGGAGGTTAAGTCATGAGCACAGTGTTTCCTGATGCACCGCACGATGCCCTGGACCAAGCTGTCATCAATATGCACCGCAGCCGCGAAGCCTTGGGCCTGGCGGTGGAAGCCCTTGAGGTGCCTGTATCCGCGCAGATGGCGCGCGGGGTGCAGACGACGGAGAACGCCTGGCGGGACATCGAATCCGAATTCGGGATGCTCACCGGCACCGAAGTGGCTGCGCTGCTGGGATCAAACGCAAAATCTGCCACTGGATTCGCCACCGATCGCCGCAAGGCAGGCAAGCTCTTGGGCATCAAGCGCAGGAATGCTTTTCTCTACCCGGCCTTTCAAGTTGACCCCCGGGTTGGGGAAGTGCGGCCAGTCATCCCGGCGCTGTTGGAGATCATTGAAAGACATGCCCGCAGTGCTGAGGATCTGACGCAGTGGCTATGCGCCCACACGGGTCAGTTGGATGACGACCGTCCGGTGGATCGTCTTAATGAACCAGCTACGGTACTCGAAGCCGCAGAAAACCACTATGGAGTTCAGTGGTAGTCGGGCCACGTGGTGAGTTTGAACCACAAATCATCACTATGCCCGCCGGCGAGCACATGTACAGACTCTTTGGCAATGCCCCGGGCCGCCGCGCGAACCAGTTCAATCCACGCATGGGTTCGCGCACCCGGTTTGCATTCTTCGGTACTCCGACGGTGCCGGTGCTGTATGCGGCAGCTACTGAGGAGGCTGCGATTTGTGCGACCCTCCTTCACGATGTTCCGACGGCCGGCGGCATGATCACCGCAGAATCCTGCCGAGACAAAGTCATGGCCAGGATCAGTCCCACACGGGAGCTGCGCATGGCGAAGTTCATGGGCACCGGACTGCGGACCCTCAAGATCGACGCCCAAGACATTACCGCCACGACGGCTGCCCGATACGGCGAGACAGTGCGCTGGGCGGCAGCCGCCCACGAAGCCGGTCTTGACGGAGCCGTGTGGATGAGTCACCGCTGCAACACCGACAGGGCTTATGTTCTGTTTGGAGACCGCGTTGACGTGGCTGACCTGGTGGTGGATTCGAGCTATGCCCGGGCGTTCGCCTTGGAGCCCGACCTGGCCTGGTTGACTGATCTATGCGTCCCGCTTCATGTCGACGTTCGCTGGTAAGCGAGCCAGCAGTTTGCCGGATCATGGCCGCGGCACTGCGGGCTAACGGCGTGGACCCTTAAGGGCCCGCAAAGCAGTGCCGGCACTCGCAGCCCATGTTGTCCATTTCGAGGACCCGACAGGGCTTGGTGCCTTCAAGCTCATTGCCCTAGGATTCCAGCGCCTCCAGGTGAGCCACGACGGCGGCGCGCTTGGGTGAGCGCGGCGGCAGGAGACGCAGTGCACTGTGCCAGGCTTCGGCGTCGTCCGCGGCTTCGGGAAGCTGCAGGTAGGCCAGCACGACTTCGGGGCTGGCGTCGTTGAGGATGGCCTCGCGCAACAGCAGGCTGGTCCTGATTCGCAGCGCGGCCACGGCCGGCGCCTCCGAGCGAGGCAGCGCGGCCCCCTTGTAAATGTTCAGCGCCAGCCGGTGCGCTCCGCGGTCCAAGTAGCTGAGCACCTGGCCGGCGTCGACTACGAGGGTTCGTGGCAGGCGGTAGGGACGGGAATCCGGGACCAGGGAGGGGTGGTGCTTGTGCAGGAGCTTGCGCAGGCGCACCATTTCGGCGCGAATGCTCGTCAACGAGGTGCCCTCGGGGTAGACCATGCCGGTGAGTTGCTCAGCACTCAAACCTGCCGGGTGCATGGCGAGCATGGTGAGGATTTCGGTGTGCCGTTCACTGAGTGCCACGGCCTCCCCGGCCAGGTGCAGCAAGCCGTGGTCGCGGCCCAGGATCTGCAGGCTGTCGCGGTACAAGGGCTTGGCCGGCCCGTTCGCTGCCTTCCGGGTGGCGGTGGACCGCGCGGGCCCGACATGGCTGCGGCGGGATGTCTCGGCCAGCCGTTCCAGCCGTTGGATGCGCAACTGGGCTTCGGCGGCTGCCACCGTGGCTTGGACCAGCGACAGCGTGTTGGCGCCCACCGCGTCCGGGCCGCCGGTGATGTCTACAACGCCCAGGAGGCCACCGGAATCAGGGTCGTGCACCGGCACCGCAGTGCAGCTCCAGGAATGCACGGCCGGGTTGAAGTGCTCCTCGCCGACAATCTGCACGGCACGTCCCAAAGCAAGGGCCGTGCCCGGGGCGCTGGTCCCGGCAGCAGCTTCGGACCAGTCCGTGCCGCCGGCAAAGTTGATTTTCTCGCCGTGTGTGCGAGCGGCGGAGTCGCCCTCGACCCACAAAAGCCGGCCATGCTCATCGCCCACCGCAATGAGGAGGCCGGTGTCGTGGCTGGGTGCGATAAGCAGCGCCTGGATGACGGGCATGACGGCGGCGAGGGGGTGGTTGCGGCGGAACTCCTGCAGCTGCGAGTTTTCCCACACCAGCGGTGGAAGGACGTCCTCCGGTGTTGCGAAGGTGTCAAGGGAACGGCGCCACGAATCGCGCACCAGCGGGCGCATCTCCGGCAGGACCGAAAACAAGGGGTGCGTCGAGGGCATGAACACTCCAAAACCAATCCAGGGAGGGCATCCGGCACAAATCCAAGGGGCTGTGCCGTGGCTCACAAGTCTAGCCCAGCCTCCGCCGTCCTCGACTTTGCAGTAGATGGCAATGCTGGCCGCGAACATTGCCGACTACTGCGCTTTCGCCGGGGGAGGACGCGCCGGGGAGGACGCGCCGGGTGAGGGCGGGTGGGAGCGCGGACGGGGCGAGGGCGGTGGTGGATGGCGCGGCGCGGAAGGGAGCGAGGCGAGGTCGCGGGGGAGAAGCGGCCAGTGGTGGCACCAAAAGGGCGGGCAGCGCCGAAGCGCCGCCCGCCCTCAGGTGGTTGCCGGGGTTGCCGGCTAGCGTGCCGGTTCGGGTTCCCCGCTCAGCGAGGAGGCGTCGTCTTCCACGTTCAGCGTGGCCAGCTTGGCGCCTTCAACGTCGACATCGGGCAGGAACTTGTCCAGCCATTTCGGCAGCCACCAGGCGGACTTGCCCAGCAGGTGCATGGCGGCCGGGACAATCGTCATGCGCACCACGAACGCGTCAATGAGCACGCCGAACGCCAGCGCGAAGCCCAGCGGGCGCACCATGGTCAGGTGGCTGAAGATGAAGCCGGAGAACACGCTGATCATAATGATCGCAGCCGCCGTGACCACCGGTGCTGCGTGCTTGAACCCGGTGCGCACCGCTTGCTTCGCATCCTGCCCGTGGGCGTACGCCTCGCGCATGCCGGAGGCGATGAACACCTGGTAGTCCATGGCCAGGCCAAACAACACGCCAATCAAGATGATCGGCAGGAAGCTCAGCACGGCTCCGGGATTGGCAACATCAAAAATGCCTCCCAGCCAGCCCCACTGGTACACGGCCACCACGCCGCCAAAGGCCGCAACCAGCGAGAGTAGGAAGCCGGCAGTGGCCAGCAGCGGCACCAGGATGGAGCGGAACACCAGAATCAGCAGGATCAGTGAAAGTCCGACGACGATGGCCAGGTAGGGCGGCAGCGCCGCTCCCAGCTTTTCCGAGACATCGACGTTGGCCGCGGTCTGCCCCGTCAAGCCGATGGCGACGTCGTACTTGGCTTCGATGGTGGAGCCCTCGGTCCGCAGGTCGTGGATCACCTGGACAGTGCTTTCGCTGGCAGGGCCCTCGGTGGGGATGACCTGGTAGATGGCGGTGCGCAGATCCCCGCTGACTGTGACGGGAATGGCGGCCTTGACGTTCTCGACACCGCGCAGCTCGTCGGCCACATCCAGGTTAAGCGCCGTTGCGCCGGCCTTGTCCAATCCGGCCGGCAGTGATCCCACCACAATGATGGGCCCGTTCATGCCTTCACCAAAGTTCTTGCCGGTGATGGAGTACGCCTGGTAGGCGCTGGAATCGACAGGTTCGGAGCCGCCGTCGGGCAGTGCCAGACGCAGTCCTGCGGCCGGGATGGCGATGACAGCCAGTGCCACCACGGCGCCGACAAGGGAAATGACGGGGTGCTTGGTGACAAGACCGCCCCAGCCGCGGGCGCTGCGGGCAATGTCTGCCGCCTCATCCGCTGCTGTCTTCTCGGAGTCGCTCATGCCCACGAGGGTGGCCTCGTGCTTGGCCGTGGCGGCGGTGTTCTTCCGCCAAGCTTTCTTGGAGATGATCCGGGTGCCGATCAAGGACAGCAGGGCCGGGGTCAGGGTCAGGGCAATCAGCACCGAGACGGCGACCGTTGCCGCTGCGGCCAGGCCGAGGATGGCCAGGAACGGCAACCCCGTCACCGAGAGCGCCGCCAGGGCAATGACAACAGTGAGGCCGGCAAAGGTGACGGCATTGCCTGAGGTGCCGGTGGCCTTGGCGATGGACACGCGCGTTTCCATGCCCGCCAGCAGCTGCTGGCGGTGCCTGTTGACGATGAACAGGGAGTAGTCGATTCCCACCGCCAGTCCCAGCATCAACGCCAGCATGGGGGAGATGGAGGACATTTCAATGACAGTTGTGAGGGCCATGGTGCCGCCCACACCGATGCCGACGCCCACCACGGCCATCAGCAGCGGCAGGCCGGCGGCCACAAAAGTGCCCAGCATGATCAACAGCACGGCGGCTGCAACGGCGATGCCCAGCACTTCCGAGATGCCGAACAGCTCGGAGACGTCCTCGACGATCTCCTTGCTGTAGGAGACCGTCACACCGTTGGATTCCAAGGTGTTCAGCTTGTCCTGGACCAGCTGGCGGTTGGCCGGGGTGACGGCGTTCATGGACTCGGTGAACTGAATCTGCCCGATGGCAGCCTTGCCGTTCTCGGAGACGAACACGATCCCTGCCGCAGCGTCTGCACTGCGTTGTCCGGTGGCAAGTTCAGCCTTTTTGGCAGCGAGGGTGGCTTCCCCGTCCTTGAACTTGGCCAGGCCTGCTTCGTACTGGTCCTGTCCGGCCTGCCATTGCGCCTTCTTCTGGGCAAACGCAGCTTTCTGTGCGTCAAGCTGCCCCTGGGCCCCCGCAAGTTGTGCGGCTGCGGCCTCGGCCTGCGGCGAACCTGCCGGCAGCCCGGCGATCTGGGACTTTTGCGCGTCCAGCTGGGCCTGTCCGGCCTGCAGCTGCGCTTCGCCGTCGTCCAGTTGGGTTTTAGCTGCGGCCAGTTCCTTGGCTGCGGCATCCAGAGCAGGCTTTTTGGAAGCGGCTTCGGCTTCGCCGGCGGCAAGTTGCTTGGCCCCATCGGCAAGTTTGGCATCTCCGTCTGCCTTGGCCGCAGTCACCGCGAACGGGTCAATGACGCCCTTGACACTGGGCACGGCGGTCACTGTTTCCAAGGCGGCCGTGATGTCCTTTTCTTGGGCCGCTGTCAGCGGTTCGCCATTGGTGCTTGTGAACACCACCGATCCCGTGCCTCCGGAGGCCTCGGGCAGCTCGGCCTGCAGCTTGTCCGCCATCTGCTGGGTTTCGGTGCCGGGAATCTCGAAGTTGTTGGACATCGGTCCCATGAACAAGACGGCAGCGCCGCCCACCATGCCCATGATGACGGCCCAGGCGGCAATTACAAGCCACGCGCGGCGTGCCGCGAGCCTTCCGAGTCGATAAAGCCAAAGCGCCATGATCATTCCATTCTTTGTGGTGGCCCGCTCAAGCAGGCGCCGGGGTTTTAGCTGTGGAAGCCGTTGCGGATCAAGCCGAGGGTGCTGGCCAGCAGGTCCCGCAGATCGGCCAGTGATTCTTCGGTGATGTTGGTTCCGTGTTTCTGGAACCAGACTTGGAAGGCGCCCTTGCAACTGCCGACGACGGCACCCACCAGGGCGTGGAGGTACAGTTCATCGGTTCCCGACGGGAGGCGCTGCCTGGCCAAATCGGTGATTTTTAGGCTACATTCCTCCCAAGCCTGGAGCTGGAAGCGATCCAACTGGGGGTCTTGGGTAAGGGTGAAGGTTTCGGCCAGGATGGCCAGGTCGCGGGCGTTGCCCCCGGCTGAAAGTGCGGCTTGGGCCGATTCAAGCAAGGGTTCATCGACCGGTCGGGCAACGAGTTGCACAATGACCTGGTCCAAGTAGTTTTGCGTGAAGCTGGCCACGGCGGCTTCCACCGAGGAGAAGTAGTTGAAGAAGGTGCGCCGGGATACCCCTGCGGCGGCGGCTACGTCGTCGACAGTGAAAGCGTTGAAGTCGCGATTGCGCAGAAAATCCAGGGCGGCAGTGGCGATGCTCTCCCTGGTGGCTGCTTTGTTCAGCTCGCGGCGGGAGACGGGTGGCGGCGTTGTGTTCACATCTCTACACTAAGTGCAAGTTTGCACTTAGTGCAAACTGATGTTTCGCTCCTGGCGCCGACAAGGCAGGTGCGCAGACGGGGGCTTTAGGATCCCAAATTGTTTGACACTTCTCCCAATTTCGTGACACCAGCATGTCACTTTTCCCAATTTCATAGCACCAGTCCTTTGTCTGGTTGTAGTCGTAGTCAGAACTAAGCCCCCTGGGGCCGATGATCTGGGCGTTCTACAAGGGAGATCCTCTGCGGTACGGCCCACTGGGGGATTGCCAGCCGGGAACGATAACAGACTGATCTCCGGGGGTGCCATCGGGCATCTTTGGGAAGGGATGGTTTTCGGATGGCTAGTTGGTAGACGGATCGATTCATCTCCCACTGATCGGATTTTTCTACACCTGCCAAGATATTGGTTCTGAAGGCGTCGAACCGCCAATGGCTGAAGTGGTCGGTTGAATATGAGCGAGAGGACGAAGGTATGAGCTCGCAGAGCTCCGGCATGATCAAGTGTTACGTGGAGCGCTTCGAGCACCCTGACGGGATGTATGACCTCCGCCTTCGTGAGAAGTTGACCCGACGGACGGTGCGGGTCCTTTCTGACCAACAGATATTTCAGCAGCTCGCACCGATGTCGCACCTGCTGCAGGACTGCTATGCCCACGGCGGCGGGCTCATCCAGCCTCGGAACCGCGAGGAGCACGTCGCCATCGTCGCACCAATCTTCACTCAGAACGCGCAAGAGATTATGGGGTGTGCCTCGATGAAGAGTTCTCCGTGAAGGTCAATATCTTGTCCGCACGTAAAATCTCTCCGCCCCTCTCCGTATGGTGCTATATCGAGGAGTGCCCCGGCGAGAATGAGAGTCTCGGACTCCGGCTCCGGGAGAAGATTACCGGCCGCAAGGTCGAGATGTACGTCAAGACTAAGGACCACTTGACCGATTTCCTTGCTAGCCCGCGCATCACGGCCGCGTCCAAGTTCATGCCGAACCTCTATGAGAAGGACGGGTACCACGACTACGTGCTGGTCTCTGGCGGGACTGCCGTGGACTCGCATGACGTGCTCCTCTTCGAAGGCGATGCCCAGCTCACCTGCCTGCTCGGTCCGTTACCGGATACCGCGTACCGGGATGCGTTCCGCGTTCTGGAGGAGGATTCTGCAGCCGCGGCGCACTCACGTACGGCTGTAAAACATTTCGATAGAGGCCATTACCGCGAGGCCGTGCTCTCCGCACGTCTCGCGGTAGAGATGGCCTGCGGCGGGCGTGGTGTGGACCTGAAGCACCGTCTCGCTGGGGCACCCCAGGATGTTCTGACGGCCGGAGACGCCCTTCAGGCGAAGCGCAATATCGCCGTCCATGAGGGTGAAACAAGAGTCGAACAGTCTGACGCACTGGAAGCGATCGGCGCGATGAATCAGCTCCTTGCCTACATGGAGCTGAAGGTCACCCCACGCGAATAGATGGAATTGCTTTTATGCCGTTGGTACCGCTCCAGCCTGACACGTAGGGGCATGGTGAAGGATGGCCAAAGAGAGCAGGAACCGACCAGGGGGTTAGTCAGCACTCCCGGACCCAGGTCAGCGGACAGTTTCGCCTCCTTCTTGACCCACTTGATACCACTAATGGTACTATTATCGTATGGGGAAAGCGGAGAAGGCTTTGGCCAAGATGCGCCAGAATCCGACCTCCGTCCGGTACGAAGACGTTGTCCGGGTTTGCGACGAGTACTTCGGCGAACCAAGACAAAGCGGAACATCCCACAGGGTCTACGCAACCCCGTGGGGCGGCGATCCACGGGTGAATATCCAGAACAAGAACGGCGAAGCCAAGCCGTATCAGGTGAAACAAGTCCTCGAAGCGGTCAGGAAAATCGAGGCAATGAAGGCCGAAGAGGCGGAATCTGATGAAAAGGATTCCGAGGAGGGGGAGCAGTGAATATCGCAGAGCACTACAGCTACCGAGTAAACTGGTCGGTTGAAGACCAGGAGTTCGTCGGTACCGTCTTGGAGCTGCCGTCCCTGTCATGGCTCGAAGATGACTCAGGAGTAGCCTTCTCCGGTATCCGGAAGCTGGCTGCCGACGTCGTGGCCGACTTGGAAGCCAATGGTGAGCCCGTTCCCGAACCGCTGTCCGAGCGCAACTACTCCGGCAAATTCGTGGTCCGAATCCCCCCGCAGGCCCACCGCCGTCTGGCGGAAGAGGCCGCCGAACAGAACGTCTCCCTCAACCGTCTTGCTTCCTTAAAGCTCTCCGCTTAGGAACGGACAAGACCCTCCGGGCCATCATCGAAAGTTCCCGAAAACCCTTGTCAGCCAACGGGCCGGGGAGTGTTTTTCCTGCGTCCACACACATCGGGTGTGCCGGGGATCCGCCGGGCCTCCGGCCCCGAAAGGAAGTTCCGTGTCTTACACTCCAGTTCTTCCGCGCCTCACCGCCCCGGATCTTCCGCTGGCCAAACCGATGCTCTTTGTCGATCCCAAATCTGAGGACCCCTTGCGGCCGTATGGATCCGTGTCGAAGTCGATGCTCTGGAAGCAACCGCCTGAGAAAGTCCTGTTCAGAGTGTTCGCCAGGCTTTGGAATTGAGTAATTGGAGAGCATCTGTCGGATTTCTGATGTGCTGGGCCAAATCCTTTAGTTTGGCGGGATAGGTACGCGGGTTTGAGGTCAGGGTGGCTTTGTCAAAGTGGGCATGAAGCCTACGACGTAGCCCCAGAGGAATTGTGTTGGCAATATCGGTTTCCAGTTGGTGTGCTTCTTGCCGATAGTGCGGAGGGCCTATTGCGCATTAGGCGTTCGATGGCTGATTTTGGTAGCGGCGTAGGCAGCCGTGCTGCTTCAAGCAATCGTGCCGCTGCAGTGTGCACCCACGGATCTGCCGGTTCAGTTGTCAGTGGAACCGGGATCCGCTGTACTGCATGGATGGCTTTGAGGTTAACTGCGATTGAAATACTTGAAGGGTCCTCATGGGTGTTCACGTAGCGGAAAATGTCGATGCTAGGGGAGCATCATTCGACCAATTGGACGTCACCGACCCAGTTGGTAGGTTCCTTGTGTACGCCAGGTTCAATGGCAGCGTCGGGGCGTAGCTGCACTCGATACAAATAGAATTGGTCTTCCGAAATGTCTTGGTCTTTCATCCGCCTAAGCATGTTCCCGATGGCTGACTCGTATGTACCTAAGTGCAATGCTTTGCTCGTCTGACGTTGAGCCCAGCGTTCCAGTGCCCGGCCATCTGTGCCGATGTGCTGGTATTTTTGCCTAGTTTCGTCGGATAGGCGGGCGATGGGGTCGAAGTTTGGGTCAGGCCAGCTTGAGTGTGTAGAGGTGTGGTACCAGTACGTGGCCTGCACGTTCGTATCGTCGTAGGAGGGGTCGTCCTGTGCGGCCCAGAAATTGGGACGCTCCTCAACTTGGCAGTCTGTGCCACAGCTTGGGCACGTCTCTTCTCCCTGATTGAAGCGATCTAACCATTTGTCGTTGGTTTTCCACTCATAGCTACAACTTCCACAGCGCATCCCTCGGAGGCGTTCGAAATTCACTTTCCGCTCAATCACAAGATCAGCTTCCCATGACCCGCTGAGTCATGGAAACGTGCTGCCTACATACCGGACGCGAGTTGTAGCCTTTCGTGGTCGCCAGACATGGGCTGAACGTAGGAAAATGTCACGAAATTGAGAATCACGGTGGTCTTGGCCTGCGCATCGTCGCATGTCAGAGCGATTCGTTGGTGACAGGCAGCTTGGGATCCTACAGGGGCGCAGACGGGGCAGGTGCCGGGACAGGGGCGGCGCGCCTCGGCAGTTCATTCCACGCGCCCTGACTCGTAGGCCCAGATGGCTAGTTCCACGCGGTTGCGGACTGCGAGCTTGGTCATCAGGGCCGACAAATGGAACTTGACGGTGCTCATGCTGATGTGGAGGGCGTCGCCGATCTCGGCGTTTGACAGCCCCCGCGCGACGGTCAGGAGCACCGCCTCCTCCCGGCGGGTGAGGGGGTCGGCAGGCTCAGCCACTTTCATCGCGCCGGAGCGGGCAAAGCGAGCAAGCAGACGGGCGGTGACTCCGGGGTCGATGAACGCATCCCCGTTGACGGCAGCGTGGATCGCCTGAACCAGCTGCACGGTTGTGGCACCCTTGAGCAGGAACCCCCGCACCCCGGCTTTGAGTGCTCCGTGGATGTACTCGTCTGTGTCGAAAGTGGTAATAAGCACGACGGCGATCGGGTCATCGACATCCGGGCCCCCAAGCATGCGGGCGGCCTCAATGCCGTCCAGAATCGGCATCCGGATGTCGAACAAGCACACGTCGGGCCGCAGCCGGCGAGCCAGGGCGAGCGCTTCACGGCCATCGGAAGCTTGTCCAACAACCTCGAAGTCGGCTTGGCTGCCCAGAATCGTCGCCAGCCCGGTGCGGACAATGCTCTGGTCGTCGGCGATGAGCACGCGGATCATGGCCGCCGGATCCGATCACGCGGGAGGACGACGCGCACGTGCCAGCCACCGCCGCTGTCCGGACCGGCGGTGAGTTCTCCGCCCAGCATTCGGGCCCGTTCAGCCATCCCCGTCAGTCCGAATCCGGGCGGGCCGGACGTGAGCCCGCCACCGCCGTCGTCCTCGACGCTCAGCTCCACCTCGGTGGTCTTGCCAGTGACGGCGACGGCGATCTTCGTTGCCCCTCGAGCGTGTCGGCGGGCGTTGGTGACCGACTCCTGAGCTATTCGATACAGGGAGGACTGCAGTGCAGGTCCCAGCCCGGTGAGATCACCCCGCAATGCCACGTGGACCCGCAGCCGGTCAGTGCCCGTCCCTGCCAGGTTCTCGATGTCAGCCAAGGTGTGCCCGGCAATGGGGAGGGCAGCGCCGCCGGGAGCACGCAGGCCGCCTACCATCATCCTCATCTCGGCTAGGGCCAGGGCTGCCTCGCCATCGATGCTTTTCAGTGCTTGTGCGGCGTCGCCGGGTGCGGCGGAGTGGGCCAGCACCAGCCCGGCCTGAGCTTGGATGGCGATGGCGGACACGTGGTGGGCCACCGTGTCGTGCAACTCCCTGGCGAACTGTTCACGCTCCTGCAGCTTCACCCGCTCCACCAGCTGCGCACCCGCCATGGCACGGTAGCGAGCCGCCAACCCCAGGGCGGCGGCCAACAGCAGCACGGCAGCCCCGCCACCCGCCTCCTCAAGTCCGCTGCCGTCGGTTCCAACCGCGACGGCGTACTCCAGCGCCACGAGCCCGGCCCCAATGGCGATGTCGCGTGCCGGGGCCCAGCGCAACAGCGAGTAGACCATGAGCAGCACGGTCGCCGCGGTCCAGAGCACCACCGGGTCCGCTGCAAGAACTGCAGCCATGAGATCAGCCAAGAGAAGGGCGCCGAAGGACACGACCACGGCCGCCAAGGGCTGCTTGCGCCGTATCCACACGGCCACCGCAACGGCAAAGCCCAGAGCTAGAGCGGCCATGCGCCACGATACGTCAGGACGGAGGAACGCCTCCACCGCCGCCGAGGCCAGTACCACCGCGGCGACCACGTGGTCGCGGCGGATCGCACGGGGCGAGTGCTTCACGGCCGGCTCGGCCCACAACAACCTGGAAGCTGTCCACATGCCCTCAGCATAGAGGGCCGGAACGGCAAGCTGAAGAGCCCAAGGGCCGCCGTCGACCCGGCCGATCGGCCAGGTCTTCTCGGTCCGCAAAGACGGTGTGCCCACGGCCGGGACGGAGCCAAACTGAAGTACGGAACCGGCACCACAACGCATGGAGGAATAGTCATGAACGCCATCGCCAGAACCAGCCCACGTGAGACAGGAGTCGACCGCAGGATTGTGCTCAGCGGCCTGTGGACCAGCGTCCTCTTCATCTTCGCCTATGTAGACATTTTCACTTTCTGGCGCGCAGACGCCATTGATGGCGCGCTCTCCGGTTCGGTTCCGGGGACGGGATTGGGCATTGATCAGACGTTCCTGGTTCTCACAACGGCCTACATTCTGATCCCGAGCCTCATGGTCGCAGCATCACTGCTCGTCCCTGCCCGGGTCAATCAGGTCCTCAACCTCACCGTCAGTGTCTTCTATGCCGGCTCAATCGTGGCCACGATGATCGGCGAGAGCTGGCTCTACTACATTGCGGGGAGCGTGGTGGAGTTGGCACTGCTGGCAACCATTTCCGGCGTCGCTTGGTCCTGGCGGTCTCGACGGACGTCCGGTGCTCGGCCCGAGGCGCTGAAGCAAGCAGACCGCTGACACGCTCGAGGTGGGCCATCGCAGCCTCTCCACGAGATCCTGCGGCGCCCGCCTCAACACAAACTCCCGCCAGGGCTGTGATCCGTCGGATCGCAGCCCTGGCGGGAGCGTCAAGAACTTCCAGCGTGCCCGGGCAGGCAGCTAGGCGTTGACTGTTTCGCGCTTTTGGTCGATGTCCTCGCCGCTGCTGGCAGGCACCTCCGCCAGGGCCGCCGCGTCGCCGGCGTCGTTGATCTCGTCGCTGTCGTCGGCGAAAGGATTGCCGTTGCGCGGTGCGTTGTACAGCTTCTCATTCAGGATGCCTTGGCGCTTGGCGACAATGGTGGGCACCAGTGCCTGGCCAGCCACGTTGACAGCGGTGCGGCCCATGTCAAGGATCGGGTCAACGGCCAGCAGAAGTCCGACGCCGGCCAGCGGCAGTCCCAGCGTTGACAGGGTCAGGGTGAGCATCACGACGGCGCCGGTGGTGCCTGCCGTGGCGGCCGATCCCAGAACGGAGACCAGGACGATGAGCAGGTACTGGCCCAGGTCAAGCTGGATGCCGAAGAACTGTGCCACGAAGATGGCGGCAACGGCCGGGTAGATCGCGGCGCAGCCGTCCATCTTGGTGGTGGCGCCCAGCGGCACGGCGAAGGATGCGTAGGCGCGCGGCACGCCCAGGTTGCGTTCGGTCACGCGCTGGGTCAGCGGCAGCGTGCCGATGGAGGAGCGGGATACGAAGCCCAGTTGGACGGCCGGCCATACGCCGGAGAAGTACGCCTTGATGGACAGGCCGTGGCTCTTGATGAGTACGGGGTAGACAACGAACAAGATGATGGCCAGGCCAACGTAGATGGCAATACTGAACTTGCCCAGCGAGCCGATGGTGCTCCAGCCGTAGCTGGCCACGGCGTTGCCGATCAGTCCGACGGTGCCGATCGGGGCCAGCCGGATGATCCACCACAGCACCTTCTGGATGACGGCGAGTGCGGAACCGTTGAGCTTCAGGAACGGATCGGCGGCCTTGCCAACCTTCAGGGCTGCAATGCCGATGACAATGGCAATGACAAGGATCTGCAGGACATTGAAGCTGACGGAGGTGGTCAACGCGCCCGACTCGGCAGCCTTGGTGGTGGCACCCAGTCCCAGGAAGTTGGAGGGGAACAGGCCAACCAAGAACGCCCACCAGTCACCGGACTTGCCGGAGTAGTCTGCCGGAGTTGCCTGGTCAGTTCCTGCACCGGGCTGGAACACCAGACCCAGCACGATGCCGACGCTGACGGCGATCAGTGACGTGATGGCAAACCACAGGAGCGTGTTCCACGCCAAGCGGGCAGCATTGGTGACTTCGCGCAGATTGGCAATCGAGGAGACCACGGCCGTGAAGATCAACGGCACGACGGCTGCCTTCAAGATGGAGACGTAGCTTGAGCCGATCGTGGACAGCATGGTGACAAGGCCGTTGGGGTCGGTTTCGGAGTCCCCGCCAAGCTGGCGGGCGAACAAGCCCAGGACGAGGCCCAGCACAAGGCCGGCAATGATTTGTACGCCGAAGGAACTGGCCCAGCGGGGCAGCTTCGACGCTTTGGGAGTGGTCGCTGTGGAAGTCATGCCCCCACGGTAGGCGGTGCACAATAGCAGTATGAAATTTGTGTTTCCCCCTGTTACGGATCGCAGTTTTCAATGTTACGCACCTCGGGGGCCTTCTCCGTTCGCGAGATGCCACGTATGGTGCTCAAGATGGTGGGTTGGACGCCATATATGGCACCTCGCGATTTTTCTCGGCTCTTCACGAGGAAGAAGCCGCGCGTTATCCACAGTTTTGACCATTTGGGACATCTGAGGATCCATGGAGGGCAGTTCTCGGCGCTAATGGGTTCATGGACAAGTTCAAACCCCTGCCCCTCCACCTCGCAATGCGTCCCTTCACCATGGTTGAGGCCCGCCATGCCGGAATCTCTCGAGGCAGGTCCCGTCGCAGTGATCTTTGGACGCCGACGCGAGGCATTCGCGTGCCACGGGAAGCACCGTTCAGTCTCTTGGAAAGCTGCCGGGCCTACGCCGCAGTGACGTCTTCAGGTGTTGTCAGCCATCTGAGCGCTGCAACTTTGCACGGGCTCTATCTGCCTCGACGGCTTGAGCAACTAGCTGTCCTCGATGTGGCCACCCCCTCGGGCATAAGGCAGCCCAGAAGGAAAGACGTCAAAGGCCATGTCCTGTCCCTGGGGCCACATGATGTTGTACATATTGGCGGGGTGCCGGTCACGTCCTTGCAGAGAACGCTGTTGGACATCGCACCGCTGCTCACCATCGACGAACTGGTGGCCATAGGTGATCAAATAGTTTGCGAACACCAAAGGTCATTTGGGTGGCAACAATGGCCATTGGTCCAGTTGGACGTGTTGAAGCTCTATGTCGCCCAGCACGCCGGGGCACGGGGGATGCGCAGGCTGCAGGCCGCAATGGAATTGGTTCGTGTGGGCTCTGACTCACCTCGCGAGACCATGCTGAGGTTGATCATCGCACGGTCTGCACTGCCCGGTTTTGCGCACAATGTGGAGATCAGGGATGCTGCCGGTTGCGGCAAAGTGGGGCCGGACTTGGCCTGTGAGGAGTACAAGACGTGCATTGAATACGATGGCAAGCATCATTTCACCCCGGCGCAACAGGCCAAGGACCACGACCGGGACTTCGTGACCAAATCGCTGGGCTGGCACCAAGTGCTGATCAACAATGATGACATCAGGACAGGAGAATTGGCGGTAGTCACTAAAATTGCGCGAATGCTCAAGTTCGGAGGATGGCCGGATCCGCAGAATCTGGCGGGTCGCTCGCTCCAGGGGCACTTGAACACGCGCAGGGACTTCGGATAGCCGCTGAAACTGCCTCCCACTCGCATTTCATTGTCGAGATGCCACATGTGGTGCCCATACTCGGGATGTGGACACCATATGTGGCATCTCGCGGCGCTGCAGATCAATTAGTCCAGCAGTGCCGCCTTCAGCGTGTCCAGTCCCACCGAACCGAGGTTCAGCGCTTGGGTGTGGAAGTCGCGCAACGAAAACTCCTCGCCGTCGCGGGCGGCGCGGGCGTCGCGGATCTCCTCCCAGAGCCGTTGACCGATTTTGTAGGACGGGGCCTGGCCCGGCCAGCCGAGATACCTGTTGAATTCAAAGTTCAGCTGGCCGGGGGAGAGGTCAAGGTTGGCCTTGAGGAACTCAAGGCCGGCCTCCGCCGTCCACGTCTGTTGTGCTCCTGCCTGCTGTGCTCCCGTCTCTTGTTCTCCTTCCTGCGGACTGCCCGTCACGGCGATCCACTGCGCCGGGATTTCCAGCCCCAGGTGCACGCCAATGTCAAACACCACGCGGGCCGCACGCATGCGTTGGCCGTCAAGCATGCCCATCCTGTCCCCGGGATCGGAGAGGTAGCCCAGGCTGTCCATGAGCCGCTCTGCATAGAGCGCCCAGCCCTCGCCATGGCCGGACACCCAGCAAACATTGCGTCGCCAGTCGTTGAGCAGCCCTGATTGGTACGTTGCCGTGCCCACCTGCAAGTGGTGGCCGGGAACGCCCTCGTGGTAGACGGTGGTGGTTTCCGCCCAGGTGCTGAACGAGTCCTCGCCCTCGGGCACGGACCACCACATGCGCCCGGGGCGGGTGAAGTCCTCGGACGGGCCGGTGTAGTAAACGCCGCCGTCATGGGTGGGGGCAATCCGGCATTCAAGGGTGCGCATAATCTCCGGGATGTCGAATTGCGCCCCTGCCAGCTCCGCCATGGCCGTGTCCGAGAGCTTCTGCATCCACTGGGTCAGCGCCTGCGTGCCGTGGAGCTGCCGTGCGGGGTCGGCATTGAGCAGCGCCTTGGCTTCGGCGATGCTTGCGCCGGGTTTGAGCTGTTGCGCCACGGCCTGCTGCTCGGCAATGATCCGGTCCAGTTCGGCCACACCCCATGCATAGGTTTCCGCAAGGTCGACGGCGGAGCCCAGGAAAGTGCGCGAGGCCAGTGTGTAGCGGTCCCGGCCCACGGCGTCCGCCTCCGGTGCCAGCGGCAGCAGTTCCTCGCGCAGGAACGCGACAAGCGTCCCGTAACTTGCGCGGGCCGTCTCGGCATGGGTGAGCAGCGCCGTGGCGAGGGAGGCTGGGAGGGCGGGTCCGGCGTCGTTCGCGGAAGGGGAATCTGCGGCTGAAGAGTCCGGAGCGGGGACATCCAGGGCGGCATCCCGAGCCAGGGTGAGGAAGAAGCCGTCGGGCGCAGCATGCCGTTCGCACTGCCCAATCACCGTTGACACCTGCCGCCTGGCCGCGACAAGGCCGCGCCCGGCACCCTCGCGCAAGGAAGCGATGTAACCGTCAATGGCTGCCGGGACGTTGGCCAGCCGGGCGGCAATGTGTTCCCACTGGGTCGGGGTGGCGGTGGGCATCAGGTCAAAGATGGCTCGAATTTCCTGGGATGGGGAGGCGATGTTGTTCAGTTCCGCCAGCGGCCAGCCGGTCTCGTGGAGTTCCACGTCCAGGCCGAGCCTTTCACGCATGGCGTGCAGCGTGGTGGTGTCCACGGCGTCCACCGGCTCCAAGCGGTCAAGCGCGGCCAGTGCATGGCGGGCGGCGGTGGCTGCTGTGGCAAGCCCGGCGGGGGAGAAGTCGCGGTACTCGCTCTCATGTCCGGGCCGGCCCAACTCCGTGGCGAAGCCGGGATCAAGTTCGAGGAGGCGTTCCGTGTACGCATTCGCGGCGGCGTCGACTGGGCTGGCGGGGCGGGACGGGAGAGTTGTGTCGTGGCTCATGGGTCGAGCCTAGTTTGTTCCAACTCGGTTTGTTCAGCCCGGGCCACCGACTCGCGTCCAGCACACCGTGCGGGTCCAATGGCTGCAATACTGGGGAGCGTGTCAGCCGCCTCGTCAGTCTCCGCAACGTTCAAGAAGTCCTTGCGGCTGGATTTTTCCCAGTCCGATCCCATTATTGCGGCGCGCAATGCGTTGGGGATCGCCGTGCCGCTGGTCGTGGGGGTGGCCATCGGGAGCATACCCATTGCTATCTTTGGTGCCGTCGGGGCCATGTTTGCCGCATTTTCGGACAGGCCCGGCAGCTACCGGGTGCGGCTTTCCCGTATGGGAATGACCTCGCTGGCCGCGGGCATCGGCGGCGGTTTGTCGGTATTGGCATCCCAGTCCGTAGTGCTCTCGCTGCTGTTGATAGCCGTGTTTGCCTTCACCAGCGGCATGCTGATGGCGTTTGGACCTGTGGTGGCCCAGATCGGCATTGCCGGCACGGCTGTGGCCATTGTTCTGAACGGATTCGCGCTCCCGCCCTCCAGCGCGGTGGGCATCGGTGCCGTGGTGCTGGCCGCCGGACTACTGCAAAGCTTGCTGGCCATTGCCGGTTGGCCGGTGCGACGGCACGCGCCCGAGCGGGCCGTCTTGGGAGCCGTCTATGCGGCCTTGGCGCAACGCACGCGCTCACCGCACCCACAAATGATGACGCCGGGCGCCGGTGCCAAGCTCACCACAGCGCGGGCCACCATTACCGGTTACGGCCACAGCCACGGACCCAGCATGGAGTCCTACCGCGGCCTGCTGGACGAAGCAGAGCGGATTCGGCTGGAAGTCATCGCTCTGGCCTACTGCCTTGAACGCTTCGAAAGGGTCGGACGGACCACGCAGGCCGAGGCCGTTCACGCCTTGCTGCTGGAGGCCGGGCCGGTCCTTGATGCTGTTGCGGAAGCACTGCGCAAGGGAAAGGTTTTTGACGACTCCGTGCTGGAACCGCTCGCCGTGGCAGCGGAACGAATCCGGGACGTCATGGGGGAGCACCCGGATTCTCCAACCGGCAGGTTTGCCTCTTTGCACGCCCGGGCCTTGGCCGGGCAGCTGCGGGCCTGCGCGCGCATGGTGACGCCCGGTGCGGTGGAAGGCCGCATTACGGAGGAGGCCATCACCGTGGGTGGGATCCGGGTGGCTGTCCGGGCTCCCCTCGACACGCTGCGAGCCAATCTGCAGCCGGAATCAGCCATTTTTCGGCACGCTGTCCGGCTGGCCGTGCTCGTCACCGCCACGGACGGGCTGGCCCGGCTGCTGCCGGACAACTCCCGCGGGTATTGGATCTCGCTGATGGTGCTGCTGCTGTTGCGCCCGGACTTTGCCGCCACCTTGCTGCGCACCAGCGCCCGGCTGGCCGGGACCCTGGTGGGGCTGGGCATTGGCACCGCGGCCACCTTCCTGGTGGGCAGCGGCAACCCGTATGCGCTGGTGTTTTTGATCGTCGTCTTTGTGTTTGGGGTCCGCATTTCCGGGGCGCCCAACGCCTTCTTCATGAGCATCTGGACGGCGGCTTATCTGGTGGCGCTGCTGGATCTGTCCGGCATTCCGGCGGGAGACGTGGTGGTGCCGCGCTTGCTGGACACCGTCCTGGCCGGTGTGCTGGTGGTGGCCGCCACTGTTGTCTGGCCGGCGTGGGAGCGCAGCTACCTTCCCGCGCGACTCGCGGAGCTGCTGGGTTCCTACCGGCACTACTTGGTGGCAGTGGCGGATCCTGCGGCCGGCAAGGCCCGCATTGACGAGGCCAGGATTGCCGCACGGCTGGCCCGATCCAATGCGCAAGCGTCCTTGGAACGGACCCAGGCCGAACCGGTGGCCGGCCGGAGCGCGCAATACGTCGGCGAGGGTCTGCTGGTCCAAAGCCACCTGTTCATCCAAGCCGCCATGGTCCTTGACGCGGCTCGGCTGTCCGTTTCGGCCGCCAAGGGTTCTGTTGAACAGATCCTCGTGCCGATGGAGCCCTTCGTGAACGACGCCGCCACCACCCTCACGGCGTGCGAGGCGGCAGTGCTGACGGGGGTTCCAGCCCGCGGGTCCGTCAACATGCGCGACTCCTACACGGAACTGACTAACAGCCTGCCCGCCGTTGCACCGCAGTCCGACGTGGTGCGGCCGGCCATTCTTGATGCAGCGGACAGGATCGCCAACTCGGTGGACACGATGGTGCACCTGCTGCGTGAGCGCGCCGCCGCCAGCACCGATTAGGGTGGCGGCCGGCGGGTTGCTGCAGCCAGTGAGTTAGGAACGGCGCCACGCACCTGCACCTGGTTTGGGCGGCAGGTTCAGCTGCGCCCGCCGCGCCCAATGCCGGTTCGACGCAGGGGAGTCGTCGTTGTTTGCCTCGGACTGCAGTGCCAGCACGACGGCGGTGACCGCGGCCAGCTCTTCAGCGCTTGGATTGCCCCGAGTGACGTTGAGCAACGGCTCCGATGGCCGGTCAGCCGGCGAGTCGTGGGCTGTCACAGCGGGATGTTCCCATGCTTCTTGGCGGGCAGGCTGGCTCGCTTTTCACGGAGGGCGCGCAGGCCCTTGATGAGCTGGAGGCGTGTGTCGGACGGGGCGATGACGGCGTCGATGTAGCCAAGTTCTGCAGCCTGGTAGGGATTCAGCAGCTCGTCCTCGTAGTCGCGGACAATCTCCGTGCGGCGAGCCTCGACGTCGCCGCCGTCGGCCTCGACGGCGGCCAAGTCGCGGCGGTACAGGATGTTCACGGCACCTTGTGCGCCCATGACGCCGATCTGGGCCGTGGGCCAGGCCAGGTTCAGGTCGGCGCCGAGCTTCTTCGAACCCATGACGATGTACGCTCCGCCGTAGGCCTTGCGGGTGATGACGGTCAGCTTGGGCACGGTGGCTTCGGCATAGGCGTACAGCAGTTTGGCGCCGCGGCGGATGATGCCCTGGAATTCCTGGTCCTTGCCGGGCAGGAAGCCGGGGACGTCAACAAGGGTGATGATCGGGATGTTGAAGGCATCGCAATTGCGCACAAAACGGGCAGCCTTTTCGGAGGCCGCAATGTCAAGGGTGCCGGCAAACTGCATGGGCTGGTTGGCCACAATGCCCACCGTGTGGCCTTCGATGCGCCCGTAGCCGATCATGACGTTGGGTGCGTACAGTGACTGCATCTCCAGGAAGTGCCCGTCGTCGAGGATCTGTTCGACCAGCGTGGACATGTTGTACGGGTGGTTGGCGGAATCGGGGATCAGCGTGTCCAAGGCGAGGTCGCCGTCGTCGAGCTCCATATCCTGTTCATGGTCGACGACGGGAGCCTCGGCCAGGTTGTTGGAGGGCAGGAAGTCAAGAAGTTCGCGCACAAACTCAATGGCGTCCGCTTCATCCGCGGCCAGGTAGGTGGAGGTTCCCGTGTTGGCGTTGTGCTGGCGCGCCCCGCCCAGGGTCTCCATGTCCACGTCCTCGCCGGTGACGGTCTTGATGACGTCCGGACCGGTGATGAACATGTGGCTGGTCTTGTCCACCATGACCACGTAGTCGGTCAAGGCGGGGGAGTACGCGGCGCCGCCGGCACACGGGCCCATGATGAGGGAGATCTGCGGGATCACACCGGAGGCGTGGACGTTGTTGCGGAAAATGTCCGCGAACATGGCTAGCGAGGCCACGCCTTCCTGGATGCGGGCTCCGCCGCCGTCGTTGATGCCCACCACGGGGCAGCCGTTGCGCAGCGCAAATTCCTGGACCTTGACGATCTTTTCGCCGTTGACCTTGCTGAGGGAGCCGCCATAGACGCTGAAGTCCTGGCTGTAGACCGCCACGAGCCTTCCCTCGACAGTGCCGTAGCCGGACACGACGCCGTCGCCCAGCGGCTTCTTCCTTTCCATCCCAAACGCGGTGGAACGGTGCACGGCGAGGGCGTCAAACTCCACAAAGGAGTCGGGGTCAAGCAACAGGTCTATGCGCTCGCGGGCCGTGTTGCGGCCCTTGGCATGCTGCTTTTCAATGGCCGCTTCCCCCGAGGGCTTCTCCGATTGAGCCATCCGGTCGCGGAAATCGGCAATTTTGCCTGCTGTCGTTGAAAGATCGTGGCTCATTGATACTCCGGCTCGTTGGTGTGGAAGCGGGCGACCCTTAAGTGGGAACCGCACAAAAGGGCATTCTCTGGATTCATTCTAGTAAAGGAAATTGCCTCTGCGTGTGTAGGAACCCTACAAAGTCGCCCGTTTTCTCTCTGCCGTTGTCCAGTCCCATCCAAGTTGGACGATGAAAAGCCGTGAAGCCAGCACAATGGTCCAAGTGCAGTGAGTCCGTTTGATTCGTGTCAGGGTCGGGGTTCCCCGCAAGGAGAACCCCGCCTACGGACTGGTGTGCGCGGGGCGGAGTTCGCGCCCGCATTACTGGCCCCACACTGAGTAGCGGCGCTTGATACCAGCCCTCGCGCGTCCCCATTCGCTGGCCCTGACCCGCGCTTGGTGAAGCTCAAAGGAGTCTGCGTTCTGGAAACACTCGGCGACATCCCAGACCAGTGGATCGCCAGTGGGGCTCACCTCGAAAGAAATGCAACCTGGCTCAGCACGTGTCAATTCAAGATGCCGAGGTAGAAACTCCGCAACGATTGCAGTCTCGCCGTCACTTTGGCATATCAGCAGCCCAGTCAAAAAGACGTTGTTCACAACAATGATCCTGACACGGACAAGTGCGACGCCAAAATAGGGACGGTGGCACATTGGCCGGTCACTCCTCGACCGTTGGTGCAGAGATCGGATAGGTTTGGCCGATGGCATCGATTCGGAGAGCGATTCGCGGACTTTCAGCCGGAGCACTCGCGGCTCTGCTGACTGGATGCTCGGTTGACACTCTGATCTGGGGGAGCGATGGTGCCCAGGTCATTCAAGCGACAGAGAAGCTCGTGGGCGACTTGGCATCGGGTGAAACGTCAGACATTGTCTGCACGAATTCCGTGGCGCAGCTCGGCGCGCCCAGCGATTGGTTAGGGCTTTCCGCGGGCGAACCGGAAAAGTTTGTCGCGGAGTATTGGGACGACCAAGCGACGCTCGACCCGCAATGGAGCATTAACCTGGAGGGGCTCCCCGAGGGTGCAGTGCCCGGGAGCCACTATCCGGGAGACGTCTTCTACCGTGAGATTGGCGATGGGTTTTGTGTGATTGACGTTGCCTGGGCGACGCTCGTCGCCGTGGGCTGATCCAGCCAAGTGCATCCTGTACTGCGCCAGTGGGGCAGGGGCTGCGATACGTCTCATCAGACGCCACTCTGTCAGAAGGCATCTGCACAGCCCACCTGTTACTCGCTGACGCTACTTGAGGGACGGTTATACAGATGCCAGCCTGCCAGCCGCGACGCGCGTGGAATCTAGCGCTAAGCAGAAGGGCCTTGAACTGCTACCGGCGCGCGGTCGCGACGGCAAGCAAGACGATGCTGAGGACGGCCGTCACGATCATCCCGACGGCTACAGTCCATCCGAACGATGACCGAAAGTCATCGGCGAGTAACCCGACCACCAGCCCGACCAGCAAGCTCACCAAGAATCCGATCCCAATCAGCGCGAAGGTGGTCGCTATGGGTCGGTCGGCGCGGATGATGCGATCTATTGAGCTGTGCATAGCTCGATGCTACAGGCAGTGGGAAGATGCAGTTTTTCCCGAATCGTTTTCCAAAAACGACTGCACGGAATGTTCAAAGTCGCGTGGACAACGATTCCGGGCCAGCAAGGGGAACGTCCTACGGCCGGGGATCGACCCTGGCTTCCGGGATTGCTCGAAGTGGAGGATGCCTTGGAACTGTGTCTAGGCTGTAGTAAACGGGCTCGTCAGAATCCAGAGTGTAGTTTCGGTCTGAAGCCTCCGGATTCCAGCAATGATCTGGCGACGTAGTTGGTGAGATTCCTGAAGCCGAGGGCAGAGCCCCGAAGGTGTTCCAATCTTCCATTAATTGCT
>NZ_JASISP010000012.1 GCF_030063185.1 Arthrobacter sp. H35-D1
TCACCGTCTGCCACCTCCCGCCCGGAACCAGCAAGTGGAACAAGATCGAGCACAGGCTCTTCAGCCATATCTCCATGAATTGGCGCGGGCGCCCCCTGAACAGCCACCAGGTCATCATCGACCTCATCGGTGCCACAACCACCAAAACCGGGCTGAAAGTCCATGCCGAACTCGACGACAACAGCTACCCGACCGGGATTAGAATCGCCGACACCGCCATGGCAGCCCTGCCCATCACCCGACACGAATTCCACGGCGAATGGAACTACACCCTCAACCCCAACAAAGCACCATAACCCCGTGTTAAAAACTGGCAGTCCCTTACCGTGTAGGCGAGCTCCGGTCTAACGCTTGACTGATGACGGGCAACCTTGGGGCGCCTTAACGTCAGTGGTACCATATAGTTGTACCATTTGGCTGCGAAAGGGGTTATTGCCATGTCCATTAGTGCAAGCGAGGCGCGCAAGACGCTGTTCCCGCTCATCGAACGCATCAACGGGGACCATCAGGCTGTTGAAATCGTTTCCCGCAAAGGAAACGCTGTTCTCATGCCGGCTGACGAGTACGCGGCGTGGAAGGAGACGGAATACTTGTTCCGCTCGCCCGCCAATGCCCGAAGGCTGCTCGACGCCTACGAACGCGCCCGTGCGGGGGAGACTGAAGCGCACGAGCTCGATAGGGGCGAGTGAGTGCGTCTGGTCTGGGATAGGTCTGCCTGGGAAGACTACCGGCACTGGCAGGCGGCGGATCGCAAGGTCGTCAAGCGGATCAACACGCTCATTGATGCGTGCCTTCGGGAGCCGTTCGCCGGCATTGGGAAGCCTGAGCAGCTCAAGTACGGTGCGCAGGGCGGGTGGTCACGGCGCATCACCGACGAGCACCGGCTCGTGTACCTCGTCGAGGGCGACGATCTGGTAATTCTGCAGGCTCGGTACCACTACTGACGTCAGGCTACAGGCCACCGGCATATCAAAGGTTCGGCAACCGCGGAGATGTGGAGGAGTTTGGGTTCAACGGCCAAGTTTCACTGCGCTTGAGGCATCGCAGCGCCACGTGGTGATGTCGGACCGCGCAGACCGGTCAGCGCCCCAGCCAGGACCTCGACAACCAAGAACTTGAGGATGTGCCGTGGTCGATCTCGTGGACACGGATCGCGCCGTGGCTGCCCGACGACGTGCGCACACGTGCCTGAGCCGAGCACCTCCAGTACCAAAGAGCACCTGAAAATTTCAGCCAGCCGAACGAAACGAACTGGATACATTTCAAGAAGTTCGCGGACCCGGGCATTCGTGGCTCACAGGGGTCGAAAAAGTCGACGCGGGCTTCTGCACGTTCGTCGTTTCGTGCACTGTCGGATTGCACCAAGAGGAGACGTCCGGCCCCCGGCGAACGTAGACTGACCGGTGGAACCTGGATCAGCGAAGCGAGCAAAAGGGGCAGTCATGAAGATCGGGATTTTGGGCACAGGCAGCGTCGCGCAGGCCCTCGCCAGAGGCTGCGTCGGAGCCGGGCACTCGGTAGCTTTCGGCTCTCGGCATCCTGATTCCCGGACCGACCTCCCGTACCCGGTCGCCGGTCTCGACGAGACGGCGCGAGATGCCGACGTGATCGTGAATGCGACCCCCCGGTGCCTGCTCGGAGAAACTCCTGGCCCAGCTTGATGCCGAAGCGTTTAGCGGAAAGCTGCTCATCGACGTGGCCAACGCCGCCTCGTCCTCCAACAACTTGCTTTACCCGGACTCCAGCCTGGGTGAAAAATTGCAAGAGTTGCTCCCGGACGCGAAAGTCGTCAAAACGATGAACACCTGCGCCGGCAAGGTCTTCGTCAACCCATCCTCGCTGGAGCTCAGCAGCATCTTCGTATCAGGCGACGACGCGGCCGCGAAAAGCCAGGCAACGACCCTCCTGCGGGATCTGGGCTGGAACGGCGATTCCATTGTCGACCTGGGCGGAATCTCGACGGCCAAGGGACCGGAACATTACTTCATCATGTGGGTGTATCTCACCGAGGCACTGGACACCACCGGGCTCAATATCCGCGTGGTTCGCTAAGGCAGACGGAACCCGCTTTTCCGGGCCAACGGGCCCCTGCCCCGTTGGTGGTCAAGCCGGCATTGGATCCGGTGTCTGCAGCACGCAGAACTCGTTGCCTTCCGGGTCCGCCATCGCCACCCACGTGACGTCGTCGCCTTGGCCAATGTCAACGCGGGTGGCCCCCAATGCCTCCAAGCGGGCAAGCTCGGCTGCTTGGTCGTCCGGGCGCAAATCCAAGTGCAGCCGGTTCTTCACCGTCTTGGTCTCGGGCACGCGCAGGAATACAAGTTCCGGCTGGACCCCGGCTTCCGGGGCGCGTTCCGGGCGCCGCACGCCCGCTTCGTCGGGATCGTCGTCGTCGACAACCTCCCAACCCAGTGCCGCAGCCCAGAACCGTGCGGTTTCAGCCGGCGCTGCAGAGTCAAAGGAGCAGGTCTCAATTCGTGAGCTCATGCAGCCATTGTTCACTCGGTGCGCCCGCCAGTCCAGAGTGCTGCGGTACTCTTGCAAACAGGATTGATCCCAGGGACGGGCCGACGCCACTTGCATCCCGAAGCCCACATTGACGCGAAAACCTGGAGGTGGAATGCGGCCCGGACGCATATCCAAAGTACTGGCGACAGCCGCAGCCCTGGCACTGGGCTTGGCGGCGTGCACGGGAAATACTCCCGGCCCCACCGAAACGAGCGCATCCCCGACCGTGTCCGACGGCGGCAACGTCACCGTCCTGGAAAGCGCTCCGTTCAGCTCATTCAATGCCACCAGCGTCACGGGCAGCACGCTGACCAACACGAGGATAGGGTCGGCCACCCACTCCGGGTTTTACTCCGTGGATGACAAGCTGGAAATCGTCAAGAATGAGAAGTTCGGCAAGGTTGAGAAGGTCAAGGACGATCCGCTGACCATCAAATACACCATTGACAGTGCTGTCCAATGGTCCGACGGCGCCCCCGTGACTGCCGATGACCTCTTCCTGGCGTGGGCTGCAGCCTCGGGCTACTTTGACGATGCAACACTGGATGGGTCCTTTGCCGTTACCGGAGGGACGGCCTATTTTCATGCGGCGGGGGACAACAGTGGATTGGCGCAAACCGAACTTCCCGTGATCGGGGACAACAGGACCTCGTTGACCCTGACCTACACCACGCCGTTCTCCGATTGGGAGACGGCGCTCGGCACCACTGTGGACGTGCCGGCGCACATCGTCGCTCTCCGTTCGGGGCTGAAGGACGCCTCCGCGTTGACGAAACTACTGCAAGGGGTTCCCCCAGGGGACCCGGCCAGCCCGGTTCCGGCAGACCCCGCGCTGCGCAAGGTGGCTGATTTCTGGAATACCGGCTTTGACACCCGGGGCATGCCCGATCCTTCACTGGCCCTGTCCAACGGCCCATTCCTTGTCAAGGCCATCACAGCGGGGAAGGAAGTTGTCCTGACCGAAAACCCGGACTACAACTGGGGCGAGAAGCCCGTGCTCGACACTCTCACAGTGCACTACGAAGCCGATCCAGACAAGCAAATAGCCGCCCTGAAAGCCGAAACGGCCGATGTCATCACACCGGCCGTCACGGCGGAACGACTCAAGACCCTGACAGAGCTGGGGTCCCAAGGCGTGGACGTCCAACAAGGCCAGGCCCTGGGCTTTGACCAGTTGGTGCTGAACTTTAAGGGTGTCCTTTCGCCACCCGACCTCCGCACGGCCTTCATGCACACCATTCCGCGCCAGGCAATCATTGACAAGGTGGCCAAGCCTCTGGATCCGAAGGCCGAGATGTTGAACTCCTTCTTGTTCCGCCCGGCGCAGGTGCCCTACAAGGAGGCTGCGCAGAGCAACGGCACAGCAGCGTTCTCCGCGGCCACGCCGGAGACGCCCGGTATAGATGAAGCCAAGGAACTGCTCGACGGCGCCAAGCCCACCGTGCGGATCTTGTACAACAAGGATGATCCGGACCGGGTCAAGGAGTATTCCCTGATCGCCGCCGCGGCCACGGAGGCAGGTTTCTCCGTCACCGATGCCGGCCGCAACGCCAAGCAATGGATCGGTGCGCTCAAGGACGGTGCCTTTGACGTGGCTCTCTACGGCTGGACCAGCAACCCGACGGGCTCGTTCCAGGTCCCGCAGATCTTCAGGACCGGTGCCGTCTCCAACTTCAACAACTTTTCCAACACTGTGGTGGACCAGCTCACGGAACAACTTGCCGTGGAGCCTGACGAGGCCAAGCAGAACGCACTGAAGCTGCAGATCGACAAGCTGGCCGTTGAAGCTGGCTACGGGCTGCCACTGTTTCAGCGCACCACAGTGAGCGCCACTGGAGACCATGTGGCAGGAGTGGAACATTCACCGCTGGATCTGGGACCGTGGCAAAGCGTCGCGCAATGGTCGTACGTGAAGTAGCCCCATCCGCTTGGGGCGCCAAGAATAATTCCAACCGTTACGAGAGTTGAGGAACCCATGAAGCCAGAAGTACTCCCCGACAGTGCCATCCGCATCACCAGCCACGAACTTTTGGCCTTGTTGTCCTTCAACCCAGGACCAGGGGCGGAGCTCAGCCGTGGCGTGTTGGTGCTGGCGGACCTTCCCGCAGACAACGATCTGGTGCGGGCCGGCCTGACCACCTTGAATGTCCGGGACATGGCGGAAATTGCGGGGGAGGAAGTGAACTTGCTCGGCGGGGCCCGGATCCTCTCCGTCATCCTTTCAACTGCCACCCAGTGGTATGAAGTGAGCCGGTTCGGGGCCAAGTCCTCGCTCCCTTCCTACCTGGTGAGCTCACCCCATGGCAGGGCTGCCCTGTTCCTGCGGCCTTTGAGCGAATACGTGTGCCTGCCGTTGTTGGAGGACGCTGATTTGTTGGATCTTGTGGCTCAGACCGTCAACGGTGCAGTGGAAGAGGCGCAAGGCATGGATGGTGGCCTGGTTGTCACCCGTCAACACGCGAGCGGAAAGGACGTTGTCGTAGCCAACGTCAAGGTCAATGCCGACGGCACCCGCCAACTTGCTGCCTTGCCCATGACCGAGGACGGCCAACTGACGGTCACCGCGATACCCGCAGGACAGCTGCCCGGTGACGTGGTGCGTGGAAAATTCCCGTCTGCCGCGTGATCCCCGGCGTCCGGGCATCCGGCAAGAAGTCAAGGGAATGCCTACCGAAGGGCTGAGAAAACACCGCTGTCGGGCGCATGCCGCACGACGGCGGAGGTGAGTTTCGTCACGTGAGGCGCCCGCCGCCGTCGTACTTTTGGAGTGAAAATCTGCCGAGGTTGAGCACTGGCGCGGGAGAGGTATGGCTGTCGAGTCGAAAAAAGTGCCCGTTATGGGATAAAGTGAGTAGGCCGTATTTGTCCGTTCGACTAGAATGGTGTTATCTGCCGATTCTTCACGGCCAACTATCAATGTGACTTTCTGCTTTGCCCTTCCGGGCCTGCAGCCGGGCCCAACTGAAACGAGTCTTCATCCATGAGCGATCTTTCTCTCAACACCGCCTCGCGCAATGACCTGCGCAACGTAGCCATTGTGGCGCACGTTGACCATGGCAAGACCACCTTGGTCGATGCCATGCTCAAGCAGACGCACTCATTTGCCGAACACGGCAATGTTGCTGAACGCGTCATGGACTCCGGGGACTTGGAGCGCGAAAAGGGCATCACCATCTTGGCCAAGAACACCACAGTGGCCTACAACGGCCCGTCGGCCGACGGGCAGGTCATGACGATCAACGTCATCGACACCCCCGGCCACGCCGACTTCGGTGGCGAAGTTGAACGCGGCCTGTCCATGGTTGACGGCGTTGTGCTGCTGGTGGACGCTTCTGAGGGCCCCCTGCCGCAGACCCGCTTCGTGCTGCGCAAGGCGCTTGCCGCCAAGCTCCCCGTCATCCTGCTCGTGAACAAGACCGACCGCCCCGATGCCCGCATCGACGAGGTTGTTGCCGAGTCCATGGACCTGCTTCTGGGTCTGGCTTCCGACATGGCTGACGAAGTTCCGGACCTGGACCTTGACGCTGTTTTGAACGTTCCGGTTGTTTACGCATCCGGCAAGCTGGGCCGCGCATCCTTGACGCAGCCCGACAACGGCGCCGCCCCGGACAGCGAGGATCTTGAGCCGCTGTTCAAGACCATCATCGATCACATCCCGGCCCCGAAGTACAACCCCGAAGGTGTCCTGCAGGCGCACGTCACCAACCTTGACGCGTCCCCCTTCCTGGGCCGCTTGGCTTTGCTGCGTATCTTCAACGGCACCCTGCGCAAGGGCCAGACCGTTGCCTGGTGCCGCCAGGATGGCACCGTGAAGTCCGTCAAGATCACCGAGCTGCTGGCCACCCAGGCACTGACTCGCGTGCCTGCAGAGTCTGCCGGCCCCGGTGAAATTGTTGCTGTTGCCGGCATCGAGGACATCACCATTGGTGAAACCTTGACCGATGTGGACAACCCGCAGCCGTTGCCGCTGATCACCGTTGACCCGCCGGCCATCTCCATGACCATCGGTATCAACACCTCACCGATCGCTGGCCGCGTCAAGGGCCACAAGGTGACAGCACGCCAGGTCAAGGACCGCCTAGACAAGGAACTCGTCGGCAACGTGTCCTTGAAGGTTCTCCCCACCGAGCGTCCCGATGCTTGGGAAGTTCAGGGGCGTGGCGAATTGGCTCTGTCCATCCTCGTGGAGCAGATGCGCCGCGAAGGCTTCGAACTAACCGTTGGCAAGCCTCAGGTTGTGACCAAGCAGGTCGACGGCAAAACCCACGAGCCGATGGAACACATGACCATCGACGTACCCGAGGAATACTTGGGCGGCGTCACCCAGCTCATGGCATCCCGCAAGGGTCGCATGACTAACATGGCCAACCATGGCACCGGCTGGTGCCGCATGGAATTCATCGTGCCAGCCCGTGGCCTGATCGGTTTCCGCACCCGCTTCATGACCGACACCCGCGGTGCCGGCATCGCAGCTTCCATCGCCGAAGGGTACGAGCCCTGGGCCGGCCCCATCGAATACCGCACCAACGGATCGATCGTGGCTGACCGCTCTGGCGTTGTCACCCCGTTCGCCATGATCAAACTTCAGGAACGCATGAACTTCTTCGTGCAGCCCACTTCCGAGGTCTACGAAGGCATGATCGTCGGCGAGAACTCCCGCTCCGACGACATGGACGTGAACATCACGAGGGAAAAGCAGCTCACCAACATGCGTGCCGCTTCCTCTGACACTTTCGAGAACATGACCCCGCCGCGCAACCTGACCCTTGAAGAGTCCTTGGAATTCGCTAGAGAAGATGAGTGCGTTGAGGTTACCCCGGAGGCGGTCCGCATCCGCAAACTGATCCTGAACGCCGGCGACCGCGCCAAGGCATTCCGCGCCCGCGCCAAGGTCTAATTAGCAACTGACCAGTAGCTGGAATGGCGCCTCGGCGCCGCGAATAGCCCGTCCCTGCATCTGCAGGGGCGGGCTATTTTTGCTTGGTGGCTGGATTCGTCGGGATGTCTCACTTATGGAGCTTGCTACGTTCCATTCTGCAGCTGATGCGGGTGGGGCCCCGGCCCCCGTGTTCGTTCTGCAGCTGATGCGGGTGGCAGGCGAGAGGACCCACATGAGCTGCTGTTTGAGTGAGGAGTGGCTGGTGGTACCCGCATCAGCTGCCAAACCGATGGGGTAGGCGGTGTAATTGGCTCCGTTTTCGTCCCCGGCGCCCGTGCTGGCTGATTGCAAGGGGCTTGATGCTGCTACCTGTGTTCGTTCTGCAGCTGATGCGGGTGGGGCCCCGGCCCCCGAGTTCGTTCTGCAGCTGATGCGGGTGGCAGGCGCGAGGACCCGCAGGAGCTGCTGTTTGAGTGGGGAGTGGCTGGTGGTACCCGCAGGAGCTGGCAAACCAACGGGGGATGGGCGGCGGATTGGCTCCGCAGTCGGGCTGTTGCGCTTATGAAGGTTTCAAATCTATAAAGAAAGCCTGCTAACCACGTTTGGAGTACTGGCTAGTAGCGTTTAGGGGCTAGCCTAGGTCTATATGAGGTGAATCACAGGTTGAGTTCAACGTTGAGCTTGGCTTCTCAGCATCGATGACGGTTCGGATCGAACCATTACAGAATCAAGGAGGCGGAATGCGTTACTCACGCACTTCCAAAGCATTGGGCGTGGCAGCAGTACTGGCCTTGACCCTCACCGCATGTGGCGGCTCGGATGGCGGCGGCAACGCCGGCGGCGACACCAGCAAGGTTATTACGGCCGACAACACTGAACCGCAGAATGGCCTGCTCCCCGCCAACACCAACGAAGTTGGCGGCGGAAAAGTCATGGACCTCGTCTTTTCCGGCCTCGTCAGCTATGACGTCAACGGGAAGATTGTCAACGAAATCGCTGACTCCATTGACACCAAGGATTCACAGAACTACACCATCAAGCTCAAGTCCGGCATGAAGTTCAGCGACGGTAGCCCCGTCACGGCCAAGAACTTTGTGGACGCCTGGAACTTTGGCGCTGCTGCGAAGAACGCACAGCTCAACAGCTACTTCTTCGAATCCATCAAGGGCTACGACAAGGTCAACGCCGAAAAGTCCACCGAGGACAAGATGGAAGGGCTGAAGGTTGTCGACGACACCACCTTCACCGTCGAGCTGGCACAGCCAGAGTCTGACTTCCCGCTGCGCCTGGGCTACACGGCGTTCTACCCGCTGCCCGAGTCGGCTTACGACGACATCGATGCCTTCGGGCAGAACCCGGTGGGCACCGGCCCCTACAAATTGGCGGAAGGCGGTTGGAAGCACGACGTCAGCATTGAACTGGTGCCGAACGAGAATTACGAAGGCCCGCGCAAGGCAAAGAACGGCGGCGTGACCTTCACGATCTTCAGCAACCCGGATGCTGCCTATACCAGTGTGCAGTCCGACACCTTGGACATTTTGCAGCAGGTCCCCCCGAGCGGCCTGCAGAACTATGAGTCAGACTTCAAGGGCCGCTTCGTCAACCAGCCCTACGCCGGCAACGCCACCATGACGATCCCCAGCTACCTCCCCGAATTCGAGGGTGAGGCGGGTAGCATGCGCCGCCAGGCGATCTCCATGGCGATTGACCGCCAGCAGATCATCGACAAGATCTTCTACGGCACCAAGAAGCCTGCCGTCGAGTTCACCTCTCCGGTGATTGACGGCTACAAGGCAGACCTGCCCGGCAACGAGGTCCTGAAGTTCGACGCCGCCAAGGCCAAGGACCTGTGGGAGAAGGCCGATGCGATCAAGCCGTGGCCGGCAGGCAAGGTCTTCACCATCACCTCCAACATCGACGGGCCCGGCAACAAGGAATACATCACAGCCATGGCCAACCAGATTTCCACTAATCTGGGCATCAAGGCCCAGCTGAACCCGGTCTCCTCCTTCAAGGAGATGCGTGAGCTGGTCAACAAGAAGTCTCTCACCGGTGCATCACGCGCCGGCTGGCAGGCCGACTACCCGTCGCTGTACAACTTCCTCGGCCCGCTGTACGGCACCGGGGCTGGCTCCAACGACGGCAACTACTCCAACCCGAAGTTTGACGAGAAACTGAAGGAAGGACTGGCCCAGACCAGCGTTGAAGCAGGAAACAAGATCTTCAACGAAGCACAGGAGATCCTGCTCAAGGACCTGCCTGTGGTGCCCCTCTGGTACCAGGCAGCCCAAGGCGTCTGGAGCAACAACGTGAACAACGTTGAGTTCGGGTGGAACGGTGTTCCGCTGTACTACAACGTGACTGCCAAGTAACCACAGCAATGCCGTGACAAAAAAGGGGGAACCAGGCGTGAACAGCCGGGTTCCCCCTTTTTTTGCCCGGACTCACATAGTGTTGCCTTCACTACGTGATATTTTTCGTGCAGGATGGCGTGGACGATCCCAACGGCACTCTGCATAGTCAACTATTGAACAGGTAATTTAATGAATGATTTGTGCTTGCGGATGAGGGACATGGTGGTGCCGTAATGCTCATGTTCACGCTCCGACGCTTCCTGCAGCTGATTCCCGTGTTTTTTGGGGCCACCCTGCTGGTCTATTTCTTGGTCTTCGCGACCCCGGGGGACCCCATAGCGGCCCTGTCCGGCGGCAAGCCGATGGCCCCGGCCGTCGAAGAGGCCCTCCGCGCCCAATACAACCTGGACCAGCCGTTCTGGATCCAATACGGGCTGTATCTGAAGAACTTGGTGACGCTGAACCTTGGCCAAACCTTCTCCGGCCAGGAGGTGGCAGCCGTGATTGGCCGCGCCTATCCGGTCACGGCCCGCCTGGCCATTATGGCCTTGGCATTCGAAGCGATCTTTGGCGTGCTCTTCGGCGTCATTGCCGGGCTTCGGAAAGGCAAGCTGTTTGACGGCACTGTCCTGGTGGGCTCGCTCATCGTCATCGCCGTGCCAACCTTCGTCCTTGGCTTCGTCCTCCAGCTGGTGGTCGGCGTGCAACTTGGCTGGGCGCGTCCCACAGTCTCAGGCACGGCGCCGTGGGATGAACTGGTGCTTCCGGCGCTGGTGCTGGGGCTTGTGTCCCTGGCCTACGTCATCCGACTCACCCGTGCATCCATCAGCGAAAATATGAGCGCCGACTACGTCCGCACGGCAACGGCCAAAGGCCTGAGCCGCCGCCGCGTGGTGATGGTCCACATCCTGCGCAACTCGCTGATCCCGGTGGTGACCTTCCTCGGTGCGGACCTGGGCGCCCTCATGGGCGGGGCCATTGTCACAGAGGGCATCTTCAACGTCCCCGGAGTTGGCAACCTGCTCTACCAGGCCATCTTGAAGGGCGAAAGTGCCACGGTGGTTGCCGTCGTCGGCATTCTGGTCATTGTGTTTGTCGTCGCCAACCTCGTCGTGGACCTTTTGTACGCGCTGCTCGACCCAAGGATTCGCTATGTCTGAGAACCCCACTCCCAACAAAGACCTGAACCTGCGGCAGGGGAAAACCTCCAGCCGCGTCATTGAACATTTCGTGGCACCGCTGGAGGAAACCCCGCTGGCGGCCATTGACAATGTTGACGAGACATCGGCCCCGCTGAGCCTGTGGGCGGATGCCTGGCGCAATTTGCGCAAGCAGCCCCTGTTCATTATTTCGGTCCTGCTGATTCTGGTGGTGTTCGTCGTGGCGATCTTCCCCCAGTTCTTTGCCCACGTTTCACCCAGCAGCTGCAGCCTGGCCGACTCGGCTGAGGGTGCGCGGCCCGGGCACCCCCTCGGGTTCACGCTGCAGGGCTGCGATGTGTACTCGCGCGTGATCTACGGCACGCGGGCATCCTTGACGGTGGGTATTTTCACCACCATCGGAGTGCTCATCATCGGCGGCATCATGGGTGCCTTGGCCGGCTACTACGGCGGCTGGTTGGACATCATCTTGGCCCGCCTCGGCGATGTGTTCTTTGCGCTGCCGCTGATTCTCGGCGCCATTGTCATCAACCAGCTGCCTTCCTTCCGCGACAACCGAAGCGTCTGGACGGTGGTGGTGGCCCTGGTGATCTTTGGCTGGCCGCAGATTGCCCGCATCACCCGCGGCGCCGTCATTGAAAACCGCAATGCCGACTTTGTCACGGCGTCCAAGGCATTGGGCCTTTCCCGCTTTGCAGCCCTGTTGCGCCACGTGCTGCCCAACTCCCTGGCCCCCATCATCGTCGTGGCCAGCATCTCACTGGGCACGTTCATCGTGGCCGAGGCAACGCTGTCCTTCCTGGGCATCGGCCTGCCCCCGACCGACATTTCCTGGGGCAATGACATCGCGAACGCACAGCCCCAGGTGCGCAACAACCCCGGCGTGCTCCTCTGGCCCGCTGTTGCGCTGTCCATCACGGTGTTGAGCTTCATTATGCTCGGCGACGCCCTGCGCGACGCGCTTGATCCCAAGGCAAGGAAGCGGTGAGACCATGTCAAACTACGAAACAGGCATGATCGGGAACAACCCGGCCAAGCAGTCAGACGACACTCCCTTGCTGGTGCTCAAGGACCTGGCCATCACGTTTGAGACCTCCACCGGCCCCGTCGAGGCGGTACGGAAGGCGGACCTGACCATCATGCCCGGCGAGACAGTGGCCATTGTGGGCGAGTCCGGTTCAGGGAAGTCAACCACGGCGCTGGCCGCCATCGGACTGCTGCCCAGCAACGGGCGCGTCAGCGCTGGACAGGTCATCTTTGACGGTGAAGACATCACCCATGCCAGTGAAAAGCGGATTGTTGAACTCCGCGGAAGCTCCATTGGCATGGTTCCCCAGGACCCCATGTCAAACCTGAACCCGGTCTGGAAAATTGGTTTTCAGGTCAAGGAGACGCTCAAGGCGAACGGGCTTGCCGGGTCCAACCACAAGGAACGCGTGACGGAGGTGCTCACCGAGGCAGGTCTCCCCGATGCGGCAGCCCGAGCCAAGCAGTACCCGCACGAGTTCTCCGGCGGCATGCGCCAGCGCGCACTGATCGCCATTGGACTGGCCTGCCGGCCGCGCCTGCTCATCGCCGACGAACCCACCTCGGCGCTGGATGTGACGGTGCAGCGGCAGATCCTTGACCACTTGGACTCGATGACCACTGAACTGGGCACCGCGGTGCTGCTCATCACCCACGACCTCGGCTTGGCCGCGGAGCGGGCGGAAAAGCTCGTTGTCATGTACAAGGGCCGCGTGGTCGAATCGGGGCCTGCACTGGAGATCCTGCGCAACCCGCGACACCCCTACACCCAACGCCTGGTCAACTCCGCCCCGTCGCTGGCATCGCGCCGGCTTCAGTCGCAAAAGGCGAAAGACGCCCTGGCCGCTGCCGCCGAAAACCTCGGAGCCCCGGCGGAGACTGCCAGGCACGCGCCGTCGTCCTTGGCAAAGCCCGTTCTTCCCAAGGATTCCGGCAAGGGCGACACCTTCCTGGAAATCAAGAACCTGACGAAGGTGTTCAAGCTCCGCGGAGCACTGGGCAAGTCAAGCGACTTCAAGGCTGTGGACAATGTCAGCCTCAGCGTCAAGCGCGGCACCACCATGGCGATCGTGGGGGAGTCGGGCTCGGGCAAGTCAACTGTGGCGCAGATGGCACTGAGCCTGCTCGCGCCCACGGAGGGAAGCATCCTGTTTGACGGGGTGGAGGTCAACACGCTCAAGGGCAAGGACCTGTTCAACTTCCGTCGCCGCGTGCAGCCCATCTTCCAGGACCCGTATGGATCCCTCGACCCGATGTTCAACATCTACAGGACCATTGAGGAGCCGTTGAAGATCCACAAGATCGGCAACGCAAAGTCCCGTGAGAAGAAGGTGCGCGAACTTTTGGACCAGGTGTCCATGCCGTCCTCGAGCATGAGCCGCTATCCCAACGAGCTCTCCGGCGGGCAACGCCAGCGCATCGCCATTGCCCGTGCCCTGGCGTTGAACCCGGATGTCATCATTTGCGACGAGGCCGTCTCGGCCCTTGACGTGCTGGTGCAGGCACAGGTGCTGAATTTGCTCAATGAGCTGCAGGAAGAGCTGGGCCTGACCTACCTGTTCATCACGCACGACTTGGCTGTGGTTCGCCAGATCGCCGACCATGTCACGGTGATGCAGACGGGGAAGGTGGTTGAGGCTTCCTCCACCGACGAGGTGTTCAACAACCCGAAGCAGCGCTACACGCAGGACCTGCTCAACGCCATCCCCGGGGCAACCCTGTTGGTCTAGCATTCCTGTTGGCCCAGCATCCTTGTTGGTCCGCGAAGGCTTAACTGCAGCACTGGCCGGCTCCTCCCCGCGAAGCGGAGGTGCCAGCCAGTGTTTTTTGTTGGAGCTGATTGCCAGGGTGGTTTGTTGGGGTTCCGCGGGCGCCTGCGGGTAGATTGGATGACATGGAAACATCCGCTTTGTTGCCCGGGGTCGGCCCCGATGCCACGATCCTGCTTGTGCATGCCCACCCCGACGATGAAACCATTGTCACGGGCGCCACCATGGCTGCGTCCGCTGCCGCCGGTGCGCGCGTTGTGCTGCTCACCTGCACGCGCGGGGAATTGGGGGAAGTCATCCCGCCGGAGCTGGCCCACCTGGAAGTCAAGGCCGGGAACCTGGCAGACGGTGCGGGGCTTGCCGCGGTGCGGGAACATGAGCTGGCCGCTGCCTTGGCTGCACTGGGCGTCCACGAGCACCTGTGGCTGGGTCAGGGACCCACCGCTCCTGCCGACGGCCCGGTGGTGTTCCGCGACTCGGGCATGCAGTGGGGGCCTGATGGCCGTGCCATGGCCGCCGACAAGGTGCTGCCCGGTTCCCTTTCGCGTGCGCCCCTGGCCGAGACGGCCGAACTGCTTGCCGCAGCCATCAGGGAACTGCGCCCCTCCATTGTCATCACCTACGCCGCAGACGGCGGCTACGGCCATCCCGACCACGTGGGCACCCACCAACTCACCGTGGCGGCCCTGCGCCTGGCGGCAAGCGCGGGACCCGCTGGTGTTGGGCCGGAAGGCACCGCTGCGGTAGTGACCGGCTGGAAGGTTCCGGCCATTTACGCAATTGTCAGCGACCGGCCCGAACGGCCCCTTGAAGCCGGGGTGCCGCGGCTGGCCGTGGCTGGCGATGTGGCAGCAAAGACGGCAGCCATGGCAGCCCACAGGACACAAATTACCGTCGCCGGTGACCGCTACGCACTGTCAGACAATGTGTGGAAGGACATCTCCGGGGTGGAGGAGTTTGTCGCCGTCGACCCGGCGGGCATTTACGGTCAGGCACAGCCGGATCGGAGGGACGCGACGTGACGGACTCAACCGGACACCAGCCAACTCCCGCCCAACACCCTGCCGACCCGGACCATCAGCCACCGAGCCCGGCGCAACATCTGCCGGAGCGAAAATCAGGCACGCCGAAGCCACATCGTTGGGCCGCGCTGGCGGCGGCGGCAGGAGCCGGGATTGGCAGCGGACTTTTGGGCACTTCCCTGCACGGCCACGCCTGGTACTTCAATGGTGGCGACACGGTGGTCCCCTACGGCGCCGTCCTGGCGCTGCTATTGCTGGCATCCGTGTGCTTGTTCGTGGGCCTGTGGAGCAGGAATTCATGGGTCGCGGTGGTCTGCGGGGCTGCGGCTTACCTGACGGCAGGGGCCTTGTCGCTGCAACTCGGCTCCGTTGGCATGATCACCAACAACCTCCAGGGCACCGTCTGGCTCTACGGGATAGCGGTGGCGACCCCGCTGACGTCCTGGCTCGCCTGGGCCCTGCTCCGCAAGAAAAGGTAGCTGCTGGCTAGCTGGCAGGGAGGCGTCCCGGACAGGAACGCCCGCCGTTGCTACTCCTGTACGCGCTTGGCGCGCCGCACGGGAGGCGGGGGGACAGCCTTGGCCAACTGGACGTCGTCGTACTTGATGGCGACATTTCCGCAGCGCGTGGCGATGGTGCAGCCACCCTCGTCGCGGTCGCTCAACTCGCCCAAGGCATCGGTGAGTCCGCCGTCGATCCTGTACCGGACCACCATGCGGGTGCCCAACGGAAGGCCGGCCAAGCGTTCAAGTGCACTGTTCACCTCTTCATACTAAGTCTCGCCGGGATGCGGGCGCGGCGGTGGTGGGGGATAATGGAAGCACCGGTTCGATCCGTGCCGGACTAAGCTTTTGAGGAAGGATGGTTACGTGACGTACGTAATTGCGCAGCCGTGCGTGGATGTCAAGGACAAGGCATGTGTCGAAGAGTGCCCCGTTGACTGTATCTACGAGGGTGAACGCTCGCTCTACATCCACCCCGACGAGTGTGTTGACTGTGGTGCCTGTGAACCTGTTTGCCCTGTCGAGGCCATCTACTACGAAGATGACACGCCCGAGGAATGGGCCGAATACTACAAGGCAAATGTGGAGTTCTTTGACGTGCTCGGTTCCCCCGGGGGTGCGGCCAAGGTAGGAAACACACACACCGACCACCCCATCATTGCGGTGCTTCCGCCGCAGAACCAGGACTGACCGGCACCCATGACGCCCCCACACGCTTCCAGCAAGCCCTTTGGCCTGCAGCTTCCCGAGTATCCCTGGGATGCGCTGGCGCCCTATCAGGCCAAGGCGGCCCAGCATCCGGGCGGCGTGGTGAACCTGTCCATTGGCACTCCCGTGGATCCCACTCCGGCCCTGATCCAGGACGCGCTGAAGGCTGCCGCGGATGCGCCGGGTTATCCCACCACGCACGGCACGGCTGAATTGCGCCAAGCGATCGTGGACTGGTTTGCGCGACGTCGCAACGTGCCCGGGCTGGATCCCCGGGATGTCATGCCCACTGTTGGCTCGAAGGAGTTGGTGGCTTGGCTGCCGCTGTTGCTGGGCTTGGGCGCGGGCGACGTCGTGGTGCGGCCACGCGTGGCCTACCCCACCTATGACATGGGTGCCGTGTTTGCCGGGGCCGCGAGTGTTGCCGCCGATTCGCTGGAAGAGCTCGACGCCGAAACCCGCGCCCGGGTGCGCCTGGTCTGGGTGAATTCCCCGGGTAATCCCACCGGCATTGTGCGCAGTGTGGCCGAGCTGAAGGAGCTGGTCGAGCAGGCGCGGGAGCTGGGCGCCGTCGTGGCATCGGATGAATGCTATGGCGAACTTGGCTGGGGCGCCTGGGACCCGGAGCACGGCGGCGAAGCAGTGCCCAGCGTACTGGACCCGCGGGTTTGCGGCGGCTCGCACGAGGGCTTGCTGGCCGTCTACTCGCTGAGCAAGCAGTCAAACCTGGCTGGCTACCGGGCGGCATTTGTGGCCGGAGACAGTGCCATCATGGCCAACATGGTCAACAGCCGCAAGCATGCCGGCATGATCGTGCCCCTTCCGGTGCAGGAAGCCATGCGCACTGCCCTGGCCGACGACGGACACGTCAAGGCCCAAAAGGACCTGTACCGCAGGCGCCGCGCACAGCTCGTGGGCGCCCTTGAGGCGTTTGGGCTCGCCATCCACCACTCCGAGGCCGGGCTGTACCTGTGGTGCACAGCAGGGGAGGACACCTGGACCACCATCGGCAGGCTGGCCGAACTGGGCATTGTTGCAGGTCCCGGCACCTTCTACGGGGACGCCGGCAACGGCTTCGTCCGCGTGGCCTTGACGGGCAGCGACGAGCGCATTGACGCCGCGGCGGAGCGGCTCCGCGGACATTGATCGCGGCATTTGGCTCCAAGGCCCCGATTCCCGGCGCAGGATTAGTGCTGAAGAGCAGTTAAGCGGTAGTTTCGTAGATAGCGGTCTAGGCCACCGGACGTTTAATGTGCTGAGTTTTTCTTGGATATAATCTCAACCGGCGCGGGTCTCCCGCGGGGCATGAAACTTGCACTGAACTAACCAAAGCCTCTCGCAGGCTACCTCATGAAGGGGACTCCATGACTGATTCCACGAGCGCATTCCTGCGCTACGACGGCGGAGAGCTTGAACTGCCGCGACTCGAAGCAGCAGAAGGCAACGCCGGTTATGACGTTTCCAAGCTTCTGAAGGAAACCGGCACCGTCACCTACGACCCCGGCTTCGTCAATACCGCAGCAACATCTTCCGCCATCACCTACATTGACGGCGATGCGGGCATTCTGCGCTACCGCGGCTACCCCATCGAGGAGCTGGCAGAGCACTCGAGCTTCCTCGAAGTGTCCTACCTGCTGATCTACGGCAACCTGCCCACTCCGGAAGAGCTTGACGCTTTCGACCAGCGCATCCGCCGCCACACCATGTTGCACGAAGACCTCAAGGGCTTCTTCGGCGGCTTCCCGCGCGACGCGCACCCCATGCCCGTGCTGTCCTCGGCCGTCTCCGCGCTGTCCACGTTCTACCAGGACTCCCTTGACCCGTTCGACGACGAGCAGGTGGAAATGGCCACCATCCGCCTCATGGCGAAAATGCCCGTCATCGCCGCCTACGCGCACAAGAAGTCCACCGGCCAGCCCATGCTGTACCCGGATAACTCCATGGACCTGGTCTCGAATTTCCTCCGCCTGAACTTCGGCGTTCCCGCCGAGCACTACGAGATGGACCCGGTGGTTGTGAAGGCCCTGGACCTGCTGTTGATCCTGCACGCGGACCACGAGCAGAACTGCTCCACCTCCACCGTGCGCCTGGTGGGTTCCGCCAACGCGAACATGTTTGCCTCCGTTTCCGCCGGCATCAACGCCCTGTTTGGCCCCCTGCACGGCGGAGCCAACGAGGCAGTGCTGAACATGCTCCGCCAGATCCGGGACAGCGGAGAACCCGTGGAAAAGTTCGTGGAGCGCGTGAAGAACAAGGAAGACGGCGTGAAGCTCATGGGCTTCGGGCACCGCGTCTACAAGAACTACGATCCGCGCGCCAAGATCGTGAAGGCCACGGCCCACGAAATCCTGGAAAAGCTCGGCGGCAACGACGAACTCCTTGACATCGCCATGCGCCTGGAAGAAGTTGCCCTGACGGATGAGTACTTCGTCTCCCGCAAGCTGTATCCGAACGTGGACTTCTACACCGGCCTGATTTACAAGGCCATGGGCTTCCCCGAGAAGATGTTCACCGTCCTGTTCGCCATTGGCCGCCTGCCCGGTTGGATTGCCCAGTGGCGCGAGATGATGAAGGATCCGCAGACCAAGATCGGCCGCCCGCGCCAGCTCTACACGGGCGAGCCGGAGCGCATGTACCCCTCGCGGTAGTCCCCACGCCCTCCCACCCCTCACAAGTTCGGGGCGGGGCCCTCGGGCGCGTGGGCCCAGAGTGTGGGTCCGATAAATCGCTGGCGCGATTTCCCGGGAACCTGGCAAGTGTGGGCCCACCACGCTTCTGCCCCTCACAAGTTCGGGGCGGGGCCCTCGGGCGCGTGGGCCCATCCCCCGTGGGCCCGGGTATTCCGGCGGTGGGTGGCTTTCCCTTGGGAGAGTCGCCCACCGCCTTTCTCATGCAAGCCCCTGTCACGAAACCCTCGTCACGAAAGTTGAACAACCCAAATGCTGAAATTGTTGCTGCATACCTTCTCCATGGCGTTCCCCATTGTTGTTGTGGTGCTGGGCATCCTGCTGCTGGTGGGCAAAACGGTGTTCCTCCCATACTTCATCGCCTCAGTTGTCGCCATGCTGGTGCTGCTGGTGCTGTTGTACCTGGACAAGAAAAAGGACGCAGCAGCCAGCAAGTAGGCAGGCTTGGCAGTCGAGCGCGTCGAGACCCGGCCCGCGTGCTGTTGCTTGCACGTCTGCGCATGGACGGTTCGACACCCTGCGCCCCTGCAATAGTGGCGGCACATCCGCGCCAAACGGTGCGCGGGCGGCAAAGCGGGCCCGGTGGTCGAGCGCGTCGAGACCCGGTAATTGAGCCCGGCAATTGAGCCAGGCAATTGAGCCCGGTAAATGAGCCCAATGAATGAGCACAGTTGAAACAAGTGTGCTAAAAAAGACATGTGCCTAAAATTATTGATGCCGATGACCGCCGCGAACTTGTTGCGGACGCTGTATTCAACGTGATTTCAGAGCGTGGCCTGGCACAAGCGTCATTGCGCAACGTGGCCCAGGCGGCCGGGCTTGCCCTGGGCTCGGTGCGGCACTATTTTGACAACCAGGCAGAGCTGATGGAGTTTGCCTGCCGGGTCAACTCCGAGCGCATCCACGTCCGCGCACTCGACAAGCTCGAAGTGCTCGAGGGGCAGCCGCTGCCGGGTGCAGCGGTGGAAGTCGTGGAAGCATGTGCTGGCGTCCTGGAGGAGCTGTTGCCCCTGGACGAGGCGCGGCGTGCGGACGCGGTGGTGCACATGGAGTTCATGCTTGCTGCCCGAACCAACACCGAACTCTCCGCTGCCGCCCGGGACGACTACCGGGCCACGGGCGCCGTCGTGGGCCGCGTGGTGCTGCAGCTGTTGGAAAGCCCGCTCGCCACTGCCAATCTGGTGCCCGTGGATGAGGCCGAGCGACTGATCGGCCTATTGGATGGATTGAGCCTGCGCATGGTCCTGCAGCCCGACTGGGCAGCTCCTGAACAAGGCCGGGCCACTCTGCGCAGGCACCTGAACGCGCTGCTGGCAAACTAGCTGCAGTTGGCCCGGTGCCGAGTCGGCCGCTTCAGCGTAAACTCGAAGGTGGGATTGCTGCACCAATACTGCGGCGGCTGGAGGCGGAAGAAGAATGCACCATACAGGCGGCCCCGGGTGGCGGATTACCATGGATACGTGTGGACCCATGCTCATGGCCCTTTATCTTCGCGATGTGGCAGGTCTGGTTGGCGCCGGCACCCCTGCCCTCTCGCATGTGGCGCCCACTGTCAATGCCTCGGACCACACCATGCTGATATCCAGCGTCGGCGGCACCGATGCCTTGCGAGACCAGTGGGAATTCTGGTGGAGCAGGCTGTTGCAGCAGGTGCCGGGCACCGAAGACACGCTCACCGCTCCGGACTTTCCCGAACTGGCCGGCATGCCCGCGCTGCAGCGGGTGGCACATGCGCACCATGGGGCGGCGCTAACCTGGGCACGGGAGCAGACGCAGCTGTATTCCATGCTTGCCCAACAGCGTGAAACCTTGGGCGGGCACAAGATTTTGGCGGACCTGGTGCAGAACAGGGAAATGGAACTCGGCCGCAGCGCCAGGGATTTCACCTTGACCATCCTGGAAGTGCCCCTTGCCGAACAGCGTGCATGGTTCATTGAGCCGAACCGCCTGATCATGAGCACCCACCTGCTTGACGACCAGGAAGCATTCTGCAGCTACGTCCAGCCCGTGGTGGATCTGCTCGTCTAGCTTTCCTGTGCCAAGGCCACATGGATGGCCACTTGTGACGGAGTTTCCGAGCCGCCGGTCTGCCAGCCAACATTTTCGCCGTCAACATTGGCTGTTCTGTCCCACGTTTGTCCAGCGTGGCTGACTTCTACGATGCCGAATTGCCCGGCATTGGCCAGCGCCCACTGGGCCAACATCCAGCCGTGGGCTTCGGAGACCTCAAAGTGCAGTTTTGTGCCGGTTTCCTCTTCCACGGCGTTGGCCTCCAACCGGCCCACAGTTCCCTCTGCCGCAGCGATAACGTCTTGCGCGCTGCTGCCCGAGACGGCTGGCGGGAGCGTGCAATTGAGCCCCGCCCGGCTTTGCCCCGTCATGGCCGAGGCAAAGGCCCGCGACAACTGCTCGTGCTTGCCGTACGCGTGCGGGTATCCGGAGCGCTGGACAATCTGGGCTGCGTCGTTGATGGGCAAGTCGGCATATCCGGACACCTGTTCCAGGGCGTCGTAGAAAGCGTTGGCTGAAAATACGGGGTCCATGATGTCTTCCATGCTGCCCCAGCCTTGGGACGGGCGCTGCTGAAACAGGCCAACTGAATCCAAATCGCCGTAGTCAATGTTGCGCAGCTTGGATTCCTGCAGGGCCGTGGCCAACGCGATGGAGGCTGCCCGTGCGGGCATGCCGCGTTGCACGGCCAGGGCGGAAATGAGGGAGGCATTTTCACTTTGGTCAAGCTCCAGCTTGTAGCTGCGGTCGCCGACGGTGGCGGTGCATCCCGTGGACAGCCCCGGAGCCATCACGTCCCGGAGCGTGCCGACAAGCCAAACGCCGCCACCAATAAGCAGGCCCGCACAGACCACGGTGACCGTCAGCAGCGCAGTGATGCGCCTGCTCCGCCTGCTCATGGCAGCGAGCCTGGGGCTGCTGCAGCGCTAGTTGGCATGCAGGATCTCATTGAGGGCCACCGTGGCTCCCTTGCGCGGCAGCGCTTCGACTTCGCCTGTAGTTGAGTTGCGACGGAACAACAGGTTGGGAACTGCCGAGAGCTCGCTGGCCTTGACCACGGCGCTGGTGGCCGTGCCGCCGTCGTTCGTGGATCCGTGGAGCCGCACCCGGCTCCCGGCGGTGATGTACAGGCCGGCTTCCACCACGGAGTCGTCGCCGATGCTGATGCCCACCCCTGAGTTGGCGCCCAGCAACACTCGCTCGCCTATGGCGACGCGTTCGCGTCCGCCGCCGGACAGCGTGCCCATGATGGACGCGCCGCCGCCCACATCGCTTCCGTCGCCCACCACGACGCCGGCCGAAATGCGGCCTTCAACCATGGAGGTGCCCAGCGTGCCGGCATTGAAGTTGACGAAGCCTTCGTGCATGACGGTGGTGCCTTCGGCCAAATGGGCGCCGAGCCGGACACGGTCGGCGTCGCCAATGCGCACCCCGGCCGGGATGACGTAATCCACCATGCGCGGGAATTTGTCCACGCCGTAGACCGTGACGGGGCCGCGTTGGCGCAGCTTGGCGCGGGTGAGTTCGAAACCTTCGACGGCGGCCGGGCCAAAGTTTGTCCAGACAACATTGCTGAGCTTGCCAAAGACCCCGTCGAGATTGATGGTGTTGGGGGCAACGAGGCGGTGGGAGAGCAGGTGCAGTCGCAGGTAGGCGTCGACGGCGTCCGCGGGGGCGGCGTCCAAGTCGATCTGGGCGAATACCAACTGCAAGCTCACATCCCTGGCTGTGTCGGTGCCGCCTGCCGCCAGTTCAACAAGCCCGGGATCGGCTTCGGGTGCATCACCCAGGGTGCCGGTAATGGTGCCAAGAGCGGGGCTGGGGAACCACACATCAAGGATGGTGCCCGAGCCGGTGGTGGTGGCAAGGCCGAAGCCGTGGGCGGAGCGCTCTGTGGGTGCAGCTGTTTGGGTCATGGGACAAGTTTATCGCTAGCGGACACCCGGCTGTTGCCACCGGGGGCCCACCAACGTCAATAGGGATGCTTAGGCAACTGTGAAGGTGATGGAATGCCAGCCCGAAGAGCCGTTCGGCGCAGGGGGAGCTTGTTCTTCTATTTGCAGTTCACCGTTCGCGTCGTAGGCACGGACCTGCACATTGTGTGATCCAGCCGGTGCGTCCTGCCAGACATAGGACCACTGCCGCCACGTATCCACCGATGCTTCGGCAGCCAGCTCGGCCTCGAGCCACTCGCCGTTGTCCAACTGGACTTCAACTTTCGAAATGCCCTTGGTCTGCGCCCAGGCGCTGCCACCGATGGCGACCTTGCCGGCGGGAACACGGGCCAAGGCCTTTGGCACCTCGATGCGGGAGGAGGCCTTGATGGGTCCATGCGAGGACCATCCGCGCGAGGTCCAGTAGCCCGCCTTCTCGGCGAAGGTTGTTACTTCCAAGTCGACAACCCACTTGGTGGCCGAGACAAAGCCGTACAGACCAGGCACCACCATGCGGACGGGAAAGCCGTGCTGCAGCGGCAATGGTTCGTCATTCATGCCCACGGCCAGAATGGCGTCGCGGTCATCCTGCAGGATGGGCAGCGGGGTTGAGGCGCTGAAGCCGTCGCTGCTGGTGGAGAGGACCATGTCGGCCCCGGCCTTGGGCTTTGCCCGGGCCAGCACCTCCCGCAGCGGGTAGCCGAGCCATTTGGCGTTGCCGACCAGGTTCCCGCCCACCACATTCGATACGCAGGCCAAGGTTACATAGGTCTCGATAAGATCCGATCCCATAAGCTCCTCGAAATCGAGCGTGAACTCCTCTTCGACCATTCCATGCACGCGCAGCTGCCAGTTGGCAGGATCGAGCTCCGGCACCACAAGCGCGGTGTCGATGCGGTAAAAGTCGTTGTTGGGTGTCACAAAGGGGGTGACACCTTCCACCGGCGCCTGGACTCCGCCGGGCAGCGCCGCAGCCTTGGTCTTGGCGGCCGGGAGCTTGAGGGCTTCGCGCACTTGGCGGACGGCGTTGCGCGTGCTGGAAAGGGCGTTTCCGGCAACACCTGCCACGACGGCTACTCCCGCCAGTGCCGCAGTCCTGAGCAAAAAGGTCCGACGGGTGGGTGAACCGGCCGTGGGGCTGTGCGGGCCCGATCCTTGGGCCTGAGCCTCCTCGGCATCCTCGGATTGCTCCGGAACCGGGGTCAGGAAACGCAAGCTCCACAGACCGGCGGCCGTGCCGATAAGCAAAGGAAACAGGTCCGCGATGCCTGCACCGGAGCGCGTGATGATGGCGGCGGCCATGACAAGGGCAAAGACAATCACCAGCGCTGCGCCGGCCTTGAAATTTCTCCGGGCCAGAATTCCGGCCACTGCGGAGAATATTGCTGCGACAACACCCATGGAGATGAGCAGGACCATTTTGTCATTGGTGCCAAAGGTGGCGATGGCGAAATCTTTCAGCCAGCTCGGGGTGAAGTCGATAAAGGTGGATCCCACCGATGTCAGGGGAGCTGCGGCGGGGCCGAAAAAGACCGAAAGCAGTTGGGCCACGGCGAACAAAATAGCTGCCGCAACAAGCCCAGCCAGCGCCCCTGGCCAAATGGCATGGATACGGTGTTTGCGTGGTGTCTTGCTCCGAGTGCTCATCAGATGATCCTTAAGACTGTTGCGTGGCTACCGGGCAATCGTTCTTTCGGTAGAAGTGCTCTTAAAGTAGTTCGGAGCGGACCCGCTGCCGGATTGCTTCGACAGGGGTTCCGCTCCAAAAAAGTTTCTACCGGCTAAAGTGCCTGCACCAGCAGCGGAGGGGTGGTGGGTGCCGGTGAACCGCCTGCGGGCTCAACGGTGATCCCTACATGGGTGGCACCATCCAATGGCCCGTCGAGGACCTGCAAACCGGGAGTGGGGGAGCCTGGATTTTGCATCAGCCCGGCGGGAACAGCACCGGCCGCGGAAATGAACCACAGCTCATAGGTTTTGTCGGCGGGAAGTTCAGCCATGCCCTGAACCAGCACGGCAGCCTGGTTGGCCTTCCCGGAAGACGCGACCGTCACCGAGGCGCCGTCGGCCATTTCGGTGGTGGCAATCTTGGCGTCGGATGAACTGACGATGCCCAGCATGGCTTCCTGCTGGGCCTGGGCGGTTGCCTGCTTGTCTTCAAGGGCCACCAGGCGTTTCTGCAAGTGCGTGTCGGTGGTGTTTTGGCCGACAACCCATCCCACGACACCGGCAAAGACCACCAAGGCTGCGGCGGCGCTGAGCGCCGGCATCCATCGATTGCCCTTGGCGCTGCGGGAACTTCTCCCATGGTGGGCACGCGATTTGGCCGAGGAAATATCGCGCACTTCAGAAGGGGCTGCGAGCTGTCGCTTGGTGCGAATCGCTGCCATGAGATCAGTCTTCAGCTGTGCCGGCGGCGCCTCTTCTTCGGTGCCGAAGGCCAGCAGTGCCGCCGTCTCGGCAAGGCTGCGTGCCTCGTCGGCTGCTTGCGGGTCGGTCAGGGCGTAGCGCTCGAAGTCTGCGCGTTCGTCATTGTCCAGGGCGTCCAAAGCGTAGGCGCCGGTATTCAAGTTCAATTGCTTGTCCATCATGCGACTCCTAACTTGCTTCGCATCCTGATCATGCCGTCACGGATTCTAGTCTTAATTGTACCCACTGGAACCTGAAGAAGCTCAGCCACCTCTTGATGGGTGTATCCACCGTAGTAGGCCAAGCTGATGGCTTCCTGTTGAGCGGTTGTGAGGGACTTCAAGGCCTGCTGGACGCGTTCCGCTTCCAATTGCCCTTCAACGGTGTCGGCAACATCCTCGTAGCTTTCCTTGTACTCCTTGATGCCTTGGCGCAGGTCCCTGTCGGAGCTGGCTTGGCTGGCCCTGACTTTGTCCACGGCCTTTCGGTGCGCAATGACCAAAATCCAGGAAATGGCTTTTCCCTTGTCCCGGTCAAAGCGCGAGGCTTGTTCCCAGACGTCAAGGAAAACTTCCTGAGTCACTTCCTGGCTCTGGGCAGCATCCCTGACCACGCGGCGCACCAAGCCAAAAACCCTGGCTGCCACAGCGTCGTAGAGTTCCTCGAAGGCCGCCTCGTCGCCTTGGGCGACGAGGCGGATAAGGTCTTCATGGGATAATGGAGTCAAGGACTCCACGGATCGCAGCCAAGGTACACGCATGGTGTATACATTGCCACGTTCCACATCCACAAGCGGACTTCCTTGGAGCTGTGTTGCGTTTTATTGATGCTCCGGATTACTTCTTGGCCGGGGGCATCAGCACGGAGTCGATGAGGTAAACCGTGGCGTTGGCGGTCTTGACGCCACCACAGATGACCTTGGCGTCATTGACCATCAGGTTGTCTCCGCTGCCGGTGACTTTCAGGTCGCTGCCCTCAGCCGTGGCATGCGTGCCGGCAACATCGCTCGGGGACAACTGGCCGGGGACCACGTGGTAGGTGAGGATGGAGGTCAGCGCAGCCGAGTCCGTCTTCAATCCATCAATGGTTTCAGCCGGGATCTTGGCGAATGCTTCGTCAACCGGAGCGAAGACGGTGAAGTCGCCGGAGTTGAGGGTGTCAACCAAGTTGACATCCTTGTTCAGCTCTCCTGAAATGGCGGCCGTCAGGGTCTTCAATAGCGGGTTGTTGGAGGCTGCGGTGGCGACCGGATCGGCGGCCATGCCCGCAACTGAGCCTGCGCCGTCGGGGACGGCTTCTGCGTAGGCGGCACAGCCGGATCCAACAAGGTCCGCTGACATGGCATCGGCGGATGCGGGAGCCGCTGAGCTCATCGGCGCCTCGGAGCTTGAGCTCGGGGTTTCGGTGGTTGCTCCGCTGCAAGAGGTGATGCCCAGTGCTGCGACGGCCAGGATGCCCAGGCCAAAGCTGACGCGCTTACGGTTTCCGGTCTTCAAGGTGGTGTTCATGATGAGTCTCCATAATGTAAAAGCGGAAAGATTCCGTTTGTTCCCTGCCGTTGCTGTTGTCGCTGCTCCGGTTTGGGCTGTCAGAGAGTACTTCGGAACTGCACGGAAAACGGATTGGAAATTGGGCAGAATAGTTTTTGACAGACATTCGTCCCCGCTAAACTGTGGGAATGAGCAGCGACAGAAACCCCGAAAATCCAGCTATGGCAGCCTCTGCCATCCCCTCCGTTGCAGGGCAATATGGCATCGGGATGCTGGACATCCACCAGGACGTGGCACAGCTTGCTGCCGCCCTGATGGACATTGAGAGCGTCTCCGGAAACGAGCGGGCGATCACCGACGCCGTGGAGCAGGCGCTTGCCGGGCTGGACCACCTGCAGGTGACGCGCAACGGCGATGCAATCGTGGCCCGGACGTCCTTGGGTCGGCGCGAACGGATCATTTTGGCAGGCCACCTGGACACCGTGCCCTTGCCGGCCACGCCGGGGGCACGTGGGACGGTGCCGAGCTGCTGGGATGGCGACGTGTTGTACGGACGCGGTGCCACCGACATGAAGGGCGGGGTGGCAGTGCAATTGGCCCTGGCCGCCACACTGCTTGCACCGAGCAAGGACCTCACCATTATTTTCTACGACCACGAGGAAGTGGCAGCTTCCAAGAGCGGCTTGGGCCGTTTGGTGCGCGAAAACCGTGAGCTGCTCGACGCCGATTTTGGCATCCTGCTGGAACCTACCAACGGGACGGTGGAAGGCGGCTGCAACGGCACCATCCGCTTTGAAGCGACCACACACGGTGTGGCTGCACATTCGGCACGGGCGTGGATGGGGGAAAACGCCATCCACGCTGCTGCCCCGCTGTTGGCCCGCCTGGCCGCCCATGTTCCTGCCACCGTCACCGTCGAGGGGCTGGACTACAGGGAGTCGCTGAACGCCGTGAAGGTGCACGGGGGGTCGGCCTCCAATGTGATTCCCGACAGCTGCGTGGTGGAGATCAACTACAGGTTTGCCCCGGACAAGACTCCTGCACAGGCCGAAGCCCATGTGCGCGAGGTGCTGGCAGGCTTCGAACTGGTGTGCACGGATTCAGCCTCCGGGGCCCGGCCCGGACTCAACGCGCCGGCCGCCGCCAGCTTTGTTGCCGCCGTCGGAGGTGTCCCGCAGCCCAAATATGGATGGACGGATGTGGCCCGACTGAGTGAACTGGGCATTCCCGCCGTCAACTTTGGCCCGGGGGATGCCTTGCTGGCCCACAGCGACGACGAGCATGTCAACGCCGAAGCCATTCACGAATGCCTGGCTGCCCTGACCCGCTGGCTGTCATAGTCCGCTGGCTGTCGCAGCCCCGCGCCCGTGGATGAAGGCTTCCACGACAAGGGCCGGCGTCGTTCTTGAAAGAACGACGCCGGCCCTTGGCTGTGTTGGTTCGGGTCAGCCAGCCATGCCGACCCTGGTCTTGACGACCTTGACGCGGGAGGACATCTTGGATTCCGCCAGCTTGGCAATGCCCGAGAGGATCAAGCACAGGCCCACGTAAATCACGGCGGCGACCATCAGTGCCGGGACCACGGGGGAGCCGTAACCACCCTGCGAGCCGAGGAAGTCGGCGTAGTACAGGATTTCATGGTAAGTGATGAGGAAGCCCAGCGCGGTGTCCTTCAAGATGACCACGAGCTGGGAGATGATGACAGGCAGCATGGCGCGCACGGCCTGCGGGAGCAGGATCATGCGCAGCACCTGGCCCTTGGTCAACCCAACGGCATACCCGGCCTCGCGTTGTCCCTTCGGCAGTGATTCAATGCCCGCGCGGAACACCTCGGCCAGCACTGAGCCGTTGTAGAGGATCAAGCCGACCACGACGGCGAGGAAGGGCGTAATGCCCGGGACGCCTGCGGACGGGAGGCCGTAATAGACAATCATCATCAGGACCAGCAGCGGCACTGCACGGAACAACTCGGTAAACCAGTAGCAGGGAATGTTCAGCCACTTGGAATCGGACAGCCGGCCGAACGCCAGCAGGATTCCCAACAACAAACTTCCGACGGCGCCAACCGCAAAGGCCTTCAGCGTTGCACCGATGACCTCCAGAAAGGTTTGCTGGACGAGGGGGAACGTGAAGATCTGCCACTTTTCGGCGGTGAACTGCCCCGACTGATAGAAGCGGAACATGATGAAGCCGATGATGCCGAGCACCACGATGGCAGTGGCGACGTTCAGGTAAACGTTGCGTGTGCGGGCTTTGGGTCCGGGGACGTCAAAAAGTACTGAGCTCATCGTGCCACCCTCCACTTCTTTTCAAGGTAGCGTTGCAGCGGCGTCATGATCCCCAGCACCACAACCACAAAGATCAGGGCAACCCACAACAGCCCCGGCAACATGGGCTCGCCGCGTTCGCTGAGGTAGGCGCGGATGGCACCGGCTTCCAAGACGGAGAACCCCGCGGCAACCGTGGTGTTCTTCAACAGGGCGATGAAAACGCTGAACAGCGGCGGCACCACAGAACGAAAGGCCTGCGGCAGCACAACCAGCGACAGGGTTTTCATGAAGGGAAGCCCGATTGCCCGGGCAGCCTCGGACTGTCCGACGGACACGGTGTTGATGCCGGAGCGGATTGCTTCGCAGACATACGTTGCCGTGTACAGCGAAAGCCCGACTATGGCGGCATTCATGAAACTGACCGAAGGCAGTCCCAACCGGGGATAACCCAAGGCAAAGAAGGCCAGGATCAGCGTCAGCGGGGTGTTGCGGACGGCGTTGACGTAGAACGTTCCCGCCGCCCGCATGGCTGGTGCCGGCGAGACCCGCATGCCCGCAACGATCGTCCCCAAGATCAGGGCAAAGAACCCGGAAATGATGAAGAGGATTCCGGTGTTCTTGAAGCCGGTAAGGAACAGCTCGCTGTTGTCAGTAATTATATTCACAGGGCCGTGTCGCTTTCAGTGAATTCGAGAGGACTAAGTGGTGGTGTCGCCGCGACCGGGGCCGGGGCAACACCACCACTTTGGGAGGGTTAGTACTGGTCAACCTTCGGCTGTTCAACCTTCGTGCCGGACTTGCCCAGCGTGGAGTCGTAGATCTTTGTCCACGTGGCGTTGCCGTCGGTCAGGGTTTCGTTCAAGAAGGTGCGCAGTGCGGTATCGCCCTTGGGCAGGCCGATTCCGTACTTCTCCACTGTGAACGGTTCGCCGACAACTTTCAGGTTGTCCGGGTCCTGTGAGGCAAAGCCCAAGAGGATGGCCTGGTCGGTGGTGACAGCGTCAACGCTGCCACTCTTGAGTGCATCCACGCACTTGGAGTAAATGTCGAACTCAACCGGGGTGGCCTTCGGGAAGTTTTCGCGAATGTTCTGGATGGGCGTTGAGCCGGTCGCTGAACAAACCTTCTTGCCGGCCAGGTCCTTTTCGCTCTTGATGGTCTCGTTGGACTTCTGCACCAACAAGCCCTGACCCGTGATGAAGTAGGGTCCGGCAAAGTCAACGAGCTTCTTGCGCTTGTCGGTGATGGAGTAGGTGCCCACGTAGAGGTCCACATCTCCGTTTGCGAGGGCCGTTTCACGGTTCGCCGACGGGATGGCCTTGAATTCAATCTTGTCCTTGGCCACACCCAGCTTGGCAGCCATCCACGTGGCAATCTCGATGTCAAAACCGCTGCGCTCACCCGTTGCGGCGTCCAGGTAACCCAGACCGGGCTGGTCTTCCTTGACCCCGATGCGAATGGCGCCGGAGGACTTGATCTTGTCAAAGGTGGGGCTGCCCGTCAGGGCAACATCCTTGGCTACCTCGAAGGGGGCGTCGCCGCCGTTGCCGCCGTCGCTTGAGCCTCCGCCTGCCGTGTCGCCGCCGCAACCTGTCATGGCCAGTGCTGCTGCCGTCAGGACAGCCGCAACTCCGAGGCCTGTCCTTCCAAGAAATTTCTTCACGTGTATTCCCTTTCATAAACGGCCGCCATGGCCGGTGAAATTACCGGCTGAAACAGCCGGAAAACTAAAATATGGAGTGTCAGTTGGTCAGGATCTTGGACAAAAAGTCCTTGGCCCTGGCGGTTTGCGGATTGGTGAAGAACGCGGTGGGCGTGGCCTCTTCGACAATCTGCCCGTCGGCCATGAAAATGACCCTGTCGGCAGCCTTGCGGGCAAACCCCATCTCGTGGGTGACCACCACCATGGTCATGCCTTCCTTGGCCAATTCGACCATGACGTCGAGGACTTCATTGATCATTTCGGGGTCAAGGGCACTGGTGGGCTCGTCAAAAAGCATGACCTTTGGCTTCATCGCCAAGGCCCGTGCAATGGCCACACGCTGCTGCTGCCCGCCGGAAAGCTGGGCCGGCAGTTTCGCGGACTGGTGGGCAATACCGACTCGGTCCAGCAGACTCAGCGCGAGCTTCTCGGCGTCGGACTTGCTCATGCCCTTGACCTTGATGGGTCCCAACGTGACGTTTTCCAGAATTGTCTTGTGCGCAAACAAGTTGAACGACTGGAAGACCATGCCGACGTCGGCACGCAAGTTCGCCAGTTCACGGCCTTCCTTGGGCAGTTCCTTGCCCTCGATGGTGACGGAACCCGTATCAATGGTTTCCAACCTGTTGATGGCGCGGCAAAGGGTCGACTTGCCGGAACCCGAAGGACCAATGACAACCAAAACCTCGCCCTTGGCAACCCGCAAGTTAATGTCATTGAGCACGTGCAGGGGGCCGTAGTGCTTGTTAACAGCCTTTAGCTCCACGAGTGCAGTAGCGTGTGCGGAATTCGTCATGGAATTAACCTATCCACTTTCTCGAGGGGTGGAAGAGCTTTTGCCGCCCCCGACACGGATCGTAACGCTAACGAAACAATGTGAGCGAAAGCACTGCGCCTTTTCACGTAGCCTTGGGGGCATGAGTGCACCCACAGGATCCAGCAGCCCCGTACGCCCGCAGCTTCGACGGTTCGGCATCTGGCGCAAGAACGGCAAAGGCGACGACACTGCCGACGCCAGGCTTTTGGAGACTCCGCCCAGCAGCGATTTCACCCACACCGACCCGTGGCGGGTCATGCGCATCCAGAGTGAGTTTGTCCAGGGCTTTGACGCACTGGCTGAAATTGGTCCGGCCATCAGTGTGTTCGGCTCGGCCCGGACCAAACGGGACTCGCCTTTCTACACGGCAGGGGTGGAAGTGGGCAGGCGTCTGGTGGAGGCCGGTGTCGCCGTCATTACCGGCGGCGGGCCCGGATCCATGGAGGCCGCCAACAAGGGTGCCTCGGAAGCCGGCGGCTTGTCCATCGGTCTGGGCATTGAACTTCCCTTTGAAGAAGGCATGAACGAATGGGTCGGCCTGGGCGTCGACTTCCGCTACTTCTTCGCCCGCAAGACCATGTTCGTCAAGTACGCCCAAGGGTTCGTGGTGCTGCCCGGTGGCCTGGGCACCCTGGATGAACTCTTTGAAGCCATGGTCCTTGTTCAAACCAGCAAGGTCAGCCAATTCCCGATCGTGCTGGTGGACAAGGAATTCTGGGGTCCGCTGCTGGACTGGATCCGCGACGTCATGGTGGCCCGAGGGCTAGTCTCGGCAGCAGACATGGACATCATCACGCTCGTGGACACGGCCGAGGAAGCTGTGGAAGTGGTCATGGCAGGCAAGGCCGGCACGAAGGTTGCCGACCGCCGCAGCTAGATATTGAGCCAAGCCTTGATACGGTCCCGCGACATACCGCAGTATGCCCGCGCATCTGGCACCATGGTCTAGTGACTTACTTCTTGATCTTTGTGGCCGTGGCCGTGGCTGTGGCTGCAGCGGCCGCCCTGTACGTGGTGGGGTTAAACAGGGGCGAACCCGATGCCCCGGTGTACGCCGATGCGTTGGCCGCGCCGGTGGCGAATCTGCCGCCCGTCCTGCTGCCAGGCAAGCCCGAGCCCGCGGATGTGGACAAACTGCGGTTCTCCCTTGGACTGCGCGGCTACCGCATGGATCAAGTCGACGAGGCCCTTGACCTGCTCCGCGACGAGCTGACCGCCAAAAACGAGCGCATCCGCCAGCTGGAAGCCGGCAGTGCCGCTTGGCCTGCAGGCGAGGAAGGCCTTGCACCCGGCGAAGACACGGCAGGCACCAGCCTCAACGGCTGACCCGGCATGGATGGCGTGGCAGGAAGCGATGGACGGATCCGCTGTGCCTGGACAGGGATAGAGCGCGATGCGCAATACCAGCGCTATCACGATCTCGAATGGGGCAGGCCGGTCACAGGGGAGAGCGGACTGTTTGAACGCTTGAGCCTGGAAGCGTTCCAATCAGGGCTGAGCTGGATCACCATCCTGCGCAAGCGCGAGTCCTTCAGGGCGTCCTTTGCCCAATTCGATCCGGCAACTGTGGCCGCCTATGGCCCGGACGACGTCGAACGACTCATGGCGGACGCCTCCATTGTGCGCAACCGCCTGAAGATCAATGCCACGATTGGCAATGCCAAGGCGCTTCTCGCCCTGCCCTCCGGAACCACGCTGGGGTCCCTGATCGCCGCCCATGTCCCGGCAGTCCGCCCGGTGGGAGCACCCATTCCGACACAAACGCCGGAATCGCAGCAGCTCGCGAAAGTCCTCAAGAAGCATGGCTTTTCGTTTGTGGGTCCAACCACCGCCTACGCCATGATGCAGGCCATAGGCGTCGTCAACGACCATCAGCCGGACTGCTGGCTCGCCGCTGATGCAGACCCTGCAGGCACGACGCAGCCATGAGCGAGCCGAAAACGGGCGCTTTGGTGCAGGCTCCGGCACCCACTGTCAACGATGCGCTCTATGTCATGGTGCGCAGGCTCCTGGCGCCGTTGCGGCGTGCGCCTTGGTGGCTGAAAGTCACACTGCTGTATGCCGCCGCCAGGCTTGTCTCCTACGCCATTTTGCTCGGGGCGGCCTGGCACGCCGATGAGTCGCCCTGGGGTGGTCGGCAGCCCGACTACTTGACGTTCATCGACCGCTGGGACGCCGGCTGGTATGAACGGATCTACGACGGCGGTTATCCCACCACCATTCCGCGCAATGCCGACGGCACCGCCCAGCCCAACCAATGGGCCTTTTACCCGGTCTTCCCGCTCTTGGCGCGCGGGCTCAGCGCTGTGATGGGATGGAGCTGGCCTGCCGCCGGCGCCATCGTGGCAACAGCGGCCGGGTTGGCCGCTGTGCTGGTGATTTACCGGCTCTTTAGGCATGTGGCCCCACCCTCCACCGCCTTGTGGGGCGTTGCCTTCTTCGCCATGTTCCCACTCTCCCCGGTCCTGCAGGTGCCTTATGCGGAATCGTTGGGGATCTTCTTTTTGGCGGCCGCCCTGCACCTGCTGATCAAGGGCAACTATTGGGCCGCCATGCCCATGGTGGTGCTGCTGTGCCTGACACGTCCGGCAGGTGCGCCGTTTGCCGCCGTCGTTCTAGGGCATCTAGTGCTGCGCTGGTGGCACCGCAGGGACAAACCCTTTCCGCGCCGGGACCTGGCCGCCGGCACCGTGCTGCTGGTTCTCAGCACTGTCATGGCGTTTGCCTGGATGCTGACTGCTTGGTGGGTGACGGGGGAGCGCACGGCGTACACGGACACGGAGACCGCGTGGCGCGGATCGTCCCTGGTGCTCTTCAAACCGTGGTTTGATGCCGGTGTTGAACTGGTGGGGCCGTTCTGGGGGCCTGTGCTGCCGCTGCTTTTTGTGGCGTTGGCAGCGCTTTACTTGAATTCCCGGGCCGTGCGCCGCATTGGGCCTGAACTGCGCATTTGGTGCGCCATGTACCTGTTGTATTTGCTGGCCGTGCTGCATCCGCAGTCGAGCACGTTCCGCCTGCTGCTGCCGTTGTTCCCGCTGGCGCTGGCGGCCGCCTTCATCTCCGGCTCCCGAGCCTACCGGTGGAGCGTGCTGGTGCTGTTTGGCACGCTGCAAATCGTGTGGGTGGTGTGGTTGTGGCAATTTTCAGCCATCAGCACCGGTCAGGCCTGGCCGCCGTAAGTGCATTGACTGTGTCAGGGTGGGCGCGCCGATTAGCGCGCGGGCACCCAGTACGGAATAATGGGTTGTGAGCAATACAACAGAAAGCCCTGCTGGGGAAAACCCAGGCGGGGCGGGTGTGCACTACGAAAAGGGGAACTCCTGATGGCGGCCATGAAACCTAGAACCGGCGACGGTCCAATGGAAGTGACTAAAGAAGGTCGGAGCTTGATTCTGCGTCTGCCGCTGGAAGGCGGCGGAAGGCTCGTGGTTGAGATGAATGCCGACGAGGCCGTCAGCCTCAAGGAGTGCCTGGTGGGGGCTACGAAGTAGGGTCCAGCACCAAGAAGATGCAAAAGAGTGGAGGGGCAGCAGATGCTGCCCCTCCACTCTTTTGTGCTCATCATTCGTCAGGCCGACTGATCCTCGACATCATGCGGCAGGCATCACGCAGTTACGGGTGCTGGCTCTTGACGGCCAGCAGCAGGCCGTCGCCGGTGGGCAGCATGGTGCTGATCAGGGCTTCATTGTCGCGAATGAGCTTGCCCACGCGGCGCAGCACCACGGTGCTGGTCTCACGGATGGCAGGATCGGAGACCCTGTCCTTGTCCAGGGCGTCATTGATGATCAGCAATCCGCCGGGCTTCAACAGGCGGACGGCTTGTTCGACGTACTCGGGGAAGCTGGGTTTGTCGGCGTCGATGAACACCAGGTCGTACGCGCTGTCGGTCAGTCGCGGCAAGACGTCCTGCCCGCGGCCGGAAATGGTGCGAGTGCGGTTGGCAGGCGAGCCGGATTCAGCAAACGCCTCGCGGGCAGCCTTGAGATGGTCCACATCGGGGTCAATGGTGGTCAACACTGCCCGCGGCCCCAGTCCGCGCAGCAGCGAAACACCGGAGACGCCGGCGCCGGTGCCAACTTCCACGGCCGTTTGTGCCTTCGATGTTGCTGCCAGTACGGTCAATGTGGCCGCCACGCCCGGGCTCACGGCAAACAGGCCTAGCTCGTGCGAACGTTCCCGGGCACGTCGCAGGACAATGTCTTCCACGGGAAGTCCCTCTGCGTAGGACCAGCTGGTGGATTTATCGGCGCTCATGGGCAGTGTTTCCTAAACTGTTGCGGTGGCTAGCTCTAGCCTACTGCCTGCGCCCTCGGCGTACTGGCCGGAACTGTTCAGCTAAATGCCAGCTATGTTTGACAGGATATTGGAACTAAAGGGAATTCTCCCTTGGCTTGGCTTTCCCGCAGCGGGATGAGCAGACGCCACTGAAGCGAGGTGCAGCGATGGGTTCAACCGTTACCCCCGTGATTCTTCCTGCGAAGGCAGCCGGAGGCGAGCTGGCGGCGCCCGAGTGGGTTGCGCCGTCGTGGGACGAGGTGGTTGAAAACCACTCCGCGAAAGTATTCCGGCTTGCCTACCGCCTGACAGGGAACAAGTTCGACGCCGAAGACCTCACCCAAGAGGTTTTTGTGCGCGTGTTCAAATCCTTGGCAAATTTCAAGCCCGGCACCCTCGACGGCTGGCTGCACCGCATCACCACGAACCTGTTCCTTGACCAGGCCCGCCGCAAACAGCGGATTCGCTTTGACACCCTGTCCGAGGATGCTGCCGCCCGCCTTCCCGGCAATGATCCGGGCCCCGAGCGGACCTTTGAATTCAACAACCTCGACAATGACATTGCGGCAGCGTTGGAGGCCTTGCCGCCGGACTTTCGGGCCGCCGTCGTGCTTTGTGACATGGAAGGCCTCTCCTACGACGAGGTGGCGCATGCGCTGGGAATCAAGCTCGGCACGGTGCGTTCGCGCATCCACCGGGGCCGGGCCATGTTGCGTGAATCATTGGCCGACAGGGCGCCCGGACGTGGAAGCGACGCCCGCCCTGCGCGCAAGCCGTTGTTGTCGCTGCCGCGGATGGGCACCGCGCGCTAGACTCTTTGCGGCAGCTGCCAACCGGCCGGATGCAAACAACCATCACACAACGTTCGAGCATTACTGCTGGGAATCGTTGCTTTGAGTCTTGAGAGGGTAATCTTCCTAACGTGTTTGGTATCAATACCCCTGAGCTGATCCTGATTGTCGTTTTGGCAGTCCTGGTGATTGGACCCTCCCGGCTTCCCGGCTACCTGGAGAAGCTGAAGAACCTCATTCGCGAGGTACGCAAGATGGCTTCCGGCGCGCGCGAAACCATTCGGGATGAGGCCGGGGTGGACATTGACGACATTGACTGGAAGAAGCTTGACCCGCGCCAGTACGACCCCCGCCGCATTATTCGCGAGGCTTTGCTTGACGACGACGATGCGGCAGCGCTGAACTCGATGAAGATGGCACCGGGTGCCGCCATTGCCTCCATGATGGGCAAGGACGACGCCAAGAGCACAGCCGCAGTTGCCGACGAGCCGGAGATTGTCCGCCTTGCCGAAGGTGAGCGCGCCCCGTACGACGTCGAAGCGACGTAAACACTCCTCTTCACGCAGCCTGGTGGCACGAAACCGCGCTCCAGCCGCATGCCCGCGTCTGGCCCGCAAAACCGCCGCCGGGCAACCGCTGTCTCGCGGTCGTGGCGCGGGTTCGCGGCTGAGGCGCACTTTCGAAGCCGTCGGCCAGCGCCGAAAGTGCTGGAGCGTTGGTGCTTAACGCCCCGAATCTGCAGGAGCGTTGGTGGGAGTGACGCCCAGGTTCAGCCCGGACAGCCCGCGCGGGCGCACGGCCAGCTGGTCCGCAATGGCCAGCAGCGCCGCCGCGGCCGGCGATTGCGCATCCGAAAGGACAATGGGCTGCCCGGCGTCGCCGCCTTCGCGCAGTGCAACCTCGAGCGGGATTTTCCCCAGCAGCTCCACAGTCGCATTGACAGTCTGGGACAGCCGCTTGGAAAGCACTTCGCCGCCCCCTGCGCCAAACACCTCCATGGTGGTTCCGTCGGGCAGGGTCAAAAATGACATGTTTTCAATGACGCCGGCAATCTTTTGCCCCGTCTGGACTGCGATGGCGCCGGCACGCTCGGCCACATCGGCTGCGGCCGCCTGCGGTGTGGTCACCACCAGCAGCTCCGCCCGGGGCAGCAGCTGCGCCACTGAAATCGCCACATCCCCGGTGCCCGGGGGCAGGTCGAGCAGCAGAATGTCCAAATCACCAAAGTACACGTCCGTCAAGAACTGCTCCAGCGCCCTGTGCAGCATGGGCCCGCGCCAGGCGACAGGTTGGTTGCCGGCGACAAACATTCCGATTGAAATGACCTTCACACCATGGGCCACCGGCGGCAGGATCATTTCATCCATCCGTGTCGGAGCCTGGGTGATGCCCATCAGCCCGGGTACCGAGAAGCCGTACACATCGGCGTCGACAATGCCCACGCGCAGGCCCTTCGCCGCCAGTGCGCAGGCAAGGTTCACGGTGACTGAGGACTTTCCCACGCCGCCCTTGCCGCTGGCCACGGCGTAAATGCGGGTCAGGGAGCCCTCGGCGTTGAAAGGGATCCCGCGCTCGGGGGCGTCGCCCTTGAGGCGCTCCTTCAGTTCGGCACGCTGTTCGGCAGTCATGACGGTCAGCTCCACGTCGACGTCAGTGACGCCGTCGAGCTTGCCCAAGGCTGCGTTGACATCCGCCGTGATGGTTTCGCGCAGTGGGCAGCCGGCCACCGTGAGACGGACGACGGCGCGTACCCGGCCGCCGTCGAACGCCTCCACCGACTCGACCATGCCCAGATCCGTGATGGGGCGGCGCAGCTCGGGGTCAATGACCGTGGCCAGTGCGGCAAGCAGGGCGGAGTGTGACGGGGCATTCATGGAGCAGGCCTTAGGGGTTGGTGGGGCGTTTGGGGCTGACGGTCTTGATGCCGGTGGTGGCTGGATTGCGGGCGGGAGAGCGGGTTTCCTTCAGGATATCCCCACCGTCTGCCTGCATACCGTCCGCGTCCGCATTGTCCTGAAGTGCGGCGTCTTGCAGGTCGCTCAATTCCTCCAGGAGGCTGCGCAGTTCAGAGCGGACAAAGTCGCGTGTGGCCACTTCACGCAAGGAAATACGCAGCGCCGCAATTTCGCGGGTGAGGTACTCGGTGTCGGCCAAGTTACGCTCATTGCGGGAACGGTCCTGCTCAATCTGCACCCTGTCACGGTCGTCCTGGCGGTTCTGGGCGAGCAGGATCAACGGTGCGGCGTAGGAGGCCTGGGTGGAGAAGAACAGGTTGAGTAAAATAAACGGGTAGGGGTCCCAGTGCAGGCCGAACAGGCCGATGGCATTGACGGAGACCCACACGATGACAAAAATCGTCATGTAGAGCAGGAAGTTCGCGGTGCCCATGTAGCGGGCGAAGCGTTCGGCGAAGCGGCCAAATAGATCCGGATCGCTTGTCATGCTGGGCAGGAGGCGGGACTTCAGTTCCTTCGGCGTGTCCAGGCCGCCGCCTTTTGTATGGTGCCGCTCAGCCAATGCGTCCTCCTAATTTCCGAAACGGTGCGCCGTCCTCATGGTTGCGCCAGTCATCAGGCAGTAGATGGTCCAATAAGTCATCCACGGTGACCGCGCCAACAAGTCGGTTCTCCTTGTTGAGCACCGGAAGCGAGTTGAGGTTGTAGGACGCCATGATGTGGCTGACCACCGCGATGTCGTCCTGGTCCGAGACAGGCTTGAGGTCCTTGTCCACAATGGTGCCCAGCTGTTCAGGCGGTGCGCTGCGCAGCAGTTGCTGGATGTGGACCACGCCCAGGAAGCGGCCCGTGGGTGTTTCCAACGGCGGCCGGCAAATGAAAATGGCCGAGGCCAGGGCGGGGGAGAGGTCTTCGCTGCGAACGTGCGCCAAGGCTTCCGCGACGGTGGCTTCCGGTGGCAGGATGACAGGGACGGGGGTCATGAGCGCGCCGGCTGTTCCTTCGGCATATTGGAGCAGGCGCCGCACGTCCTTGGCTTCCTCCGGTTCCATGAGCCGCAGAAGCTGTTCGGCCTTGGCCTTGGGCAGATCGGCCAGGAGGTCGGCGGCGTCGTCCGGGTCCATTTCCTCCAGCACGTCGGCTGCGCGCTCGTTGTCCAGGGCGGACAGCAGCGCGACCTGGTCGTCCTCGGGGAGCTCTGACATGACATCGGCCAGACGCTCATCCCGCAATTCCCCGGCCACCTCCACCCGGCGTTTGTCGCTCATGTCCTGCAGGGCGTCGGCAAAGTCGGCTGGTTTGAGGTCTTCGTGGTTGGCGACGAAGAAGGTTGCGCTTTGCGGTTGGGTGGCGTCCTCGGTGCGGGCTTCGGACCAGTCGATCAGGACAGTGTGCCCCCGGCGCAGGCCGCGCAGGCGGGAGGTGGAGGCGCCCCGGCGCACAAAGAGCTTGGTGACTAGCCAGTCGCCGTTGCGCTGCTGGTCCATGGCGATGTCTTCAATGACGGCCACTCCGCCGCCGTCCACGAGCGTCACCTTGCGGTCAAAGATGCCGCCCACCACGAGTTGTTCGCCGCCGCGCTGTTCGAAACGGCGCAGGTTGACCAATCCGGTGCAGATGATTTGCCACTGGTCCATGGAAGTTAGTCTCGTCATCGGCACAAAGACGCGCTTCTTGCCGGGAACTTCCACCACGATGCCCACCGCATGGGGTGCGGTGTTGGATCCGCGGCCCAGCACGACGACGTCGCGCAGTTTGCCAAGCCGGTCTCCGAGGGGGTCAAAGACGTCAAGGCCCAGAAGCCGGGCGACAAAGATACGCGTTGGTTGTGTGCTCACAGGTACAGGCTACTTCCCCGTTCCTGCAAAGACCCAACCTTTGGCTCAACCTTTGATCAGGCGAGAAAGTCCATGGCGCTGCTCCGGTTTGGAGAACGGAGGCGGCTGTCATGGCGTTTTCATTTCACTGCCAGCGATACTCCAGCAAACGTGCAGCATCATGATGGACAATGGAAGCATGGCAAACCTCTTTGGACGCACCAAACCCTTGGACGAGGCCCGCATTGTTCCCACGGGCGAAACAATCGGTTCCTACACTTCCTACTTGGATGCGCAAAAGGCAGTTGACTACTTGGCGGATGAGAAGTTTCCCGTCCGGCACGTTTCCATTGTGGGCAACGACCTGAAAATTGTGGAGCGTGTGACAGGGAAGCTCAGCTACCCCCGCGTGGCCCTCACCGGCGCCATGACAGGTGCCTGGTTTGGCTTGTTCATCGGCGTGATGCTCTCCTTCTTTGACTCCGCCAGCAATGCCGGGGCTCCGTACGTCAACGTTTTCACGGCTGTCCTTTTGGGCGCCGCACTGTGGATGCTGTTCGCGATCATCGGCTATGCAGCCCAGCGAGGCAAGCGCGACTTCACCTCCACCAACCAGGTTCTAGCCACCAGCTACGACGTGATTGTCACCGCGGACGTGGCCATGGACGCACGCCGCCTGTTGGCCCAGCTCCCCATGAATTCCAATGCTCCCCGGCCGGTGCAGGGTTACCAGGGGCAGGGGCAGAATCAAGGCCAGGGCTACCGCCCGCCGGCGCAGCCGCCAGCTTCATCAGGGTCCGCACCGGCAAGGCCCGAAGGCTGGCATGACCCCTACGCTCCGGCGCAGCCGGCAGCAGCCGAGCCTTCCGGCCAAGGCGAAACCGCCCAAGGCGATGGCAGCGGACAGAACCCCGCCCAAACAAACACCCGACGCGGCCAGTTCCATGATTTGCCCGACGGTCGCCCGCAATACGGCATTCGCGTGGAGCAGCCGGAGCAGCCGGAGCGCGACCCGAACGCCCCGCGGGACCCCAACGCACCCGCTGACAGCCACGATGGCGGGTCCGGCCACTGATTCTCCGGCCACCAGCTCCCTGACTGGCCGCAAACTGAATGACAACAACCCGCAGCCGGCGAGTTCTAGCGGTCGTTGCAACACCCCCTGAAAAATGGGAGTTGCACCACCTATGGATTCACCATCGATTGATAATGCTTTCTTAACGAAAAAGTCGTCTTCGGATAAAAACGCTGATCCGACTGCCAAACCGCCGGGCAAGCGTGCTTACCGGCGTTATTCGGCAGCTGATCGGGCGGAGTTCTTTGCCGTGTTCGAGCGTTTGGGAAGCATCCCTGCGGCCGCTCGGGAGCTGGGATTCAACCCGGTCACTTGTCGTTCTTGGGCGGGGCCTTCCGACCGGGTTTCTGGCCAGAAATACTCACAGGCCCAGAAGGACGAGTTCTTCGTTATCCTCGACCGGGTCGGGAGCGTGAGTGCCGTTGCGAAGATGCTGGGCATCAACGTACAAACATGCTTTCGCTGGGCCTACAAGGCCGGCGCCGTGACCCGCACGCCGCGTGTGAACCCGGTGGTGGCCGAGCCTTCTGCCACTGCGGAGCAGAGGGGGGAGTTCTTTGACGTGCTCGCTCGTGTGGGCAGCGTCAGCGTGGCCGCCCGGGAGCTTGGCCTGCCCAGGCCTCGGTGTGTGAACTGGGCCCGCAAAGCCGGAATTGGGTCAATCCACCCAGGGGTGGCCAAACGTGCCGAATACTTCCGACTGCGTGAGGCAGGCGTCGGCCGGAAGGAGGCCGCCGCGGTTGCTGGGGCAAGCCGGAAAAGCGGTTATCTGTGGGAAAACGAACGGGATCGGGCCAAGGGCCGCGCCGTGAGCGCCGAGTCCCTGGATGTGCCGTATAAACGGGAGGTGAGTACTACTTTTTCTGAACCAACGGTATCCGATACGGCACCGGCAGCCCCTACGGTCCTGGCCCCGCTGGTGGTGCCCGAGGCGGCAGTGGCGGCGCTGCAGGCGATGGCGGCATCCGAGCCGGCTGCGGTGACGCTGGAAGCCCTGGAACAGGCCGTCAGCGCCCGTTATTTGTCCCTGCCGGAGCGGGAGAGGATCGCTGATCTGCTCACCCGAGAGGAATCGCTGCGGGCCATCGCCCGGGCTCTGGGCCGGTCCCCGGGGTCGATCAGTCGGGAAATCAAGCGCAACAGCCACCCCGTGCTCGGATACCAGCCCTACGGCGCCCACCGCACCGCCACTGCGGCCCGGGCACGGCCCAAAGCCAGTAAACTGGCTACACTTGGGGCGCTGCGCGATTACGTGAAAGACAAGCTGCGCATACGCTGGCCACCGGAACAGATTTCCAAGGTGCTGATCAAGGACTTTCCTCATGACGAGCAGATGCGTGTGAGCCACGAAACGATCTACCAATCCCTGTATTTCCAGGCCCGCGGAGGGCTCAAACGCGAGGTCAAGGAAGCGTTGCGCACCGGGCGGACCCGCAGCAAGAAACACAAGAGTCCAGAGGAGCGCACCAGCCGTTTCAGGGACCCGATGATCAACATTTCCGAACGCCCACCCGAGGTCGAAGACCGTGCGATCCCTGGCCACTGGGAGGGCGACCTCATCACCGGCACCAGCAACCAGTCGGCGATTGCAACCCTGGTTGAGCGCACCACCCGCTACGTCATTCTCGTGCACCTGCCCGTGGACCACAGCGCCGAGTCCGTCCGGGACGGACTCATCAAAACCATGAGCACTCTGCCTGCGCATCTGCGTGGATCGTTGACGTGGGACCAAGACGTAGAAATGGCCAAGCACAAAGCCCTTAGCATTGCTACAGACATGGACGTCTACTTCTGCGACCCGCACAGCCCGTGGCAACGCGGCACCAACGAAAACACCAACGGACTCCTACGTCAATACTTCCCCAAAGGAACCGACCTGACCGTCTACAGTCCCGAAGACCTCGAGCACGTCGCCCAAGAACTCAACGCACGCCCACGCAAAACACTCAACTGGAATACACCAGCGGAGTCGCTTCGTGATTTACTGATAGCCAGCTAACCTCGGGTGTTGCATCGACCCCTAGAATTCGCCGCCTGCGGGTTGTTGTATTTAAGTCGCTCTCCCGCCGTGTCGGGTGATCCGTTCTGCAGCTGATGTGGGTGGGGCGGGGTCTCATTCGCTCATATTGCAGCTGATGTGGGTTGGATCGCGAAGGACCCGCAGGAGCTGCAGTATCAACTGCACGAATGGCGAATGACCCGCAGGAGCTGCTGAATGATGGTGGTCACCCGCAGGAGCTGCCGGATGGATGGCCGGGCTGGGCCGGTGAGTTGATGCGGCTGGATCTCTTCGCCGGGCTGGGGGTCTTGATCAGTGCCTAGAAGGCCAAGAATGGGGTCTGGGTTTCAGGACCGCGTGCAGGAAAAGCCAGCCGCTGGGCATACGCGCTCATGGCTATCTAAGCCGTTTGCCTTGTGGCCAGGGCGTGCGGCAGGGAACAAACACAAGGGGCGACGTCGGCACCCAAGCCCGGGTGTCGACGTCGCCCCTTGTTGCAAGCGCACTGCCGCACGTGCGCACTGCCGCACGTGCGCTTGGTGCTGGTGCATCAGCCGAGCAGGTTCGCCATCCACGCTTCGACGGCGTCGGGCTCGCGGGGCAGTGCCGCGCTGAGGTTGACGGGGCCGTTGGCGGTGATGAGGATGTCGTCCTCGATCCGCACGCCATGGCCGCGGTACTCGGCCGGGATGGCCAGGTCCTCGTCCTTGAAGTACAGGCCCGGTTCGATGGTGAAGACCATGCCCTCGGTGATGGTGCCATCAATGTAGAGGTTGGCGCGGGCCTGGGCGCAGTCGTGCACGTCAAGGCCCAAGTGGTGGCTGGTGCCGTGCGGCATCCAGCGGCGGTGCTGCTGGCCCTCGGGGGAGAGGGCCACTTCGGGGGTGACCGGCAGCATGCCCCAGTCGGAGAGGTGTTCGGCCAAAACCTTCATGGCGGCCTCGTGCACTTCGCGGAACTTGCGCCCCGGCTGCGACACGGCGAAGGCGGCGTCGGCAGCGTCCAGAACGGCCTGGTAGATCTTGCGCTGGACCGCGGAGTACTTGCCGTTGACGGGCAGTGTGCGGGTGACGTCCGCGGTGTACAGGGTGTCGGCCTCGACGCCGGCGTCGACCAGCAGCAGCTTGCCGGAATCAACCGTGCCGGTGTTGCGGTTCCAGTGCAGGACGGTGGCGTTGTTCCCGCCGGCGGCAATGGTGTCGTAGCCGAGTTCGTTGCCTTCTTCGCGGGCGCGGGCGAAGAATGCACCCTCCACAACCCGCTCGCCGCGCTTGTGGGCAACCGCGCGGGGGAGGGCCTTCACAATGTCCTCGAAGCCGGCGATCGTGGCGGCCACGGACACCTTCATCTGCTCAATTTCCCACTCGTCCTTGATCAGGCGAAGCGCGGAAAGCGCCTCGGCCAGCTGGGCATCGAGGTCGTCCAGGACGGAGAAGTCCATGGCGTCGGGGTCCTTGGCCGTGTTGTAGCGTGCCGTGTCCACGAGTGCGTCGATGTTCTCGTCGACCTTGCGCACCAGGCGGATGGACGTGCCACCCACGCTTGTCTCGCCCACGTTCTTGGTGACGGCCACTTCAAGCTCGGTGATATCGGCGGTGGGCAGGCCGAGGAGGGCCTGGAACTCGGGCAGGGTGGGCCGGCGGCCAATCCAAAACTCGCCGCTGCGGGCATCGGCGTAAAACGCCTTCGTGTCCTTGCCCGCCATGGGACGGAAGTACAAGGTGGCGCGGTGATGGCCGCCGTCGTCCCCAACTCCCTCGGCCACGGGGTCCAGCACCAGCACGGCGTCGGGCTCGTGGTCCACGCCCAGGCCCGTCAGGTGCGCGAAGGCGGAGTGCGGGCGGAAGCGGTAGTCGCAGTCGTTGGAGCGCACTTTCAGCGGCCCGGCGGGGATCACGAGGCGCTCACTCTTGAACTGTTCGGAAATGGCACGACGGCGGCGCGCTGCGTGGTCCGCAACGTCCGCCCGGTCCGGCAGCTGCGTGGAGGCCGGGGCCCACTGGGATGCCATGAAGGTGCGGAAGGCGTCCGAGTCGGGGCGGTGTGAGCGGTTGTTCACCCGCTCCTCGAGAGGCTGCTCGCTTGAGTGGTCGAGGTTCGCGGAGGTTGGCTCAGTTTGGTTCATCCAACAAGTCTCCCACCGCTGGCGAAAAGGGACAAAGACGGCCACCTCACCTGTACCGAGCTTGTGCCGAGTTTGTGCGAAGTTTGTGGCGGCTACGCCGTGTGGGGTCGGCGGGGACGTACGCTTGGAGCGTGAGGATCGATCTGCATGCGCATTCCAATGTGTCCGACGGAACACAAACGCCCGCCGAGCTGGTGGCCGCGGCTGCACAGGCTCGCCTTGATGTCATGGCACTGACCGACCATGATTCCACGGCTGGCTGGGCCGAAGCGCTGGCTGCTGCCCGAGTTCACGGCACGGGGCTGATCCCCGGCATGGAAATATCCTGCAAGACGGACCACGGTGTCAGTGTCCACCTCCTCTGCTACCTGCAGAACCCCCAACATCCGGGCCTGCTCGAAGAGATCACCAAGGCCAGAACCGCCCGCCTGAGCCGGGCCGAACGCATGGTGGAACTCCTCTCCGAGGACTACCCGTTGAGCTGGGCGGACGTCAGCGCCCAAGTGACACCCGGCGCCACCATTGGCCGACCGCACATTGCAGACGCCCTGGTTGCGGCAGGCATTGTGCCCGACCGAACCGAGGCTTTTGCCAGCATCCTGACATCGCGTTCGCGCTACTTTGTCAGCCACTATGCTGCGGACCCGGTGCAGGCCGTTGAACTGGTGCGCGCCGCCGGGGGTGTTCCCGTTTTTGCGCACCCCGTGGCTGCGGCGCGGGGACGGGTGGCGCCGCCGGAAGTCTTCCATGACATGATCGACGCCGGTCTGCTGGGCTTGGAGGTCGAGCACCGGGACAATCCTGCCGAAGGCCGCAGTTGGCTGCGGAAACTGGCCCGGGAACGCGGGCTTTTCATCACGGGTTCCTCCGACTACCATGGGGCGGGAAAGCCCAATCTGCTGGGTGAAAACTTGACTGAACCAGCCGTCCTGGAACGTATTTTGGAGTACGGAACGGGCGCTGATCCGTTCCTGACATAGCTGCTGCACCTTCTGCGATGGTGGCATCATCGTTATCGTTACTGGCGCGTAACAACCAAGTGCCAGTACAGGTCGCTGCTACTGGGGGAGCCGGTGAATCGTTCGCGGGAGCAACAATGTTTGCCTCCCGAACTGTAGTTTTCCCGTTGCCGGCTGAACGTCAGCGGTTGAATTTCCGGTAGTGATTGAGCGTCTTGAAAGCGCTCCACTTTGGGCCGCCAGCGCAGAAAATTCTGCTTGCCATGGCGGCTGGTCCCGGGCGGGAATGTGCGCCTGATGAATCCTCGCCGGATTGCTTCAAGCACGCGTTTTATAGGTGGCGCACTCCAACAGTGGCGGAATACCGGTGAGTTCCGTCCCAGCGAGAGGACATGCATGGTGCCGGATGGCGCAGAGCTTTACCAACCGGGGGTGGATGGTCATTGGACTTTTAGTGTTGTTTTACGGCTGCACACTGCTGATGACATTTTTTATTGGTCGCAAGAATGAAAACGCCGACGGTTACATGACCGCGGGCAACAAGGTTGGATTTGGGATCTCCGCCGGAAGCATGACGGCAACGTGGATCTGGGCGTCGTCGATGTATGCCTCGGCCACGTCGGGATATACGTATGGCATTTCCGGGCCCATCCACTACGGCTTGTGGGGCGCGCTGATGATTTTGTTCATCTAGCCCTTTGGTAAAGGGATCCGCGCGGCTGCGCCCAAGGCCCACACCCTGGCAGAGGTCATGTACGCCCGGCACGGGAAGTCGAGCCAGTTGATGCTTGCAGGCTCCAACATTGTTGGTTCCATGGTCAGCATCACCTCCAACTTCATTGCCGGCGGAGCCTTGATATCTCTGCTGTCGCCGTTTAGCTTCACCCAGGGCATCCTTTTCATTGGCGGCGGCATTTTGCCGTACTCGCTGTGGTCCGGCTTCCGGGCTTTGGTGCTGACCGATGCGGCGCAGGTCTTCGCGATGCTGGGCGCCGTGGTGATCATTGTTCCGGTGGTGTTCTTTGCTGCTGGCGGCACCGACATGTTTGTCTCAGGTGCAGCCACTCTGACCCCGCAACAGTCCAACTTCTTCTCCTTCGAGGCTTTCCTGAACCAGGGCGCCCCCTACATCGCGGCAGTGCCGGCCTACGTCACTGCAACGGTGGGCTACGGCGCCACCACCATCGGCATTGGCCTGCTGGGCGTCATGGCCCCGTATGCAGGCGTTGTCCTCCACGGCGGACTCGGATCCTTCTGCCATGTCCTCCATTGTGATGGCCGACATCCATGGCCAGAACATCGCCAAGACGGGCGAGGCAAACCCCAAGACCATGCTGTTCATTGGCCGCATCACCATGATTGTTGCCACCGGTGCGGGGCTGTACTTTGCCAGTGGGCAGCTGAACATCCTGGACCTGCTGGTGTTTGTCGGTGCCCTGTGGGGAGCACTCGTCTTCCCTGTCATTGCCAGCTTCTACTGGCAAAAGGTCACGAACAAGGCCTTTACCGTCTCGGTGCTTGTGGCCCTGGCCGTCTTCATTCCCGTGCGGTTCGAATGGATCCCGTTGGGCGGGGTCGCCGGAATCGCGGTGGATGTGCTTTCCGTTGTTGGCATCGGCGTGGTCCTTGGCCTATGCCGTCAGCACCCTGGTGTGCTACTTCATGTGCTTCCGAAACAAGGCAACCTTTGACACCATCAAGGAGCGCATTGGCGACTTCGACAAGCGAGACGATGCCGACGACGACGCTCCCGGCAACCTCCTTGAAAAGAAAGCGTAGGAACCCATGAGTGTATTCTTTTTGACCCTGTATGTGCTGATGTGGCCTGTCATTGTTGCCGGCGTGCTCCACGTTCCGGGCAGGGCCTTCATCAAGGAGATCCTTGAAGCCCGGCGCGAGGGACGTCCCTTGATCTAGCCGGCTGCCCACTGACGAGAACGGTGGTAAAAAACACCGTTCACGCCGACGACGGGGCCGCCCTGCCACCTGGCCGAAAAGATGCGCCGTCGTGGCAGCTTGGCCCCGTCATCGGCACACAGGTCCGCGATGGCGCAGAAAAGCCCCGTTCTCACAGCCGCGAAAGCGGTGGGAACGGGGCTTTTCCGTCTATCGGTGGTTGAGCGTGCCGGAACCGGGATCTCGACCAGCTCGATCAGCGGCGTGCGGGGGTTACTCTGCGCTGTCCTGCTGGGCAACGACCTCGCCGTTGCGGCGGCGGGTGCGGCTGCGGCGCGGACGCGTGGCATTGGTCTCGGCAGGGGCGCCGCTCTCAGCCTGTGCGGCACCGTCGTTGGATGGACGACGGCGGTTCCGCCCGGCGTCGTTCTTCTCACCGGCAGCGGGAGCTTCGCGGCGCTTGTCACCGGCAGCAGGTGCTTCACGACGCTTCTCACCATGGTGGGCGCCGGAACGGTTGCCGCCGCGGTTCCCGCCCCGATTCCCTCCCCGGGGAGCCTCCGCCTTGGGGGAGTTGCGCTTGCCGGTCTCGCCGAGATCCTCAAGCGTCTCGGCGTCAATGCCGGCGTGCGTGCGCTTGTTGCGCGGCAGGCGGCCCTTGGTGCCTTCGGGGATGTCAAGGTCGGTGTAGAGGTGCGGCGAGGAGGAGTACGTCTCAACGGGCTCCGGGACGCTCAGGCCCAGGGCCTTGTTGATCAGGGCCCAGCGCGGCATGTCGTCCCAGTCGACGAACGTCACGGCCGTGCCCTTGTTGCCTGCGCGGCCGGTGCGGCCCACGCGGTGCAGGTAAATTTTCTCGTCTTCCACGCACTGGTAGTTGACCACGTGTGTGACGTCATCCACGTCGATGCCGCGGGCTGCGACGTCGGTGGCCACCAGTACGTCCACCTTGTTGTTGCGGAAAGCGCGCAGGGCCTGCTCGCGGGCGCCCTGGCCCAGATCGCCGTGGATGGCGGCTGCGGCGAACCCGCGGTCCACCAATTCCTCGGAAACCTTGGCGGCGGTGCGCTTGGTCTTCGTGAAAATGATGCTGCGGCCGCGGCCCTTGGCCTGCAGGATCCGGGCCAGGACCTCGATCTTGTCAAGGTTGTGGGCGCGGTAGATCAGCTGGCGGATGTCGCGCTTGGTCAGGCCCTCGTCGTCGGGATCGGCGGCACGAATATGCGTGGGCTGGGTCATGTAGCGGCGGGCCATGGCAACAACCGGCCCGGGCATGGTGGCCGAGAACAGCATGGTCTGGCGGACGGCCGGGGTGCCGGCGATCAGCGTCTCCACGTCGGGCAGGAAGCCCAGATCGAGCATTTCGTCGGCCTCGTCGAGGATCACGATGCGCACGTGCTTCACGTTCAGGTGGCGCTGCTTGAGCAGGTCGATCAAGCGGCCCGGTGTGCCGACGACCAGTTCAACACCCTTTTGCAGGGATTCGATCTGGGGTTCGTAGGCGCGGCCGCCGTAAATGGTGGCGATGCGGATGCCGCGGTGCTTGGAGGCCGTGGTGAGGTCGCCGGCCACCTGCACGGCAAGTTCACGCGTGGGCACAATGATCATGGCCTGGGGTGCGCCCGGGGCTGCCAGCTTCTCGAAGCCTTCGTCCTTGGGGCTGACGATCCTGTTCAGGGCGGGGATGCCGAAGCCCAGCGTCTTGCCCGTTCCCGTCTTGGCCTGGCCAATGATGTCGTGCCCTGTCAGTGCGATGGGCAGTGTCATGGCCTGGATGGGGAAGGGGTGGAGGATGCCGGCCTCTGTCAGTGAGGACACGATCTCGTGGTGCACGCCGAAGCTGGCGAACGTTTCCTTCTCCTCCTGGCGGGGAGGTTCAGTGCTGCTCAGCGAACCGTCAATTTCAACGTTCTCGTTGCTGTCTTCTGCCTGCAGGAGGGAATCTGCTTCAATGCTCAAGTGCTTACCGTTCAATTCGTCTATACAAGGTGCCTCCTGCCTGGGCTCAACGCGGGCGCAATAATGGGCCTCACGGAACCGGGGACGGCGGCACAAACTGAGGGAAGCCGATCGCGGGCTAACAAAAACGTGCCCTCCCGCCGCCGGAAAGGCGGGTGGGGGAGGAGCTGAAAAGACGCGCGCAGGGGCGGGTTTGTTGAATTAAAAACTATCAATCAACGACCGGGCATCCATGTCTACCCCTTTAGTCTAACGGCACGGAGTCAAATTCCCTTCGCGAACAGGGAGTTGGCGGCAGCGCTTTCGTCCCGGCATGGTCATTGACTTGCGGTGGGGGCGGCTGTGGCGGGCACAAAAGCGACGGTGCGGGTGGCGATGTCGGCCTTGACAAGCTTGACCCGCACCACGGTGCCCGGCTCCAGCGCCCCGTCGCAATAACCCGTCACGGCGGGGACGGAAATCTGGATGGTGCTGCGTGCGGAGGCCTTTGAGTTGTGCCCGTTCTGTTTGGGCCCGGCAAGCACGACGGCGTCAAACTCACCTCCCACGTAGTGGCTCAGCAGGGCCGCCTCAACGGTGTCGATGGCCGCCTTGTCCACCCTGCCGGCCAGCTGGTTGGAGGTGGCCATGATCTCCGGAAGCTCCTCCAGCGAGGCAATGGCCCAGCCCGGAACATCCTCATTGGCGCACAAGGAGGCGCAAATGGCCAGCACAAACCTGTCCACGAGGCGGCGCAGGGGGGCTGTGGTGTGGGCATAGGGAGCCGCCACTGCGGCCTGCAAAACCAGCTCAGGCACTTCACCGTTGAAAGGCGTGTAGCCGGCACCCCTGAACAAGGCGGTTGCTGCGTGCATGAGCGCCAGGTCCTTGGGATCGTGGGTGTTGAGCGTGCGCAGGTACTCGCCGTAGGCCATGTCCGGGGCCCACGGCTTGCCGAGGGCCACCGTTTGCGCGCGGTAGGCGGCAACGGCTTCCTCATGCGGGGCAGGCATGGTGCGCAAAATGCCCACCTTGCCCTTGATCATGACCTGGGCGGCTGCCATTCCCGTCAGGAGCGAGACTTGGGCGTTCCAGTCCTCAATGGGCAGGTTGGGCCGAAACTCCAGCACGTAGCGGCCGTCCACGAATTCGACTTCCTGCGCCGGCACGTTGAGGCTGGCTCCGCCCCGGGCACGCTCCAGCTCGATGCGCTTCGTCCCAATCTCAGCCAGCAGCGCCAAGGTGTCGGCGTACTCGGCAGGCGCGTCCCCGGCGTCGTACATCCGTTGGGCTTGGTCATAGCCCAGCTTGGCGATGCTGCGCACAGTGGCACGGCGGACGCTGCAACGACGCTGCGATCCGTCGGCGGCCAGCTGGATTTCCCAGACATAGGCGGAACGGGCGTCGTCGGCGAACAGGCTTGCGGCGCCCTCGCTCAGGGGCAGCGGGTGGAGGGGGATGCGCTGGCCGGGGGTGTAAATGGTCTGGCCGCGGCGGCGCGTCTCGGCATCCAGGGGGCCGCCGGCCGGCACAAAGGAAGGCACGTCGGCAATGGCGTAGTGGACCACGTAGCCGTCGTCGTTGCGCGCCAGGTGCATGGCTTGGTCCAGGTCCTGCGAGTCGGCCGGGTCGATGGTGATGAAGGGCAGCGCGGTCAGGTCCGGGGCGGGGAGGGAATGGCCGGCGATGACTGCATCAACCTCGGCCAGTACATCGGGGGCAAAACCGTCGGGGAGCTTGAACTCCGCGTTAAGGGCGGCAAGCGCTTGGGCGAGGGACTGCTGCGCGGCGCCCTGCCTGACGCCAATATGGGAGTACGGCACGGTTTCAGCGTAAACGATTCCGCTCCAGGAACAAGGGCGGCGCGGCAAGCACTACGCTGGGGCACATGGGTATTTCAGCATCCGACGACGATGATTACGTAACTGCCGGGGAACTGCGGGCCCGCTACGACAGCTTCGTGGTGGACATGCTCGGCAGCATTGCGTATGGGGAGCTCTCCGCCTTTGAGCGCCTGGCGGCCGACGCGCGGCACTCGCCTTCGCTGGGCGACAGGGCGTTGCTGGGGAAAATGGCGGTCGCGGAGTTTGGCCATTATGAAGCCATGTGCGCGCGTTTGGAAGCCATGGGCATGGACCCGGAACTGGCCATGGCCCCCTACCAGCGCATGGTGGATGCCTTTCACGAGCGCACCCGGCCGGCCGACTGGCACGAGTCGTTGATGAAGGCGTACGTGGTGGAGACGATCACCGAGGAGTTTTACGCCGCCATTGCCGAGCACCTTGACGAACCCACCCGTGAAGCGATCGCCCGGGTGCGCACCAGCGACGAGCAGGTTGCACAGTTGAGGGCCATGCTGAAGAAGATGCTGGCCGAGGATCCGCGGCTTTCCTCCCGGCTCGCACTGTGGGGCCGCCGGCTGGTGGGGGAGGCGCTGACCCAGGTGCAGCACATCGGTGCCAAGCACAGCTTCCTGATGGGGCTGCGCCCCGATGCCACGCAGGAGCAGGCTGCGGCCGAAGTTTCGAAAATTCTCAGCACGTTGACCCGCAACCACTCCAAACGGATGAGCATTTTGGGGCTGACCGCCTAGCCTCGGCTACTTCCCCGGAGCCCGCGCCGAAATTTGAATCGAAACGGGAGCAGTCGGCAATGTTGCGCGCGAACATTGCCGACTGCTCCGCTTTCGATTCCGTGGGCCGTCATTGGGGAGTTGGCCCGGCGTCGGCGCGACGTTTCCGCGGGTTTGGAGTCAATCCTCGGCGACGCTCCTGAAGACCAGCATCAGCGCGCGCATGCCCAACACGAGGCCACCAAAGAGCAGGGCGAAACCAAAGAACCCGTAGAGGTGAATCTCCGCTGTCAGCAGCGGCCCTTCATTGCTGGTGATGAGCATGATGGCGCCCAACACGGCGGAACCGGCCAGGATGGCCACAATGAGCTGCTGGAACAGCCCGGTCAGGAAGCGGCGGTCCGAGGAGTGGCCCAAAACCCGCACGTTCATCGAGAAACGGCCTTGTTCCAAATCGTCGCTAATTTTGTTGATCCGGCGCGGGAGCTTGTCGAGCAGCGGAAGCAGCTGCATAAGCCGTTGTTCAAATTCTTCCTTGACACTGCCAAGCGTCACTTTTTCATTCATGATCCGGGCACCCTCGGTGCGCGCGGCGCCCACCAAATCCAGGGTCGGGTCGATGACAAGCAAGGTTCCTTCTACAGCGGCCAAGGCCCGGACAGCAGCACCGATCTGGGGCGGTACGGAGAATTTGTGGGCGATCACCAGGGCAAAGAGTTCACCGAACATCTTCTGGCTGCCGCCCGGGCCAAAACCGGTTCGGAGCCGTGTGAGAAGCTGCCCGAGCGAACGCTCCAAGGCTTTTTCATCCAGGCCCTCGGGCCGGTCAAGCAACTCGATCAGGGCGTCGGTGGCCCCGGCGCTGTCATTTTTGTCGATGGAGTACAACATCATGCCCAAAGCCATCTGGGTGGCGGGGCAAGCCTTCCCACGGCACCGAAATCAAGCAACCCCAGCGTCCCTTCGGGGGTGATGAAAATATTGCCGGGGTGCAGGTCTGCATGAAAAACGCCGTCGGTGATGATTTGTTGAAGCGTGGCACCCAGCAAGGTGGCTGCCAGGACGCTGCGCTCGCCGGCGCCGAGGCCCGTCAATAGCGTGCCCGCGGAACTGACGGGACGGCCGGGAAGCTTGTCCATGACCAGGAGGCGCTCGCCGGAAAGTTCCGGATAGGCGTGCGGGACAGTAACGGCGAACTTGCCCGATTGCTCCAGCGAATGCTCAATGCTGCGCATGTTCTCCAGCTCAATCCTGTAGTCCAGCTCCTCCGCCAGCGAATCGACGAACCCGCGGGCCAAGGCAAATACGCCAAGAGACTTGCCCCATGGGGTTGTCTTGTTGAGCCAGCGGGCCAGGCGAAGAATGATGTCGGTGTCCAAGGCAACCTGGTCCAAGGCTCCCGGACGCTGAACCTTGAGCACCACCTCGGTTCCATCCAGCAAGGTTGCCTGGTGGACCTGTGCCACGGAGGCTGAAGCCAGAGGCACGGGATCGACATGGCTGAAAACCTCCGCCAACGGCTGGCCCAGCCGTTCCTGAAGGGCCTGTTCAATGGCTGACCAAGACTCCGGGGCTGCCTTTGTCTGCAGCGACTCCAATTCGCGGATGTAAACCTCCGGCAGGAGGTCTCGTCGAGTTGAGAGCATCTGGCCCATCTTGATAAAGGCGACGCCGGCCTCATTCAGTGCGTTGCGCAGGGCCCGGGCAGTTTTTACGTCCTGGCCGAATTCGTCGTCGCGGCCGAATCCGCGCAGCCGGGAGCCCAGGCCGTGGCGCACTGCGATGGATACGACGTCGGCATAGCGTCGGGTGCGGCGCCGCCTGGCTTTCCAACCGGTGAAAAGCTGGCTGAAACTTGGCAGGGAACCCGTGGGGAATGCTGCCTCGAAGAACACCAGCGCGGCGACGCCGAGGGCAAAAATCCACCCGACGGCCAATGTCAAAAACAGCAGGGCCACAAGGGGGCCACATTCAGGCCGTTGGGGTTTTGGTCGGTTCCTGCGCGAAACAAGTACTGGACACTCAGCCCCATGGCGGCGCTCATCACGAAGCCGACCGCGATGGACCGAGGCCAGCCGATCGGAACGCCAACCACCCTCCGCACCACCGTTGCGGCAAGCCATGACTGCAGCGCCAGGAACAGCAGCCCGGCGATGCTCAGCAGCACTATCCCCACAAAATCCAGGGCCGCCATCAGGGCTGGCACTTGCTGACACTGGTTCGGGCAACGTTCACTTTGGCTCCCAGCATGCTGGTGATTTCTAACTTCACTGTAGCCGTGCATGGGCGCTTTTACGGGCTGTGCGAACGAACGTGGCTAGGAGGCGGGCCGCCGGACTGGTTGCCGGCCGGGAAGCAGCGCCAGTGCCGCTGCGGCGGCAAGCGCCGCGAGGACGGCCAGGGCGCCTGCCATGGCCGCCCAGCCGAAACCCTGAAAGAGAAAACCAGCGCTCCAGCCCACCACGCTTGAACCGGCATAGTAGCTGAGGTTGTAGAGCGAAGAGGCTTGCGCCCGGCCGGTGACGGCAAGGGCTCCCGTCCAGCCGGAGGCGATGCTGTGCGCGCCAAAAAAGCCGGCAGTGAACAGCACCAAGCCCACCAGAATTACTGTCAAGGGCCGGGCCAGCGTCATGGCCAGCCCGGCCACCATGACGGCGGTGGAGGCTAGCAGCACGGTTCGCCTGCCGAACCGCGTGGCCAGTCCGGCCACGGCACGCGAGGAAACCGTTCCGGATAGATACGCCAGGAAGAGCAGCGCTATGGCAGAGGCCGGCAACAGGTAGGGTGGCGCCTCCAGCCGGAAACCCAAGTAGTTGTAAACACTGACAAAGGAGCCCATCAGCAGGAAGGCTTGGGCGTACAGGGCCAGCAAGGACTGGTTGCGCAACTGTGGGACCAGTTTGCGCAGAACCCCGCCAAAGCCGCCGGAGGCCGCCACCGGCACGAAGCCGCGGGGCTTCGGGGCCAGCAGGAGAAAGCCGACGGCGGCAGCCGCAGCGCAGAGCGAGACGGCGAGGGTTCCCATGCGCCATCCTGCAATGTCGGCCACGGGCCCGGCCAGCAGCCGTCCGGAGAGTCCGCCCAGGGTGGTGCCTGCAACGTATACGCCGGCGGCCGCACCCGCGTGCCGGGGGCTGATCTCTTCGGTCAGGTAGGCGATGGCAAGTGCGGGTACTCCGCCCAGCGCAGCACCTTCAAGCACGCGCAAGAGAAGAAGAATTTCAAAGGTGGGGGCTGCCGGGACCAGCAAGCCCAGAATTGTTGCCAGCACCACGGCCAATCCCATGGTGCGGACCCTGCCAAGCCGGTCGGCAACAAACGACCACGGCAGGACGGCGATGGCCAGGCCCACAGTGGCGGCTGAAACGGACAAGGCTGCCTGGGCGGCGGTGATGCCCAGATCGCGTGACATCAGCGGCAGCAGGCCCTGGACTGAATAGAGCTGGGCAAACGTTGCCACCCCTGAACAGGCAAGCGCCGCCAGCACCCTGCGGTAACCGGTGCTGCCCTGCAGGTGGCCGTTCCACGAATTATCGCCAGCTGTTGGAAACTTGTCCGTGCTCTTTCCCCGGGTCACAACAACAACCGTAGAACTCCCGGACCAATGCGCCTAATGGATGGACCAACCCGGGTTTCGACGTCCCCGTTTCCGATGGGCAGCGACGCCGGTGAACCGTGGAGGTGGACCTGCATCAATTCGAACGCCTCGTCTTTGGTCGCGGCCCGAAACGTTTCGTGTCTGCCGCGACAGGTGGATTGGTCCGGACGGTGCCAAAAGACCCGCCAGATCCGGCTGACAGCAATGAAGGCCAACGCAGCAAGTGCCGGCGGAAACCACGGCACTGCATCTCCGCCCCAAACTACTGCAACGCCATCCTCACCGGAGAATGTGGGGACATCCACCAGTTGAAAATGTGAGTGGATTTCACTGCCCACTTGCTGAGTTGCGGAGAGCTTGCCCAGGGACAAGGTCAAGTAGAAAGGCTTTCCCCCTGTAGTTTGCTCTTGGTGTGGCTGATCTGTCGCAACACGATCCTCAAACCGATGATGATTTGAAGTGCGGCGGCCGGACGAATCCAGCGGGACCGTGGCATGTCCTTCATCGCACCGTGGGTAAAACTTGTCGCGGTGACGGCGACAACGCTCGCCTCCCATGCAGCGAACGTCGCGGCACGCAGCCACAGGTTTGACTCGTGCTGGAGGGTGAACCAGGTCCACAGCGCAGTATCTGCCAGGAAGTCTGCCTGCCGCCCGAACCGGGTCTCGGTACCTGTCGCACGGGAAATTTGCCCATCGAGCCAGTCAGTGGCCAGGGCCAGGATCGGCACCGCATTTCCGAGTCGACTCTCCAGTGCTGGAAGGTTCGCACGAATCAGCGTGAGGGTATTGGCAACTCCGAGTGTCTCCTGCTTCTCCAACATGCCCAGGTGACTGGCCGTGAGAATCCAGCTCGCTGCCACCCAGGTGCGGTGGCGCGGATCCGCCAGAGCAGCCAGTCCCACATGCAGCACGGTCGATTCGAGCAAGGCCCGACGATGCTCAATGGCTTGCCGGACCGAGCGCCTGGTTGCCCGGGCAAGAAATCGTGACCACGCGGCTGGAGTGTAGCTTTCGGCACGAAGCGTGGACAGGAGCTCATCGGTTGCGGCACGGCTATCTGGTTCATCCAGGACTCCATCCCCGTCAGTCCCTGCCAAAGCGGCCATGGCCCGTGGATACCGGCGTTTAGTGCGCACTGCGGGCCTGCCGGATGAGGGTGTGCACCACGACGACGGCGAGGATGCCCGGAAGGATGGAGATCAAGGACTCCGGTATCGGGCCGATGATTCCGAGCACGGCGGGGCCTCGCAGTGCGCCAGCGTTGTCAAGCAGCAGGGTTGCCGCCAAGGCTAAACCTGCGCCGATCCCTGTGCTGGCCAGCACCATCCGCCACGAGGATGCCGGGCGTCGAAGCCGCAGGATCACGAACGGGGCGATTGCGACGAGGAACGGGTCGAAATGGTAAGTGGTGGTGGGGTGGGCCACAGCGAGCAGGAACCAGCCGGCGGCCACAGCCAGAGCAACCACCGTCCCCGGCCACAACTGCGCTGCGATCGAGCGGGTGGGAGTCATTGTCGTTTCGACCGGTGCTGGTGCTTTTACGTTCATCGCGGTCCGGCCAGCTTCAACCACCGGCAAGCTCTTGGCTTCTTCGGCTCAAAGTCCGCGGCCGGGACCTTGGCAACCTTGACTCCGTGCCGAAACGTGACGTGTCCGCGCATGTTCCCTGCCGCTTGCAAGGGGTGCGGGTAGTACCAGGCGGCGTCCGGATTGGCGGGCTCGCCGATTCTAAGTGTGCAATATTTTCCCTCAACCCGGATCGTGTGCGCCGATTCTGCGAGGACTACACCGTTCCAGCGTGCTTGATAGATGTGCATGATGGCTCCATTTCGTTCCGGCTTTGTCCCCACCAAGGTACGGTGCCGGTGGCGGCGGCTCAGCAATCTCAATCACACAACACTTCGATCGTGAAGGCCACTCCACCTTGTGCCTTGCTGCGAGGACGGCCGTTGTGTGTCCTCGATCGCAGGACTTCATCCGGGCCGGCCCTACTATTGGTGGGGTCGGGTTTCACGGGTGACAGGGACGCTTCCACTAGACGTCCCTCCCGGAGGAAAGCACCATGTTCGCCTGGGCGCCCGAAGGGCGGCTAGGCTGGCGCCACCTCCCGGCCCTGCGCGTAACCTGATGGCAACGGCAACGCGTCAAGATTTTGGGAATGCCGCGTTGCCCATCGAGGAGGAACTTTTCATGGCTGAGATTGTGGCTGCTGTAGTCCCGGCGGTGGGGCTTGGCGGGGAATGCCCTGATTCTGGCTACATTTCGAGCAAGATGACGATCCGGGCTGGAAAATCCCCGGGGGAAGCTCGCAGGGCCGACGGCGTCTCCGACCACTACGCCGGTTCCGCGGGCATGACCGGGCAGCAGGCCCATGCTGCCAGCTTGCTGGTTCGGGTGGGCGCCACTGATCTGGCGCCGTCGGCCCGCGGGTGGATCGACAAAGCCGGATCCCCGGGATCCATCAACCTCCTCGAACAGGCTGACTGCGGAGTGCTGGTCGGAGCCACGTCCGTCGGACCAGCCGGGGATGACGACGCCCCGGCCCGCCTTGAGTGAACCAGCCGGCATGGAAAGGGAAGCAGCTGCGGGGAGGACCGTGAAGAGTGAACCAGATGGAACGAGCAGACGCTCGGCGCTCCTGCGGCTGGGGATCCTTGTGGTTCTCGTGGCTGCCTCCACCGTGGCGGTACTAGTGTTTCCGCTCCCGCCGGTCGAAGAGCTCCGAGCCTATTTCGCCACTATGGGCTGGTGGGGGCCTGCCGCCTTCATCCTGGTCTACGCCGCCGTGACCCTTGCTCCATTGCCCAAGAGCGTCCTCTCAGTTGCAGCGGGGCTGATCTTTGGGCTCGGCGGTGGCGTCGCCGTCGTCTATGCTGCCGCGATGCTCGGTTCCGTGGCCGCCTTCTGGTTGGGCCGCCGGCTGGGCCGTGAGGCTGTGGAGAAATTCATCGGGACACGGGTGGAGAAAATCGACCGGCTGCTGAGCAGGCGCGGGCTGGCGGCCATGATTGGAGTCCGGCTGGTTCCAGTGTTTCCGTTTACGGCGATCAACTATGCGGCCGGGCTGACCTCCATCGGCTGGTGGCACTACGTCGTCGGGACAGCGATCGGCATCCTTCCCGGCACGGTGAGTTACGTGGCGCTGGGTGCGTTCGGCCTTACTCCGGGATGGCAGCTCGACATCGCGCTCGGTGCCCTCGCCGTGCTGACTATTGCGGGGCTGGTGGTCGCCGTCCTGCGGGGTCGGAAAAGGAAGGCAGACGATGTTTGATGCCAAGTTGCGCCGGGCCATGGGCCCTGCCACGGAACGGGCCGCCATCTGGCTGGACCGGCCGTGGATCACCCCCGACAGGTTGACGGGGTTGAATCTGGTTCTAGGCCTGGCCAGTGCCGCCTTCGCTGCCGGGCAGTGGTGGCTGCCGGCACTGGCCGCGTGGCTGTTGTGCCGGATCGCCGATGGCCTTGACGGCCCGCTGGCCCGGCTCCGAAACCGCCGAAATGGCACTGAGGACACCGGCAGGGGCGGATTCTGGGACATCTGCGCCGATTTCATCGTCTATGGTGCGACGGTGGTTGGCGTCGGCATCGGCGCCAGTGCCGCGTTCGGTGCTCCTTGGTTGCCGTTCCTGCTGGTCCTTTTCGCCTACTACATCAACGGCACGGCCTTCCTGGCGTTCTCTTCCATTGCCGAAAAAACCGGCCGCCAGATCCGGGACGGCCGCTCACTGTCGTTCCTGGCCGGCCTGACCGAGGGCGCGGAGACCGTGGCGGTGCACAGCCTGTGGCTGATCTTCCCGGGTGCTGCATGGGAAATCGCCGCCATCTGGGCGGTGCTGGTCACGGCCAGCGCCATCCAGCGGATCATTGCCGGCTACCGGTCGCTGCGGTGAGCTGCAACCCGGTCCATCCAACGGTGTCGCCCCCAGGCCAGGGCGGCCGTGGTGCGGCGCATCACCGGGGACGTGAACGTCACCCGGAGCACTTGCCGGTCGCGACCAGCGCCTGTCGGAAGCGGATCTGCTCGCCGCCCACCTCGGCCACACCGGGGCCACGGAACACCAGGGTGCCCTTAATGACGGTCATTCCGACGGCGCCCCGGTCGGTGCTCGCAGGGTGGCGGCGTGCTCGGCCGCTGAGAGGAGCGTCTTGGACGGGACGCATCCTGTCCACAGGCAGTCACCCCCGGTGCGGGCGTGTTCGACCAGCACTGTGCGCACCCCGAACCCGGTGGCCAGCTTGGCGCCGACGATTCCGGCCGTGCCCCCGCCAACAACCAGCAGATCAACGAGCGGGTGCTTGACTGTCATGATGGACTGCTCGTGGATGATGCTCAATGCTGGAGATGGCGCTCGCCGGTGCGGTCCGCTGTGGCTGTTCGGCCGTCGGGGAACGAATCAGAACGAACTGGAAGGAGCCCGCCTTGGGTGATAAATACACCCGGTTTGCCCCCTTTTACGATCTATTGTCAGGGGAGTACCCCATCTATCATGCCGGACGGGTGCTCGGTATCAACGCGCTGGCCCCCTCCAAGGGCCAGCAGGTGGTGGATGTGGGATGCGGCACGGGGCTGAATTTTGCTTTGCTGCAGCAACGCATCGGCGCCTCCGGCACGATTGTTGGCATTGACCGCAGCGCCCAGATGCTCCGCCAGGCCCGGCGGCGGGCCAAGGCCCAGCACTGGTCCAATGTCATCTTGGTCCAGGCGGACATGGTTCTTGCAGACCCCGCCACCCTCTCGGCCCAGATTGTGTCGGCAGGGGGATCGGCCCTCGCGGATGCCGCCCTAGCCACGTACTCGTTGTCCCTGATGGGCGGTTGGGAACAGGCCTGGGCAACCACGACGTCGCTGCTGGCCCCGGGGGGACGGGTCGGCGTCGTGGACATGCAAGACCCCGTGGGCTGGGCGCGCTGGCTGACTCCGCTGGCACGGCTGGCCTGCACCTGGGGCGGCTCCGACATCCATGCCGCACCCTGGCGAGCCGTGGAGGAACAATGCACCGAGGTCATCCGGGCCTCCGCCCGGGCCGGGCACCTGCAGATCCGGGCCGGCAACACCATGCCAGCCCGAACCGGATGAACCCAACACCGCAGTCCCCGGAGCCGTGCTGCGAAAAGCCAAAAAGAGGACAATCCGGTGGCCATGGCTTGTTGTGTACTCCAGATTACTGAAGAGGGGCGCCGGACGGACCTAGCTTGAAGGGGTTAGCACAACCAACTCCACGAAAGGCCGCCACCATGGCTACCGCATCAGCGCTTACACACTCGTCCCCTTCGTCCAGCCTGGGCAGGCGCGTTCTCGGCGGGGTCGCCGGTGGCCTTGCCGGCGGCATCGTCTTCGGGATGATGATGGCAATGATGGCAATGATGGGCATGTTGCCCACGATCGCTTCCATGGTTGGTTCCTCGTCGGCGGTGGTCGGATTCGGCGTCCACCTGATGATTTCGGTGCTGATCGGGCTGGGCCTGACCGTCCTGTTCGGCAACCGGCTCCTGACCGGATACCGCCGCGGCGCACTCGTGGGGGTTGTCCACGGAGCAATCTGGTGGGTCCTGGGCCCACTCATGATCATGCCCGCCATGATGGGCATGCCCCTTTTCGCCCTCAACCCGACTGCCGTGCTGAGCCTGATGGGCCACATGGTCTTTGGCGCTATTCTTGGGTTGGTGGCCGTACGGGTCATTGCGGGCCGGCCATGAGGGATGAATGCCAAAGTGAGCTGGCCGCCGTCGTCCCCGGGGATCTCAGACCGTGGACCCCAAGCCTACGAGAGGGCGAACCGTTGATGGGTGAACCACTTGATGCGTTCAGCTGCTTGACCGAAGTCGAGTTGTTCGCGGACCTGAGTGCGCAGGAAATCGCGGCCATGGACCTGATGGCCCCGGCGCGGCTGTTCCGCCGCGGGGAACTGCTCTTTAGCCAGTCCCAGCCGGTCACTGCCCTGTTCATTCTCAAGTCCGGCCGGGTGCGGGTCTTCAGGGTTGCCGAGGACGGCAAAGCCCTGACCATGGCCATCCTGGAACCCGGTGCGGTGTTCGGGGAGATGATGCTGGTGGGCCAGCGCATGTATGACAACTACGCCGAGGCCATCGAGGACGCCACCATCTGCCAACTCAGTGTGGCGGAGGTGGAACGGTTCCTGCTTGCTGATCCTCGCATAGCCATCCGCATCTCACGACTGCTTGGCGAGCAGGTGGCCCGTCTGGAGGAACGCCTCACCGACCTTGCGTTGAAGCCGCTTTCGGCCCAGGTCGCCTCGACACTGTTGAAACTCTCGGAAAACATTGCGCCGCACCGTTTCAGCCAAGGACGCACCATCCACCTGACCCACGATCAACTCGCCGGGCTGCTCGGAGCCTCCCGCGAGGCCACCAGCAAGGTCATGGGCGAGTTCACCGGCAAGAACGCCGTCCGGCAGGGCCGCGGGCGCATTATTGTCACGGACCGGGAGATTCTGCACAAACTGGCCGGGAGCGGCTCATGATGACGGCCACGTTTCAGGGCCAGCTAATCGCCCGCGCCGAGCAGACCATCTATCTGGAGGGCAACCACTACTTTCCGCCCAACGCCGTGGAACCGCCAGTGTTGACGAAAAGCTGGCTGCGCACCCTCTGCGTTTGGAAGGGCATCGCCCGCTATCGCCATGTCAGCGCCGGTGGTTTTCGCGCTTCCAACGCCGCCTGGTCCTACCCGCTCCCCACACCCCTTGCCTGGCAGCTCAAGGGCCACATCGCTTTCGACCCCGCCAGCGGCGTAGTCATTGGCGAGGAGGGCCACTGAGCCGGGCCTCCTGCGGCACCGGAACTGCACGCCTAAAAAGGAACCAGTCCGCAACCCTGCTCCGTCCCGTATCCACTGCATGACCTAGAGGATTATTATGAATGTCGCAGCCCTCCTCCGAGGCGTTGAACTCGCAACAAGGCCGATTCATCCCGAGACCAGGACCGCGTTGGAGCTGCGCTGGGCGCAGCTGCCCGAGCACGTCAAAACCCCCGGCCAGCTGTTGGGGCGGGCCGCCGTCGGATGTGAAGGCACACATGGAGTCTTTCCCAAATGCAATCTCACCTGCTCACCCTGCTACCACTCGGCCGACGCCAACAAGGTCAGGATCGACGGCGTCCACACCCTCAAGGGGGTGACCGAACAGATGGAGTACCTGCGCAGCGTCCGCGGTCCCCGTGCGCACGCGCAGTTGATCGGCGGGGAAGTCAGCTTGCTCCCGGCCGAGGACCACGCAGCGGCGCTGCAGGCCATGCGCGCCAACGGCCGGGAACCGATGTCCATGACCCACGGCGACTTCGACTACCAGTACCTGCTGGACGTGGTGCTGGACCAGGAAGGAAAGCCCCGCTTTGACAGGGTCTCCTTCGCCGCCCACTTTGATTCGTTGATGCGCGGACGACGCGGCGCCGTGCGCCCCCACAACGAGGCCGAGCTCAACCCCTTCCGGGCGAAGTTCGCCGACATGTTTACCACGCTTAAACGTGAGCATGGCGTCCGTTCCTACATCGCACACAACATGACCGTCACACCGAGCAACCTTGATCAAGTCACCGAGGTGGCACAGGCCGTGTTGAAAATGCCCTATGACATGCTCTCCTTCCAGCCCGCGGCCTACATAGGGGATGACCGCAGGTGGTCCGGAGGATTCGACGCCGTCTCCATCGACGCAGTGTGGTCCCGGATCGAGGCCGGGGCCGGACACCCCATCCCGTGGCAAGGCACCCAGTTCGGGGACCTGCGCTGCAATAGGACCGCCATCACCGTCAATGCAGGAATCCGCAGGGCCGCCTTGCTGGACCCCGATGATCCCCGGGACCTTGCGGCCCGCGACAGGGCCCTTGCGCACTTTGGCGGCATGATTTTTGGCGGCACCCCTACTTGGAATGTGGGTGCGAAAATCTTGCGGGCGCTGCTGGCCCACCCGGGCGACGTGCCCCACCTCCTCGCCTTCGCCCTGCGCCTCATGCGCCGGGCAGGCGGGCTGCGGGCGGTAGCCGCGGCGGCCTTCAAGCGCCGCTTGTCTTTTAAGACGTTTGTGGTGCACAACTTCATGGATGCCGCCGACGTCGCACCCGCCTGGGCACTGATGGAGCAAGGCGTGGCCAGCGACGACCCGAAAATCAAGGAAACCCAAGAGCGCCTCGGCGCCTGCATGTACACCATGAGCCATCCGGAGACCGGGGAGCTGGTGGCCGCCTGCGTCCAGCATTCCGTCCTGGACGTCGGCGAAAACATCGGATTGCGCAAAATGCTCCCGCTCAGGCCGCTCACACACCCTCCGGAGAAGGGGGATCCGGCCTCCGCATCACCGGCCTCCGCGGATGCGGCCTCCGCGGATGCGGCCACCGGACCGGCCTGCACGAGCAACGGGAAAGGCTGACATGCGAAGATTTGGCACCGGCCTTACCCGCCGCGCACCACACAGCACCCGCCGCCGACGGTTCAGCACGCTCATGGCGGGTGTTGGCGCTGCCTTGCTGGCCCTGAGCGCCTGCAGTGCCCCGGCCCCGGCCCAGCAGGATTTTGCCAGCTGGGATCAGGTGGTCGCTGATGCGCAAGGCCAGACGGTGCGGTTGTGGATGTACGGCGGGGAAGAGCAGGGAAACGCCTATGTCGACAAGACACTGATCCCCGCAGCAGCCAGGTTGGGCGTCACGCTCCAGCGCGTTCCCGTGGCCGACACCAAGGACGCCCTGAACCGTGTCCTGACCGAGGTCCAGGCCGGCACGCGGGATGGGACCGTCGATTTGGTCTGGGTCAATGGGGACAATTTCGGCACCGGCCAGCAGGCCGGCGCCTGGTCATGCGGCTGGACGGACCTGCTGCCGAACATGGGCCTGACCAACCCCGCCGACCCACTGCTGGCCAACGACTTTGGAACCCCCGTGGACGGCTGCGAGGCACCGTGGCACAAAGCACAGTTCACCATTGCCTACAATTCCGCGACCGTCACCGACCCGCCACACACACTGGCTGGCCTGCTGGACTGGGCACAAGAACACCCCGGCCGCTTCACCTACCCCGCACCCCCGGACTTCACCGGATCCGTCTTTACCCGCGAAGTGCTCAACAGTGTCTCCGGCGGGTACCAGAACGTGCCGCTGCAATACGACCAAAAGGCCTTCGACCGGCTCACGCCCGCCCTCTACAGCAGGCTCAAGGAGCTGGCCCCGGCGCTCTGGCGCCAGGGGAAGACGTATCCCAAGACCTCCGCTGAACTCAATGCCCTCTATGCCGGCGGCCAGGTGGACTTCACCATGACCTACGGGCCGGCCGAACTGACCAAACTTGTCGCCGATGGCACCTACCCTGCCGCCACCCAGGTGCTGACATTGACGGAGGGCACGGTCGGCAACGCCAGCTTCCTGGCCATGCCCGCAACATCCGGTCACCAGGCAGGCGCCATGGTGGTAGCGAACCTGGCGCTGTCCCCGGAGCAACAGGCGGCCAAGGCCGACTCCCGCGTCTGGGGCCAGTTCACCGTCCTGGACACTGCCAAGCTTGACCCTGCCCAGCGGGCCCTGTTCGCGAAGCTGCCCCAGTCCCCGGTGGTGCCTTCCTACGAGGTGCTGTCCCAAAATGCCAGCCCGGAACTCTCCGCTGCCTGGGTCCCGGCCCTCGACGACGCATGGCGGCGTCTGGTCCTGACGGGTCGGTGAGGCGCGCATGAGGACAAAAATGGCCACGCCGTCACCTGCCGGGCCCCGCACCTGGCTTCCGGGAACGCTCATGGTGGTGCCCGCCGTCGTACTAGCAGCCTTCGTCGTCATCGGGGGCATGGTCACGGCCCTTGCCCAAAGCTTGGGACTGTTCCCGCTGGTGGGCCCGCCGTCCCTGACCGTGGCGGCGTATGGCGCCCATGCCGCAGACCTGCCGGTGGGCATTGCCCTGTCGCTGGCAATCGCGACCGTTTCGACCGTAGTGGCCTGTGTGGTGGGGTTCAGCGCAGCGCTGATCATCGTCCAAGGAAAGTGGTGCGGCAAACTCGTCGCCGCCCTGGGCACACTGACCATCCCCGTCCCGCACATTGTTGGCGCCGCCTCCATCTCCTTGCTGCTGGCAGACTCGGGGCTGCTCGCGCGCCTGTTCAACAACGGCGGGCAATGGCCGGAACTGGTGGGAGGACCGTGGTGGATCGGCGTCGTTGCCGAATACGGGTGGAAGGAATCAGCGTTCGTGGCCCTGGTGGTGACCGGCACGCTGGCCACACGGGCGGTCAGTTACGATGAAACAGCTGCACTGCTGGGAGCCGGCCGCCTCCGTCGCCTGCGGCACATTCTCATCCCCCTCAGCCTGCCGGCCTTGACCGTCTCCGCCACGATCGTCTTTGTCTACAGCCTGGGCTCCTACGAAGTGGCATGGCTGCTGGGCCGGGCCTACCCCGAGCCCCTGCCGGTCATGGCGCTGCGCCTGTTCAACGCCGCAACACTCACCTCCAGACCGGAAGCGGCCGCAGTGGCCATCCTGACCACCGTCTTGTCCATGGCCGCCGTGGCAGCCTCCTTGGCCTACCTGCGCAGGAGTGCATTGTGGCGCTGACCCTCCCGCCCGAGTTCAGTACACCGCTCTCTTGGCCCGACCAGCCCGGAAACGGGCTGAGAACTTCACAGGGCATCACGCGTGTACTGCGGATCATGCTCGCCCTGGCCCTGGCACTCTGGTTCCTGCTGCCGCTGGTGCCCTTGGTCCTGTGGGCCTTTGCCGACCGCTGGTCGTTTCCGGCTGTGCTGCCCCAGGCCTGGGGATGGGAGGGCGCGCGCGCCGCCCTCGCGCAGGGTGCCATCCCGGCTTTCGGGCATTCCCTCCTGCTGGGTCTGCTGGTCAGCGCAATCGCCACACCCCTGGGTGTGCTGGCGGCCCGCGCGCTGGCCTACCATCGGGTCCTTTTTGCCCCGGCGGTGAACGTCATGCTGTTCGCCCCGCTCGCCCTGCCGGCATTCGTTGCGGCACTGGGACTGAACGTGCTGCTGCTGCGCCTGCACGTTCCACCGTTTGCCGGCGTCGTCCTGCTACTGACGGTCTACGCCCTGCCCTACACGAGCTATGTCATGCGCGTCGCCTACGGGGCGCATGACCTCGCCGTTGAGGAAGAAGCCCGCCTCCTGGGCGCCTCGCCGTGGCAGGTCATGTGGCGGGTGCAGCTGCCGTTGCTGGCCCCGGCCTTGGCCCGGGCAGCCTTTCTGGCGTTCCTGGTGGGCTGGAGCGACTATGTCATCACCGTCCTGGTCGGCGGCGGCACGATCGTCACCGTCCCACTCTTGGTGGCGGGCGCGGCTGCGGGCACCGGCAACGACGCCACCGTCGCGCTGCTCTCCGCGGCGGCCCTGCTTCCTCCACTGGTCCTGCTGCTGGGTGTGGGCCTGTTGGGCCGACGACCCAGCGGAAAACCAACGGCAAAATCAATGAATGGAAACCTGCCATGATCCCCGGCGTCAGCGTGGAGGGCCTGTCCAAATCCTTCCCCGGAACGAGAACACCCGTCTTGGACAACGTGAACCTGACAGTGGAGGCGGGCACGTGCACAGCACTGCTGGGGCCTTCCGGTGCGGGGAAGAGCACCTTGCTGCGTGCCATTTCAGGCCTTGAGACGCCCGACGTCGGACGGGTGCTGGTGGGCGGCCAAGACATGGCCGAGGTCTTGCCCGAGCGCCGCGGAATGGCCATGGTCCAGCAGCGCCCGCTGCTCTTTCCCCACCTGAACGTCCTGGACAATATTGCTTTCGCCGGCACCGTCCGCGGAGTCCCCAAAAAGGCGGCTCGGGCCGATGCCGCAGCTTTCCTTGAACTCGTGCAGCTGGAGGGGTTTGGCCGGCGCCCTGTCACGGCGCTCTCCGGCGGCCAGGCACAACGAGTCGCGATCGCCCGGGCCTTGGCAGCCAGACCGGCCGTGCTGCTTTTGGACGAGCCGTTCAGCGCCTTGGATCCGGAACTGCGCGCTGCCATGCACGAGCTGCTGGCACAGTTGCGGCGCAGTGTGAACCCCACCGTCCTGCTGGTCACCCATGACCGCAGCGAGGCGGCGGCCGTGGCCGAGAAAATTGCCCTGTTCAGCGGCGGCCGGATGCTCCAACACGACAGCGTTGAACGAATGTACTCACGCCCGGCCACCTTGGAAACCAGCCGACTGATGGGCGGGGCCAACGAGATCCCGGGCATCGTGCGCGACGGGTATCACCACTCCGTGTTGGGGGTGTTGCAGCTGCCCGGTGACACGAGGCAGCCTCCCGGGCCGGGGGTGCTGCTGGTACGCCAGGAGAGCATTGAAGTGGGCGCGCGAAACGGCATCGGGATCCTGGCCACGGTCACCGGACTGCGGACATTGGGGCCGCGCAGGCAGATCAGCCTGGATGTGGCCGGGGCCTTGATGCTGGCCGAAGTCCCCTGGGGCCGGGCACTTGCCCCGGGCGACGCGGTCGCACTGTCCATTCCCACATCCGTGTTGGCCGTTGTGGCCGCTCCAGAGACTGCCCGCACATTCCCTGACGTTGGGGAGGAACCCCAGATCACTGGCCAGGGCCGCAATGCCTTGGCCAGCATCGAGAACTAATCCGGCTGGGAACAGCCGCGGACCCGGACGTGCCGGTACCGCAGTGTCCTGGTCAAGGCATCTGGCGCCTCAGTTGTGGCCCCAATCGTCAGCATTGGCGGAATTATTGGGGGAAAGGCCGATGATATCGCCTTGTGTTGAACAGCCCAGTCCCAGAACAGTGCGGTTGGCATAGGCAAAGTAGGCGGTGACCTGATTGATCTCCAGAATCCCACCATCGTCCCAGCCAGCCTCGCGCAACAACTGAACATCCGACTCGACCATGTCGGCGGGGGACTGGGTCAACTTACGCGCGTAGACCATCGCCGCTTGTTGTGCCGGATCGAGCGGTGCGGCTGTGGGATCTCCTGCCTCGATGGCGCTGCGGATTGCCTGTGCCCGTGTGTCGTCTCGCAGCATGCGTTTCATCCCGGCGAAGTGGTGTTCAACGCAGTAGGTGCATTTGTTGAGTGCCGATACCCATATGCCGAGAGTCTCAAGAAACCACTTCGGCGTCGTGTTATCCCGGTGATGCAGCACATTCTTGTAGAGCGCCATGTGCCCTTCCATCGTGTGGGGGCGCAGGGAGTGCATCATCATAATATTGTCCACGTTGCCGCCGGGGCCGGTGATGCGGGCGTAGAGCTGTTTCAACTTATCGGTTGCGGCGTCGAAGGAGATGGTTTCAATCCAGGGCATGGTGCACTCCTTAATCGTTTCCAGCCACTTTGGCAGGAGACGCTGAAGCGCGAGTGTAGCAGCCGCCGTCGACAGGGTGTCCGTATTCGCGCTCAGTCGAGGGCCTCCTATGCAGGTTCCCGTGTTTGGGCCATGGTCAGGGTATGAGAATGGCTGGAATCCTCCCCGAAGATGCCCCGGACCCTCGTGTTGAGCAGGCCGAGCAGCTGAAATTCATGCCCATCCCGGTCATGGGGCTCGTTCCTCAGCCCTCGTTGGAGGACGCGGATTCCATCGGTTTGGCATATGGCCAGGACAATCGTGGGTACAGCGACATGAGTGTGAGTGTCACCTATGCGCTCTGGCGCAACCCCAATGACCGCTCCGATCCGATCAACCTCGCAGAACTCAGTGAGGAGATGCGGAGGGCTATCGAGCTTGTTCCGCCATGGCCGCGGCCCGCGTGGCTGGTCGAAGGGGTGGAGCGGATGCGCTACCCCCAGCTGTGGGAGGCCGTGCGAACCACCTGGCACCGTGACCCGTCCGAGCTTTCTTCAGTCCACAGATTGCTGGTCGATCACGTCAACCACATTCTTATGAACCAATACCGGGAAGAGCTGGGGCTGACTGGCAACCCTTGGGACCAATCCGCACCCACCGTGACCGAGCGAATGGTCAAGGGCCAGCTCAGTGTCCTTGTCAATGGAGTCCAGGTGCCCGGAGCGGAGGTCGATACAAACCCGTTCGTTTACGGTGTTGGTGCAGAATTGCCGGGCGGCGGCGTCGTGACCGCAGTGCTTCCACGGGCAGAGCTCAAGCACATCCAGATCCAGTTCACAACGCGGAGATGGCTGTCACGCACCGGCGCGCCTTGACTGAAAAATCGCGGAGCGTTTGCCAGCGGTATGGGAGTCGGTTGTCAGCTCGTTCAGGACCGATGCACGGTGAAGATGAAGTTTAGAAGCTGGAATGATGGCCACACTGAAACTGCAGTGCTTGATTGATCACCCCGCAGGCATGGAAAGGTGACCGGCATTGCTGGCACGCCAAGGAGTGGATCGAGGCCTGCGATGGTACGCTTGTGTTTCGAATCTTTGTTCTAGTCGGTGGTGTGGTGTTTGGTATGGACCTCGTATCACCGGCGCAGCCCAACACGGCTCCCAGCGGTTTCCCTTCCCCGGCCCAGGACTATTTTCACGGCGGGATCGACCTGAACAAGCACCTGATCAGGGACCGCACGTGCACGTTCGTCATGCGCGTCTCGGGCGACTCCATGGCCGGCGCCGGCATTGCCGACGGCGATGAAATCATTGTGGACCGCTCCCTCACCCCGCGCGACGGCTCGGTGGTGGTGGTCATCGTCGAGGATGAGCTGCTCATCCGTCGCCTGGTGATGCACGACGGCGCCCCCTCCTTGGCCACGCATCCCGCCGATGCGCCGTCCCCGACTGCCGCGGCTGTGCAGGCCGGGGAACTTGCCGTGTGGGGCGTTGTCACCCGATGCCTGCATCATGTCTAGGGACTTTTCCGCCAAGCGGGACTTTTCGGCACTGGTCCCTGTCAGCTATGTCATCTTCCGGCGGCGCGGATCTGTCCTGCTGCAACTTCGCGAGGGAACCGGGTATCTGGACGGCCACTGGGCCACAGCAGCAGCCGGCCACGTTGAGCCGGGCGAATCCGTGCAGGCAGCGGCGCGCCGCGAGGCCGCGGAAGAACTTGGTGTTGTCATTGCCGCCGAAGAGCTTGTTCCGTTGACGGTGATGCACCGGGCGGCCCGGCCCGGTGAGGCCGCAGGTGGCAGGGTGGACTTTTTCTTCAGCTGTGAGTCTTGGACGGGCAGTCCCCGCATCATGGAGCCAAGCAAGGCTGCAGGTCTCGCGTGGTTCTGCTTGGCGGACCTGCCCGAGGCTGTGGTGCCCCACGAGCGGTACGTCCTCGAGCGGTTGGCTGCCGGGCTGCCAGCATTCCTTGGCTACGGTCTCGAAAGCTACGGCTTCGAATCCGGTGCGGCCGGCGAGCATGGCTGAAGCAGCCATGGGCAGCTCCCACATCGCCCTGGTGGACGTCAACAACTTCTATGTCTCGTGCGAGCGGGTGTTTGACCCGGCACTGGAAGGCCGTCCCGTCGTCGTGCTGTCCAACAACGACGGCTGTGTGGTGGCGCGCTCGCAGGAGGCCAAGGATTTGGGCATTGCCACGGGTGCTCCGTGGTTTCAGCTCCGGGCCCAAGCGAAGACTTTATAGGTAACCCGCGGTATTCGTTTTCGCGTTATTCCCCCACTGCAATGACCAACAAGCAAGCGCAGAGCCCTGACGAACACAGCCATTTAGCCATCCATGGTTACACTAACCACCGGCAGCGCCTTCCAATACTGGAAGGCGCATCAGCTTCTCTGCGCAACCAAACAGCAGGGCCTCCAGCACACTATGGACGCACTGCGGCGCCGAATGGAAACGAGTCGGCCAAATAGACAGACACCCCAGGGCAGCACAATTTCTTCAGCCAAACCAGGTGTCTGGGTCACCCGGTGAAAGGCTGTGGATGGTTTCAAATCGTGTGTCGTATTGCGCCCGGTCACCGCGCATTTTTGCTGGGTATACGCGAATCGACGGGCCGCGGGAACTCGCCGATGGCTGTTATTTTCCGATGGCGCCTGAACTGATCGTCCAAAGTCGTCTGCATTGCCGGGCTCCGTGTCCATATTGGGGAACGTCTTGCATGGCATTTCGCCATCCCGAATGACCATGGCGAGCTCAATCGGTCGTTACAAGGCTCAATTTTCCAGGTTCAGGATCGAGCTCCCCGTCCCCTTGACTTAAGGCACTGCTACGGAGGAATGTTTCTGTTATGTAGCAGCCAGCTTCGAAAAACTTGGTGAGCTAGATTGGGGAGTAAAGATGTTTAGTTTCAAGCGATCAACAGTGACCACGATGGCTGTGGTAGTCCTGCTTATAATCGGTGTTTCCGGTACTTCACAAGCAGCTTCGGCCGCGGTTCCCTTTGGTAATAGTGCGCAAACGTCCTCAGCATCGGCGGCGGCGACTGATCTGCCGCCAATTGCGATTCCCATGGTCGCCGTCCCACACGAGAGCACGAAGACTGGAGCGCAGCCCAACGTTGTGATTCCTGGCAACTGCGGCACCGCGTTCTTGTATCCGAGTAATGCCGGGCATTATATCCATTATGATTTCGGATATGAGTACCTCAACAACGGTCCAATCTATGTCACCGCCCACGTCGGAGCAACGAATGAAGACAATGGCTATGCTGATGTAAATAGCTTCAGTGAAGCGTCGTTTTCAAGTTCGTGGGAGAAGCAGGGCAGCCTCTACACGGGCAACGGAGTGAACGTAGTTTCTGCATATATCTACGTGACCGGATTTCTTCGCGATTGCGTGAGCTCCCCGAACCTTTACCAAGTGGTGTATGTCTATTGAGCCACCATTTAGCAGGTAGGACAGTTCCGACAGGCGACAGAAAAGTGTGGTCGCGTTCTGGAATTCCGCCTTACCTTGCAGGAGTTCCAGAACGCTGAGAGGCTGGTGGACGGATGCGAAAAGTAACCAACTTACACGGTTTTGACCCCTCCAAGAACTTCTTCTCATTGCCCTTGGCTCAGGCCAGAGAGATCGCTTCGCGAGTGGTGGTTCCTGTGGTGGCTCAGGCCGCCGAGACGGGCGAGCTATTGAATGTCAGGGGGCATGAGGTTCTTCGCGACGCCCTCGCGGGCGAGTTCCCTAGCCTCTCGGCGGATGGGCTTTTCAGCCTCGCCGAGGAGGTGGCCGGGACTGCCTGCATGATCGCTACTGTCGAGTGGCGCAAGGCGGGCTACAGGCCGGGGGACAGCCCGACAGTCGGGCTGTCCGCACTTGCAGGTGCATTGCTGATCCACCTGTACGCGTCCCCCGAGTCTCTGCCCGCCCAGCTCTGTGTCGCCACGTGGGATGAACATGCAACGCTCTACAAGCATTCCAATTACCGGCCACCGCACCCCACGAAGGATGCGATGCGGCAGTGGGCTCAACTGGGTAGAGAACATCAACAATCCATGTACGAATATTGGCAGGCACTGCAAGCCAACCCTTGAAAAGCACTATGCAGAGACGTCCTGCGACTCGCCGAACAATGCGCGTGTTGCTGGAAGTTTCGTTTCCGAAGCTGACAGCACGCGCATCAGAAGTCACCTCCACGGCCACTATCTCGGGTTCAGGAGCTTCGTCCCATCACTACGGAGTTCGCCCGTGGGCGAGATGTGCCGGTAGAGGGTTTGGCGGGTAATGCCGAGTTCCGTGCACAGATCACCAACCATGGTTTGGGTTTGGCTCACAGCGGCCACCGCCAGACAGACCTTTCCCGGTGTCATCTTGTGGGGGCAGCCGCCTTTCCGGCCACGGGCACGTGCGGCAGCAAGGCCTGTGATGGTTCGTTCGGAGATGAGGGCTCGCTCGGAATCGGCCAGGGCGGCGAAGTTCTCGAGTGCGAGTTTGCCTGAGGCGGTGGTGGTGTCGATGGCCGCGCCCTCCCCGGTGAGGACCTTGAGCCCGATACCGCGTCCGGTGAGGTCGTGAACAGTGTTCACCAAATGGCGCAGGTCCCGACCCAGATTCCACACCAACAGGGTGCCACCGGCTTACGGGACTGTAGCGTATTGAATCCGACATATCGCAGCTCCCTGGGTCTGCCGCCTAGTCGGTGCCCTTGCGCGGCCGTGCAATGTTCTGCCGGTGATTGTGAGCAGTGCTAGCGCCGAAATCGTTTCAGTCGGTTATCCGCCTAGATTTTCGGTAGGTCTGTGATTCGTCGCAGAATCCATGTGTGTGTCGTGGCCGCTGCTTGATTGGTTGTTGCTTCCACCTCAGTTTCCTCCCTAAGTTAGTGTTTCGATACTTCCTGTGATTGGAGCGTCCTCTGGATTTGGGTTGTGCGGGCTAGTTATCAGTCCTGCATATCTGGCATTGCTGGCGGAGACGGCGTTTGACCACCGAATAGCAGCCGAAATTTCAAGGCCCGTAAGACGAGCAAGAATGACCGGTGGAAGTTGCCCAGACAATGAGGCAAGGGCCCCTGCTCGCGCGTGGCTGGGCAGTATTCCGAGAGACTTGAGCCGCAAAGCTAGCGAAGCCGGTGCCAACGGATAGCCAGAGCGGGTGCCAGGGATCAGCCACTTGTGGTCTTCGACGGATCCAAACATGCGCGTTGCCCCTCTCGTTGCCAGTGCGAGAGAAGCGATGTCGCCGACGGCCGCAGGTAACGCCAGCGGTTGACTGCCGAGACTAATGAACACAATGCCGCCCACCATCGAGAAATCCTTGATTTGAAGTTGAACGATGCGGTTGGTACGGATGCCATAAAGAAGTACAAGTGCGGCGGCGAGGCGCGTTCGCGGATCAAGCGAGATCGTTTCAAGGATCATCGTCAGCAAACGCAATCGGTCGGTTTCATCGGCGCCGGCCACGTTAAGCTGGGACCGAGGGATAGCCGGAACAGCCAAACGTGTGCAGTAGTGATTACGTCTCGCCCAGGCAAGAAATGGGTGGATCAGCCTTCTTGAAATTGGGTCTTTGGCGATCCAACGGTCAACATGGCCTTGCGTGGCGCTGGCCAAGGCCTCGCCATGTTTACTAACCCATTTCAGGAAGTTGATAACGTCTTTGAGTTCACGCCGCCGGCTGTCAGCTTGAACGGTTCGCACCTGGGATTCCTGCTGGCGTAGGACCCGCAGGTGCCGCCATCTGGCAAATTGGATGAATGCATGACGTTCTCGCAGTACAGGAATTGTGTCTGCCGCACGAGCAATCCATGTCTCAAACCGGGCGAGAATCTCATCGCGTTGGGGGAGTAGCCCGTACTCCACCAGAAATGCACGAACTGCCCTCGTTTTTGCCTCAGTCCCGGCCTCATCGACGGCGGCATGATCGAGCTGTCCTGTTGCGCTCAGAAGGCGCTGCAACAATGCGACCGTCGTTTTGTACCGAAAGGTGCTCAGTACTCGTTCCGGATCAGCTTTTAGGCATGCGGTGCGTAGTGGCCCTATCCGCGGGTCTGAATCAATGAGGGGTTGAGGGAACAGTAGGTTGATCTTATCGTCGGCCTCGCATCGGTCGCACAGCCGCGACTGGCGGAGATGTTCATGGTGTCCACAGCGTCGGCAACCACGGAACGAGGCTGGCTGCCGGGGGTAGCACGTGGGGCAGTAGGGCGAGTTGTTGACCCTGCCGTTGACGATGAGGTCTTTGCGGCATTGCGTGCAGGTCTCGATGATTGGATCGACGCAGGACCAACACATAGCTTGGCCATCTTCCATTCGGCGTCTGATGAGACGTATCTGGCCGCATGTCAGGCAGGGTTCCCGTCGATTCGCGCACTGTTCACAAATCGCCTTCGTTGTTCCTTTGAAACGGCATTTTCGTTCGTTGCCGCACACCTGGCAGTAGTCATATTTCTGGGTGCTGCGGCAAGTTAGGCATATTGCCATTTCGCTTCCGGCAAAGCGGCACGGGGCTTCCTTTGCGCAAATGGTGCAAAGGCCGGTCCGGACGTTTGTTCTGCATATGCTGCAAACTGGCCCTTCAGGCGTTCGTGCTGCAATGAGGCGGTGGTGACCGCACAATGAACAATCTGCGGATTCATCAGCTAGACAATATGAGTATGGGCCGGGGCCTTCTGTTTCACGGCTTCCGTGGGTTGCCAGTGACAAGCCTCTTGGCTTTCGGCCTTGATGGGCGTTGCATTGGTAGTGCCATATGTGATCTTTTTAGGAGGTCCCGGTCATGTTTCATCATACGTTTATTGGGCTTGATGTTCACGCGGTTTCTGTTGTTGGCTGCGCCTTGAATCCTGATACTGGTGAGTTGGTGAAGACGTCCATGGATGCGGATCCGGCGGTGGTGCTGGAATGGATCCAACGCTTTGAGGCGCCGGTGAGAGCTGTGTATGAATCCGGCCCCACCGGGTACGTGTTGGCCCGGTTCTTGCGGGAGGCCGGCATTGACTGCGTGATTGCGGCCTCCTCGAAACTGCTGCGGGCACCGGGCGACAAGATTAAGACGGACGTGTTAACCGAACTACCCAAGTCCAGCGGGGGAAACCATAGCCGGTGCCACGGTGCATCAGCTAGGTTCTGTTCCCATGGACAACGAAGAGAGCATCCCACAGGATCTGGCCGCGCTGGAGGTGGCTCTGGCGGGTTCCCTGGTTGCGACCGGCGAACCCTTCGAACCGTATCGGCTGGTTGACGCGTCAGGGAGGAGCGTTGGGTCGGTGGCGGTCTACCTCGCCGAGTTGCTGGCCTGCGGCCGGTCGGTTAAGACGCTGCGCTCCTACGGCATGGACCTGTTGCGGTGGTTTCGGTTCTTGGCTGCATTCGAGGTGGAGTGGGACCAGGCGACCCGGGTCGAGGCGCGTGACTTCTGCCGGTGGTTGCAGGTTGCCCGGAAACCGGTGCGGCCGCATTGGCGGTATCCCGAGGGCGGCGGCCCCGCTTCCGAGGAGACGCATGAAACTGAAATGGCGGATCCAGGGCCGGGCACGGTGCCGGACGCCGACCGGTACGCCGCAGTGACGGTTGCGCATTGCGAGAGCGTGTTACGCAGCTTCTATGACTTCCATCTGGAGGCGGGCTCCGGGCCGATGCTCAACCCCTTTCCGCTGGCGCGGGCCCGGGCAGGTTCCAGGGCCCGAGTGAAGCACAACCACGACGAAGGATTTGGCGGCAAGCGCGGGGGCCGGTATCGGCCCAAGGTGGTGACCCGGGCGCCACGGGCGATCCCCGATAGGCAATTCGACCAGTTGTTTGCCAAGCTGGGTTCCCATAGGGATCGGGCTTTGGTGGCGTTTTGGGTCTCGACCGGCGCCCGTGCCTCGGAATTGCTGGGTGCCACGGTGGCTGACGCCGATCCCGGGCAGCAGCTGATGACCGTGATCCGCAAGGGCACCGGCGCGCTGCAGCCCTTGCCGGCGGCACCGGACGCCTTTGTTTGGTTGCGCCTTTATCAGGTGCAAGTGCAGGGCCTGGTGCCGGCGGGCCGGGATGAACCGTTGTGGTGGACGTTGCGTCGTCCGTTCAGGGCCTTGACCTATGACGCGGCGCGGGCGATGTTTGACCGGGCGAATACAGCGTTGGGCACGCATTGGTCGTTGCACGACCTTCGACACACGGCCGCGTACTGAATGGCACGGGACCCGCAGATGCCACTGACAGATGTGCAATGGGTACTCGGCCACGCGTATTTATCGACCACCCAGCGCTATCTAAACCCGGTGACCGAGGAGGTGATAGCCGGTGTGTTGGCCTTCCACGCCCGGCAGCGCCTGCGGGATCCCGGCCCCACTCCCGCCCCGGATTACCGGCCCGAGAGCATGCAGATCCTCTTCGGAAAGGGCCCCTCATGACCACCAACGACCAGCTGACCGGCACACCGGCGGAGGGCATCACGGCTGCGGACCAAACCGTGGCAGGCAGGATGGTGGCGCAAACCGGTGCGCAGTTAAGGGCAGGGTTCCCCGCCCGCGAGCTCGAGGCCGCGTGGCCTTCGACATGCCAGGACCGCGCTGCGGTGCTTGAACGGGTCTTTGCGGCCCCGTTCAGGTTGGAAAACCCCAGCAGCCAGCGACCACGGAACGCTGGGGTGCAGTCGGTGCTGGGTTGGCTCTCGTCGTTCCCTGGCGAGACTTGGCAGCAGCGGTGGCAGGCCAGCGGGGCCGAGGCCTCCTTGGACTGGCGGGACCTGTTCAGCGAGGATTCCACCAATCGGTGGCCGGCCGGTTCCCCGGCACCGCATCCAAGTCTTGGGTTGTTGGTCCTGATGTGTGCCGACGTGATCCGGCCAAGTCTTGGTTGGATCTTGCGTTTCGCCCCGGTCCGTCGATCGTTAGCCAGCGAGATGGCTCGTACGCGTGATAGACAGGCGTTTTCTGCCATGAACCGCACCTGCGTCGACGAAGAAGTCGGACTGCAATCCGGCCAGCAGGCACTGACCCATATTGCCGTGCTCATGGCGGCAAAGGGAGGGCTTGTTGCCAACGTTGAAGTCGGCGATTGCGTTGAGCTGCTGGAGATCACGGCTGAACTCCCCACGCGTACCAACGGTTTCATTCGCAGCCCGCTGTTCTATCAGCTGCTGCGCTGGCATGGTGTCTTGGGCCAGGAAGCACCCGCCGCGATTGAAATGTTCTCCGGCAACGGACAGCCCACCTGCGAACAACTGATCGACCGCTACAACCTCAAGTGCCGGCCGGTGAGGGACGTGCTCGTGGATTACTTGCGTGAACGCCAGATCGCCATGGACTTCTCATCATTGCAACGTACGGCCTATTTGGTGGGCAAGTTGTTCTGGGCCGACCTCGAATCCCATCACCCCGGGATCGATTCGCTGAAGCTCCCACGCGACGTCGCGGCTTCCTGGAAGAAGCGGGTCATGACCCGTACCCGCACCAGTACCTCCCCCAACGGCCAACAAGTGCAGCGGACCACGGAACGGCTAGATGGCCGCAGCGTACTATCGGCGGTGCGCGTCTTCTACCTGGACCTGGCCGAGTGGGCCGATGAAGACCCTGCACGGTGGGGCCCGTGGGCGGTGCGTTGCCCGGTCAATGCCACGGATGTCTCCCACAAGAAAACCCGGTTGGCGCGTAAATCCCGGACGGACCAGCGGACCCGCGAACGCCTGCCGGTGTTGCCTGCACTGGTCTCGTGGGTCTACTCCGAACGGGAACGCACCAGCGCGCTGCTCGCCGCCGGCAAACGCACCGACCCCGGCGAACTCTTTACCGCTGAAGGCCAACCAATGCGACGCTCAGTGATGACGACACCGGGTGGGAAGCACATCTGGGCCGAGCCCCCGAACGGAGGAAAAAGAGTTGACCTCATGTATGAAGAGCACCGCGCCTTCTGGACCTGGGCCATGGTTGAGGTACTGCGACACACCGGCATCCGCATCGAGGAACTTTGTGAACTCTCGCACCACAGCCTGATCCAATACCGGCTGCCCGACACCGGTGCACTAATTCCCCTACTGCAGATAGCCCCCTCCAAGTCCGACGCCGAACGAATACTGGTCATCTCACCCGAACTTGCCGATGTCCTTTCCCAGATCGTGTCCCGGATCCGTGCGGGCCAACCCCACGTGCCAGCCGTAGTCTCCTACGACAAGAATGAACGCGTCTTCAACGCGCCCCTGCCGCTGCTGTTTCAATGGCGCCGACGCCTGGAAAACCGGGCCGTCTCCGAAACCGCCCTGCGCCACTACCTCGACCACGCGTTGGACGGGATCGGCATCAAGGACGGTGGCGGGGATCCGATGCGCTACACCTTCCACGATTTCCGCCGACTCTTCATCACCGATGCGATCATGCACGGCATGCCACCACACATCGCCCAGCTGGTCGCCGGCCACCGCGACATCAACACGACCATGGGCTACAACTCCGTTTATCCCGAGGAAGTCATCAAAGGCCACCGGGAATTCATCGCCCGCCGCCGATCCCTACGCCCGGCCCAGGAATACCGCACCCCCACCGATGCCGAGTGGGCCGAGTTCATCGGCCACTTCGAACACCGCAAGGTCGCCGTGGGTGACTGCGGACGCTCCTACGACACACCCTGCATCCACGAGCACAGCTGCCTGCGCTGCCCGCTGCTGCGGCCCGATCCAACGGCCAAGCCACGGTTGATCCAGATCCGCGACAACCTCATCGACCGAATCAAGGAAGCCGAGGCCCACCGCTGGCTCGGGGAAGCCGAGGGTCTGAAAGTCAGCCTCGCCGGAGCCCGAGCAAAATTGACAGAAATGGATCAAATCACCGCACGCCGCACCACGACGACCCAACTCGGAATGCCAACCTTCACCCAAGCTGCCGGCCGGACCAACATCCAACAAAACCGTAACCAGAAAAACCCGCGTTGACACCGGACAGCCTTGAAATTCTTAGTTCGGAGAAGACAAGCGTGATGCCCACGTGCTGGTGGAAATGCTGGCGACAGGATCTGTCACCGAGGTTCGGGTGCCTACGAGGGAGCAAGAGGACTTGCGGGATTTGTCCCGGCTGCGGTCCGTGGCGGCCAGGGATTTGTCCCATGCCCGTCAGCGGTTGAACGCGATTCTGCTCCGGCATGGGCTTCGGTACCCGAAGGACACGAAGTGGACGCAGGAACACGCGGCGTGGCTGCACCGGCAACGTTTTGACTCTCCGGTGCTGCAGTTCACCTACGAATCAGATATTGAGCAAGTTGAGCTGCTGGCCGCTCATTTGAAACGCATTGACCAACACGTCAGCGAGGTCGCCAAGGACTGCCAATACACCCCCGTCGTCGATGCCTTGATGTGCCTGCGCGGCATTCAAGTCACGACCGGGTTTGGGCTTGCCACGGAGATCGGAGACTGGACACGGTTCTCCGGATCTTCCATTGGATCCTATGTCGGTCTGGTGCCCAGCGAGCAGTCTTCAGGCCAATCTCGGCACCAAGGGCCGATCACCAGGGCTGGCAGCAAGTACGCCCGCAAGCTCCTGGTCGAAGCTGCGTGGCAACACAAAAAACCCTATTCCAGGCCCGGAATTCGGCTCGTGAAGCAGCTGGACCTGGTAGACCCGGTGACCCGGATTCGGGCACTGGAAGGCAACCACCGGCTGCACCGTAAATGGGAAGTCTTTGAGGCACGGAAGAAGAAGTCCGTCACAGCCAATGCCGCAATCGCCCGGGAACTTGCCGGCTGGTGTTGGTCCCTCGCCGCACCCCTACAGCAAGGGGAACACATGCATGCGGCCTAACAAACGTGTGATCCGGGTGCATGGAAGCCGTGACGTGGCAGCACCAGGGGCTAACTCAAGATCAAACTATGAACAAACGGGCCACACCGTTAACGCTCGATGCTAGACACTGATACGCCCCAGCCGAACAATCGTCATGCGGTAACCAACCCGCGAATATCAGTCTGACACTGCACAGTCGAATACAAGACTCGCCAGCACAGCACCCACACCCGGATCACACCCAAGAGCGGCCCCCAGCACCAATGCTGGGAGCCGCTCATTACTGCCGCTTGACAAACTTATCCACATATCAGTTTGTTGGTGCATCGTTGGCAGTGCCCTTGCCCATCAGGTTGCCGACGTTCGATGCCGGCCTCTTGCCCGCACCCATCACACGTCGTGAGATGGCCTGCTCGGTAGCATTTTCTGCAGCAGATTAGCCCATCTCGTCGGGAACCGAGCGGTCCGGGCTGTTTGCAGTGTCCGCAAACCGGCTCATCCAGCGGCGCGCCCGCACCGCGAAGTCCGTCATAGAGCCTTCGAAATAGCCGCGAGGACCGAGCCGGATCCATAAACCATGAGTCTCCGAAGTCCTCGCATTCCACCAGTAGTCGGGCCGTTCGATCCCGACCCGCAGAAAGAGCGCCACTTTTCGCAATGGCAATCTCAATGCCCCGTTCTGGAAGGTTGGGGAATCGGGACATCAGATTGCTGACCAACTCTGGCTGTGCGGCGGCCTGTTTGTCTGTCCAGCACTGTTGGCAGTAGCCGCGATTGCCGATGCCAGAGTATCTTCGCTTCGATTGGCCACATCTGACGCATTCAACCGTGGTCCCTCGGTCTCCTTGATGGCAGGAACTGCAAATCAGTGCTCCACCGGTGGAATTTGGTAGGAGGCGCACGAGGTTGCAGTAGTTGCAGCGCGGCCGTTGCAAGGTAGTAGCTCCCTGCTGGGTGAGCGCTGCGATGATTCGTTCGAGGGCGCGGGGCATCTTGGGACTGCCCGACGTCAACAGATCGGGCTCATCTTCTAGAAGGGTTCGCATCCGAAGCGCCGGTGGCTGCGTTCTGATGGAGGCGCTGACGGTGCTGACGATTCGCTCGAGTGCTAAAGCCGGTTCCACCCTTTGAAGGCTTTCGGCTATAGCTTCGATATGATCAGCGCGCATCTTATGGCTGGATCTGTGCTCGTTTTGGGCGCAGGTTCTTTTCCCGCAATACTGACGTGCCGCTCGGCTCTGGACCTCCGTCTGTGGCTGTTGCTTCGGAGTGCGTTGCAGCTGCACCCAACGCGACCCGGCGCACGAGATCATCGGCCGTACAGTCGAGAATATCCATGAGAGCGACCAGAACGTGCATATTGAGTCGTTCGGGTTTCTCTGCAGCCAAACGATAAACCTGGCTCGTAGAGAGGGTGATGCCCCGCTCTTTCAAGAGCGGGATCAGCTTTGTCGTGCTGAACATGCCGGCTGCGGCCATTACCTCCCTTAACCTCCATTCATATCCCAATACATTCATTTGTCGGGCCCTTCTTCTAGTTGGGGACGGACAAGCTGGTCCACTGCCTGCCTCATCATCTTGTTTGCGAAGTCATTGCTGACAGCAGTGTAGATCGCCGTTGTCGATTGGTAAGCATGACCAACTTGTTGCTGGACAAAGGTAGGGTCTATTCCCTCTTCGGCGAGGTGGGTCACATAGCTGTGCCGAAGCGCATGGGGCGAAAGATCCTTGTCTAACCCGAGTTCATCACGGTATGTGGCGAACCGCTCCGACAGTTCACGCGCACGTAGCCGCGTGCCCCGCTCGGACAACCACAACGCATTTGAATTGTCGACTTTCACGAGCGGCCAGACATTCTCGATGTAATCTTGCAGCGCTTCGACCGCCCAGCCACGCAGAGTCACCACAGATCGCCGGTTCGGTGGCCCACGCCGTGAGGCTTTTCCAAGTCTCACCTGCAGCATGCCGAATGTCCCAAATTCTGGCGCGTGCCGATTGCGGTAAAAGTCGGTCGAGTCCAGATTTACTGCTTCGTTAGCCCGCAGTCCCCAGGCATAGACCACTTTCAACAATGTGGCGTCACGATACGCCGGAAGGGCACCCTTCTTACCCGCCTCGAGCCTTCGCCCGACTTCGCCATCTGCATGGTCAAAGAGCATTTGCAGCTCCTCTTTGGTCATCGGGCGTCGACCTGGCAGGCCTTCATAGTCTTGAAGATGACGCGTCGTATTCCAGTCATGGCAGACCTGAATGGGATGCGTACCGAATCGCTCCTCGCACTCCACACTCCAGCCGTAGTGTTCCGAGCAGAGGTAGTCACAAAATCCACGCACTGCATGTTGATAACCACGGATCGTAGACGGCGCCAACTTTCTGACGGATACCAGGTGCATCATCCATTCGTCCATGGTCGAGGCCGTCCATTGCCATGGCCATTCCGAGGTAAAGCCATGGAATCGCTTCACGATTCCAACGACTGAGTCCACGGAATCTTTGCGCAGGTTCCGTCCACCGCGCTGTTGCATCGTCCAGCCCTCCAGCATGGCATTAAAGACGGCGTCCTCTTCTTGAAGGAAAGAGACCCCTGCCGAAAGGTAGAGCGAGGCTGCGCCGTGTGGGACTCCTGGTTGGACCACCATTCCTCCTTCGTTTGATGCACTTATCATGCATTAAACGCGAACTGCTTCCGCAAAGCAAGAGTTTCCCAACGTACACTTGGGCCATCGGGAGTTCTTGGAATGGAACTGCGACGCCTGTAATCGTCCGAAATTCGCATCTGATGCAATTCCGCGCAGAAGGGGTTTGGTGGCACGCTCGAGCAACTATGAGCTGTACGGCGACATGAGTGCCAGGGTCATGGAGGTCGTGGGCCGGTTTGGCAGGTGGCAGGAGGTGTACTCCATTGACGAATCGTTCGTGGGGTTGCTGGGGAACGATGAACAAGTGCAGGCCGCGGGGAGTCGAATCCGAGCGGCAGTGATGCAACACGTGGGAGTGCCGGTGTGCGTGGGTGTGGCCGGGACTACCGGTACAGGCGAGTATTCACGGGTAGCCTATTCGGCCCGATTTATTCGGATACCGCCGTGGGATAAGAAGCGGTGGGCAGCCGCCGCGGTCTAAGCGATAGAACAGTGAGGTTGAAAGCGTCTCATAATCCGAGGTGTGATGTTTGATTAGTTCCGGGAGTGGAATGAGATCGAGAAGAACGAAGCCATGAAAGCCCGGTGCCCGACGCCGTCTGTTGGGGCCCTTCACCGATAAGTGCTCAGCCTGAATTTCCAAGCTTTCAGGCCTCACCTCAACGTTTATACTTCACTTCATGGATGATGAACCTTGTGTGTTGGTGGTGGAGGATGATGCCGCGTTGGCGGCAATGCTGGCAGACCTGCTGGGTGGTGAAGGTTACGAGGTGGTGGTTGCAGGTGATGGCCAACGTGCCCTTCACGAGGGACTCAGCCGGCATTTTGATGTGATCGTGATGGATCGCGGTCTGCCAGCCATTGAGGGGTTGGACGTCTTGGAGCGCCTGCGTCGCAAAGGAGTGGCCACCCCGGCGCTCATACTCTCGGCCTTGAGCAATCCTGCAGACCGCGTTGAGGGGCTGAACCGGGGGGCAGAGGACTATTTGGGTAAGCCTTTTGACATCGATGAACTGCTTGCGCGGGTCAGGTCTCTGCTCAGGCGCCACTCCGACACGTCCGCTCTGGTGAGGGTTCCTGGTGGATCGCTGGATGTTGGTACCCGGATGGTGACTCTCGACGGTTTGGGCATGGTGGTGCTGTCCGAACGGGAGAGCGAGTTTTTGGAGCATCTTGCCCGGCGTCCCCAGCAGGTCTTTACCAGGGAGGGTCTTTTGGAATCGGTGTTCGCCGATGCCGATGACAGCGGCGTGGTTGATACCTATGTACACTATCTTCGCAAGAAACTGGGCCGCGCGTGTGTGTTGACGGTGCGCGGACGCGGCTACGTCTTGGGACCACTGGCGTGAATACCAGGGATGTGGCAGAGCTTCGCCGTTCGGTGGTTCGTCTGGCGCTGCAGTTCACTGTGCTGATTGTGGTTCTTCTGGCTGTGATGGGCGGCCTACTGTACTCCATCGTGGCAGCCAGCACGGCCGAAGCCCTGAACAAAACACTGATGGGTGCAACCCAGATCGACTCTCCCCGCGACGCACCCGCAGGCGTCTACGTCGCGATTGCCGACGAAGACCAGGTAAAGGTCTCTCCAGTCATGCCCGCAGGGCTCCCGGACCAAGCAGCCATGAACCGTGTGGACGCTTCGCAGTCGGATGAACAGCAAAGCCTCGAGGTGGGCGGGCACACCTATGAAGTGCTGACCACCATTCGCAACGACAAAGTGGTGCAGGCCGCCGTGGACACCCACGAGGGAAGTGAGTCATTGAACCGCTTGGCATGGTCCATGGTGGTTGCCGGAACTGCGGCGGCCTTGCTCGCTGCTGCCGTGTCGGTCTGGATGGCGGTACGGGCCATGCGGCCACTAGCCGAGAGCCTGGCCTTGCAAAGGCGGTTCGTGGCCGATGCCAGCCATGAACTCAGAACGCCGTTGACATTGCTAAGCACACGCTCCCAACTCCTGCGCAGGAAGCTGGAGGTGCCCGGGACCGATTTTTCCAGGGAAGCTGTCTCAACAGAGGTCAGTGCGATTGTCGAGGACTCACGGCTGCTCACCGGAATTCTCGATGACTTGTTGATTTCCGTGGACCCCCGCTCCGCCGTGGCCCACACCGCGGTGGATCTGGCAGAGGTTTCCCGCAACGCTGTCGCCTTGGCCATGCCCCAGGCAGTGCAACGCTCCATCCAGCTGGCCCAACCTGCCATGGCGGTGCCTATCTTGGTTCAAGGATCGCCGGTTGCACTGCTGCGCGTCTTTACCGCACTGATTGCCAACGCAATGGACCACGCCCAGAGCGAAGTCAGCGTAGCTGTGAGCAGCAAGGGTACTGACGTATGCATCGAGGTCTCTGACGACGGTCCTGGATTTATGCCAGGAACCGAGTCACGTGTCTTTGAAAGATTCTCTTCACTGCGCCCGGCGTCTGTGGGTGCGGGGCCACCACGTCATTACGGGCTGGGTCTGGCTTTAGTGGCAGAGATTGTGGCACTGCACAACGGCAAGATCACGGTGGGATCCGCACCCAGTGGCGGCGCCGCGATAAGGATCATCTTGCCCTTGGCAGCCAAGTAGCAGAGGGCCATTCATCGCAGCTTGCTGGCTCTGTCTAAGAAAGCACAAAGATTCCGCAGGGATGATGGAGGTAAGAATACTTCACCAGCAACCAGACCGGAGCAGACCATGACGAAGAGAAACAGCGGAAAGCAATGGGCGCTCAACCTCACCACGGCCGTCACCGTGGGCAGCTTTGCGGTTCTCGGAATTGGTGCCATAGCCGTGGACCAAGCCACGGGGAGCCCCGGAACAAGCACTAAATCCGTCAAGAGCGCAGACAAGGGTGACACATCGCAAATCAAGGTCCCAAACCAAAACACTGGCGCCTATGGTGGATACTCCGGTGGCAGTTCCGTGCAATCCGGTAACGGCACGGCCACCAACGGCACATCGTCCGGGTCCTGATATGGAGTCCAAGTCGTGGACGGTGTGGGGGCTGGAAGTGTCTATCACCGTCACGGCGCCTGGGCTGGCATCCGCAGCTGAACGGGTGGTCCGGGAAGAAATTGCAGGCGTCGACGATGCTTGCAGCCGATTTCGAAAAGACTCGGAACTTGTATGCCTGCAGCCGAAGCTGGCGGCCGGGGCCACAGTGAGCCCTCTGCTGGCGATGCTGGTCAAATCTGCACTGGATGCTGCCGCATGGACTGACGGCGACGTGGACCCGACCTTGGGCAGGGACTTGGAAGCCCTAGGCTACGACCGGGACTTAGCCGAAGTTCAGCTCAGCCCGAGTGGGACCGTGATCCATGACCCGCGGGTGCAGCAGCGAAGCGCCGGCTGGAACCAGGTTCACCTCGTGGGGCGAAAGCTGAGTGTTCCCGAACACGTGCGTCTGGATTTAGGGGCAACTGCCAAGGCAGTCGCCGCCGACCGCGCCGCACAACGGGTTGCCGCAGAACTGGAATGTGGGATCCTGGTCTCCCTGGGCGGGGACATTGCCACCGCCGGCCCGGCACCGGAGGGAGGGTGGCAGGTGCTGGTGCAGGACATGCCCGGGGATCCCCGGCAGCAGGTCACCCTGCGCGCGGGCCATGCCATGGCAACCTCGAGTACCCAGAAACGGCGGTGGCAGCATGAAGGCCGCACCGTTCACCATATTCTTGACCCCCGGTTCGGACTTCCAGCGGAACCGGTGTGGCGTTCCGTTTCGGTGGCTGCGCCGTCGTGCCTGCAGGCAAATGCTTTCAGCACGGCAGGGATTGTGCGGGGCTTTACCGCCGTTGAATGGTTTGACCGAGTTGGCATCGCCGCACGTCTGGTCGACGCGCGGGGGCGAGTGTCCACGACCGCTGGCTGGCCCAAGGACGGGAACCAGCATGAAGGGGAAAGCATGGCCATGAAGGGAGGGGAATCGGATGGATAACGCCTTGTGGGCTTTTGGCCGGATGAGTGGTGTGGTCTCGTTGGTCCTGTTCAGCGTCGCAGTCATACTGGGGATCCTGAACAGGTCTGGCAGGCCATTGTTTGCCATTCCGAGGTTCTCCATGACGCTGTTGCACCGCAACGTATCTTTGCTGGCAACAGTTTTCTTAGTGTTCCATATCGTGGCGTTAATGCTGGATTCGTACGCGAAGCTCAACGTGATTGACGTGTTTGTTCCTTTCCTGGGCGGCTTCAAGCCGTTCTGGCAGGGCCTGGGCACGGTGGCTTTTGATCTGGTTCTTGCAGTTGTGGCCACCGGGCTGCTGCGTCACCGTTTGGGGCAGCGGAGCTTTCGCGCCATCCATTGGCTCAGCTACGCGATGTGGCCCATTGCTCTGGGACATGCCATTGGCAACGGCACCGACGGCACCAGCAAGTGGTTTGTTGTGCTTGCCGCGGGATCCCTTGCCGCCGTGGGTGCAGCGGTGGCGTGGCGGTTGTCAGCGAACTTTTTGGAAACCGCCAAAGCCCGGCAAGGCGGCCTGTCATGACAATCCAGGAAGCAGTAGGACCCGCCGTGGATACTCTCAGGGGCAGTGCCGGAACGTACCAGCTCTTTGCCGCCGGCTCCAACGCGGGCCTGGCCGAACATGAACAAGCCTTCGGGCCATTATCGCTAGCTGCCATCGATGCGGGCTTCATGTCGGTGTTGGGAGAGTCGGGCCTAACAGGAAGGGGTGGAGCGGCTTTCTCCTCTTGGCGGAAGGTTGCGGCCACGGCCCAGGGCCGTGGCGCAGCGTTGCTGCCGGCCAAACCGGTAGTCATCGCCAACGGTGCCGAAGGCGAACCGCTCAGCTTTAAGGATAAGACCCTGCTTGCCCATGCACCCCACCTGGTCATTGACGGACTCCTGATTGCCGGGCGGGCCGTATCAGCGTCGCTGCTCTACATCTACACAACACCGGCCGCCATGCCCGTGGTGGAAGCCGCCGTGGCCGAGCGCCGCGACGCCCGCAAAATCAAGGTGGTCCAAGCCCCGGAAACGTTCATTTCAGGGGAGGCAAGCGCCGTGGTCAACAGCATCGCCACCGGCGTTGCCCTGCCGCTGGACAACCGCCGTCGACTCAGCGCAGCAGGGCTCAAAGGCAGGCCCACCCTAGTGTTGAACGTGGAAACACTGGCCCATGTTGCCCTCATTGCCCGGCACGGGTCCGGGTGGTTCCGGGCAGCGGGATCGGAACGGGACCCCGGAACCCGGCTCGTCTCGATCTCCGGCCAGGGTGCCGGGCAGGTCTTGGAAGTGGAAGGGGACGCACGACTCTGCGACGTACTCTCAAGTGCCGGAGTGGACCTCTCCACTGTAGGTGCCGTGCTGGTGGGTGGTTATCACGGCCGGTGGGTCCGGGACTTGGAATGCCGGTTGTCTCCCTCGGGGCCGGGGGAGAACGTGATCAACCCCGGCGCGGGAGTACTCCATATACTCCCTGCGCGGGACTGCGGGCTTGAGGCCACCGCACGGATCCTTGACTACCTTGCACGTGCCTCCGCAAAACAATGCGGCCCCTGCATGTTTGGCCTGCCAGCCATGGCCCGTGTCCTGAGCGCCATCGCCTACGGGGACCGAAACCCACGATTAGTCCTTGAGCTGGAACGTCTCACCAAGCTCGTCGGCGGTCGGGGTGCCTGCCATCATCCAGACGGGACAGCACGGCTGGTCAGCAGTGCCTTGGAGATGTTCGCCGAGGACATGAAGGCCCATCTTTTGGGAACCTGCACCAGAGAAACCAGGAGCGCAATATGACTGAAATACTCCACATCGACTGGACCCGCTGCGACGGGCGGGGGCTGTGCACCGAACTGTTGCCCACCGTTTTGGTCCGCGACGACTGGGGCTATCCCTTGGCACTGCAGGCCACCAATGGTAACCGCAGCAATCCCGCCATCAGTCCCGGAAATATTGAAGCGGCCCGCGAAGCTGTCCACTTGTGCCCAAAATTGGCTCTTAGCCTTGTCCCAGAACAGGCCAAACCCCGACAGTAGGAGAGCTCGACAGAAACGCACATACTAACGCTGGACAAACGTGGGAGTAGCTACATAATCCCGCTTGCTCCGAGGGCGGTACCGATACCGTACGTCGCCGCGAGGGCTAAGGCTCCACCAACGACCAGACGCAGCGCGGACGTGGTTTTGGAGCTGCCACCGATGGAAGCGCTCACCGTTCCCGTCAAGGCAAGGGCAAACAGCACCGCCAAGAACGTCACCGGGATCCGCCATTCCGCTGGCGGCAGCAAGATGGCCAGCAGAGGCAGGATTGCGCCAACAGTAAACGCGGCTGCAGAGGCGTAGGCCGCCTGCCAGGGATTGACTTCCTCATGCTGGCTGATGTTCAGTTCAGCGGCCAGATGTGCCGACAAGGCATCATGGTCCGTCAGCTCAAGGGCCACCTGTGCCGCAGTGGCATCGCTGAGGCCCTGAGCACGGTAGATCCCGGTGAGTTCGGCCAATTCAGCGTCCGGGTCATCAGCTAGTTCGCGGCGTTCCTTCTCGATGAGCGCCCGTTGGCTGTCTCGCTGGCTACTCACAGACACATACTCACCCAGCGCCATGGAAACAGCACCGCCAACCACTGCGGCGATTCCAGCCACAAGAATGGGGGCAGGTAAGTTCGTCACGCCTGCGACTCCCACGACGGTGGCGGCGACGGACACGATACCGTCATTGGCCCCGAGAACCCCGGCCCGCAACCAGTTCAGGCGTCCGGCGATATTGGCCGTGTGCGGTTCATTGTCATGGAAGCCCATTAGTTCGCTCATGAGCTCAAAATAGCAGCCCGGTCAGATCGGAAAAACTTAGTAGAGGCTCACAGTTTGCCTTGGTGGTCTTGCCGCGTCAGGCATCGGGGTTCTTGCCTGCGTTCGGCTTGCCTGCGTTCGGCTTGGCCCCGGGCAGCTTCTTCCGGGGGTTGGTTCTGTGCCGGGAGCTATTGCTCCCATAGCGACGAGGCAGTGGGAAGGCTGGGCTTGAATCCGCCCGTGACGCCGGATTCCGTCATGGGGACGCGCCGCCAGACGGACCGGATTTGGTGGGAAAGAGCGGCCGACAGGTAGTGCATGCACCGCTCCCATCGGCGGAGGGTGATACGGCGTTCCGCTCGAGTTGGAGCCGATCCCGCAACGCCCAGCCCAACAGGGAAAGGGAGCGGAGCGCGAAGGCGGGCTCGATCACCCTTGCCAGCACTGCGGGGGAAGCGCCGGTAAACAGATGGGCGGCCATGGCCCGCTGGCCGGTGGACGTTGCGATCACCAGCCCGGTCAGGCCGAGCACCGGCCAGCGAGTATCGCAGACCGTAGCCTCGGCCCCGATCGGAGCGCGGAAGTAACTGCCGGCCACCAGTCCTACCAGGAGTGACCCGACCGCAACAATCAGGGCATTACACCAGGTGGCCCCGGCGACAGTCACCATGCCGTTCAGTGAGAGAAGCGCGACCGCGGCGGCGGCTATGGCGATTCCTGCCACAGCCACCCTCGCCCACTGCCAGCGGCGAAGCTGACGCCATTCAGCACCCAGGGAATTCAGCCGCGCGTGGACTCCTCCCCGGTCAATGCCGGCCGGAATTTACGGTTCGATCCTGATATTCGTGGTCATGTCTGTTCCTAGCTGTGCAGGGATTGTGCGGGTGCCGGCGGGCGGCGAGCGATCCGTGCGGTGCTAACGATGACAGCCACCACGGCCATCCCGAGGAAACCGTGTCAGGAGTAGTCCCCTGGAGTAAGGACCCGGCCGGCCAACGCCCCTGTACTCGACGCGTACCGGCTAGATACCGCCGGATCCAGGACCATGAGGGCCAGCTTTGCGCTGCCGGAAGCTGTGATGAAGGGCTTGCTGCTCCTACAGGCTTCTTGTCGCCTCAGCTGGGCGGGCATCGGGCTCGAGGACCGGGGCGTGGGCCCGGTGGTTTCCTACGAGACCGTAGCGGCGGCCATTTCCGCCTGCACTTCTTCCATGTCCAGTTCCTTGATGCAGCTGATGAGCTGTTCAAGTCCGGCTGCGTTCATGGCTCCCGGCTGGGAGAAGACGAGGATCCCTTCCCGGAAGGCCATCAGGGTAGGTATGGAGGTGATGCGGACGGCGGCGGAGAGTCCGAGCTCGGCCTCGGTGTCCACCTTCGCGAAGACTATGTCCGCATGGATCTCGGATATTTTGCTGAAAGTGGGGGCGAACATCCGGCAGGGCCCGACCAGGCTGCCCAGAAGTCCACCAGCACGATGTTGTTGCCGGTGATGGTGTTGTTGAAGGTTTTCTCGGAAATATCGATGATTGTCATGATAGAAGAGCATACCCTGGGGGGTATATGGTTCAAGGGACCGAGCGGCATTCATGGATTCGCATTTATACCCCTATGGGTATTATGCTGGATAAGGAAGATGCCAACCGGACTTCAGGACATGGCGAAAGGACGCTAGGCATGAAGAGCATTTCAATGGACGATCTGACAGCACCGGTCTGCAGTTTCCATCATCGACGTCCGGAAAGAGAAGAAGTATTTGGAGGCTTACGTTCCGGGAACCTTGAGTGTTCCATTCTCGGTTTTCCAGCAGTCCCTTGGTGACGTTCCCATCGGGCGGACTGTCTATGCGAGGTGTGATTCTGACGGCTATAGTTCCAGCGCCACGGAGCACCTTGCCTGGAAAGTTATGACGCGGTCAATGTCGTGGGTGGCATCAGCGAGTGGTACCGCAACGGTCATTCGGTCACTACTAGGCCGGGGCAAGTGAGCATGTCCTGCGCTGCCCGCCTCCAAGATATCCAACCCGGCCGCGATTCTGGCAGGCGCCGCACCATCAACCAGCTCAAGTGCGCCAAGGTACAACTCACGGGACTGATTGCTGCCGTCCAATCCGGGGCTGTGGGCCGTCTGCGGAGTCATGGACAAAGCCAAATTCGAGCTGGTCACGACGGGGACCGGCGACTACCTCATGGGGCCAGCGGCCTCCGCTGGCAGAAATCCGCATACTCTTCATGCTCTTGACCTGAGCATGCACCTGCCTCCTCCCGGGGGAACCCCTAAGTTCACTTCTTACAGGGCGAGAGCCCTGGACTATCGAAAGGTCCAGCCCATGGAAATCACCCCACAGCAGCTCGCCGAACAGCTCAAGGGCGGCTACGACGCTCAGATTATTGATGTCCGTGAATCAGAGGAAGTCGCCGACGGCATGATTCACGGTGCCAGACACATCGCCCTGGGCGAATTAGTCGAGCGCCTCAACGACCTGGACAAGTCTCGTCCCGTCATCGCAATATGTCGCAGCGGAGCCCGCAGTGCGGCTGCCGCGGATCAGCTCGCCGCCGCAGGTTTCACCGCCTACACCGTGCCGGGCGGGATGCTCGATTGGACAGCCGCAGGCTTTCCGGTCAGTTGACCCCAGACTGTCCGGGCGGCATGTCCCCACGTGCCGCCCGGACTTCCACTTGCCCGGACCCTGTCCCTGACATGACCAACCGGACGGTGGATGGCGGCTTCACACAAAGGCGGGGCCGCCGCCGGAAACGTTCCACAACAGACCGAAAGAGATCATGACTTCCTTGAAGACGACTAGCACCATTGATTCCGTTCCGCAGTCCATCGATGCCTCAACCCTGAAGTTCTGGGAAGACAACCATGACGATCTGATGATCATTGACGTGCGCAATGGCGCAGAGTTTGATTCCCTGCACATAGTGGGCTCCTACCATGTGCCCCTGGCGATGCTCAGCGAGCACGTGGACGAATTCGCTGCAAAAATGGGCACCCGTGTGGTGCTTGTCTGCCAGACGGGCAACCGAGCCGAGCAGGCCCGCAAACACCTTGATTCCGTCGGCCTGGCCGGCGCCAGTGTCCTCTCCGGAGGAGTCCCCGCCTACGCTGCTGCCGGCGGAAAAGTCGTCCGTGGCAGCGGTCCCTGGGCTCTGGAACGCCAGGTTCGGATGACCGCCGGCTCCCTGGTGCTCGCCAGCATCATCGCGGCGAAATTTGTCTCGCCCAAACTCGGCCTGATCGCTGGCGGGATCGGGGCCGGACTGACATTCTCTGCTGCAACGAACAGTTGCGCCATGGGACAGATGCTCTCCAAGATGCCGTGGAACCGCTCCGCTAACGAGCCCACCGCCCACCAAGCGCTACAGAACCTGAACACGCGGGCATGATCGTAACCGCGGCCGCGTTTGGGCTGATCGTCGGCGCACTGCTGGGCCTAGTCGGAGGCGGCGGATCCATCCTCGCCGTGCCCGCCCTGGTCTACGGCGTGGGGCTGCCGCTTGCCGCGGCCATCCCGACGTCGCTGGTCGTCGTCGGCGCTTCCTCCGCCGTCGCGGTCCTGCCCCGGCTACGCAACGGAGTGAACTGGGGCCTGGCGCTGATCATCGGCGCCGCCGGAACTGCGACGGCGTACCTCGGAGCGGCAGTCAACCGTCTCCTGGACCCCAAAATTCTGCTGCTGACCTTCGCCGTCATCATGGTCTTCGCCGGCATCCGGATGCTCATGCCCACCACTAGTGCTGGAGGTGCCTGCGCGCTGCCCGGCGGCGGGATCAACTGGCGCAGCTGCCTTCCCAAGGCAATCGCCACCGGCGCCGTCGTCGGATTCCTCACCGGCCTGCTCGGCGTCGGCGGCGGCTTCCTGATCGTCCCGGCACTCACCCTGGTGCTCGGACTCCCCATGGCACTGACGGTCGGGACGTCCCTGGTCATCATCGTCATCAACTCAGCTGCCGGCTTCGCCGCCCACCTCGGAGACCTACAGATCGACTGGGCAGTCACGGCAGCCTTCGCCGTAACCGCGATGGCTGCCTCACTCGTGGCCGGACGGTTCGGCACCAGAATCCCGGACAAGGCCCTCAAACGCGGCTTTGCCATCCTCGTCCTGGTGATCGCCGCCTACGTCGCACTACAGGCACTACTCTCCTGAGATACACGGCAAGGGGACAAGGAAGAGCCGAAGGACATGTCCTCCGGCTCTTCCTTGTCCCAACAGCTGTTTCTGGGTTCCGTTAGGGCGGATTTACCGTCCGAACAGCTTCGCGAAGAAGCCCTTGCCAGCCGACTTTTCCTGCTCGTGCCCGCGACAGCGCTGGGAGGCCGGAACTCCGCGCATGACCTGGTCAACGTGCTGGCCACAGCCCGCCCACGTCGTCTTCTGGCACTTTTTACATGTCACTGCACGGCACATCTGCTTGCTCCTTCGTCTGGATGGATTGCCCCATCAGTATACCCCATGGGGTATTGAGTGTTCCCCGAAATACTTCACCCGCCAGACATTGGCACCCCAATGCGCCGGGTGGGGTGTGACGCGGATGCCAAAAGAGAGCGCAAGTCATGCACCAGCTCGTTGTTAAGCCGAATCGGGGACCGTATGGAAGGGGTGATCGGTATGGTCAGACAGGCTGGATGGGGGACGGGTAAGTGCACTTTGTTAGGGATCAGCGTTGTTGGGTTGTGGCATCTGGGCCAACGCGTACCTTTCCCGGAAGCAGAAGGCTAGAGGGCAGGTTTGTGGTCGGTGCCACGCATCCGTACAGCCACGAGGATTCCCGATAGTACGGTGACGGCGCCAACGACGGCGACCGCCGCTGGGATGCCGTAGGCGTCCGCGAGGATACCGGCGACCAAGGCGCCGACGGCGAATCCGCCGTCGCGCCAGAGTCGGTAGATTCCGACGGAGCGTGCACGCCAGGCTGGGTGGGCGACGTCACCGATCGCGGCCAGCAGAGTGGGGTAGACCATGGCGGTGCCGGCGCCCAGCAGCACGGCGGCAGCGAGCCAGATCCCGAAGTCTTGCCCGAGGGCAACCATTCCCAGGGCTACTGCCTGGACGAGCATGCCGCCCACGATCAATGGTTTGCGTCCGTACTTGTCCGACAGGGCGCCAGTGACGAGCTGGCCCGCACCCCAGACAGCTGGGTAAACGGCCGCTAGGATACCGATGCGCTCGATGCTCAGTCCGGCGGACGCGAACAGGACAGGGAACAGCCCCCAGGCGAGGCCGTCGTTGAGGTTGTTCACCATGCCGGCCTGGCTGACCGAGGACAGGGATTTGTCCCGGAAGCTGGTCAGCGTGAAGACCTGCCGATTGCTCAGATCCGCACGTGCACTGGGATGGGCCACGGTGTGGTTGGCGGCTTCCAGTTGGGCATGGTGATGGGTTTCCTTCACGGACAAAACGGAAAGGCCCAGGCCCAGGGCGATGTAGGCGGCACCGAGTAGGAACGGTCCCGGACGGAGCCCATAGTTGGCTGCAATGTAGCCGGTGGCCAGCGCGGTGGCGGCGACGCCGAGGTAGCCGGCCGCTTCGTTCAGGCCCATGGCCAAGCCGCGACGTGAGGGTCCGACGAGGTCCATCTTCATCATCACGGTAGTGGACCAGGTCAGGCCCTGGCTGATGCCCAGAATCACGTTAGCGGCCACGATCCAGCCCCAGGAAGGTCCGAGAATCAGTAGCAGTGGGACGGGGATGGCGATGAACCAGCCGGTAACGAGGACCGGTTTTCGACCGTAGCGATCGGAAAGGGTGCCGGCGAAGTAATTCGTTCCGGCTTTGGCCAGCCCGAAGGCCAGGATGTACGTCAGCGCGGATGTGTAAAGGTCCAAGTGGAAGACCTGGTCCGCCAGCAGGGGCAGCACCGTCCGTTCCTGGCCGAGGGTTCCGCCGACAAGGGCGTTGACGGCCACCAGGAGCATGAACTGGGCCAGGTTCTGACGCAGCCCCAGCGTGACGGCGGTGCCTTGAGGGTGTTCGCGCCGCACTGTGCGGTCTTGCGGTGACGGGGTGCTGCGGGGCGACATCTTCTAACTCCAGCTCTTTTGGACATGCGTTGGCTGCGGTCGGGACACCCGACCGCCGCCAACGCATGTCAATCAATTAATTCAGGTACTGACAGTCTCAGTTGCTGGGCACAGTTTCCCGTTCCTGCTGCCAGGCGGCGTAGCTGCCGTCAAGTTCGACGACGTCGTAGCCAGCCCGGCGCAGGGCAGAGGCAGCCACCGAGTTCCTGACCCCGCTCTGGCAGTACGACACGATGGTTCCTTCCCTCGGGAGCTCGTCCAAGTGCCACATGACACGGCCGCCGCTGAGCTGGTGGGAGCCATGGATATGACCGGCGGCGTGTTCGGTGCGGTTGCGGACATCCAAGACCATCGCTGCGCCGAAACTGTCCAGTTCTTCAGGCTGGATGAGCTGCGGGGTGCTGGCAGGCAGGCCCTCGATGCTAGTGACGTAGCCGGCGACAGGGTCGATGCCGACCCGGACCAGGTGGTCCCACATCTCCTGCGCGGCAGACTGGCTGGGGGCCAGCAGTACCAACGGGTTCTTGTCCGTTTCAGGATTCACAACCCAAGCACCGAAGCTTGCGGCGGACTTCCCGGCCGGGATGTTCAGAGACCGGGCAACCGTGCCTTCGTGGACCTCAGCGTTGGAGCGGGTGTCAACAAACGTCACCGCGTCCTGGGAAAGGTCGCGGACGACGTCGGCCGTGGCAAGTTCTGCCAGCTGGGCGCGTGCACCCATCACGGCAGGCCCTTCCCGGTTTTCGCGCTTCATCCGGGCGAAGTAAGCATGGGCGTCAGGCTGGCCGTCGAGGAGTTCGTTGATGAAACCTTCCTCGTCGTTGGCCGCGAGATATGGGCCCCACCAGGCGTAGAGACGCTCGTAGCCGACCGTGGAGGACGGGACCGCACCCAGGGCCTTACCGCAGGCACTGCCAGCACCGTGCGCAGGGTGGACCTGGACGTAGTCGGGCAGGGTCAGGAACTTATCCCGCAGGCTGGCGAACAACTGCTTGGCTCCCTCAAACCGGGTATCGACGCCGCCAGCTGCCTCATCGAGCAGGTCCGGACGGCCCAAGTCCCCGGAGAAGACGAAGTCACCGGAAAGCAGGTAACCAGGCTCGTCGGAAAACGCGCCGTCCGTGACCAGGAGGGAAAGGTGCTCGGGGGTATGCCCCGGAGTGTGGACGGCCTTGATGCTGATGTTGCCCACGGTGATTGTGTCGCCGTCGTAGAGGCGTCCGCCGTCGAATTCGTACTGCCAGTCCGGGCCACCTTCGCCGGAGACATGGATTTTGGCGCCGGTGGCAGCGGCCAGTTCACGGGTTCCGGACAGGTAGTCGGCGTGGATGTGGGTCTCGGTGACCGCGACGATCGTCATGCCGTTCTTCTCCGCAAGCTCCTGGTAGACGGCGATATCGCGTCGTCCGTCCACTATTACGGCGGTGGCGTTGGCCTGGCAGCCGATAAAGTAGCTGGCCTGAGACAGGTCCTCATCATAAATGCGCTCAAAAAGCATGGGACTCTCCTTCGTTGGGCGGTGGGGATTTTCCGGAAGGGATTCTCCGTTCCTCTATTCACAACGGTAATACCCCATGGGGTATCTGGCAAGCGGGCCGAAACCGCCCGGGTGCAGGCGCCCGACCGCTAGCCTTTATACCCTTAGGGGTATAGAGTGTAGAAAATACCTACCTAGCTTTGGAGCACACCGTGGAACTTGATTCAACAGAAATCACCCCGATTATCAACCGCCTCAAACGCGCCCAGGGGCAGCTTGCCGCCGTCACCCGCATGCTCGAAGAGGGCCGGGACTGCAAAGACATCGTCACGCAGCTCGCAGCGGTCTCCAAGGCGTTGGACCGGGCAGGATTCGCCATCATCGCCACTGGCCTGGAGCAGTGCATCACCAAAGAGGATGCCAGCATGAACAAGAAGGACCTGGAAAAACTTTTCCTGTCCCTCGCCTGAGCCGCAACAACCACACCAAAACCGAACCCACGGAGGGCGAGTTTGTCTCGCGTGCCGGGTCCAGACAGCACTTAGGGTCCAATGCGGCCGGGCACTTTATTGGCAATCCTTACACCGGTCCCGCCACGACTCCCGAGGCGGCTGGCGGAACAGCTGCCAGAGGAGAAATGAAGGAGAAGGAAAATGATGAACGGATATGGTTCGGCGATGGGCTGGACGTGGTTGTTCTGGCTGCTCCTGATTATCGGCATTGTTCTACTGGTCATCTTTGCCGTGCGAGCCTTTTCCGGGGGAATCACCCGGCCCGGGACCGGCCGGGGTCCAGGAGCGGGTACGGAACCCCGCGGCACTATGGGTGAGACTACCGCCCGACGGATTCTGGACGAACGCTACGCCAAGGGAGAATTGAGCACAGAGGAATACCGCGAACGGCTCAAGGTCCTCGGGAACGATACCTAATGCAACCCCTCAGCCGCCGCAGTGCCCTGTTCCTGGGAGGTGCCGGGGCCGTGGCCACCGCAACGGGTGCGGCAGGATTGCTGTGGGGACAGGGCCCTGGGTTCCTAGCCGCCGTCGGGCAGGAACTGATCGAACCACAGGCCCTGCATAGTGCCGATGGTCGGCTTCAGGTGAAACTTTCAGCGGCCCTGGGCCAAGTGCGCATCGCAGGCAAGGACGCCACCGCGCTGTCCTATAACGGGTCCCTGCCCGGCCCCACTCTATTTCTGCAGCCCGGGGACCGGGTGAACGTGGCGCTGGAGAACAAGCTGACGGATCCGACCAACCTACACGTCCACGGACTGCATATCTCCCCGCGGGGCAACAGCGACAACGTGCTGGTTTCGGTCGAACCGGGAACGTCCTTTGACTATGAGTACCGGCTGCCGGCGGACCATCCGCCGGGTGTGTACTGGTACCACCCCCATCGTCACGGACGCGTTGCCGACCAGATCTTCGGCGGCCTCTACGGGGCGATCATCATCGAGGACTCCCAGCCCGTGCCGGTCAGCCGGGAACGGGTCCTAGTCATCTCTGATATCTCCCTCACCGGGGGCGGCTCCATTGCCGCCGTGTCGGCGATGGAAAAAATAATGGGCCGGGAAGGTCTCATGGTCCTGGTCAACGGCCAACTGAGCCCGGACCTAACCGCCCGGCCGGGCGAGCGTGAACGATGGAGGATCATCAATGCCTGCACCTCCCGGTACCTGAAACTGCGCCTAGATGGCCAGCACCTGCAGCTGCTGGGTCTGGATTCGGGCCGCTTCCAGAATCCCAGGGACGTTGAGGAGGTGCTGCTGGCCCCGGGCAATCGGGCTGACCTGCTCGTCACCACCGCCACAGGGACTGCCATCCTGCGCACCCTGCCCGTGGACAGAGGAAGCATGGGATCCATGATGGGCGACAACAACGGAGGCGGACAATCCCGGCCCGGCCCGGACGGGACCGTCCTGGCCACCCTTTCCGTTACCGGCGCACCGGCCGTTGGGCTGGGGCCCGTCCCGACCCAGCCGACACCGCGGGATCTGCGGGCCACCCCGGTAACAGCCCACCGAGAACTGGTCTTCGCCATGGATATGAGCATGAACAGCGGCGGCATGGACGGTGGGATGGGGTCCGAGATGATGAGTTTCACCATCAACGGCAGCCCGTTTGATCCGGCAAGGGTCGACACCACGGTCCCGGCCGGTGCCGTCGAGGAATGGACCCTGCGGAACACCAGCCCAATGGATCACCCCGTGCACCTGCACGTGTGGCCGATGCAGATCATCGAACAAGCCGACCAGCCCGTGGATAGCGCCGCATGGCAAGATGTGGTCAACATCCCGGCCCGCAGCAGTGTCCGGGTCCGGATCGCCTTCGATGACTTCACCGGCAAAACCGTCTACCACTGCCACATCCTGGACCACGAGGACAGCGGCATGATGGGATTGATCGAAGTCCGGTAACCCAGCGGCCTTACAGTTCTTTGCATGATTGAGAAAACCGATGAAGGAGCACAACAATGAGCTACGCACACACCATCACCGTCGCCCTGCCCTACGCCGAAGCAGTAACCCGGACCCGTGAAGCCCTCTCGGAGCAGGGCTTCGGCGTTCTCTCCGAAATTGATGTCCGCGCCACCTTCGAGGCCAAGCTCGGGTCCGATGCCAGCCAAGGCCTAGGCGACTACCTCATCCTGGGAGTCTGCAATCCTGCCCTAGCCCAGAAAGCTCTCGCCGCGGACCCCGACATGGGACTGCTGCTGCCCTGCAACGTTGTGATCAGGCGCGGATCCAACAGCGACACCACCGTCATCCAGACCATCGACCCGCAGACCATGGTGCAGCTTAGCGACGCCCCGGCCGTCGCCGAAGTCGCCGCCGACGCCGATCACCGACTCCTGGCAGCACTAAAGGAACTCGAAACCGCCTGAGAACCTGCCAACATGCGGCGAGGGACCGCCCGCGGACAGAACGAATACGGTTGAACTCTGCGTGGCACAGAAGCCCGCCATCCACTGTGCTGTGTCGGCTGGATTATTCACCCGGTGCCTGGCTCAGCGTGGCCATGTTGGCGGAAACCACTGGGTGCTCGAGTTACCATCAGGGGTCAATCCGCGTAAACTTGAGGCAACATTCTAGACGGCGAAAATCGGCGCCCCGGAACGCTGGCTTCCGGTCGGGAAGCCGGCCGAAGGTGGTGGCCGGCTTCCCTAAAGGGTTCTCGCCGGGAACACACAGGCGTTCCAGGTACTCCTTTGCGCTCAGTTCACCGCGTGAGTATCGCTCAGCAAGGATCTCGCGGGCACCTGTGGGTGTCTCAGCGGCCCCGATCTCCGTATCTTAGGGGTTCCCGGCTGTTGTTCTGGATAATGTCGTCGCCAGCGGCGCGGACCTCGCAAATGATGACCCAGATGAGGCCAATAGCCAACAGCAGGCCTATGGCCCACCACGCGCCCATGCCGAACCCGATGTCTCGCCTCATCTAAGTTAAACCACGGAAACCCCGAATACATGCGATTTGGTTCAACTGTAGTGAGATGAACTTGCTGCAGTTATCTCACTCCAGTTGAACCGAAACCTCGAATCCAGGCTCAATTTGGATCTGCCCCGTAAATTGCTCGTCTCGGGTATCGATAGTCCGAGAGGGGAACCCTGAACGAATGGTGCCCCAGCCCTGCCCAGGGATCGTCTCAGGCGTCGGATTGTAGACTTGTAGCAAAGAATCGAAGTGCACGAGTGCACACCTATGCACATTAACGGTATGGTGAGTTGATTGATTCTTGGAAAGGGTCCTGATGCTTGCAGTGTTTCGGGTACGTGCGTACCGCAAATTGTTTACTGCCCAAGTGGTCGCTCTGCTCGGGACGGGCCTGTTGACTGTGGCTTTGGGGCTGTTGGCCTTTGATTTGGCTGGTGACCGGGCCGGGGCCGTGTTGGGGACGGCGTTGACCATTAAAATGGCAGCCTATGTTTTGGTGGCCCCGGTCATGGCAGCTTTGGTGGAGCGGCTGCCGCGCAAAATGGTCCTGGTCGGTGCGGATGTGGTTCGTGCCGCGATAGCGTTGTCCTTGCCTTTCGTGGCTCAGGAATGGCAGATCTACGTCCTGATTTTTGTTCTGCAGTCGGCCTCGGCGACTTTCACACCGGCCTTTCAGGCCCTGATCCCTGTCATTTTGCCACAGGAGCGGGACTACACCCGGGCGCTGTCGCTCTCGCGCTTGGCCTATGATTTGGAATCTTTGGTCAGCCCCATGATCGCCGCGGTGTTGTTGACCGTTATCTCTTACAACAACCTCTTTTTGGGCACGATGGCCGGGTTCTTGGCTTCGGGCGTGCTGGTGGTTACCACCGTTCTGCCACCGGTCCCGGTAGCGGGGAACAAGGGTTCGGTGCTGCATCGCACGACGTTGGGTGCACGGATCTTTGCCCGGGTACCGTCGCTGCGTGGCTTGTTGGCCTTGAATCTGGTCGTGGCGGCCGCGACTGCGCTGGTGCTGGTCAACACGGTGGTTTACGTCCGGGAAATCTACGGGCTATCCAATACTGATGTGGCCGTGGCCTTGGCGTGTTTCGGTGCTGGTTCGATGGTGGTGGCATTGACTGCGCCCCGTGTGCTGGAGCGCGTGGAGGATCGATCCCTGATGCTCGCCGGGGCCTTGGTTCTCATCGTGGGGCTGGGCGTTACGGTGTTCATTTCTGCCTCCGCTTTCCCGTGGTGGTTGTTGTTGGCCTTGTGGGTGGTTTTGGGGGCGGGGACGTCGATGATCAACACGCCCTCTGCTCGGTTGTTGCGCCGTGCCGCGACGGACGCGACCAGGTCCTATATCTTTACCGCGCAGTTTTCCCTCTCCCATGCCTGCTTTATGATCACCTACCCGGTGGCTGGGTGGATCGGGGCAGGGATGGGGCAGCCCACTGCCGCGCTGGTCCTGGTAGTTCTCGCTACACTGGGTACTGGGTTTGCCCTTAGATTATGGCCGGCGCACCCCACGGAAGCGATGCTGGAAACAGTACGGGAAGGTGCATAAGATGACCCAGGCGCAGCCTGCACCGGAACCGAGCCTGCATCACCCAGACGAGCCCAATAAGGAACGGCTGGAGGCGGCGACCTCAACGTTTGGGATGCTCGCAGACCCCACCCGGCTACACATCCTGTGGTTGCTGGCAAGGGAGCCGGCTGATGTGAGCCAGCTCGTGGAACGCACCGGAGCCAGCCGCACCTCGGTCAGCCAGCACCTGGCCAAACTACGTTTCAGCGCACTGGTTTCCACACGTAAAGAGCATCGTCACGTGATCTACTCAATCTCTGACGGGCACTTGGGCCGGTTAGTCCAGGAAGGCCTTAATCATGCTGATCACCGGGTGAGTGGGGAACCAACCCACGAATAACCCCACCCATCGCCACCGGCCCGGAATAGAGCACAGCAGAAAGGACGCCAAATAACCACTGCGCCTCTTTGCGCTCGTTTCATGTTGGAGTCGCCGCTGCAATCGTGCCTTTTCTGGCGGCCTCGCGCTGCCCCAAATAAACGACTTGCTAGTCAAGACCATCACGGATCCGGCGCGCGAAAACATTGCTGACTCTGAGCCGTCCACGCACCACGTTCATCGATGAGAAAGCCGGACTTATGAGGTACTCACGGGAGGGACAGAATCTACTGGCAAGCATCCCCGGCCACGGCACTTTCACTGTGACCGCGGAGGCGGTGTCCATGATCGATGTGTTCGGCGGTGTTTTGCATTGCTACCAAGGCTGCGGTGGCTGCCGCAAGCAGGGCCTGTATTTCTCACGAACGGAACCGAAGAAGCTGCTTCGGTGCCTACTCAACGGTCCAGAGCAGGCTGGAGGAGATACCGACGATGATTGGGGCCTGCCAACCGGGGAAGAGATACTGATCAGTGTCAGCCACGAACTGGCAGCTAAGCTTGACGGCGCCGTCTTGGACTTCGGTCAGTACAACAAGATCCAACGCTTCGCGTGGCTGACAATGCCCGCCGTCAAGGGACCAGCCTGCACCTGCCGACGCTCCATCGGACCATCGGCAGGAAAACGCTCACCCTGCCTTGACGACCAGCGGATCGGCCTGACCGACCTATAAAAAACGAAACCCGACACAACTACCAACGTGGTGGCAAGGGAAAGGCAAAGATACGAAAGATTTGTGGTGTCCGCAAACGGTCACCACCGAACACATCAGCCCCTGACATACATCGTGCGACTGCTGGCCCGTCTACTGCTCTGTAGGGTGTCCGGGGGTCTGACCCGTGACGGTGGTATGAAGCGGAACGCTGTTTTGGCTACTTGAACGCCCAGCTGGAGTTACATGGAAATTGCTGGAGGGTTAATTTGTCGTTTTTTGCTCTCAGATGCCTATGCTGATCTTTTCTAGCTTTCGGTGCCATCAGTAGGATCCCTCTTTCACGCAACATCCGGTATTTAATTCGGTATGGATGCCTAGCCCGGTTCTGTCGTGAGGCGGGCTCGGGGGTAGTCAGCCCAGTCGTGACCACTGTGGGCGCTCCAACGTTCCGCGGCATAAATTGATATGCCCAAGAGGTCGGCAAGCACGGAGGGCGGGAGGTCTCTGGCAAGGCTCAGGAGCGCAGTATTCTTCGCGGATCTTAGATTGATGCCCCTCTTCACGAGTGGTGCGGTCAAGGCCGCAGTTGTAAGGTGTCGACCGGCTCGCTCGCCTTTAAAGAGCCATATGTTGTCATCGTGAACGGCTCTGGTCTCGGTCCCCAACAGCTGCCGCAACAACAATCCGAGTGCTTCAGGGAGCTTGATCGGTTCGGTTCCGAGCGAAAGGTATGTAGTGTCGCCGTCTCTCCTGACCGCATCCCGTTGAAGAGAAACCAGTCGAGTAAGTGCTGTCCCGTAGACGATGGCAAGGAGCCCGCCGACGCGCGAGCTCAGCTGAATTTCGTTCGTTGTGAGGAGAACTTTCACCCAAGCCCATCGCTGATCATCGGAGCCCCCTGCAGCCACCAGTCCTGTTTTCAGGTACTCGCTGCGAAGTCGGGTCAACCCTTGGGTGCGTGCCCAGCGGATGAAGGGCGTGAGCTCTTTGCCAATCCTGCCGCGGGTTGCCACGTAATCATCAAAGATGCGCTGGGGCACGACGCCCATATCCAGGTCGAGCGCATCGAGCCTATCAAGGAGCTCGGAGACTGCGATCAGATGGGCTTTGGATACGGTATAGCGGCTGCTTTCATCTTTGGTGCTGAGATGCGCGTCCTCGGCAAACCGAGGGTTGACGATCCATGTGGCGTATCGCCTGAGCAGTGCCCGTCTGGATGGGTTTGGGAGAGTTGCGAAGAATTCTCTTTCCCATACTTCTAATCGAATGCGATCGAAATTTTCTGTGGGGACGACTCTGGATTCCATGAGTAGGGCGGCGAGGTACCCGATGGCCCTCTTCGCGCGGTGTTCGGCTACCGCATGGAGGGAAATTGGGGTGTGGCCGGAGGTCATGTCATGAACGACCTTCGCCATGGGGCTGTTTCTTATCCAGACAAGAACTGAATCGGCTTTGGTTGGGTCGCGGAGCAGGTAACTCTCCAGGGCCAATAGCTGTGGTTGTGTGGTGCCGTCTTCTTTGGATATTAGAGCTCGTAGGAGTCCGGGGATGAGGCATGCCGCGCAGCGGATGCCGCTGAGTGGCTTTTGGTCGTTACCGCAGCCGGCGCATTTGCCCAGGTCATGCTGGTCGGCGCAGCTCGGACAGATGGGACCATTTTCACTGAAGTACGGTGCGATTCTGTGGTTGCCACAGCGAGAGCAGGTGCGAGGATAGCGGAGAAGTGACTGGTTGCATCCTTGGCAGAGGGGCCATCCGTCTCTTGTGGCTGCGAGAGAGCGTATGTTTCCACAACGAGCGCAGATGATTGGCGGCGGGGTGTAGCATCGTTCGCACACGGGACCTGTCGCGGTTCGTTGGATGATGATTCCCATTTTTTCGCAAACGTTGCAGATCTCGTGGCTCCGTTCATCCTGGCGCCAGCATCTTGTGCAGAATGGGGCACCGCCGATAAGGCGATGTCCGCCCGCATGGATTTGGCCGCAGCGAGTGCAAGACGGCGTAGTTGCGCGGCGGTTGCATGTTCCACATCGCTTGCCTCCTTGCCCGTCGCGGTGAGGAAGCTTCATAGTTCGACTGCAGGACGAACAGCGGGGGAGCCGAATATTCTCGAAGCCGCTCGCACGGAGGCCTTTGATTAGGTTGTGGGCTGTTGGCGTTGCGTCGGAGCGACCCGATGTGAGTAGGTCAGGTTTTGATGCTAGTTCCTGAACGAACCGGACACGGGTCTTCGGGCCGCCCGAATTCATTGCTATTGAGATGATGAGCGAGCTGGGTAGTTCTGGCACTTCTTTTTGGCACGCCCGCGCAATTTCTTCGAGGATTCGGTCTGGATCTTGGGGCGGCGGACTCATTTGTGTCCTGGATCCTGTTGTGGGCGGTGAATCCGCGCGGGTCTTGGGCGCAGGTTGCCGATGGTTGTTCGAGTCTGTTCAACCGGGGTTGCGACTGCTTTCTCTTCTACGACTCGAACTTCTATCAAGTCGGAGGCAGTGCAGTTCAAGGCAGCGCACACTGCACCGATAAAGTTCAAGTTCGCGCGCTCGGGCGTTTGGGTCACCAGCCGAAAGACTTGCTCCCGAGAGAGGCTGACACCGAATTCTGCAAGAAGGGGAATCAATTCAGTGGTCTTAAAGAGTCCCTGATCAGCCATCAAACGTCGTAGGTTCCATATGGTCTCAACACGCTTGGTCATGATTTCTCCAGGTCATTGAAGCGGTGCAGAGCGTCGGCTAGGATTCGATTTTTGAAGTCGCCGCTGACAGAGGTATAAATTGCTGTCGTTGATGAATGTTGATGACCGACCTGTTCTTGAACGAATCGATCAGCATAGCCGTACTCGATCAAATGAGTGACATAGGAATGACGCAGGCAGTGTAGGGATAACGCAGGATCGAGGCCGGCTTCACGCCGCAGAGCTGTAAATCTTCGGTCAATGTATTCAAGGGACACCCGCGTTTTTCGTTCGGTAGGCCACAGGGCTGCAAGACTGCCCGGAATAAATAGTGATCGATCTTCCTCGATCCACTGCGTCATGCCGTCTATCCACCAAGCCAATTCCGGGACAAGTAAGACGGTTCGCCGCTTTGGTGCGCTACCCTTGCTCGCTTTGCCCCATCGAACATGTATGGCCGCGTATTGACCCCATTGGGGGACACGTGCATTCCCATGAAGGTCCTGTATATCCAAACCCCGTAGTTCTGCCCGCCGCAGGCCGAAGGAATAAGCAGTCTTGAACATTTGGGCATCTCGAAGTGCTGCCAACGCCCCCTTTCGGCCATTGCGAACGGCGGCTTCGACACGGGAGTCCGCATAGTTGAAAAGTGTCTCAATCTCATCGAGAGTTAGTGCCCGACGCCCTGGGTGGCCTTCATTATCCACGAGGTGCTTCGTGGTGTTCCACGGCAGGCAAATCTGCGAGGGCGTGTCTCCGAATTTGGTCTCGCAGATCTCTACCCAGTCATAGTCAGGGCTGACGAGATAGCTGCAAAAAACCTGCAATATCCCCTGCCGGTGCCTGATAGTAGAAACGGCGAGGTTTTTGGAACGCATGAAGCTCGAGTAGTCATCCAGATCTGAAGCTTGCCACTTCCAAGGATAGGAACCTGCGTATTCACCGAAGTGCCTAACGACGGTAGTTCGCTCATTGATGGTGGCGTCAGTCAGACTTCGACTTCGTTGTTGTTGCTCCCAAGATCCGAGCATCGATTCGTAGACCGCTTCGTCTGGGTGAAGGGCCGCGATCCCGGAATCGAGTGGAAGCACTTGCCGGAGGTTGCTAAGGTCTAAAAATTGTTGCATCTAATTACTGACTGTATGAATAGATGCAACAAGTGTCAATGGTCAATTCGACACGTCAATGGCTAGGCTGGAGTGGCAGCAATCGCAATCGCGGAGCTGGATCCAATTGATCACGAAAAGACGAGTCTGGGGTATTCAGCTGACCGGCCTAAAATAGAGGGGTGATCGAGCTTCGACCCCGGGCTGGGGTGGATTACCCGCGCTCTGCTGGTGAGTTCCGTGCATGGTTTGCGACCGACGCTGATTGTCTGG
>NZ_JASISP010000013.1 GCF_030063185.1 Arthrobacter sp. H35-D1
AGAAAGTAGTCAGGTCAGGGCATTGAAAGGTAGCGTTGAGCATGAGGGCCTTGCTGTAGAGAACGAGATCTTAGACAATCTGATTCTCTACCAAGGCCCTCACCTCTACCCAATCAACGCTGCACCCGGAATCATCACAGAGCAACCCCGACTACACTCTGCATTCTGAAGAGCCCCATTGTGAGCCAGAAGTAATCCAGAAACCCAAACCAGCCAACCGCAAATTTTCCTTCGCCACTGCGGGGCGAAGCCCCTGCGCAACTGACTTGACACTTTCTGGGAGCCTGTCGTGCAATTTGGCCAACTGTTTTCGGATGGGTGTTTTTTCTGCCGGCAAGGCCCCGCGTCGGCGCAGACCAGCAGCAGCTTGGCGCCGTGGAGGGACCCTGCCGGCCGAGTCCCAGCCGTCGTTGACGGCGGCGTTGTGTGTCCTGAAGGGGTTGGCTTTACCCAACTCCGGGTCGGGAAAGTCCGGCACACTGGTGCGCGCCGGACTTCCGACGGACCGCCAGTTCTTACCGCCATTGGTGAACAGGCCGACGAGTTCCCTTTTCTTCGAGGCGACACTGATGACCGGCTACACCGGCTCTGCTGTTCTCAGGCGGCCATCAGGAGAAGAGTATGCGCAGTAGCTACCTGTTCCGCGGCATCGAGGGGAGAGAGCAGCAGATTATACTGGGTGTCCGTCAATTGCTGCGGGCAGGTGATGGCTAGCTCCGCCAAGTGCAGGGCGGCGACCATGTAGTAGGTTCCTGCTACGCCGCCCAGGCTCTCCACGACCTTCGCCCTAATATGGTTAGCGTCAACCAGATGCGCGCGGCTAACCAGCGCGCGCCGTGCGCTCCTGTGTTCGACATGGCGCTGAACTTTGCGGTCCATTGAAGCCAAGGCGTGGAGCTGCTCCGACGTCCAGATGCGGCCGATAACCCGGCCAGAGTGAGGGGTGCTACTTATCATGACTATCGACTCCTTACATAATGCTTCGAACAGTCAGGGACTCATTGCCCGTTCCTTTTGGTACATTTGACACTAGACCTTTAATGTCACATGTCAATAGACATGTAAGATTAAAGGTTAGTTTCTTAATGTATTATTCACACAGATTCAGGAGCGACGTCCATGGCTAGCTGGAGAGAGCAACTCGCGTTTGCACCCTTGGAGACCTTGGAGCGTGGCGAAGAGATCGGGCGCCGGCTTCGTCATGCGATTGAGCTGGGTGTGCTCGAAGACGGAGCCCAGCTCCCTAGCGAAAGCGATCTGGCGGCAAGGATGTGTGTCTCTACCTTGACGCTGCGTACCGCCCTTGCGGAGCTCCGTCATCTGGGACTTCTTGAAACACGGCGGGGCAAAGGCGGCGGCAGCTTCGTGCGGGCGAACATCGGAGACATTGCCAAAGCTCAGCTGGATGCCCTTGCCGCCTACTCCCTTGAAGACCTGCTCGACATCCGGGAGTATCGCGCCTTCCTGGCCGGATCAGCTGCCACGGCAGCGGCGCGCCGATCGCAGCAGGTCCCCATCGGGCGCCTCGCTTCGATGGCGGCCAGGATCGAGACGGCAGGCACTCCCTCCGAAATGACGCGAGCGGACAGTCGGTTCCACATAGAGCTTGCGGCGACGTCGGGATCCGGCCTTTTCACCCGTCAGGAGATGGCCATGCAGGCTGAAGTGGGGGCATTGGTATGGATCGATAATTCTGGTCAACGATGCACGGCGGGGAAAGCCCACACTTTGATCGTGGACGCTATCCGATCCGGGGACGCCATTCGAGCGCGAGCCCTCGCCGAAGACCATGTGCGCCGGGACATGAACGGCCTCATCGATCTGCGGATGTCCATGGAACCTCCGCCACCGGAGTCGCCGCCTGGGAACGACGACATTGATCGCTTGATTGCAGCCGTCGAATTGTTCGCTGTGAACCTCGAAGGAAACGTGGCCGCGTCGATCAAGACCGTTGAAGAAGCCGTCCAAGCTGATCTTGACCGCGCAAAAAACGGAAAGCTAGACGAGTTGACTAACGTCTACGAGGCGGCCCGCCGGAATCTAACGGGGGCCATACCGGCTGTGTATGGGATGGGTTTCGCGGCCGATCCGTCCTACTTCGGCGAAATGGGCTTCCTCTGGTGCTACATCACCTCGGATCCGGAATCACCGCAGCGGATGGATCTGGATCTGAAGTTCTATGACTACTCAACAGCCCCGTGGTGGCCCGGGAACGACGTTGATGACGAGGCCCACGCCAGTTACGCTTACGTGGACGCTTTCGGGGCCAACGAGTACGTCGTCACCTTCTCCAAGCGAATCATGAAGAAGGGACGGATGGCTGGCGTTGCTGCCGTTGACATCCTCGTTAGAGGCCTCCAAGCTGCATTCGATCCGTTCCTCCGCTCTTTACCGTCAAACACATGCATCGTGGACCAGAACGAAGTCGTTATCGCTACCAACACGGCCAGCCTGGTCGGCGGAATGCTCTCCCAATCCCATCAGATTGAACAGAGAATTGCTCTCCCCTCGGTCCCGTGGAACCTCTGTATAGGTGTAAGTACAGAAACCAGGGATTGAGTTAGGACTGAACAGCGCCAAGAGCTTGTTCCTCGATGAGCAATTCCTAGGTGTGCGGCGTGGCGTAGGCGTTTTGGGGGTGTTCAGAGTCGGTGTATCTACCCGAACGTCGTACTGGGAGGCTCACGTGGACGTGGGTCTGGACACTTTTGCCGCAGCATTCCATGTCGCTGCGGATGATTTATTGAAGGCCCTTCCGGAACGGGTTCCGTACCGGCCCCGGGTCGGGATCAGCCCCAAGGTCTCCGCCGCCGAAGTGATGACGCTGGCGTTGATGCAGGCCCTGCTGGGGTTCATCTCGAAGGCCAGGTGTGCGGCACGCGAAGGAACACTTCCGGGGCATGTTCCCTTGTTTGCCGGGCCCATCCGGGTGCACCTTGCGCCTGGGTCGGTTCGGGGAGTGCATGAAAAAAGCTCATCGCCGCCTTTGGGGAGCGCAATGACATCTGCTGTGATGATGTGTGGGTGGTTGATTCCACCCCGATCGGTTGGGCTCTGACCGGGGCGAAGGGACGACGAACGTCAAACTTGTTTGGACATCCCCGCCAACATCGCGGCCATGAACCGGCTCCCAGCTGGCGGGCACCGACAGGTCATGATCGCAGGACAAGAACTACTTCGGCGCCGACTTTGAAGAAACGATGGGCCAGGCCGGGATCGAGCTCCTGCGCCCTGCCCGCAAGGGCGAGAGAACCCGGCCAGGGGCCCGATTCTTCAAGCCTTGGCGGCAAATCATCGAGTCCATCAATGACATCCTCAAGGGCCAACTCGATCTGGAACTACGCAGTGGAAGAACCCCGGCAGGTGTCATCGCCCGCGTCATCCAACGCCTCCTGGCCATGACCACCGCGATCAGGCACAACTGCCTGCGGCCGTTGGGCGGTAGATAGTTGGCTGCGGCGAGGCGTCCGGCTGTTCGGTACGGACGGCTTCCACCAGCCCCTCCGCTGCCATCCTGTGAAGGGCGCTGTAGAGCGATCCAGGCTTCACGTCGTCCCAGCTGTCAGTCTGGTTGCGTAGCGCGTCCTGACGGATTTGGTAGCCGTGTTTCAGGCCTCCGTCGGCCAATGCACCAGAATGAACAAGCGAACCGGTTTCATGCCGCTAGTCCAACTCGACTAGGTTGATCTGATCGAGTTTGATTGGGGCGTCTGCAAGGGCCCTGGTGGACGCTCTGGCTGGGTCGAAGGCTACAGTGGGTCGTGTCCACCACCCCAAAGAAACGAACCGTGGAGGTATTGAGTTTATTGGTCGTCGTGATCGCGATCGAATTGCTGGTGAACCGTCCGTGGGCAGCGCGATGACTATTGGCGGGAACGCGGCAAAAACCCTGGATACTCGATGGCGGGCCCCGATTCTGAATTACCATGGCAGGCAGGGAACCCTGGCCCGGCCAATTTTTAGGACTGTCGGTCTTCGAGATGTTGGGTGGTTGCCTGACGGGCCAGTTCCACTGCCGTGGCGCTCATCTCGTCCGAGAGTTTCAACACGTCGTACATGCCTTCCACAGCCCGGTCGCCGCTGTGTGCGGTGACGCGGGTCCCAGCGTCGATTTCATCGACACGAAAATAGATGCCGGTCGGGGCTTTCACGTAGCGGGCGGCATCCTTGTGGCGCCATTCCCCGCCCATCCATTCCCGTCCGATCTCGACCCGCACATCCTGGCCCACCGTCGTTGCGCTCAGCCCTGGCTGACGGAATGCTCCAGAAAGGGAATCCAGGGCGACTTCGAGAGACAGCCCGGTGGTCCATTCTTCCTTGTGCCGGAAGCGCTGGGACATGGACCTGAACTGGAGCAGAATCCAGAGCCCAATCATGTTGGGCCACAACGCGGACGTCACAAGGGCCTCAGGTGCGGCGGCGAAACCGAAGACGACTGCACCAGCACCGATGAAGGCAATGGCTACCAGTCCAATTCTCCGCCACCGGCCCGGAATCATTGCCACGGTCTCTGACTTGCCCCGGCCGCTGGCAAGGTAAACGCCCACACCCAAGGTGAATAGCGCCTGGACGCCGTAAAGGAAAATTAGTGGAATCTCGCTCCAACGGACGTGGCCGGAAGCGAAGATCATGAACACCGACAGGGCCGCCAAGGCCATGATGGCCAGTCCGGCACCGGTCCGGATCTTTTTGTCCCGCGCCGTAGGCTGCATGACTATATGTCAGCACGTGACACCGCATTTGTCCACGCACTCCTGAGCCGGTTGTGCGGTGCCGACGACTGCCAGATATTTCATGACTGCAAGGACCAGGAAACGCTGCCCAAAAGTGGAAGGGCCGAACATGCGCGCCCAGCGGAATTGCAATAGTCAATCGGGAGTCGCACGGGTCATGGCAGCCAGTTCATGTCCAAGATGAATTGATGATCGCAGGTCCACTTTTGTCGACATGAGGCTCTGGCTGAGTGAGCATGGTGTTGCCGTTCGTGTTTTCCTCCTTGTGCTTCTCTTTGCCACTTCACTCACTCTTTTGCTTGCTTGGCGAAATAGCCCAACGTTGGCTGTATTCGAAGCCCTCGTGTGGACAGGGATAGTGGGCCTGTGGGAATACTTCACTGCACGCAGACGGAGAAGAACAGCACTTAAGCTCCAAGCGCGCGAAGAAGTCTTGGCATATGTCAGGTGCCCGAAATCACGTCTTGGATCTCTGCTCGGAAGCTGGGACCGGGGTGTCCTCACACGTGGCCCAGGAAAGCTGGAATTTCAACCTGCTGTCAACGACACCTTGGAGCCATCCGGGAGTGCTTCGACTTTCACCGTTTTACACGCGCCTCCTGAGATGCGGATACTCAGTGGGCATGATTCCAAGTACATCGGAGAGTTTGGTTTTCACACAATATTAGTCACCACCGAACGAGAATCAATCGAAATTGCCGCAAGTCCGGCATCTCTTTAGAAGTTCTTGGATGCCGTTCTCCCGCTACGTGAGCCTGACGGGTCGGCGTGGACCGAGCCACGGGAGGACATGCTGCAGCGCCAAAAATAAACACCGGCGTCAAGCATCGCGGCAGGCCAGGGTGTTCCTTTGGTGGCAGCCGGAGTGGCTCGCCATAGGAGCTGCCGAGCAGTCATGGAAACGGCGAGGGCGTTGGGCTTGAATTTCTTCAAGCCCAACGCCCTCGCCGTCGGTGCAGGCCCTTGGGGGCGTTGCGGCCTATCCGTGGTTGCGGCGGCGGCGGACCAGGATGGTGGCCGCTCCGCCAAGCAGTGCAAGGAAGGCGATGCCCAGGATCGGCAGGACGCCGTTGGCGCCGGTGTGGGGGAGTTCTCCCGCTCCGGCGGATGCGCCATTGCCTGCACCGTTGCCTGCACCATTGCCGGCGCCGGCGGTGTTGCCCGGTGCCGTGGTGCTCGGCGTGGTGGTTGCAGGCGGGGTTGCACCCGGTGTCTTGTCCGGGGTTTCGCCCGAGCCGTCACCGGAGCCGTCACCGGAGCCGTCACCGGGGTCTGTGGTGTCGGTCGGCAGAACGGCCACGGCCAGTGAACCTGTCGCATCCAAGCTGTTGGTGTCGGTACCGAACACCACAATCCGGTGCTCACCTGCAGCGGTGCCGGCCGGGATGGTTGTTTCCAGCGTTGCAACACCGGCATCGTTGGCTGTGGCGGTGCCCAGCTCAACGGGTGCCGAATGCAGCTCGGCGCGCAAGGAGCTGCCTGGCTCGAGGCCCGGCACCGTGATGGTGACCAAGTCACCAGCCATCAGCGTGGTTGCCGGCACGTTCAGTGCCGGAACCAGTGTTGCAGCTGCCGGAGGTTCGACGTCGTCGGCTGCCGTGACCACAATGGCCAGGGTTCCCGTCGCTGCCAAGCCGTTGGCGCCCAAGCCGGATGCGGTCAGGGTGGCGTTGCCCGTTGCGGTGCCTTCCGGCACCGTCACGGTGAAGCTTGCCACGCCGTCGTCATTGGCTGTTGCCTTGCCCAGTTCCTTCTCACCGAGGGCGAGTGCGCCCTCTTCGCCAGCCTGGAAGCCGGCAACGGAGATGGTGGCCTCCGTGCCGATCTGCAGTTCACCGGGAGCCGTGATGGCAAGTTCCTGCGGAACTTCCGCTGCCGTCACTGCAAGGTTCGCGGTGCCGGTGGCGGACTGGCCGTTCTTGTCGGTGCCCGTCACGGTCAGCGTGGCTGCCCCGAGCGTTGCATCGGCCGGAATTGCCAGGGTGAACGTGGCAATGCCTGCGTCGTTGGCCACAGCCTTGATGGCTGCACCTTCGCCGAACGTCAAGCTGGCTTCGGAACCGGCCAAGAGATCGGCAACTGTGACCTGGTGCGTGGAGCCCTGCACAACGGCATTGCCGCCTGCAACCGCGGGTTCCAGCGTCAAGGCCGGAACCACGTCGCCGCAGCTGAACTTGGCATCGGCCCAGTCGGCCCATTCGTCGCCGGTGGTGCCGGCGGCCACCACCTTTGCCACGTTGAGGTCAAGATAGTTGACCCCGGTGACGTCGACGGTGAAGGAGTAGCCCTCATCGTCAACTGTCAGCTGCGGTGACTCTGCCAGCTCGGTGCCGTCCCCCACCACGGAGAAGACAACGTTGCCGCGGTGGTCCTTGGTCAGCTTCGCGTCGTCGATGCCGGCCACTGCGGTGAACGTGGTGCACTGGGCGCCGAGGTAGAAGCCGACACTTGAATCGGCGTGTACGCCAAGACCCTTCGGGTACTCCTTGCCGTCGAGGGTGATGGGTGCGCCATCGCCTTCGGCGTCTTCACCATTGTTGGTGTCACGTTCAACCGGTCCCCATTCGTTGACGGGGGTGCCCACAAAGTCCATGTCACTTGCGTACACGTCCTTGGTGGGCGCGGCGGGCGGTGCGCCAACAATGCTGACGTCCACGGAGCCGGCGGCTGCCTTGCCATTGCTGTCGGTGCCTGCGACGTTGATGGTCGCAGCACCGAGCGCTGCATCGGCGGCAACTGCGTAGGTGAAGGCTGCAACGCCGTCGTCGTTGGCTGTTGCCTTGCCCAGCTCGGTGGTGCCGAGCGAGAAGGTTGCCTCGGTGCCGGCCGAAAGATCGCCGACGGTGACGGTGTAGGACTTGCCCTGCTCAAGCGGCCCGTCGGGGTTGACCACGGGGGCCAAATCCAGTGCCGGGGTGGTGTCGGAGCAGCGGAACATGGCCTCGGCCCAGTCCGACCAGTCGTTGCCGTTGGAACCGTTGGGGTCAACCACCAGCTCCACGTACTTGGCACCCTTGAGGTCCACATTGATCGGCACGGCTGCCGAAGCGCCTGTGAGCACGCCGGAGTTGTACAGTTCCTTGCCGTCGCCGAGGACCTTGAAGATGACCGAACCGGCGTTGCCCTGGAAGTCGTCAATGCCGACGACTGCCGTGAACGCGCTGCACTGGCTTCCCACAAAGTACTTCACCTTGGAGGCCGCGTGGACGCCCAGGCCCTTTTCGTAGACCTTGCCGTCAAGGGTGATGGGCGGGCCGTCGAGTGCGCCCGTCTTGCCGTTGGCCATGTCCTTCTCAGCTGGCCCCCAGCCGTTGTCGGGGGTTCCGATCCACTGCATGTCCGAAGCGTAGGTGTCCATGGCCGGCGGATTCGGCAGCGTGTAAACGCCCAGTGTGTTCTCGGCGCTGCGGGCCCCGATCGGGTCCACGGTGGTGGTGTAGGTGGACGTGGCCTTGATGTTGTAGTTGCCGTCGGCGGAGGCCGGTGCCCTTACCTTCCACTTGGTGACAAGCGTTGCACCCGGTGCCATCGAAGCAGCCGTGCTGGGTGTGGTCGCCGTGGCGGTCCAACCGTCCGGCAGCTCAAGGGTTACCTCGGCGCCGCTGACGGCCGCCGGCTCGTTGGAGACCAGCGTGGTGGTGAATTCATTGTCAGTTCCCTGCTCAATGACGTCGGCGGTCTGTGCAATCGAGAGCTGGGCGCAGGCCGGGGTGGACTCGGACTCGCCCAGGTCGCGAATCAGCAAGTTGTCCAAGGACAGGTCTGATTTCGTGGTCCCTGTGCGCAGCAGGCCAACATAGCTCTCGCCACACGCTGATGCGGTGAAGTTCTGCACCCAGCGCGTGGTTTCATGCATCTCCGGGAACGGAGTTGACTGCGTCTGCACGGCACCTCCGGCACCGTCGTAGCCGCCTACCCAAGCGTATTCGTTGGCCTTGGTCGATTGGTAATCGAAGGAAACTTCGTAATCGTGGCCTTGCTTGAACGGCATGGTTGCCGGAGTGGTCCGGTACACCAAGCCACCATTTTCCTCATGCGCATGCAGTGAGAACTCGCCGTCCAAGACGTCGTCCATGACCTTGCCGTTCCAGCCCTTTTGCGTGTACGGGGCGTGGATTGGCGCAAGGTGGGTACGCGGGTCGGTCACGCCGCCGGCGTTGCCCTTCACGAACGGGCCCCAGCCCTGGTCAACGGTTTCGAAGTCTTCTGCCAGCACAGCGTTTTCGGCAGAATCCTGCTTGACGTCGGCTGCCGTGACATGTGCGGTCTTGACCACGCGGACGTCATCGACCAAGACAGGTACTGTGCCCGCGGCCGTGGACATCTTCACCACGGGCTTGTCGCCATCAGCCTGCACATCCACCAAGACGCGGACGCGCTGGGAGAACGTTCTGTTCTTCTGGTCAGCTCCAACCATGTTGAACAAGGAGGACGAGGAGATGGTGTTTGTCACGGCGGGGGAGCCGGGGACCGTGGCGCTGAGCGTGGTCTCGCGCTTGCCGCGCGGGAACTTCTCCTTGCTGTCCAGTGTTGGATCGATCTCAATCCAAGCACTGACGGAGTAGGTGCCCTTGTCCAGCGCACCCAAGGTCTGGCTGATGCTGGAGACGCCCTCGCCCAGGCGGGCGGAGGTGAGTCCCTTGGCGGAACGTTGCAGCGTCACATCGCCTTGCTTGTTCCAAGCCGCAAGGGTGCCGGAGTTGAAACCGGGATCCTGAATGCCGGTTCCATAGCCCCATGCTGTGTCCGCATTGGGGATGACGGTGTCCGTTGCCGAGATTGCCGGGGTGGTGGCAAGTTCGGTGGTCGGCACCAACACGTAGGCCGTGTTGGCCTTGGGCGTCAGGCTGATCTGGCCATCGTTGACGGCCACGTCGCTGACAAACTTGCGGCCCTGGTCGGTGAGCTCATAGAGCTTCAGGGTGTTCTGGTTGGCGAACTCGGGCAGCAGTGTCCAGTTCTGGGCGCCGCCGTCGAGGCTGTAGTTGTACAGCTTGCTCTGCTTGTTGTCGTCGCGTTCGGCAGTTTCGCCAAACTCCACCGCTTCGCTTGACCACGGCAGGAGGTAGTTGTGGCCCTGCAGGACCTTGACGCCGTCCTGGGCGATGACGCGGTTCTCCAGCGTGGTGCCGGTGACGTGCAGATTGTTCTCAAGCGTGATGGCCTCTGGTGTCCAGGTCTTGATTTCCTGCTGCTGGAGGAACTTGGCAGGAACGTTGTTGTCCCAAACGTTCTTCAGGAAGGCGTCGTAGTTGTTCTGCCCCGTCCATCCCTGCCACTCGACAATGTGGGGGGTGCCCAGCCGCGGATCCGGGTTCCAGATGTCGCGCTGGGTGTTCTGCGCAAAGCGCAGGATTTCGGAGTTCCAGCCCTTGTTGTTGGTTCCACCATACTTTTCATCCACGGCCCAGTGGGACCAGGTGTTGTTGCGCACCATGGCGCTGGCGAACTCGGAGGACACGGAGAACCCGTTGTCGATGAGGTTGCGCTGCATGCGTTCGCCGACCCAGCCCGACTCGTAGTACACATCAACGTAGTTGGTGGTCAGGTTGTCATCGGCTGCCTCGTCAAGGCCCTTGATGCGCTGGTTTTGGTTCCCGGAGAGGACATCGTGGCGCTGGTCGATGTAATAGGACTGCTCAAGCCAGTTCCAGCCGTTCTGCGGCGGCTGCTTGATAAACGTGTCGCTAAAGGACTTGGCTTCCGGGTAGGCCTCGGTGTTGTTGATGTGCACGCTGAAGGTTGCCCCGTAGTCCTTGGCCTGCTCCAGCATGGTGTTCATGTCTATAATGCCGCCGGCGCGATCATTCCAGTTCCCGCTGAAGTCTGAGTTGGCTGAGTCGTGGCCTTCCGAGGTGAAACCCTTGAGCAACGAAAACTGGCCCAACCCGTCCGTGGCCAGGGCAATGTGCTTGGCGTCGTCCAAGGTGCGCAGGAACGGGTTGGTGGCCTGGCTGGCAAAGTTGAAGGGAATGTTCTGAACCACGCGGTTCTTCACATCTTCCCAGCCGTGCGGCTTGTACTGGATGTCGCGGGAGGCGATGGCGCCGTCCTGCCAGTTGATGGTGCCGTCGGCGTTGGCGTCGGCCGTGATGATGACTTTGGCCTCGGGGAGGGGCTCCTTTTCATCGGAGCCCTTGGCCCTGTACAGCCAGGCGCCGGAGGAGATGCCCACCTGCTTGGTGCCGGCCTTTTCCTTGACCTGCCGGAAGAACCGGCCGCGCTCTGAGCCGGCGAGCTGGCCATCCTCAGCGGACCAGGCGCCGTCATAGAGCGAGTTGCTCTCAAAGCCCGCAGCCAAGTCGGCGTTGTTGGCAATGGCCACCATGGACGTCTTGGCAGCAGTGTCAACGGGTGTGTCCGAGGTGACGGGTGTGATGGTGTCACCGGACTTGGCACGGTCAACGGAAACCACTGCCGTGGCCAGGGACGCCCCGGCCTCGGCCGATGAGACTGTGACAAGGTCCTGGTCCATGATCTGGATGCGGTTGACCTTGTCGGCGCCGGTTTCCTTGATCTCGGTGACGTTGAACGTCAGGACGTCCTTCTCCACGGCCAGTCTGGCCTTCAGGCTGACGCCGTCCATGCCTGGAACAGCAATGTCGTAGTCCACCGATTTGCGGTCTTCGTTGACCTTGGAGTTCACTGTGACATTTTGGTCCTCGCCGTTGATGCGTATTTTAGTGGCGACGGCGGTGGCGCCGGTCATGGTCTTTTGCCCAAGCGTGTAGTTCAACGCTTGGGGGAACGCGGTGGAGACCTCAACGGAGAGTGTCCCCGAGGTGATCACCGCCGTTCCTTCTGCCGCTGAGGCAGGAATGGCCGCAGCGACGGGAAGGATGGTGCCGGCCATGACTGCGCCGGCGATCCCCATCCCCAACCACTTGCGTTGGTGTCTAGCGAGTGACATCCAGAGCTCCTTGAATAACTTTGTCGCGGGTGTAAGCGGCATTGAGCGCACTTGTTGGGTGATGATGCGAAGCCAGTGCTGTGGGCTTTCATGGGCCACGTCACACTGTTATCGATAACACTAGCGCGTGGAAAGAAAAATAGTGATCTGAAATACAAACATTTCGTCGGTACGGAGCCAGGGCGGAAAAGTGGTCCCTTTGGATAGGCCTCAATGATTGAAGCTGATGTTTTCTAGCCAGATATGATCACAAGGTGTTACTATAAGGTCATAGCTACAACAACTTCAGCAGGCCGTTCCAAGCCCCGCTGACATCCCGAAACAAGGAGTATGCGAAGCATGAGCGAAACTACCGAACTTGGCCCCTTCATGGACGCCGAACTGACAAGCCAGCCCGAAGTATGGGCCCAGGCCATTGCCCAGGCCAAGAGCGAGAACCTGCTGCCGGCCGACGGACAGCGAGTTGCAGTCATTGGCTGCGGCACCTCGTGGTTCATGGCCCAGAGCTACGCCGCGGCCCGCGAATCCGCAGGCAAGGGCGTCACCGACGCATTTGCTGCATCCGAAGCGTTCCTCGGTGCCGATCGCGGCTACGACGCCGTCATTGCCATCACTCGCTCCGGCACCACCACCGAAGTGCTGGAAATCTTGCGGGCCATCAAGGGCACCGTCCACACGGTGGCCCTGGTTGGCGACATCACCTCCCCGATCATGACGCTGGCCGACGCCGTCGTCGAACTTCCCTACGCCGATGAGCAGTCAGTGGTGCAGACCCGCTTTGCCACCACGGCCCTGACCTACCTGCTGACAAGCGTTGGTGTGGACCTCAGTGCAGCCGTCGAGGATGCCAAGTCCGCTGTCGTCGATCCCGTGGAGCAGGAGTTGATCGACGCGGAGCAGTTTACATTCCTGGGCACCGGCTGGACAGTTGGCCTGGCGCACGAAGCCGGCCTGAAAATGCGCGAAGCAGTCCAGGGCTGGACCGAGTCCTACCCGGCCAAGGAATACCGCCACGGCCCCATCTCCATCGCAGCCCCGAACCGCGTCACCTGGATGTTCGGCGAGCAGCCCGAAGGCCTTGACAAGGATGTTGCCAAGACCGGTGCGCTGTACATCAACACCACCACACACCCGCTGGCCGAGCTGGCCCGCGTGCACCGTGTCACCTTGGAGCGTGCCCGCGCCCGTGGCATGAACCCCGACCTGCCGCGCAACCTGAGCCGCTCGGTCATCCTCGCGGACTAATTACGCCGTTTGCCTCCGAGCTGCAGCTAAACTGTCGAGCACCCCGTTTCCTTGCCGAGGCGGGGTGCTCGAGGTTGATACTCCTCCGACCAGCACGCAATGAACCCGCACGCAACAAGGGCATGGGCTGTGCCCGCTGAAAGTAGCCAATTTTTATGAACACTTTGATTGACGGTGCAGACACCAACGGTGCAGGAACAGTTGGTGCTGGTACAGGCAGTGGACGCGTTTCCAGTGCGCAGGATGCCCCCGCAGCGGACGCTCCCACCGTGAACGACGCCGTTCTGGCCTTCGACGTTGGCGGCACCGACATGAAGGTTGGGCTCATCCTGGGCGACGTCGGCCAGGGTGAGGTTGAAGTGCGCGATCTGCAGCGCCACCCCACCCCGCTCAACGGCGACCGGTCCGGGGAAAGCGTGTGCGCCCGAATCGTGGAACTGACCGCTGAATACCGGCAACGCCACCCGCAGCTGACTATTTCAGCAGTGGGCGTCACGGTTCCGGGCATCGTTGACGAGGCCGCAGGGGTGGGCGTGTACTCGGCCAACCTTGGATGGCGGGACTTCCCGTTCGCGGCAACGCTGACCGAGTCGCTGGGACTGCCCGTTGGTTTCGGGCACGACGTCGGCATGGCCGGGGAAGCTGAATTCCAGCTCGGCGCCGCCGTTGGCAAGTCAGACGTCCTGGTCCTGGTGATAGGCACCGGCATTGCCGCCGCCGTGGTGTGCGACGGCAAGCGGGTCGCCGGCGGAGGCTACGCCGGCGAGATTGGCCACGCCATGGTGCCCGGCCCCGACGGCAAGCTTGCCATTATGGAATCCCTGGGTTCCGCCGGCGCCATAGCACGCCGCTACACGGAAGCCACCGGAGAGGCCGTTGCAGGTGCCCGGGAGGTTTTGGAGCGCTCCGCGGCCGGGGACCAGACTGCGAAGACTGTCTGGAACGACGCCGTCGGCGCATTGGCCTTTGGTGTGGCCCAGTGCGTTTCCATTCTGGGCACTGAAACAGTGGTGCTCGGAGGCGGGCTGTCCATGGCCGGCGCCCCGCTTTTTGATGCGCTGGCGGCGCGCGTGGATGAGCTTTTGACGTTCCACCGCCGCCCGCAGTACGTCCACGCAGCCCTGGGCGAAAATGCCGGGCTGATCGGATCGGCGTTGAAGGCCCGCAGCATGGGCGCCACCGAAACCGCCCCCAAAACAGCAGCCGCCGAGGAGCCCGCATGAGCAGCACAGCAGCCAACAATGTTGTCTTAACCGTCACGCCCAATCCGGCCGTCGACGTCACCTACACCGTGGATGGCATCAACTTGGGGTCCTCCCATCGCGTGCCCACGCCGTTGTACCGCGCCGGGGGCAAGGGCTTGAACGTCTCCCGGGTGGCCCACCAGCTGGGGCACCCGACGCTTGCCCTGGCCACCGCTGGCGGCCCGGCCGGTGAGCAGTTCCGCGCTGACCTGGTTGCATCCGGGATGCTGCACCACCTCGTCCCCGTCGCGGCAGCCACGCGGCGCACCATCGCCCTGGTGGACACCGCGGCGGACAACACCACCAGCATTTTCAACGAAGTGGGCCCCGCACTCACCGGCGCCGAATGGCAGTCCCTGGCCGCCGCCGTCGTCGATCACCTGGGCGGCGTGCAGACGTCCGACGGCGTGAGCCGGCCCGGCGTGCTGGTGGGCTCCGGTTCCCTCCCGGACCAGGCGCCGGTCGATTTCTATCCAGCCTTGGTGGCCTTGGCCCACGGTGCCGGTGTGCCCGCCATTATCGACACCTCCGGCAGCGGCATCCTGGCCGCGGCGAAGGCGGGCGCGGACCTGCTCAAGCCCAACAACCACGAGCTGATGGAAGCGGTTGGTGAGAGCGACCTTGTGCTGGCCGCCCGCAAGCTCATGGATCTGGGCGCCAAGCGCGTGCTCGTCAGCGTCGGTGAGGAGGGCATGCTCGCCTTCAGCGCCGACGCACCCACCAGCTACATTCAGGCCAAGCTGCCGGCACCGCTGAGCGGCAACCCCACGGGGGCCGGCGATGCCGCGGTGAGCGCGGCCGCCGTCGCCCTTGCCAACGGGGTGGAGGACCTGCGCGAGATCCTTCGCCGCGCCACGGCCTGGAGCGCCGCCGCCGTGCTCATGCCCGGGGCCGGGGAAATTTCCCCTCGCCACGCCGAACTGGCCGATCAACTCATCATCACAGACCACTAAGGAATTCTTCATGGCTTTGACCAACACCCGCGACATCATGGACCTCGCCGCCAAGGCAGGCATCGGCCAAGGCGCCTTCAACGTCATCCACTTGGAGACCCTCGAGGGCCTCATCGGCGGAGCCGAGGCAGCCGGCCGTCCAGTCATCTTGCAGATTTCCGAAAACTGCGCCAAGTACCACGGGGGACTGGAGCCGGTTGCCTTGGCTTCCCTGGCTGCGGCCCGCAAGGCCAGCGTGCCCGTGGCCGTGCACCTGGACCACGCCGAGGACGAGGACCTGGCCCGTGAAGCAGTGGACTTGGGCTTTGGCTCCATCATGTACGACGGCGCGCACTTCGAGTACGAGCAAAACGTCGAGGTGACCGCCCGTGTTGCGGCCTATGCGCACGAGCGCGGCGTGTACGTGGAAGCGGAACTGGGCAAGGTCGGCGGCAAGGACGGCGCCCATGCCCCCGGCGTGCTGACAGATCCAGCCGAAGCGGCGGCATTCGTGGCGGCCACCGGTGTGGACGCGCTGGCCGTTGCCGTAGGTTCCTCCCACGCCATGACCGAGCGCAGCGCAGCTTTGAACCTTGGCCGCATCGCCGAGCTCAAGGCAGCCTTGGATGTGCCGCTGGTCCTGCACGGCTCCTCCGGTGTTTCGGATGAGAACATTGTGGCCGCGATCGCCGCGGGCATGACGAAGATCAACGTCTCCACACACCTGAACGGCTTCTTCACCCGTGCCGTGCGCGAGTACCTGGATGCCAACCCGGCCGTGGTGGATTCACGCAAGTACCTGGGGGCCGGCCGTGCGGCGCTGATCCCGGAAGTATCACGGTTGCTTTCCTTGTTTGCCCGCGCAGCCTAAGGCAGCGCAGCCCAAAGGCAGAAAACACACACGATGGCCGGCATGGCCGCCCCGGGAGAATCACATGAACAGAACTGAGCGCCTCACCGCGATCCTGGATCTTTTGGCCGCCGACGGCCAGGTGGAAGTTGACGGGATTGTGGAAAAGTTGGGGGTTTCCCCGGCCACGGCACGCCGCGACCTGGACTCCTTGGCCAACGAGCGGCTGCTCACGCGCACCCGCGGGGGAGCCACCAGCGGATCTGTTTCCTATGACCTGCCGGGGCGGTACAACAGGGACGACCACGCTGCCGAAAAGCAGCAAATTGCGCATGCGGCCAGTGCCTTGATCCCGAAGGGTGCGGTGATCGGGTTGTGCGGCGGCACCACCAGCACGGCGCTGGCGCAGGTGCTCTCCACGCGCGAGGACCTCATGGTGCACTCCAACCGCCCCACGTTGACAGTTGTCACGAACGCCATCAACATTGCAGCGCAGCTGGCCATCAGGCCGAACTTCAAGATCATGGTCACCGGCGGCATCGTGAACCCGCGCTCCTACGAGCTGGTGGGCCCCTATGCCGACAGCATCCTGCAGCGGGTGGCGCTGGACTTTGCCTTCATCGGCGTCAATGGCATAGAGCCCGGTGCCGCACCCACCACGAACGACGAGGGTGAGGCGTCGGTGAATTCACGCATGGCACGACGCGCCTCGGAGGCCTACATTCTGGCCGACGCCTCCAAGATTGGCAAGCGCGCCTTTGCCACCATGGAGGAGCACACGTTTCGGAACCTGATCACGGATTCGGCCATCACGGACGAGCAACTCGCGGCGTTCCGGGAAGCAGGCACCAACGTGGTGGTGGCACCCGCACTCGAAAGAATCTGAGACCAGCCCAGCTCCGTAAGGATTTCTTCGGGAGTGCTGCCGGCACCACCACCTCAGTCTCGGCAACCGGCAGCCGTTCCTTCATCGTCGCGGGCAGCCCATCTGGTCCGAAGAGGTGCGTGTCCACCATCCCGCCCGGGGACAGAACGTTCACCCGGATGCTGTTCTCCGCCTGTTCCGCCGCCGCGATCGCGACGAGCGCGTTCACGCCTGCCTTGCTGACGGCCAGAATTCCGCCGCCGGAACCAGGCCGTGAGCCAAGCTCGGAGCCGATGGCACTGAAACTACCCCCGCGACTCATCCGGGGAAACGCCGCCGTCATCGTCAGCCACACCCCGAAGGTGTGCACCTCCAATATTCTCAGCGCCACGGCGGCAGTGTACGACTCGAGCCTGGACATTCGCGCCGATACGTCGAGACTGGACGCAGCCACGCCAGCATTGGCTATCACCACATCGAGTCCGCCCAGCTTCGCTACCACGCGCTCAAACGCCAACTCCATCTCGGCCTCGGCCGTCACATCCGTCACCACGCGAAGGACCTGGACGGCACCCGCCTCACGGCACAGTGCCGAGACCTGCTCCAGATCCGCTTCGGTGCGCGCCAACTACGCCACGCTCGCACCGGCTCGGGCCAAGCCCACTGCAATGGCTTTGCCGATGCCACGGCTGGCGCCCGTGACGGCGGCCACGTTCCCGCTCAGTTGCTGCATTGTTCCGTCGACCCCGATTCATCTCGTGCATGGCCACACGTCGATTCTCCTCCCCGGCGCCCCGAGATGAAACGATCCGACGGAAATGACCCCTGTCAGGCCCGCTTGCGCTGTTTCGGAGAGCGCTGCCCCGACGGTCGGATCCGGGTAAAACGAAGTTGGGGTGGGCGGTGCTGGACACTCCCGCGCCTGAACCCCCGCACTTCTCCTGACATCCTCTGCAGCGCAGGGAACCCCGGATGTCGGCCACCAAGCGAAGCGAACTTGGTGCTTCTTGACCGTGGCGTTCAGTGGAGTGTTGGAATGCCTGGGTGCAGCGTGCGCAAAATTTCTTGGCAAAAGGGTCCATTGTTGAAATCCATGGATTTCAAGCGCAGGATCATCCAATTCTTCCGCACGATCCTGCGCTGAACCGCACGACGATCAGCGCCATGGAACTGCTCACGTGCTCGAATATCGGGGCCCGACAAAAGTTCCCTTGGCAGTAAATCATGCCAAACAGCTTGAAATGAGAGGTCGCCAGTCGATGGTTGGGCTCTGTTTTTAGCCCACCATTGTCATTGACTGTGGTGTGCAACACTTCTAAATTAGATCTTGGGATCCCAAACTGGGATCCCAAATAGAGCTTATTGAACGCACTGTTGAAAGTCCATGCGCATCACCCCTGCCAGCCGTCTAGCGGGCCCAAATATTGACGGCTGTGGGCTTTGGCAGTCCGTACATCATTCCCCTCACCTTCCATGTAAAGGAGCAGCCATGTCTCTCCCCAGTACTGATACTGCTGAAACAGCAAACACCGCTCAAGATGTCAAGCCAGGCAAGGACGGCGTGCAACGTCGCACCAACGTCCGCTGGAAACTCTTTATCTTGCTCTTGGTCCTGGTCGCCGTAAACTACATCGACCGCGGCTCCATTTCCGTGGCCCTGCCCATCATCCAAGAGGAGTTCAACCTCCCACCGGAGCTCGTGGGCTTGCTACTTTCGGCTTTCTTCTGGAGCTACGCCCTGATGCAGATCCCCGTCGGCTTCCTGATCGACAAATTTGGGCCCCGGAAAGTTATCACCGCTTCCTGCTTTGGGTGGGGTGCTGCAACAGCCGCATCAGGCCTTGCGGGCGGCTTCGTGAGCATGTTTATTGCACGGTTGGGCATCGGTGTCACCGAAGCGGGAGTGATGCCCGGCGGTGGCAAGCTCAACGCCCTCTGGATGCACAAGAAGGAACGTGGCCGCGGTGCCACCATCCTTGATGCCGGAGCTCCACTTGGCGCCGGCCTCGGCGGCATCCTGATCACATGGCTCATCGCCTCCACTGGCAGCTGGCGCTACTCGTTCATCATCGCCGGCGGCCTCACCATCCTTATGGGCTTGGCCGTCTGGTGGTACGTCCGAGACAACCCCCGACAGCACCGCGGGGTCAATGACGCCGAGGCGAACTACATCGAAGCGTCCCATGCTGAGGAAGATGCCGCCGCGGAACAGTCCGGGAGCACAGGCAAGCGCGCACTTCTCCCTTACCTGAAATTCCGTTCCTTTTGGGCCATGTGCCTCGGATGGCTTGGCTTCAACGGCGTGTTCTACGGCCTGCTGACCTGGGGCCCGTTGTATCTGGCACAGGACAAGGGATTCGACCTGAAAACGATCGGCTGGTCCACCTTCGTGATCTTCGGTGCGGGATTTGTGGGCGAAATACTTGGCGGCACCATCGCCGACAAGTGGCGCGCAACAGGCGCATCCGCCAACGTGGTCATGCGCACTCTCCTGGGCATCTCCAGCGCCGTGGTGGTTGGCGGCCTGGTAGGCGTCACAGTTGTTTCAGACCCGACGACGGCCGTGGTCCTGCTGTCGGTGGTCATGTTCTTCCTGCGCTGGGTGGGCCTTTTCTGGAGCATCCCCTCGATTCTCGGTGGCCGGACAAACGCCGGAGTCCTGGGCGGTGCCATGAATCTCAGCGGCAACATCTCCGGGTTCGTCACCCCGATTGCCGTGGGATTGATCGTCGGAGCGACGGGCGCCTACACATGGGCGTTGCTGTACTTCGTCGGCGCTGCAGTGGTCATGGGCGCTTCGGTGCTGGTTCTGAACTACAACAACAGACTTCCCGTTTAGTCTGAAGTCAACTCAACAAGTCGTTCCCGGCCGTTCCGGGAGCATCGTGGCCACCAAGAATCCGAATGGAGAAATCGTGCAAAGACCAGAGGGCACCGGCGAAAAGGTTCGTCCGTTGCGTGAAACCGTCCGCGACACCATTCGGTTGAGAATTTTTGAAGGCCACTATGCTCCCGGGACGCGTCTGGTGGAACGCGATTTGGCTGCCGAATTCCATGTCTCCAGGCTTCCTGTCCGCGAAGCCTTGCGGATGCTGCGACAAGAAGGAATCATCAGCGACCGCAACGGACGAAGTGCCGAGGTCAGTGCGCTCGGCGCCAAGGACGTCGCCGACCTCTTCGACGTGCGCAACTCCCTGGAAGTCTTGGCCTGTCGCCTGGCCGCGACCCGGGCGAGCACCGAGGATCTCCACAAGCTCGAAGACCTGTTGGGGACCGCTGAGGAGTTCCTCGCCAAAGGTTCCGTCGTGGAGGCGCACCGAATCAACAGCGAATTCCATGACGCGATCACTCAGATTGCAGACAACGATTTTCTGCGCTCAGCCCTGGAACCACTGCAGGGGCGGATGCATTGGCTCTTCCGACATGCAAGTGATTTGCCCGAGCTGCTCCAAGAACATCGAGCCCTCTACCTGGCGATCGCCAGCGGCGATCCCGAACGTGCAGCCACCCAATCGGCGTCCCACATCGACAAATACCGTGAACAGTTCCCGGCGGACACCTGCCGGCCCGAACCTTCCCACCCGAAAGCTTAACGAAAGACACCATGAAACTGCTTGTCATCAACCCCAACATCAGCGAGGACGTCACAGCCCTCATTCAAGCCGAAGCCCTGCGCTCGGCTGCACCCGAGACCGAAATTGTGGTCCGGACAGCCAGCCGCGGCGTCGAATATATTGAGACACGTTTCGAGTCGCTCATCGCCGCCGGCGCGGTCGCGGAGATCATCGCGGAGCATTGTGGTGGCCCGTCCTCCGAACGGGTTGACGGCGTTGTTGTGGCCGCCTTCGGTGATCCCGGCATGCCGGCTTTGAAGGAGCTGGCGGATGTTCCCGTCGTCGGGATCACTGAAGCGGCACTGTGCGCCGCGGCCTTGCAGGGCCAGCGCTTCGCCATCATTGCCATTTCGGACCGCATCAAGGCCTGGTACCGGGACTGCGTGGACAGTTTTGGGCTGGGCAGCCGTCTGGTTTCCATCCGGTCCATCGACGAGACGCTCAAGACAATCGGTTCCGTGCAAACAGATTTCAAGGACACCCTGTTGGCATTGAGCCGGCAGGCCGTCGCAGAGGACGGCGCCGACGTCGTCATTCTCGCCGGTGCACCCCTGGCCGGGCTCGCCCGGGAATTGGCGGGACAAATACCTGTCCCGGTGGTAGACGGCATCTCAGCGGGTATCCGAATGGCTGAGGCTGTGGTCGGGATGGCATCCGGACCCCACCGGTCCGGCTCCTTCGCGCCACCGCCCCCCAAGGGCCGCAAAGGCCTCCCCTCCTCCATCAATGCAGCCCTGGCCGACGTGCAGTCGGCACAGGCAGCCGCGGCAGCAAGTTAGGAACGCCCATGTCAGACATGCCAGATCTCGTCATCGCCCAGGGAACCATCGTCAACTCCGGAGGACGGCGCCGGGCGCACGTTGTGGTGCGTGGTGGGAAAATTGACCAGCTGATTGACGCGGATCAACCCGTGCCTGAAGCGTTGCGCACCATCGACGCCACAGGGCAACTCGTCATTCCCGGTGGTGTCGACGGACATTGCCACGTAGCCCAGGTCACCGGCCGCTTCGCCACCTTGGATGACTACCAGACGACGTCGACGGCCGCCTTGTGGGGTGGAACGACCACGATCGTTGACTTTGGAATTCCCCGGGATGCCAACGAAACGCCGCTCGAGGCCGTCCGCAATAAACGTTCACTCGCAGTCCAGTCGCGCTGCGACGTGGCCCTGCACGGTTCCGTGGTCAGCTGGGACGAAACCGTTCCGTGGCAGCTCGAACAGATGGCCGTCGAGGGCGTGCGCTCGGTAAAGATGTACACCACCAACCGCGACAGCACAATGGCCGACGGCGACACCATCCTGAAGGTCATGCGCGAAATGGTCCGCCTGGACGGGTTGACGTACATCCATGCAGAACACGATTCGATCATTGTCGACTGCACCCGGCAACACGCCGAGGCTGGAACCATCGGCATCGAACACCTGCACCTGACACGCCCGGAACTGGCCGAGGAAATATCCGTCAAGGAAGTCCTCGCCATGGCCGAATACGCCGGGGCGCCGGTCTATTTTGTCCACCAAACGACGCCCGGCGCCGTCGACTTGGTCACCGAGGCCCGGAACCGCGGCCACGAAGCGTTCTCAGAAACCTGCCCGCACTACCTCACCCTGGACGAAAGCGTGTACGGCTCCAACTTTCCCGAGTGGTTCGCCTGCTGCCCGCCAATGCGAAGCGCGAAAACTGTGGCGGCCCTTCGGGACCGCCTGGCCACCGGCACCATCCACACTGTGGCCTCGGACCACTCCTGCTACGACCTCTCGCAGAAAAGGGAGCGCACGGACGACGTCCGCGCCATGCCACACGGTCTCCCCGGCGTGGAAACCAGGATGCCCGTCACCTACACGGCCATGATGGAGCGAGCAGGCAGCCGGGTGGAGGACTTTGTCGAGGTTTTCGCCGCCGGTCCGGCACGGATCAACGCCATTCCCCGCAAGGGAATTGTCACGGACGGATACGACGCCGACCTGGTCATCTTCGATCCGACCGAGGAACGTCCCGTGGACGGAAAACAGCTGCACATGGGGACAGACTTCTCCCCCTTCGACGGCCGTACGTTGTCAGGATGGCCCGCCGTAGTAATTTCCGCAGGCTGCGTGGTGGTGAGCGACGGACGCTTCCACGATCCCGGCCCCATTGGAAAGTTCATTGCCCGCAACGGCTTCCGCAGCCACCAAACCACCCCTGACGGCACTGCCGTCCTCTCAAACGCCTAGGAGCAGACATGCCTTCCACGCAACGCCCCACCCGCATTGGCATGATCGTGCCGTCCTCCAACACCTGCCTTGAACCGCAAAGCTACCGCATCCTCGGTGAACGCACGGATGTCACCATCCACTCCACCCGCATCCCCGTCACCCGGATCGCCCTTGACGACTCCTCGGACAAACAATTCGATGTTGAGGTGATGCGCGAAGCTGCACGCCTGCTGGCGACATCCGACGTCGACGTCATTGCCTGGAACGGAACTTCGGGTTCATGGCTGGGACTTGAGCATGACCGCGAGCTGGTGGCGCAGATCCAAGACGCCACCGGGATTCCAGCAACCACCTCCACGCTGGCCTACATGGATGCGTTCGCGTCCTTCGGCACGGAACGGATCTCTTTGTTCACCCCCTATACCGAGGATGTAAACCGGAAGATCATCAGGGCCTACGCCGGAAACGGCATCACCACCGTTGACCATTACGCCCTGGGCCTGAGCGACAACGAATCCTTCGCACGTGTGACAACGGACGAAATGCGTCCCGGATCCCTGGAGCTGGCAGATGCCGGGCCCGATGCCATCGTTTACCTGTGCACCAACCTGTATGGCGCCAACATCGCCGCTGAAATTGAGGGGCGGAGCGATGTGCCGGTGCTGGATTCAGTTGCCGTCACGCTGTGGCACTGCCTGAAACTTGCCAAAGCGCCGCTGCTTGATACAAAGTGGGGGCGGCTCCTTGCAGATTCCTAGAATTCAGTCTGTCCGTTGAACGGACAATCAACAACCGTCCACTGCCTTCTTGAAAGAAAACTTCTGCGCTGGCAACATGGCTTTGGTTGTCGTCCAAGTCCGGGCTGCGTGCCGACGATACTTCGCAATTCTGATGTTGGCCTCCAACCTTGGGGAGCGTTCAGGTTCCATGTGCTGGTGGTCACAATCCGGACAGTTCTTGCACAGTTGAGTTGGTACTCCCTATCATTATTAGACTTCCATCTGATGGAATTCAATATTCATTCTATGAAAAGAGGAGCCAATGCAGCGTCGCATTGTCCTGAAAGCAAGTTTGGTGATTGCCGGCCTGGGTCTCACCGCCTGCAGCACGGCCCCCACGGATGAACCCGCAAATGCGAGCCCGTCAGCAAAGCCGGCGAAAGTTGGTCTGCTGCTGGCAGGAAGCTCAAGCGACAAGGGTTTCATGCAGTCCGGCTTCGACGGCCTCAAGCGCGCTGAAGCGGAACTCGGTGTTGAGCTGACTGTCCTTGAAGGCATTAAACCGGAACAAGCGGACCTTGAGACGGGCCTTCGCAAACTTGCGGAGGCAGCACCGGACCTCATAGTTGCCCACGGCGGCCAAAACGCGAAGGCAGCCACGACAGTGGCAGCGGAATTCCCCAAGATCACCTTCGTCGTGACACAGTCCGATGTCGTGGGCTCCAACCTATCCAGTTACGAAGTGCTTCAGGAAGAGTCGGCCTGGCTGGCCGGAGCCGCCGCGGGCCTGCTGACGAAAACGAACACTGTGGGCCACATGTCCGGCATCCGGGTGGCACCGGGCCTCAAAGGCCGGGCCGCTTACGTCGCCGGTGTGGCCCATACCAATCCGCAGGCCAAAGTCCTGACCAACTTTTCCGGCAACCAAGACGACGTGGAGCTCTCCCGCAAAGTTGCTGCGGCGGAAATTAGCGCGGGAGCCGACTACATCTTCAGCATGCTCAACGCTGGCAGGCCAGGCGTGGCGCAGGCCATTGAAGCCTCGGGTGGCAAGGTGCGCGAGTTTGGCAACGTCCGGGACTTCACCAAGGACGACCCCCGGATCTTCGTTGGCTCAGCGGTGGCCGATTCGGGTGCAGCGGCCTTCGCTGCGGTCAAGGATTTCGTCGAAGGAAGTTTCCAGGCCGACACGACCCACCGCATTGGGTTGGAAGAGCCCCAGGCCGTCCGTTTGACGCTGGCTGACTACGTACCTGCTGATGTGCGCGACAAGATCAAGCAGTTCACCAGCGATATCGTGGCAAAGAAAATCACCGTAAGCGTGGAGTACTCGGGCCCGGAATTTCCCACCCCCTGACCCGGGCGTCCCATGGCACAGCTGGATTTTTTCCATGGAGAGGTTTAAGGCACCCCAAAGAACAGGGAGGAGGCCCGCAAGTGCGTGTCTTCTTCCTGTCCCATCCGGTTTACCTGGCTTCATACGTGCAACGCACCCACCAGAACACGTGCTTCATTGCCGTTCCAGCGGGGCGGGCAACACGTCTTGCGTGAGCAGCGTTCCGTGCTGCAGGCACGCCTCGTGTCAAGCCTTCGGCTCATCTCCACTATGCGGCTCATTCCAGTTTTCTCGGAAACATTTTGAAGCAGCTTCTGACAGAACGTCGAGATGGACAGCTCATGATGTATCTTGACTGCGCAAGAGTCGGCACTTTGGGGGAGGGTAGAGACGCAAGCCAGTGATACGGAAGACGCCAACTGCGAACAGCTGTGCAGCGCCGTGGGTTCAACGAAACGAAGGCCAGTCGGCTTGAGAAGGTCGATTGGTGGACTATTTCAGGCACGACGACGAAGACACGTCATGGAAACTGGACCAGTTGGGTTGAAAAACCACGCGGGCAAGAGCGCCTCGATGGCTTTTAATCACGTGGCGGCAAGTTCCACTTGCAGCGTGACCGTATCACCGCCGCGCACGGGCGCAGGGACGGAAAGTCGACTATCCATGCCGACCACCCCGCAGTCGAACAAATCCGAGCACTGAGAACCCACGCACTGAAACACGCAGAGACTGAAAGAGTTGGCAGTGTTAGTCGGGTCACTATCCGCCACTGCCCGTGCAGTGAACGTTCGCTGATCAGCTAGGGTTGGATGTCACATTTCATGTTTTATCGACGCTCTGCGTGGGGTTCGTTTCGCCATCGCCGCAGGGGGCAGGGCAAGCATGGAGATGCGCGCCACGCACCAACTTATAGATAGCGGCTATCAATGTAGTTGATTTTAGTCTTGGACTCGGTAAATGATGTGACGCTAGTCTCATGAATACGCAAGACGCTTGATCCCGCCATACGGAAAGCCGTTGACCCACGATGAGAACCAGAATTCGTACACCCAAGACCGAAGAGGCTGAAGCGCCAATGTCCAAGGATAACCTCAATAGTGCCCTGGCTGGAGCCCCAAAGCCCGTGCTGGATCGCAAGGTCACCGGCATTAGCCTGGGCATCCTGGCCGCCTTCGTGCTGGCCAGTCTGATCTTTCCCAAGCAGTCCTCCGCGGCCATCGACAGCGGCTTCACCTGGGCAGCCCGATGGCTGGGGCTCTACTGGGAAGTGTTGCTGCTGGCCACCTTCCTGGTTGCCGTCGCATTGGCATTGACCCCCTATGCCAAGGCTCGCCTGGGCGGACCTGTGAAGCCCGAGTACGGCCGGTTCAAGTGGGTGGCCATGATCATGTGCACACTGCTGGCCGGTGGCGGCGTTTTTTGGGCCGCCGCCGAGCCGATCTCGCACTACGTCTCCACTCCGCCGTTCTTCGGTGAGACCGCCTCGGACCCGACAGTCGCCGCAAACCAGGCGCTCGGGCAGAGCTTCGTGCACTGGGGATTCCTGGCTTGGGCCATCCTGGGCTCGCTGGGCGCCATCGTGATGACGTACGCCGTGTCCAAGGGAATGCCGCTGCGTCCGCGCTCCCTCCTTTACCCCGTCATGGGCCGCAGGGTGCTGACCAGCTGGATCGGCACCGTGGCCGACGTGGTCAGCATCCTGGCCGTGATGGCCGGGACCGTCGGCCCCATTGGCTTCCTGGGCCTGCAGGTCTCCTATGGCATGTCGGCGCTCTTTGGGACCCCCGACAACTACCCCATGCAGCTGGTCATCATTGCGGTGCTCACCGGAGTTGCCGCGCTCTCGGTGTCCTCGGGTCTGAGCAAGGGCATCCAGATCATGAGCCGGCTCAATGTTTGGTTGGCCCTGGGCCTCATGGCTGCCGTGCTGATTCTGGGATCAGCCGCCTACATCTTCAAGGCCTTTCTCGGCGGCATGGGTGTCTACCTGCAGAACTTCTTCCCGACCTCGCTCTACCAGGGCGATCAGGGATGGGTTGCCGGCTGGACCATTTTCTTCTTCGCCTGGTTCCTGGGCTATGCACCGCTGATGGCGATCTTCGTGGCCACCATTTCCCGTGGCCGCACGGTCCGCGAGCTGATCCTCTTCTCCACGGTGATGCCCCCGATCGTGACCTGCTTCTGGTTCACCGTGCTCGGTGGCACGGGCATCATGTTCGAGCAGAACAACCCCGGATCCATTTCCGGCCCGTTGGCCAGCGAAGGGCTGCCCGCCGTGGTGATGACCATCGCCGAGCAACTCCCGTTCTCCGGGCTGATCGGCGGAGGCTTCCTGCTGCTGACGGTGATGTTCGTGGCCACCACCGCCGACTCGATGTCCTACAGTGTGGCCCAGTCCTGCACCGTCACCGACGAGCCGTCCACCAAGTTGCGCGCACTATGGGCAGTGGCCATGGGTGTGGCCGCTGCGGTGCTGATTTCCATCGGCGACGGCGGGATCAACGCGCTGCAGTCCTTCATCGTCATCACCGCGGTTCCCGTCGGACTCATCATCCTGCCATCGGTCTTCGCGGCTCCGGTGTTCGTCCGGCGCATGGCCTTGGAGCAGGGCGTTGTCGGGGCAAAGATTCCGGAGAAGAGCAGCGTCAGCGATTGACTCCGTCAGCTGGTTGACTCCCGGGAAGACGGGGGTGGAGCCTGGATATCGACGGCTTCCAGGAAGCGTTTCACCAGCGCGGAATCCCGCCGGGCCTCAGCGCAGATCAGCGATACCTGTGAATATGCGGCCGCGTCGCTCAATTCCAGATAGGCCAGCCCGTGAATCTGCAGGGCGCGCAGCGACTCGGGGACAATGGCGATCCCTGTCCGAGCGGCCACGAGTCCCAAAATGGTGGGGAACTGAATGGCCTCCTGGGCGATCTTGATGTGGAACCCGGCTTGGATGCACAATGCCGCAATCAGGTCGTAGAGCCGTGAAACCTGGTTCCGCGGGAACACCACAAACTCTTCCCCTGCAAGCTCGGACAAGGAGACGCTGGGGCGCCCGGCCAGCGCATGGGATTCGGGTACCGCGACCACCAGCGCCTCGGGTTTCAATGCGGTGATGCGGATGCCATCGATCGGCTCGATTTCCCGGACGATCCCCACGTCCAGGGTTCCGTCCAACACTGCCTGGATCTGCCGCTCTGTGGTGTTCTCCTGAAGCTGGAAGTGGACCTGGGGGAGGCGTTCGTGCATGTGGTTGACCATGCCCGGCAGCAGCGACAGCGCCGCCGAGCTGACAAAGCCGACCCGCAACAGCCCCGTGTTGCCTAGAGTTGCCAATTCCACCTGGCTTTGCGCACGCTCCGCTTCGGCGACCACCCGGCGGGCCGCCTCGAGCAGCACCCGGCCGGTGTCGGTGATCTCCACCGATCTGGTGGTGCGAATAAAGAGTTGGGTCTTCAGATTGCGTTCCAGCCGCTGGATCTGTTGGCTTAGCGCTGGCTGGGCGATGTGCAGCCGTTCAGCGGCCCGGTTGAAGTGCATTTCCTCTGCCACGGCAATGAAGTAGCGAAGTTGTCTAAGTTCCATAAAGACTAAGTGTGTCTGCTTATTAGTCGATAGGCAATAGATACTTCTCTGTGATCACCAATCGACGTAGTCTGGATCACATAGTCAGAACACAGCGGCAAGATGCACAGCAGCAAGAAGGCAGGAAATCTCATGGCAAGCACCACGATCACCGACACTCTGGAACTCCAGCAGCTCATCAACGGGCAGTGGGACAGCGCAACGGGAGACGAAGCCCAAAGCTCCAACCCGGCAGATCCGCAGGAAGTCGTGGCCCGTTACGCCACGGCCACAGCGGAAACATTGGAAGCGGCCATCGCCGCCGGCCGCGCCGCACTGGCCGACTGGGACAAGGTAGGCCTCATCGGCCGCGGACGCGTGCTGCGCCGGGCGGCACAACTACTTGAAGAACGCGCCGAGGACATCGCCGTACTGATGACCCGCGAACAGGGCAAGACCCTGACGGACTCCCGCGGCGAGGTCGGGGCCACCGTGGAGACCCTGTATTACCAGGCAGGTTCGGCGCGCAGCGCCACCGGCACCACCTTCCCGTCGGGCAACGGCGACGAGCTGGTGCGCACCATCCGCCGCCCGGTCGGCGTCGTCGGCGTCATCACCCCGTGGAATTTCCCGCTGCAGATCCCGGCCTGGAAAATCGCCCCGGCCCTGCTCTGGGGCAACACTGTGGTCTGGAAGTCAGCCAGCGACACCCCGGCCGTTTCCGTCGCCTTCGCCCAGCTGCTCATTGACGCCGGTGTACCGGCGGGCGTGCTGAACCTGTTGCTGGGCCCCGGCTCGCTGGGCTCCGCCCTGGTCGAGCACCCGGACATCGCCGCGGTCACCTTCACCGGATCGGTCCCCGTGGGCCGGCAGATCCGCGAACGCGTGGTGCTGCGGGGGGCGAAGCTGCAGATGGAACTCGGCGGACACAACGCAGCCATCGTCATGCCAGACGCCGACGTGGAAAACGCCGCAGCGTTCATCGTTGCAGCGGCCATGTCCAGCACGGGGCAGAAGTGCACCGCCACCCGCCGCATCATTGCTGTGGGCGACGTGCACGATGCCCTCGCTGCTGCCCTGGTCCCCAAGGTCAATGCCTTGGTCTCCGGCCCGGGCACCGCTGCCGGTTCGTACATGGGTCCGGTCATCTCCGCCCGCGCCGCCCGCGACGTCGAAGAAGCCCTGGCCACGGCCAATTCCGAAGGCGCGACCGTGCTGGCCCAGGGTTCCAAGCCATCCGACTCCGCCGGCCACTACGTTTCCGCCACCCTTTTGGGCGGCAACGATTCCCTGACGATCACTCATGAAGAGGTCTTCGGACCCGTGGTGACCCTGATGCGTGCCGAGAACCTGGACGAGGCCATTGCCCTGGCGAACGCCACCGACTTCGGTCTGACCGCCTCGGTGTTCACCTCCGATGAGCACACGATTCGCCGGTGCCTCGACGAGGTCGTGGCCGGGCTGATCAAGGTCAACGGACCCTCCACCGGTTCCGAGGTGCACGCACCGTTCGGCGGCCTGAGCGATTCCTCCTTCCCGGCCCCGCGCGAGCAGAACGCCAATTCCTGCGCCGACTTCTACACCGAAACCAAGACGGCCTACATCCGCACCGTACCCGCCGGACGTGCCAAGTGAGTGCGCAGGCCCTCAGCGAAGGCACGCACGAAGGCCACCTGCGGCCATCGAACACCGTGATGGACCCGCTGGACATGGGGGGCGCCCGTGCCACCCGGCACAGCTTCATGCGCACCATGATGCGCCGCGCGGTGAACAACGGATGGCAGATCCAGCGCACCGCCTTTGACATCGATGAGGGCGGCTGCGGCTCGGCAATCTATGAGATCCACGCCGAATCCCTGCACTTCAGCTTCGTCGCGTTCTCCCAGCGATTGAAGGAAGAGGACCGCACCGACCGCGTCATCGCCAAGGGCTGGGACCTCACTGCCGCCCTGGTTGAGGGCCCGGTGGACTCCGACAAGCTTGAGCGCCTGGCCGCCGACGTGCCATTGCAGGAAAATGGCCGTGCGGAAACCGGGTCCATCATCTGGACCCGCGCGAACCGCAGCGAGCGCTTCTTCGACTACGTCGCGGACCGCCTGGCGCACGGCCTGCAGCCTGAGACAGGGAAGTTTGGCGGATCACCGTACCTGATTCGCTCCACCGCGTTCTACTCCAACGGCAAGTGCGGACTGGCCGACTACGAGTCGCTGGAGGACGGCCACCCGCTGGCCGCCCCGTTTCGCGCACATATGTTAACCGCGTGGCTACTGCGCGAGCTGAGCTACGACATGGTCGAGAAGGTCGCCTCATCCCGCAACCCGGAAGCCGCGAGGCTCCAAGACCCCTGGCGCCGCTATCTGGGCATGGGCAATGCCACCGGCCTGGGCATGGTGCCCTACGCCATCAACCACCCGGAAGTGATCAACTCGTGGGCCATGGCCCGGGAGATCCCGCTGGCGGCGGTCACCGCCCGCTGGGTGGGGCCCGCCGACGCTTCCGTTCCACGGATTACCGATCTCATGGACCAGGCCATCGCCTATCTGGCCGAGCAGGACGACATCATCACCGCGCCCTTCACCTCCGGCCCGGAGCTTTCGGCCCAACTGGTGGTGCTGGTGGACCAGCTGCGCGAATGGACCGAGACCGGGATCTTCGCCGGGTATGAAACTTCGCACATCTGGCGCGAGCTGCACAACGCCGCCGCGGTCCAGGGCCCGGCAGCACGCGGCATGGTCGCCACGATCCTGACCGAACTGACCGAAGACCTCGACGAAGTCGTCGAGTCCGGGCTGCGTTGCGACGAGTCTCGCCGTGTCACTGCGGGAATCAGCTGCGCCGCCCTGGCGGCCAACATCGATGCCTCGTACTCGTGGATCGGTGCCTTCGACTTCGCCAGCCCCGGTTCGCAGAAGCACTTCTGGTTCTCCTCGATCAACAACGAGGAACCACGCCGGGCCCTGCAGGGCGCCGATCTGGGAGAGGCCGTCCAGCATCCGGTGGACATCGCCCGCGCCGTGGCTGCCCTGCGTGCAGAGCTTGCCGAGGCTGACCCATCAATGGACGTCGGGGAGTTCCTGCTCACCCACCCGAGGCACCGCGCCACCGTGGGACGCGTGCAGAACATCGGAGCGCTTCCCTACGGCGAGGTGCGTGACAACCTCTTGGGATCCGAGTTCCTGCCGCTGAATGTCCAGCGCTTCCAGCTGGCCCTCTACGGCATGGAAAACTACACCCCGCAATCCACCGACTGGCTTCGAGTGACCCTGATGGCCGGTGCCCCGCGCATTGCCGATCTGGCCAACGGCACCGCCGATGATGGATGGATGTTTACCCGCCGGCCACAGGAGGAAAACAGCAATGACTGAACCACGCACCTCACTCACCCTTGAGGCACCCTTGGACGCCAGGGCGGTGGATCTACACGCCGCCACGACCATCGTCGACGGCCTGCAGATCAGCAACTGGGACCGCAAGACCCTCGAGGAGCTGCGGGCCGGGGGAATCAGCGGGGTCAATGCGACCTGCGCCGTCTGGGAAGGCCCGGCCGACACACTCAAGGCCATCGGCGACTGGTACCAGCTGGCCGCGGCGAACCCGGACTTGGTCGCCCTGGCCACCACCAGCGACGAGATCCGCCAAGCGAAAATCGACAACCGGATTGCGGTGCTGCTGGGCTTCCAGAACACCAGCTCCTTCGGCGACGACTTCCGCATGGTCGAGGTCTTCCACAGGCTCGGCGTGAAGATCGCCCAACTGACCTACAACATCCAGAACCTTGTCGGCGGGGCCTGCTATGAACCCAAGGACTCGGGGCTGACCCGGTTCGGGCACACCATTGTCGCGGAAATGAACCGTGTAGGCATGCTCATCGACCTCTCCCACGTGGGCAACAAGACCTCGCTGGATGCCGTGGAGGCCTCGGTGGCCCCGATTGCCATCACCCACTCGAACCCCACCTGGTTCGTCGAGAACCCGCGCAACAAGCCTGACGAGGTCATCCGCGCGGTGACCGGGGCCGGCGGAGTGCTCGGCTGCTGCCTCTACCCGCTGGTCATCGGCGGCAAGGAAGCCGTCCTGAAGGACTTCTGTCAGATGGTTGCCCGCCTGGTCAATGAGCTGGGACCGGGCCGCGTGGGACTGGGCAGTGACTGCACACGCAACTGGGACGACGAGTTCGTCGGCTGGCTGCGCAACGGCCGCTGGCAGCCCGAGGGCGAGACCAAGGCCACCTGGCCTGAGTGGCCTGAGTGGTTCGTGGGCCCCGAGGACTTCCCTCGGCTCACCGACGGCCTGGACAAGGCCGGGCTTGATGAACAAGCCATCCGCGGGGTTCTCGGCGAGAACTGGCTGAACCTCTTCGACGACGTTTTCACGGGAAGGAAAATCTAATGTCAGTCATCACGCAGAAAGTTGCAACTATGCAAACAGCTGATTCGATGCCCATGGCCAGGCTGGCCATGCGCGAAGTGCGCGAGATCGCCTACCGGGCCGTGATGACCAAGGGGGCCTCCAATGCCGAGGCCCAGGCCGCGGCCCGCCAAGTGCTTTTCGCTGAGATCCACCACGGCACCGGAATCGCTTCTCTGGCAACCTGGCTTGAAGAAGGGACCTGGCTGCTCGGTGCCTTCCCCTACATCCGCGTCGACACCCCGACGGGCAAGAGCTACCGGGTGGATCCCGCTGCACACTGCCATGCGCTGGTGCATGGAGTGCTGCTCGTGGATGTGGCCAGCACCGGTGTAGGCAGCGAGGTGCTGTGCAGCACACTGAGCCACGACACGCACCTGCTTGACGAGGCGCTGCTCAATGCAGCCATCAGTTCCGGGCATACAGTGGTGCACCGCAGCCCAGGTGCAGACAACCGCACCACCTTCGCCACACCGGCCGGTGACTTGGGCACCGGGTTCAGTGCTGCCGGCCAAGGCGCACCGCACACCGCACCGGAAGATCCGGACACCTCGCGCTTCTACACCGCGGACGAACCGCCACCAGGGGAGTTCGCCCTGAGCACCGAGGCTGAGAGGACCGCGCGGCGGCTGGAGCTGGCCCACGGCGGGATCCATGTCGACGCCGCCATCTGGTCTGAACTGCGCGCCATCGCCGCCGGCTACCTGGTACCCGAAGCATGAGCGGGATCCAGCGCCGCTGGCACCAAGACGGCAAGCCGCGCCCCTACACCGCGACTGCAACCTTTGGCGGCATCGTGTTCGCTTGCGGCCAGGTGCCCACCCAGGCCGACGGAACGACCCCGGACGCCTTGCGCGACCAAGTGGACACGGTGTTCGACAACTTGGAGACGGTTCTTGCCGATGCCGGCGCGGACCTGTCCACCATCTTGAAGGTCACGGTGTTTCTGGCCAACTTCGATGAATTCGATGAATTCAACGCTGCCTACTTGAATCGCCTGAGCGAGGTGACGCTTCCGCCTCGCACCACCGTTGAGGTGTCGCGGTTCCGCGGAACCAAGCGCATTGAAATGGATGTGGTGGCAGCGGCTGTGGGACCGGTATCCTAAACGGACAGTAGTCCCGTCAACAGCCGGAGGCCACGATCTGCAGGTCGTGCCTCCGGCTGTTGAAAACCCGCAATGAACGAGCCAAGGAGCAACGATGCTTGAACGATCCGGCGACCACGACTTTGACTATGCGCTGCATGAGGGCTCACCTGTTCGCGTCCAATGGCATTTCTATGGCCAATCGGAACTACCGGTCGCGGTGCAAACCTGGGAACTCCCGCCGGGTGGATTCGAAGGCATGCATGCCCATACGGAGAACGACCTCCCGCTGGAGGAAATCTACATCGTCCTCGACGGTGCCGGGCGTATGCGCGTCGATGAGGAAACTTTTGACATAACCACGGGAGATTCTGTGCTGGCCCGTGCTGGCACGAGCCATGATTTGCGCAACACAGGCGACGGACCACTAAAAGTACTTGTCATCTGGGGAAAACCAGGGGCAGCGGACTATTCGAACTTCGGCTCAGCCAAGCTGGCACAAGCAGCACGTGAACACGGTCTTCCCGCAGACTAGCGCTGCCCAACCGCTGCCCCGATGTCCGGCGGTGTGGAACGGTCATCCGTTTCATCCGCCGGAGTACCGGTGCTAGTTCGTGTGGTGCGGTCCCGCCACCATGGCGGCCAAGCTCGCCAGCGACTCATCGAGTTGGTGTGCCTCCACGAGGGGGAAGGAAATGCGCCGCAGCACGTCCTTGTCGGTGACGTGGCTCCAATCGTAGGTGAGCGAAACCTTCGTTGATTCCGGTGTCAGCGCCTCCAGCTCCCACACCCATTGCCAGCCAGCAGGCTCCTGACCTGCATCCGCCGTCTTCCAAGCCAGCAGTTTGTTGACGTCGTATCCCACCACATGGTTGTCAGTTTGGTAGTCCCCGCCGAGTTTTTCCAAATGCATGTTCATGGTAAAGACCTGGCCCACAGCCGTGATCCTGTCCGTCTTCTCGTCCGACTGCACCATGCCGGACCCATCCATTGCTGCATGGTTCGCGGGATTGCTCAAAACCTCGAAGATCTCCTTCGCCGGGGCGTCGAACTCTCGGTGTACGGTGAGTTTTCCTTCATCATTAGTCATGGCCCCAGCCTTGCGCAATTTGATGATGGATGGCAAATCCTCGTTCCCCTGCAACGTCCGCAGACTTGCCTTAGTCGAAGAATTCCTTGCCGTAATAGCTTCCTGCGGCCGGCAGTCCGCCGGGGACTGCGAAGACGCCCGATCCCACGTGGCGAATGTACTCATTGAGCCTGTCCGAGGCCCCCAATTTGCGTTGCAGCGCCACAAAATGTTCAGGATTCTTTTGGAAGCTGAGGAAGAACAGCCCGGCGTCCAGGCGCCCCACCGAGTCAAGGCCGTCGGTGAAGTTGTAGCCGCGGCGCAGGATCTTTGTGCCACCGTTGTTTTCGTGGGCGACCAGGGCAATGTGCGAATCAGCGGGAATGACGGGAGCCCCGTCAGCCACCGCGTGGAAGTCCGGCGTGTCGTGCTCCTTTTCCCCCGACAGGGGAGCGCCCTCCTTCTTGGTGCGCCCAAAGATGCTGTGCTGGTCGCCAATGGTGTCTTCATCCCAGGTTTCAATGAGCATGTGGATTTTGCGGGCCACCAGATAGCTGCCGCCCGCCATCCACGCCTGCCCGGCTTCATCCCCAACCCACACATGCTCAGCCAGCTCGTCCCCGCCAAGGACATTGCGGGTGCCGTCCTTGAAGCCCATGAGGTTCCGTGGCGTGGTCTGGTTGGCCCCGGCCGAGGCGCGCCCAAAACCCAGGACAGTCCATTTGGTGGTGACGGACGCCCGGGCGATGCGGGCCAGGTTGCGCACGGCGTGATAGGCCACCTGGGGGTCGTTCGAGCACGCCTGAATGCACAAGTCCCCGCCGGTGAAGGCCGGGTTCAACGACTCCCCGGCCATCGCCGGTAGATCGGCAAAGTCCACCGGCTTGAACTTTTCCAAACCGAAGCGGGAATCGAACAGGGAAGGCCCGAAGCCGAGCGTCAGCGTCAGCCCTTGCGGCCCCATGTCCGTCGCTTCCCCCGTGTCCACGGGAATGCCGTGTTCGCGCGACGGCTCCACCTTGCCCACAGGATTCCCTGCGGTCAATTCGGCCATGGCGGCCGACCACTTTGCCAGCAACAGCTGCAATTCGGTGGCAGTGGTGGCGGTGACTTCAAAGGCGGTGAAGACGAGGTGGTCCTGCGGGGGAGTCTCAATTCCGCTTTGATGTTCCCCGTAGAAGGGGTAGCTCAGGTGGCCCCTTTCCGCCATGAGTTCAACGTCGCTCAGGGGCGCCGCTGCCGCCGTGGCCGCGACGGCGGCAGCTCCGGCAGCACCGAGTGCCAGCCCGCCGGCGCCTGCGACGGCTGCGGATCGGCTAAAGAACTTCCGGCGCGAAACGTCGGGCAGTGGGTCGGGGGATGTTGCCATTTAGACTGTTGCCACCTTTTCAGCGATCCTGGCCAGCGGTGCCTGCAGCGACTGGATGAGGGCTGTGAGCTTGGCTGCATCAGTGGCCTTCAACTCATCCGTGTAGGCCTTGTAGCCGCCCAAGGCGGCCGGGTCCTTGTAGCCTTCAAGGGCCGCGTTGACGGTGTCAAACTTGGAAGAAATCTGCTGCGTCAAGGTGGCATCGATTTCCACCAAGGCAGGCTTGAGGTATTCGAAGGCTTGTTGCGACCCTTCGATGTTGGCGGCAAAGTCCAACAGGTCAAGCTTGGAATAGGCCTCTTCCTCACCTGTGATCTTGGAGGACTGCACCTCTTCCAGCAGGCCGCTGGCACCGTTGGCCAGTTCCTCCGGCTGGTAGGCGGCGTCGCTTTCCAACTCGGCGCTGAGCGTTTTGAGGGTGCCCACATTCTTCACAATGCCGGCAGCAAGGGCCTTGGACCCCGCCGTGATGGCCTTCGCCTCAAACAAGTCCCTTTCCAAGGGGTGGAAGCCTGTCCACTTGCTTCCGGGCTCGACGTCGGCCACGCGCAAGTCAAGGGCGGGGTCAAGGTCGGGGAAGCTTTCAGCGACCGGTTCGATGCGCTCAAAGAACGAACGGGCGTCGGCGTAGGCCCGCTGGCTGGCTGGCACATCGCCGGAATCGACGGCCTTTCGCAGGGCCGCGACGGCCACCACGAGGGAATCCACTTGGCCCGAAACGTAGTTGGCGTAGCCGTCGGTGCCCTCCTTGAGCAGGTCTCCGATTCCATTGCTCGCGGAGTCCGCAGCAGCACCGGTGACGGTGAAAGGCTTGTATTCGGTTGTGGCGCCGGGGCAGTACAGCTGGTAATTGCCGCCCGTGAGCGTGACGGTGAAGCTGACGGCCTTCAAGCCCGGAATCACGTTTTCACGCTCGCCGAGAATGCGCTTGTCGCTGAGCAACTCCACTTCGCTGACACTCGAGGCGTTCTTGTTGGAGACGTTGAAGGTGACTGGACCGGCCGGGGCGGAAGCGAAGTCGGGGACGCACTGGTCTTCCCCCTCAACTTTTTCAACACTGACGGCAATTTGCGCCGCACCATTGCTGACGGGAGCGGCGTCGCCGTTGGAGATGTCGGCTCCGCCGGAAACAGCGGCGCTTCCGCACGCCGTCAGGGACAGGGCCAGCACGGCCATTCCCGCCAAGACGGCAGGAGCTGCTGAGCGGAAGGTGCGGGATGAAAGAGTCGGCATGGGGATCCTCTGGGATGGTGTGGCTGACAAGTTTTAGGGGATGGGAAAGCGGCTGTCGCCGATTGTGGGCAGAGCCGGGTGGAACACTAGGGCGAAGGGGCCGAGGCCCGAAGCCGGCGCCGGTTGCGCCGGGCAGCGACGAAGAGCAGTACGGCGGCAACGCAGAAGACGGCAGGCAAGCAGCGCGAGTAGAGTACGTTTTCCGCGGTGGCTGATTCAAAGCTGTTCAGTTCGGCCACGACGGCGTCCACGTGCCCGGCCGGGACTTTCCAGCCGCCGTCCCCTGCCACCACGATGGTGCGGGAGGTGGTCAAGCCGCCGCCGCTCAGCGTCAGGGCGGCACCTTCGGTGTTGACGGCGTCAATGACGGTGCCATTGGCCACCCACACGGTGATTTCACCCTTGTGGTTCCATTCGGCGGCGAAGGGACCGGGGTTGCTGGAGGTGCTGATGCCTACGGGCATGCGTCCGCCATTGAGCACCGTCAGCAGGTCGGTGGAAACCTTGGCCGGTTCGTTTTCGGGCGAGACCGTTGCTTCGGCGGTGTACACGTGCACTGTGCGCCCGGCATGGGATTCGGTGCCGTGGCCGGTGAGCGGGTGGCTGCTTTGAACACCGCTGGAGGTTCTCACAAGAAGTGTCTCCGGCTCGCCGGGGGCGAGGCGCAGCGAGCCCCCGGGTGCACCGGCGCCGGAAGCGAACGGCGTCGTGCCTGTCTGCAGGGGTGTGGCCGGGATGGCGAGCGGAGCCGCAAACGCGAGGAGCAGCGCGGAACCGGCCAGTGCGGCCCCGGCCCAGGCCTGCCGGCGTGGCAGGACGGCTGCCGAGGGACGCCAGCTGCGCGGCCACAGGATAAAGGCCAGCATGGGAACCAGGTAGAGCGCCCAGCCCAGCAATTCCACCAGGCGCGGATCGTTGGGCATGCCGAACACGCCCGTCAAGATGGCCGCTCGGGCGCTGCCATTGGGCGCCAACCAATCCAGATGCACCGTGGCATGCTGGCCAAAATTGAGCCAGCCGGCCTCGTGGGCCGTGCGCAGGGACTTCAACACCAAGCCTGCTGCAACGAACACCAGAAAGACGCCCGTGGCCTTGAAGAACTTGGCCAAGTTCAGCTTGATCGCCCCGCGGAACAGGAAGAAGCCAACGCCCGAGGCAATGGCCAGGCCCAGCACGGCGCCCATCCCGGCCGCAAGGGGGCTCAGCGAGGACTGGAAGGCGGCGACCATGAAGACGGCAGTTTCAACGCCTTCGCGCAGCACGGCAAGGAACGCCATACCGGCCAACGCAAACACGGAACCGCCCTTGAGCGCGGAACCGGCGTGGATTTCCAACGTGGATTTCATGGAGCGTGAGTTTTTGCTCATCCACAAAATCATGAATGTCACAATGACGACGGCGACCGCGCCAATCACTGTTTCCATGGCTTCCTGCTGCTGCTGTGGCAGGGCTGCCGAGACCAGTTCCAAGGTGACGCCGATGAGCGCGCTGAGAAAAACGGCCGCACCGACCCCGAGCCACATGGGCTTGAGGGAGTGGCCATTGCGGCGCAGGAAAGCGGCAATCATGCCGACAATCAATGCTGCTTCCAGGCCTTCGCGCAGGCCAATGACAAGGGTTGCTAGCACCTAGTACTCCGGTGTTCCGTTGATGCTTAGTACCGAGGTGCGCCCCGGCCTTTGGCAAGGCTACCCTTGGTAGGGAGAATATTCCCAATTAGGCCACTGAAATGTTCCCTATTGTGAAGTATGCGTTGCCAAACGCGGGCCACCTGCCAAATGCCTGCAGCTACCAAATGTGGTCGGGGGCATCCAGCACGGTATCGGTGGGGTTGGCCTGCGTCCACTGGGCAAAATTCTTCTCAAGGTAGTAGCGCGCACCGTCCCTGACCAGGGTCCGAATTTCCGCGTTGCCGGGGTTGTTCAGCGATTCAAAATACTCCACTGACCAGTGGAACCAGCGCATGCAAAACAAGCGCATCGTCAGCCCGTGCGTGACAAGGAGCGTATTGGGCGCATAGTCGGGTTTTGACCAGTGCCTGTGCAGCGTCTCCATCAAGGAGGAAACCCTGTCATAGACATCCGAGCCCGATTCGCCCTCGCGGAATCGGTAGAAAAAGTGGCCGTAGGCGTTGCGGAGTTCTTTCTGGTCGGCAATTTCGACGGGGTTTTGAAAGTTCGCCCAGTCTTGTTCGCGCAGCCGCGGTTCCTCGATGGTCCTGTCCACGAGATCGCCAAGATTCATCGCCTCCAGGGTTTGATAGGCACGCAGGTACGGCGAGACGTAAACGCAGACCTTTTGCCCGTTCAGTTGCCGCCTGATCTGCTCTCCTGCAGCCGCAGCTTGGGCCTTGCCGAGCCCCGTCAGGGGGATGCGGTAATCGGGAATCCTGTTGTACAGCGTCTGGTCAAGGTTGGCCGCAGACTGTCCGTGGCGGATCATGATGATCTTTCCTGGCGCGCTCATGCCACTGAGCCTAGCCCCCACCTGCGCCCTCAGCTCGCAAGCTCGATGCGGCGCCCCCGCAGGTGTGGGCCCAACCACTCCACAGGTGGCAGGTGTGGCCGATGCTGTGCCATTGCGCCGAGAGACGGGCATGATTGCGGTATGAAAGATTTCGCCGCCGATCCAGCGCCCGCCCACTCCGCAGCCTTCGGTCCCAGTGCCTCCGGCCAGGCCACCTTCGGCTTTGCAAGCTCGGGGCAGCAAGGCTGGGGAGCACGCTCGCGCCGACGCCTCATTATCGAGGTGCTGCTGGTGCTGGGGCTCTCGCTGGGGCAGTCGGCAGTCTATTCAATACTTTCGCTGCTGGACAAGATGAGCCGGGCACCCATTTCCCAAGGCACTTCAACGCTGAACGTGGTGCGCAACAATCGCGAATTCTTTGATTTCAGCTATCAAATTCTTGATATCCTCTTTGCCCTGATGCCTGTGCTGCTGGTGTTCTACTTGCTGGCAGAGCCTGGAAAATCCGTGTTCCGTGCCATGGGAATCGATTGGCGGCACCCCGTCAAGGACGGTCTGGGGGCGCTGGCCCTGTTGGTGGTCATCGGCGTGCCGTCGCTTGGGCTGTACGCGGCGGGACGTGCCATGGGCATCACCACCGAGATCATTCCCAGCGCCCTGAACCAATACTGGTGGACTATTCCGGTGCTTGTGCTCTCCGCTATTCGCGCCGGGGTGCTGGAGGAAATCATTCTCAACGGCTATTTGCTGGGACGGCTGGAAAAAATTGGCCTGGCGCCGGTGGCCGCCATTGTGCTGAGTGCCTTGTTGCGGGGCAGCTACCACCTCTACCAAGGTTTTGGGCCGTTCATTGGGAACTTCCTCATGGGACTGCTTTTCGGCTGGGTGTACAAAAAATACGGCAGGGTGGCACCCCTTGTGGTGGCCCATGCCCTCGTTGACATTGCCGCGTTCACGCTGGGCCCGGCCCTCGGTTTCGGCGGCTGACCCCATCCTTGCTGGACCGCACTGGTATTTTGGGCGGCTGGATGGGCTGTGGGGATCTGTTCTGCAGCTCCTGCGGGTGCTTCAGGGTCCCCGGGATTGGTTCTGCAGCTCCTGCGGGTGCCAGCCCCGGGTACCCGCAGGAGCTGCAGTATGAACGGCGGCTGCACCCCGGTACCCGCAGGAGCTGCAGAATGAACGGCGGCTGCACCCCGGGACCCGCAGGAGCTGCAGTATGAACGGCGGCTGTACCCCGGGACCCGCAGGAGCTGCAGTATGGATGGTGGCTGGTGTCCGAAGAGCCCCGGTTGCGGACCATCTGGCCAATTCCAGGGGGCACGGGGAGGGACGAGCGGCCAGCAACACGAAACGGCACCCGCCCGCAAAGGGTGGGTGCCGCCGTCGTTCTTGGGTTGTTCCCGGGTCTTGTATTGCAGGCGGGGAACTCTGCAGTCGTGGCCCTAGATGGTGACTTCGCCGGCCGCCGTCTGGAAGGTCACGCTCATGATGCCGGGGGTGCCGCGCGGGGAAACCCACTCCACCGTGACGTCGTTCAGCGGTGCCTCAACAGGTTCGCCGAGCCATTCGGTGACGCGCTCGGCGCTGCCGGCAATGGTGAGCCGGGACAACCGCACGGACGAGGGGCGTGCCTGTGAAGGGTGCAGTTTGGGGTCGCCCTCCCATCTGAGCATGTAGGGCACCTGGGGGTCGGCGATCAAACCCTTGATGCCGATCTGCTGCCAGACCAGCTCTTGGCCGTCGGGGAACTTGCGGTTGCCCGGGACGGAGCTGCGGCCGAGGCGTTCTTCGAAGGGGGCAAGGTCGTCAACGGCGACGCACCAGCCCATCCAACCTCCGCCGGCCGCCGAGCGCGCCTTCACGGCCTGGCCGAAGGGCGCCTTGTCCGAGGCGGGGTGATTAAGGCACTCAACAACTTCCACATAATGCAGGTCGGTGAGTGGAATGATCATATTGCGGGTGCCGAAGCGTGGGTGGATTCCACCCTTCACTGCATCGACCCCGAGGGCGGTCGCGATTCGCTCCGTGGTGGCAGCCAATCCGTCTGATTCACTGGCGTAAGAAACATGGTCCATTCGCATGACTTCATCTTGGCACTTTGTGCCCGCTCGCTCGACTTAGTGTTGCCTAAGTCACATAGGACGTCTGATGTAGGTGCTGGGGGTGTACCGGGCTACCGGGCCGGTGGGGCAGAATTGGTCTGTGACTGATACCGGCCAAGCATCGCTGTCCCTGCCCACCCCTGCCGCCCAGGAGGCCCGCATTGCGGCCACGATCGCTGCTGAACTGGGGGTGCGCCCAGCCCAGGTTCGCGCCGCGATTGCCTTGTTGGACGACGGCGCCAGCGTCCCGTTCATTGCCCGGTACCGCAAGGAAGCCACCGGGACCCTGGACGATGCCCAGTTGCGCGACTTGGAGGAGCGGCTGCGGTATTTGCGCGAGCTCGAGGCGCGGCGCGTGGCGGTGCTGGAGACCATTCATGGCCGGGGCCTTCTGACGGGTCCGCTGCGTGCTGCCATCGAGGCCGCCGCCACGAAATCCGAGCTGGAGGACCTGTACCTGCCGTACAAGTCCACTCGCAAAACCAAGGCCGACGCCGCCCGCGAAGCCGGCCTTGAGCCGCTCCTGGAGGCGTTGCTGGCGGATCCCTCCCGCACCCCGGCCTCTGCGGCCGGCACCTTTGTCTCCGCCGAACGCGGCGTGGCCAGCGCCGACGACGCGCTCACCGGTGCCCGCGCCATCTTGATCGAGCGGGCGGGCCAGGATGCCGCACTGGTGGGTGAGCTGCGCGAACGGCTCTGGAAGACCGGGCGCCTGCGCTCCAGCGTCAAAACCGGCCAGGCCGCCACCGGCGAGAAATTCAAGGACTACTTCGACTTTGCCCAGCCACCGCACACCCTGCCCGGCCACCGCGTCCTGGCCTTGCTGCGCGGCGAAAAGGAAGGCGTGCTGGGCCTTGACTTGGCCGAAGCCGACCCTCGCGACGCCGACGCGCAAGCCAAGGCCCGTGCCACGTATGAAAACGCCGTGGCCCGCTCCCTTGGAATCACCGATTCCGGCAGGACCGCCGACAGCTGGCTCATGACCGGTGCCCGCTTGGCCTGGCGAACCCGGGTCCTGACCCGCTTGTCGGTGGATGTGCGCGTGCGCTTGTTCCAGCGTGCCGAAGAGGAATCCGTGCGGGTGTTTGCCGCGAACCTGCGCGATGTGTTGCTGGCTGCGCCTGCCGGAAGCAAGGCCACGCTGGGCCTTGACCCGGGACTGCGCACCGGAGTGAAGGTGGCAGTGGTGGATGGCACGGGAAAAGTGGCCGCCACCGACACTATTTACCCGCACGCCCCAGCCAAGCGCTGGAGTGAAGCGTTGGCAAGCCTTGTGGCGCTGTCCCACAAACACCAGGTGGAACTCATCGCCATAGGCAACGGCACGGCCAGCCGGGAAACGGACAAGCTCGCTGCCGAATTGGTGGCTGAACTCAAGCGAATGGCTCCGGAGCGGACGGTGGTAAAGCTGGTGGTGTCCGAAGCCGGTGCCTCGGTGTATTCGGCCTCGGCGCTGGCCAGTGCCGAACTTCCCGGCATGGACGTGTCCCTGCGCGGGGCAGTCTCGATCGCCCGCCGCCTGCAGGACCCGCTGGCCGAACTTGTCAAGATTGAGCCCAAGTCGATTGGTGTGGGCCAGTACCAGCACGACCTCACCCCGGCGAAGCTTGAGCGTTCCCTGGGTGCGGTGGTGGAGGACTGTGTCAATGCCGTGGGCGTCGACCTGAACACTGCGTCGCCGGCGCTGCTTGCCCGGGTGGCCGGAGTGGGGGCGCTATTGAGCGAGAACATCGTGGCTCACCGCAATGAACACGGACCCTTTGCCAAGCGCCGCGAGCTGCTGAAAGTGGCCCGGTTGGGGCCCAAGGCCTTCGAGCAGTGTGCAGGGTTCCTGCGGATCAGTGGGGGAGCGGAGCCGCTGGACGCCTCCAGCGTGCACCCGGAAGCGTACGGAGTGGCCCGCAAAATCCTGGCGTCCGTCGGCGCCAAGGGAGGCGAAATTGCCGGAGGTGTTGCCGCCGCCGGCTCCGTCAACCCCGCAGACTTTGTGGACGGCTCCTTTGGCCTGCCCACCGTCTCCGACATTGTCGCCGAGTTGCAAAAGCCCGGCCGCGACCCCCGTCCCCGCTTCGAGACCGCCACGTTCACCGAGGGCATCGAGAAGATCACCGACCTTCGCCCAGGCATGATCTTGGAAGGCACAGTGTCCAATGTGGCCGCCTTTGGCGCATTTGTGGACATCGGGGTGCACCAAGACGGCCTTGTCCACGTCTCCGCCATGAGCAGCTCCTTCGTCTCCGACCCCCACACCGTGGTCAAGTCGGGACAAGTGGTCCGGGTCAAGGTTCTCGAGGTGGAGCCCGACCGCAAGCGCATCTCCCTCTCCTTGCGCCTGGATGATGAGTCCGGGCAGGCCAAACGGTCGGAGCAAGCCAAGCAGACGAGGCAGGCCGGTCCCACGGAGGCACAGGTCACCGGCCGGGTTCGCGAGACGGGTGCGCAGGCGGGGAACGACGCCGGCTCCCGCAGTTCCGGACGCGAGGCCCAGCAGCGCAGCGGCAGCGGACGCCCATCAAGCCAAGCACGGCCGGCAAGCCCGGCGCCGGCCCCGACGCCAGCCAACACCGCCATGGCAGAAGCGCTGCGCCAGGCGGGGCTGGGGAAGTAGCGCGGGCGGCAGATACCGCAGCCGCCGCCGCCGCCGCCGCGCAGGGCAACGTGAGCAACGCCGTCGGGCATGGGGCAGACGCGCCAAGAGATCTGAATGGAAGTGGCGGAAACGGAACTTGATCAGTCACTAGTTCTGTGACACACACTTTTATGGCAGAATTTCAAGCAGATGTTCGTCAAAAGTCACAATGTCGTCACAAACTTGGCGCCGCGCAGGCTTTCTCGCACACTGGAAGCAGGTCATGAGTGTCAGCGCACAGCCCCGGCTTGCTGACCGGCAACCCTCCTTCCGCGGCGGGGTGCCCCGGGTGAGGACCTGGCACCGAACCATCCGGTCACGGTGCAAGCGCGGGCCATCGACATTTGCGCCCTCCCGCCCCGCGTGCAGGAGGGCCTTGCCGCAGGCCTCTAGTGTGAAGGAACCCATCCATGAGCAACGGTTGGTCATTTGAAACCCGTCAGATTCACGTAGGCCAGACGCCCGACGCCACCACCGGTTCGCGCGCCCTGCCGATCTACCAGACCACATCCTTCGTGTTCCCGTCGGCTGAGAGCGCCGCCGCACGGTTCGCACTGACGGAGCTGGAACCCATCTACACCCGCCTCGGCAACCCCACCACCGACGTCGTGGAACAGCGCATCGCCAGCCTTGAAGGCGGTGTCGGGGCACTGCTGCTCTCCTCGGGCCAGGCCGCAACCACGTTTGCCATCTTGAACCTGGCCGAGGCCGGCGACCACATCGTCTCCAGCCCCAGCGTCTACGGAGGCACGTTCAACCTGCTGGCCCACACGCTGAAGAAGCTTGGCATCGAGGTCACCTTTGTCTCGGATCCGGACAACCTCGACGAGTGGCGTTCCGCCGTGCAGCCAAACACCAAGGCATTCTTCGGCGAGACGGTCTCCAACCCGCGCCAGGACGTGCTTGACCTGGAGAACATCAGCACCATCGCCCACGACGCCGGCGTGCCGCTGATCGTGGACAACACGCTCGCCACCCCGTACCTGATCCAGCCACTGGAGTGGGGCGCGGACATTGTCATCCACTCGGCCACCAAATACCTCGGCGGCCACGGCACCGCCATTGGCGGGGTGATTGTCGACGGCGGCAAGTTCGACTTCGCTGCCGACCCGGAGAAGTTCCCCGGCTTCAACACTCCCGACGAAACCTACAACGGCCTGGTGTACGCCCGGGACCTCGGTGTTGGATGCGCCCTTGGCGCCAACCTGGCGTATATCCTCAAGGCCCGCGTGCAGTTGCTGCGCGACCTTGGCTCGGCCATCGCCCCCTTCAACGCCTTCCTCATTGCCCAGGGCATCGAGACGTTGAGCTTGCGCGTTGAGCGCCATGTCAGCAACGCCGTCACCGTGGCGAACTGGCTTGAAGACAATGAGGACGTGGAATCCGTGGCCTACGCCGGCATCCCCTCAAGCCCCTGGTTTGAGCGCGGACGCAAGTACGGACCCAAGGGCACAGGCGCCGTCATCTCCTTCGACATCGTTGGCGGAGCCGAAGCCGGCAAGCGCTTCGTTGACGGCTTGGAACTCCACTCGCATGTGGCCAACTTGGGCGATGTACGCTCCCTGGTGATCCACCCTGCGTCCACCACCCACGCGCAGCTCTCACCGGAACAGCAGTTGGCTGCCGGTGTGCGGCCGGGCCTGGTGCGCCTTTCGGTGGGACTTGAGAACGTGGTGGATATTATTGCCGATCTCGAATCCGGGTTTCGCGCCGCCAAATTAGCGTGAGCCAAGTGACTGACGTGATTCCGAAGTTGGGAAACGTGTTTTTACCTGGCACTGAAACGAGCACTCCCGAGCCGGCTGGCGGCTCCTGGTCGGCGGCCGTTGGTCAAGGCGGCGGCGTGCTGCGCTCCATGGGCATCGGTGCACTCCCACTGGAAGCCGGGGGCGTGCTGCCGTCGGTGACCATGGCCTTCGAGTGCTGGGGAACGTTGAACGCGACCGGCGAGAACGCCGTGCTGATTTTGCATGCACTGACGGGAAGCACCCACGTCAGCCGAGGCGAGTCCGAGGAAGACGGCTGGTGGGAAGGCCTTGTGGGTCCCGGTGAAGTCATCGACACGAACAAGTACTTTGTGGTGTGCGCCAACATGGTGGGTGGTTGCTACGGCACCACCGGTCCTTCAAGTATTGCCGAGGACGGACGGCCTTACGGCTCGCGCTTCCCGTTTGTCACCATCCGGGACTCCGTCCACGCTGAGGCGGCTCTGGCCGACAAGCTCGGCATCACCTCCTGGCACGCGGTCATTGGCGGGTCCATGGGCGGTGCCCGGGCGCTGGAATGGGCTGCGACATACCCCGAACGGGTGCAGCGGTGCGCCGTCGTGGCTTCGTGTGCAGCGAGCACTGCCGAGCAAATCGCCTTCGCCCAGGCGCAGGTGCTGGCCATCCGCCAAGACCCGCACTTTGCCGGCGGGGACTATTACGACGGCGCAGCACCCACCTTGGGTTTGGGGTTGGCCCGGCGGATTGCGCACATCACCTACCGTTCCGAAACCGAGCTGGAGTCGCGCTTCGGCCGCCAAGCCCAAGGCGGGGACGACACCATCAGCCACGAGCGCCTCGGGACGCCGGGGAAGGGCAAGTACGCGGTGGAAAGCTATCTTGACCACCAAGCCCACAAACTGGTGGGCAGATTTGACGCCAATAGCTACATTGCCATTACCGAAGCGCTCATGAGCCACGACGTGGCCCGCGGCCGCGGCACCCTGGCTCAAGCCCTGGCCGTTGCCGAAGGCGTGGAATTCCTCATCACGGCGGTGGACAGCGACCGGCTGTACTTCCCTGCCCAGTCCGAGGAACTCGCTGCGGCCCTTCCAAGGGACGTGCCGGTACGCAGGATTGACTCCGGCATTGGCCACGACGGCTTCCTGACCGAAGTTGCCGCCGTGGGGGACCTGCTCCGCGAGTCCTTCTTCAAGGACTGACACAAATTCAAGGACTGAGCAAAAGCGACGCAGGGACCAGCGTCCCTGCGTCGCATCAGCCTCGACGATACTGGCCGCCTCGAAGTGACTGTCCGGCTAGAAGTTCCTGAAGATTGCTTCGCGGTGGGCGGTGTACTGCTCAGGCGTCACCTGGCCGTTGCGGCGTGCAGCGTCCAAGGCGTCCAGCTGGCGTTTGAGTTCGGCTTCGGCCTTCATGCGCTCGTTGGCGAAACTGACACCCTGGTGAGCGTGGGAACTGTCATAATTTTTCATCGGCACACCGTTGAGCAGCGTCCCGGCGTAAGGGGTGTTGGCGGGATAGGTGGCACCGCCGGGCTGCTGCGCCACGCCGGTGCGGCCCGTTGGCTTCGCCATCGTGTAGGGGCTGGCCCGGTTGGCGCGCCGTTTGCGGGAAGCGGCCCTGACGAAGGAGCTCAGCAGAACAACGCCAATGATGATGAGAACCAGGAAGGGCTGGAATCCGCCCACCCCGGAGGAGGAAGCGGCAACGCTGCCCACGGCCACTGACCCGAGTACGAATGGCACAACACACCTCTTCTAATCAAGGCGCGCCCATGCGGGCCGCCACTTCCCACTCTAGTCTCGATTGGCTGCCGAATCCCCTTGTTGCGCCGGTCCTTGTCCCGCCGGTCCGTGCATGAAAGCAGGACATGGGGAACACAACGCTCGCTGGATGGTCAAAGCGGGATGGATTCATGGACAATTCCGAGCCAAAAGCGGTGCCCAACACCATGCTTTTCCTCTACCCTGACGGCTATGGCAGCGTTTCGAACACCGAACACCGAACACCGAGCACAGGCGGCAGCGGCGCTTCTGCCGTGTCCGCACGGCGCTGGTGGACGCTTGGCACCGTTGCGCTGGCCCAGCTGATGGTGGTGCTGGACACCACGGTCGTCAACATCGCATTGCCCTCCGCACAGCACGACCTCGGCTTCAGCAACGGGGAGCGCCAGTGGGTCATCACGGCCTACTCGCTCGCCTTCGGCAGCCTGCTGCTCCTGGGCGGGCGGCTTTCGGACATGGTCGGCCGCAAGCGCATGTTCATCATCGGTCTGGTCGGCTTCGCCTCGGCGTCGGCGCTTGGCGGCGCCGCGACCAGCTTTGGCATGCTCATTTTTGCCCGCGCACTCCAAGGGTCCCTCGGTGCCATGCTGGCCCCCACGGCATTGACAGTGCTGACCACCACGTTCACGATCCCGAAAGAGCGATCCCGCGCCTTCGGGATCTTTGGTGCAATCGCCGGGGCGGGAGGCGCCGTCGGACTGCTGCTGGGAGGTTTCCTCACCGAGGACCTGAACTGGCGCTGGAACCTGTACATCAACGTCTTCATTGCCATCTTTGCCGTGATACTTGCCAGCATCTTCGTGGACAAGTCCCGCGGTGGAAGACCCCGGCCCAAGCTCGATTTGCCCGGCACCATCCTGGTCTCCGCCGGCCTGTTTTTCATTGTTTACGGTTTCTCCAACGCCGAAACGGACGGGTGGGGATCGCCCCTGACCGGGGGCATGCTGGTGGGCGGCCCTGCTGCTGCTCATGTTCGTGCTCTGGCAGCATCGCGCGCGCCACCCCATCCTGCCGCTGGGGATTGTGCTTGACAGGAACCGCGGCGCGGCCTTCATCTCCGTCCTGATCGCCGGCGCGGGCATGTTCGGCATTTTCCTCTTCGTCACCTACTACGTGCAGTCGTCGCTGCACTATTCGCCCATCAAGGCCGGCGTCGGATTCATGCCCATGGTGGCCTCCCTCGTCGTGGCCGCCCAGTTGTCAACGAACGTCCTGCTGCCCAAGCTTGGACCTAAACTCGTGGTGCCGGCGGGCATGGTGGTGGCCTGCATCGGCATGGTGGGGCTGACCCGGCTGGGGTTGGAGAGCACGTACGCATCAGGATTGCTTCCGGCGTTGCTGATCGTCGGCTTTGGACTGGGACTCATCATGCCGTCGGCGATCCAGACGGCCACCTACGGGGTTGAGGGCGACTTTGCCGGCGTCGCCTCAGCCCTGGTGAACACCAGCCAGCAGGTGGGCGGATCCATCGGCACGGCCCTGTTGAACACGCTGGCCGCCACCGCCGCGACTGCCTACGCCGCCGCACACCTGCCGCCCACCCCGGAGGTCATGGCCCAGGCCGCCGTCCAGGGCTACGCCGTCGGCTATTGGTGGGCGGCCGGGTTCTTCGCGGTTGGCGCAGTCCTGTCTGCGCTGCTCTTCCGCAGGCGCGGGGCGGCGTCGCAGCAACAGGCCGGGGCGCACTCCGCGCCCCGTGCCGCGGGGGATGCCGAGCCGAGCACTGCGCATGCCGGCGGGGGACCGCGGCACGCTGCTGCCGTTGTCTCACTGCAGGACGGGCACGACGGCGGCCCCTCCCCAGACATTTAGCCCGCCACCGTTGGAAGGTGGCCTGCGCAACCTACCGGCCAGTGCCGTCCCTGGGTGCTTGGCCGTCCCCGGGGACTTGGCCGTCCCCGGGCATGCGGCTGAACATGGGACCCGGAGTGGGCCGCTTGGGGGTGATGCCGTCGCCGGAGGACTGGTGCCGCATCCTTCGCAGCACCCAGGGAACAAAGAAGTCCTTGGCCCACACCAGGTCCTCGGCACGGGCGGTCTGCCACTTTTGCGGCGGCAGCGGCTTGGGCAGATCCGGCACCAGCGAGTTTGGGACGTTCAGTGCGTGCAAGGCCATGATGGCGATGGTGTGGTGGCCCAGAGTAGAGAAGTGCAGCCTGTCCCCGGCCCACATCCGGGAGTCCCGGAGCTGGCGCATGGACCACATGTCGGCCACGATCGCATCATGGCGGGAGGCGATGGTGCGCAGGTTCTCGTTGTAGATGGCCACCCGGCCGCGCACCAAGCCGAGCACGGGGGTGTCGCGGATGTCAGGACCGTTGAACAGCAGCACGGTTGCGCCGGCCGCCGTCATCCGTCCCACGGCGGCGTCGAGCCGCTCGGCCAATGCGTCGGGGTCCGCGCCGGGCCGGATCAGGTCGTTGCCGCCGGCCGAGATGCTGATCAAATCGGGTTTGAGTTCCAGCGCCGGCTCCAGCTGCTCGCCAAGGATTTGCCCGAGCAAACGGCCGCGAATAGCCAGATTGGCGTACTTGAAATCCTCGGCACCGCGGCTGAGTTCTTCGGCAACCCGGTCCGCCCAGCCGCGGTAGCCGCCCGGGCTGCTGGGTTCGGGGTCGCCGATGCCTTCGGTAAAAGAGTCGCCCACGGCCACATACCGGCTCCACGGGTGGTGCTGTGTTGAATCGTTCACCTTCTCATCCTGCCCGCGGGCGCCCAGTTTGGCCACCCTTTTCCGTCCGCGGACCCTCCCGTGGAAAGATGAACGCATGAATGCAACCCCTGAAGTCCTTTGGTCACTCACGGAAGCCGAACGTAGTGGAACCCCGCTATTGGTGATTCTTCACGGCTACGGCGCAGACGAGGCGGACCTGTTTTCACTGGCCGCACAACTGCCGCCGGAGTTCACCGTCGCCTCCGTGCGGGCCCCCTTGCAGGCCGGTCCCGGCTTCGCCTGGTTCCCGCTGAACAACGACCTGGGCTACTCCGTGGCTGCCGTGACGGAAGCTGCCGGCTATCTTGAAAAGTGGCTCGACGGCGTGCGCGGCGAGCACTCGTCGGTGAGCTTGCTGGGCTTCTCCCAAGGCATGGGCATGGCCACCACGCTGATGCGCCATCGCCCGGCCGACTATGCGGCAGTGGTGGGCCTGTCGGGATTCGTGGCGGATGCCGCCGGCGATCCGTTCTTTGACGACGCGGCCGTGGCTGCGCTCAAGCCCGACATTTTCTGGGGACGGGACCAGGGCGACCCCGTCATCCCCGAAGCTGCCATTGAATCAACCAACACCTGGATGCACGGGCATGTGAAGCTGACGAAGGTGCTTTACACAGGCATTGGGCACGGCATCAACGCCCAGGAAATAGCGCACGTGGGCGAGTTTCTGCAATTCAAGGTCCTGAACGGAAAATAACCACAGCACAAAGCACGACGGCGGGCACCCACCTTGGGTGCCCGCCGTCCGTTCGCTGCCTCCCAAACCTCGCACGTCCACAGGATCTCCCCAGCGCCGGCTCGCTGTGCGAGCTGGCGCTGGGGCCCCTCGAACCTGCGGCTCCACGGCTCGGGACCCTCGGCAGCTCACTTGGCGCGCTCGGCCGCGGTTTGTTGAGGGGTATTAGCCCGTGGTGATGCGCACTGTCTCGCCGTTGACGGTGACGGTGTCGCCGTCGTGCAGCTGGCGTCCGCGGCGTTCGTCGATCTCGCCATTGACCTGCACCAGGCCGTTCTTGATCAGCTCCGTGGCTTCAACGCCGTCGTCGACCAGGCTGGCAAGCTTGAGCAGCTGGCCCAGGCGGATCATGTCGTCGCGGATGGGGATGTCAATGATCTCGTGTGAACTCATGTCTTAATTGTGCAGCATGGATGGGGGCGCGGTGGACGGCGCTTTGGCTGGGCGCGGTCGGCGGAGCAGCCCGGCAACCATCAAGTATCCGGCCATGATGAGTGGAATGCACATAATGAGAATTGTCGCCACGAGGGGCAGCCCTGGAATAACAGGTTCGGCGGGCCCGGAACTGGTGGTTCCAAGAATGGGATCCACGGACCACGGGATGAGCCGGGCGAAATACAGGGCACCCAGCACGCCACCGGGGAAAAGGCAGGTTCCGAGAATCTTTTCCCATGTTTTCCAGCGTGTTCCCATCCACAAGCACGCCACCCCGGCAAACCAGCCGATGCCCGCCAGGAAGCCGCCAATCACCAGTAGAACTGCTGTCAGCGCGACCCAGGGGCTCGTCGAGCGCCAGCGCGGTGCTGTGGGGGCTCGGCCGTCTCCACTGCTGCGGCTACTGTCCGGACCTGCCATGTCTGCCAGGACGTCGTCGGGGTTTCCCAGTGAAGCCAGTACCTCGGAGACGGGGCGGTTTCCCCGGGACAGATCCTCGGAGATGTGCTCTTGGACCCCGAACAGGATTTCTTCCGATTGGTCCGCGGGCAGATGGGACAGCCTGGCTTCCAGCGCGGAGAGGTACTTTTGAACTTCCTGGCCATCAAGGCGGTTCATCATCGAGGGTCTCCTGTTGCAGAGTTGAGTATGTTGCTGACTGATTGCTGGAAGTCATTCCACACGCCGGTGAATGCGGCGAGCGACTCCCGGCCTGCCGCCGTCAGGGTGTAGTAGCGGCGAGGTGCGCCCTGGCTGGATTCGCGCCAGCTGGTTTCCACCTGCCCATTGCGGCGCAGCCGGGCCAACAGCGGGTACAGCGTTCCCTCGCTGGTGAGCAGCCCTTGGCCATGCAAGCCGTTGGCGATGTCCAGCCCATACATTTCGCCGTCGCCGATCATGGCCAGAACGCAGTACTCCAAGACTCCTTTGCGGAGGTTGGTGCTGATGGTGCCATTTGGTTCCATGTAATGCATAGTACCTTGCGATGCGAAGTGGTTCAATGCTTTTGGAGGCCGGGCAGGATAGCGTGGCAGCAAAGAACCAACGCTGCGCGAGGAGTCCATCCATGTCATCTACAACCGCCCTCATTGTCAGTGGCTACACCGAAGAGGGCTACGGTGCCGGTCCCGGGCTGGCATCCTTTGCCGTGCTGGCCGACGGAACGGTGGGGCAGTTGCAAGCCCAAAACGCAACCGTGCCAAATCCTTCGTTTGTCCTTTTCGGCGGCGGACACCTGCTGGCAGTGGAGGAACTGCCGCAGGGTGGGCTTGCCGCGTTGGACCCGCAGACCTTGGGACTGGTGGGGCGTGCCGCCACAGGGGGAGCCGACCCCTGCCACGCAGCCTTCATGGACGGCAAGGTGTGGGCTGCCAACTACTCCTCCGGCACCGCAGCCGTGGTGTCCTTGGCCGGGATGCTTGAAGGTGCCGCGCAGGAGCCGCAGCTTGTGGCCCATCCAGGCAGCGGTCCCGTGGTTGACAGGCAATCCCAATCCCACGTCCATCAGGTCACTGCCACCGCGTGGGGAACCGTGCTGGCCACGGATCTCGGGGCGGACCGTGTTGATGAGTACGCACAAGTGGGGGAACTGATCGAGCTGCAGCGCGCGGCCCAGCTGCCGCCGGGCACCGGACCGCGCCACCTTGTTCTCAAGGGCGACTTCATGCTGGTGGCAGGAGAACTCGACGGGCATCTGCACGTGTTGCGCAAAACGCTGCACAAGACCAGCAACGCGGAGCGCATCGATCGGCACCCGGTGGACGGTGCCGCAGGCGACTTCTTCTGGCAGTGGCTGTTCAAGTCGGTGCTGACGGAAAACCCGCAAGCGCAGGCAGACGGCAAGGATTTCTTCCCGTCCCATCTCCAGCTTTCCGCAGACGGCACCAAGCTCTATGCTGCCGTGCGCGGTCCCAACACGCTGGTGGTCATGGACGTCGGCGATCTGGACGGGGTGACGGGGGAGGCCCTCGTGCCGCCGCGCTTCCTGCAGGAAATCCCCAGCGGCGGCGCCTGGCCGCGGCACTTCGCGGTGGCCAACAACACGATGTACGTGGCCAACCAGTACTCCAACTCCGTGGCTGTCTTTGCCCTCGACGCGGACGGGCTGCTTGGCGCCGAGCCCGTGCAACGCCTGGAGTTTGGCAGCGCCACCTGTGTCCTGCCCGTCTAAATGAATGCCCGTATAAGTGAATGTCCGCTGGTGGACAGGACCCGCCGCGGTCATACCGTGCTCGTGCACCGGCGCAAGATCCAGCTCGGGTTCCGCGCATAGGCACAGCCAAATCAACTTATGCGCAGGATCCGGGCCCGGAGTCAGCGCAGAATCGCACCGGCGCAAGATCCAAGGTTGGGTCACGCGCATAAGCGAAGTGGAATTAACTTATGCGCGGAATTCAGCACGGATTTCGCGCAGAACGGACTAATTCCCGCCGGACGCCCGCCCGACTGTAGTGTTGTCCCCGGACGGACCGCACCCAGCGGCCTCGTAATTCTTAGGAGTAGAACTAGTGGCGCCCCAATCCAAGCTTGACCAGGTCATTTCCCTCGCGAAACGTCGCGGCTTTGTTTTTCAGGCTGGTGAGATTTACGGCGGCTCGCGGTCGGCCTGGGATTACGGTCCCCTCGGCGTGGAGCTGAAGGAGAACATCAAGCGCGAATGGTGGCAATCCTTCGTGCGCGGGCGCGAGGACATGGTGGGGCTGGACTCCTCCATCATCCTGCCCAAGGCCGTGTGGGAGGCCTCGGGCCACGTCGCCACCTTCACCGATCCGCTCATCGAGTGCACTCAGTGCCACAAGCGCCACCGCCAGGACCACCTCATTGAGGGGTTCGTGGCGAAGAAGAAGCGCCAGCCGGAAAACGGCATGGATGAGATTGTCTGCCCCGACTGCGGCAACAAGGGCCAGTGGACCGAACCGCAGCTGTTTTCCGGACTGGTCAAGACCTTCCTGGGGCCTGTGGACAACGAAGCAGGCCTGCATTACATGCGCCCTGAAACCGCGCAGGGCATCTTTGTGAACTTCAACAATGTGCTCACCACCTCGCGCAAAAAGCCCCCGTTCGGCATCGGCCAGATCGGCAAGGCCTTCCGCAACGAGATCACCCCCGGAAACTTCATCTTCCGCACCCGCGAGTTCGAGCAGATGGAGATTGAGTTCTTCGTCGCCGCCGAGGATGCGGACAAGTGGTTCAAGGAATGGGTGGACCTGTGCTGGGCCTGGTTCCTGGATCTGGGCATCAACCCGGAGAACATGCGCCAGTTTGACGTCCCCGACGGCGAGCGGGCCCACTACTCTGCCGTCACCATCGACTTCGAGTACAAGTTCGGTTTCCAGGGCAGCGAGTGGGGCGAGCTCATGGGTGTTGCCAACCGCACCGACTATGACCTGAACTCGCACACCAAGGGCTCCGGCACTGACCTGAGCTACTTCAACCAGGCCACGGGCGAGCGCTTCACCCCGTACGTCATCGAGCCCTCCTTCGGCCTGACCCGTTCCATGATGGCGTTCCTGGTGGACGCCTACGTTGAGGACGAGGCACCCAACTCAAAGGGCGGCGTGGACAAGCGCACAGTGCTCAAGCTGGACCCGCGTCTGGCCCCCGTCAAGGCCGCCGTGCTGCCGCTCTCGCGCAACGAGGACCTCTCGCCGAAGGCCAAGGAACTCGCCAATACGCTGCGCAAGCACTGGAACATCGACTTCGACGACGCCGGCGCCATTGGCCGCCGCTACCGCCGCCAGGACGAGATCGGCACGCCGTTCTGCATCACCGTCGACTTCGACACGCTCGAGGACAACGCCGTGACCATCCGTGAGCGCGACACCATGAGCCAAGAGCGCGTGCCCCTGGACGGCGTGCAGGCCTACCTGGCCACCCGCCTCCTGGGTGCATAGGCGTGGCTGAACTTGTCTACCGGTCCTGGCAGGACGGCGACGACCTGGCCCTGAACGAAATCTGGGGAGACGCCGAGTCCGCCCCGGCCGGCCAGTTCCGTGCGGCGCTGACACCGGATTCCACCGCGAATCCGTGGCGGCGCACCATCGTGGCCGAGGATCAGGGCATCCCCGTCGCGGCGGCCGTGGTGTATTCCACCAAGCTGCACCCGGCGCGGCTCTGGGCGTACGTCGAGGTGTCCGCCGACCACCGCCGCGCAGGCGTTGGCGCGACCTTGTTGACCATGCTGCGCCACGAAGCCTCCGCTGCCTTGGCCGCAGGATTGACAAGCACGACGGCGTTGCGCAGCAAAGTGGCGCCCGGAACCTCCGGCGCTGCCTTCGCCGAGGCGACGGGATTGGCCGTGCTGCAGCGCAACAGGGTGGTGGAAGTGGGCCCCAACGCCCTGAAGCTGCCGATGTTCGGTGAAGGAACCGAGGAGGAGGCGGAGGCCCATGTCCAGGACTTGGCCACGGGATCCGTTGAGCTGACTGATGTGGTGGGTCGCTACTACGAATCGGTGAACCAGTGGGACCCCACCGGCGTGCTCAGCCCCGGGCTGGTGCAGCGCATGTTTCTTGACGACCTGACGGGTGCCCACGGTGCCCTGGTGCTGCGGGCCGAGCCGGCTAGCGCCTTCGGTGCCGATGTTGCCCCCAGCAAGAAGGGCAAGATTCAAGCCTTTGCGTTGAGCTACTCACAAGGCCACATCAGCTCCGGGGAGGAGGCTGCACCGGCCGCCGCCTCCGAGGTGTTCATGGGCGTGGAGCCGGCACTGGCGCATGACGCCGCAGTGCAGGCCGTCTACGACCTGCTCGCCCTGATCACCCACCAGTACCCGGTGCTGCTTGAACTCGACGACTCCATGGAAGCCCTGGCCGCCGTGGTCAACCCCATGCTGGGGGTCGGTGCCGCCAAGGTTCGCGGCACCGACACCCTGGTGGTCGGCGAGTAACAAGCGGCATACCGCCACCATCGCATCTCTGGCGGGCGGGCCGGGCTCCTCGCGGGCAGTAAGATTTCTTCGGTCGCTGGGCGACCTTGGTAAGAGATTTCCGAGGGTTCCCCGCTGAGCTTGCGAAGCGAGGGAAGGAAATCACGCCATCCCCGCTCCGGGAGCCCAGCCCGCCCGGGCACGGTGCTTGTCGAGCCCCACCCCGCCCGCACCCCCATAACGCAAAGGACTGCCACCTGCCCATGGGCCATTCCCATTCGCACTCTGACGAAACACTGTTGACCCGCCCGGAGCTGCGCCGCCGCAAGGCTGTGCGTCAACGGGCGGTCGTTCTGCTGAGCTGGATTCTGGCACCCCTGGCAGCGCTGACAATTGCGGCCCTGGTGGTGATGTGGCCAGACGCGGGGAGTGCCCCGTCCCAGGTCGGCAACCCCTATGCGGCGGCACCAGGGGCGAGCATCGACGCGGGAGCTGTGCAGCGCACCGCCACGGAGGACTGCTCAACCAGCACCGGCGGAACCGCCGGAACCAGCTGCTTCATCGCCTACACCGAGGTCAAGGGGGCGGGCGAGGTGCCCGTCGTCGTCAGCCCAGACATCGTGCAGTCCCGCGGAGTCAAGGCCGGGGACACTGTTCGATACCTGAACCTGTCCGGGCTGGCCGCCGTCACCGGTGCCGAACACAGCGGGGCCGAGTATGTGTTCATGGATTTTGTGCGCACCCTGCCCATGGGATTGTTGGCCGCACTCTATGCCCTGGTGGTGGTGGCAGTCGCCCGGTGGCGCGGGCTGCGCGCCATGGTGGGCCTGGGCGGTGCCTTCGGGGTGTTGGCGTGGTTCATTTTGCCCGCCCTGGCCCAAGGACAGCCGCCGCTGCTGGTCGCTCTGGTGGGCTCCTCGGCGATCATGTTCGGCGTGTTGTATTTTGCCCACGGTTTTTCCGTGCGCACATCCACGGCACTGCTGGGAACCCTTTTTGGGCTCGGCGTCACGGCGGGGCTTGCAGCCTGGGCGGTGGATGCCGCCGCGCTGACCGGCACGTCGGGACACAATGCGTACCAGCTGATGAGCCTGACCAACGGCATGTCGCTCTCCGGAATGATTCTGTGCGGACTCGTCATTTCCGGCTTGGGCGTGCTCAACGACGTGACCATCACCCAGTCCTCGGCGGTGTGGGAGCTTCATGAAATGGCTCCGCACACCACGGCCAAGGAGTTGTTCGGCTCGGCCATGCGGATCGGCCGCGACCATATCGCCTCGACCGTCTACACCATCGCCTTTGCCTACGCCGGAAGTGCGCTGCCGGTGCTGTTGATGGTCTCGCTCTTTGACCAGCAGCTGCTGACGGCGCTGACCGGCGTGGAGCTGGCCGAGGAAATTGTGCGGATCCTCGTCGGGTCCATCGGGCTGGTCCTGGCCATTCCGGTCACGACGGCGGTGGCGGTCGCCGTCGTCAAGGCCACCGGGCGGACTCCGATCCCAGCTGCCGGGCCAACGCCGTCAGCGGAAGTGCGCCATCGTGAACCGGCGCGCGACCAAGTCCTGGACCCCCTGTAGGCGAAACACTGCCCTGACGCCGGCGTGCCGGAAGCGCAGGAACGACGCCGGCAGCGGACGTCCCAGCGCCATGTTCAGCCACGCCTGCCGGGAGGCCGAACGGGCTGCCGCCATCCGGCGTCGTTCGAAGCTTTGCAAGCGGGGCCCCGTGGCTTCCCCGCGCAGCGCTGCCACCATGACGGGGGCCAGTGCTTGGGCGTCCAACCAGCCCAGGTTCATGCCTTGGCCGCCGATGGGGCTGATCTCATGGGCGGCGTCGCCCACCAGTGCAGCCCGGCCCTGGACCATGCGCCGCGCAATTCTGAACCGCACGTCGAAGGCGCTGAGCATGCTGTTCGCCTCCGCCTGAACTTCGACGCCGGTGCGCGCCTTGACCAGCTCGGCCAGGCCGGGGGCCGTGGGCCCGCTGAGGAGGGCATCGGTGTGCACCACCCAGCGGCGCAGCCCGCCAGGCAACGGAAAGGACTCCACAATCCCGCCCGGTTCCAGATACAGCATCGCCGTGGAGCCATCGGTGCCGGTGTCCGGAAAATCGCCCATCACGTACGTGTCGGGATAGTCCCGCCCGCTCGTTGAGATGCGCAACAGCCGCCGGAGCGCCGACCGGGCGCCGTCGGCCCCCACCACCAACCGGCCTGCAACGCTCTCCTGCTGATCCCCGGTGTTGCGGCGGCCTGAAAGCGTAAGGGACGTCCCGCCGTCGTGCAGGGAATCCACGCAAAAGTCCCGCACCAGGGCCTCCGGATCAAGCTCGCGCACCCGCGCTTCCAGAATGGCTTCCGTGCGAACCTGTGGCAGCGTGAGCACGAACGGCCACTGCATTCCTGCCTGGTCGAAGGACAATTGGGCCACTTCCCGTCCGCCGCTGAGCGCCATCCCGCGGGGGACTCGCACGCCCTCGGCCACCATCGCCGAGGCCACACCGGCGAGTTCCAAGGCGGCAAGGGACGGCGGGTGGATGCCAATGGCCCGCGAATGCACGCCGGGTTCGGTGCGCTGCTCCAGAATGCGCACCGACACCCCCTCCTGCAACAACAGTGCGCCCAAGTACAGCCCCACCGGCCCGGCGCCCACAATGACGACGTCAAACACGGTGGTCCGGGGCATCTCGTTCCCGGGCATTGAATAGCAGCAGGTTTCGCCAGGGAGCGGCGGACTCCACGCGCCAGCCCGGGGGCACCACGGCCCGCAACTCCGGTGCCGTGTAACTGCGCCGGATCGAGGTCAGCCCGTCGCGGCGGATGAACGAGCCCGGGAAAAACGGCAGCGTCCCCACCGAAAACAGTCCATAGGCCACCGGGCTGCGCGCGATGTCGCTGTGGATCACAGCCCGGCGCGCCAAGCGGGCCGAATCCTGCAGCAGGGCTTGGAGTTCTTCCGGTGCGAGGTGATGGAGCATGTGGTTGGAAATGACGACGTCGAACGCGGCACCTTCACCGACCAGCACGCCGCTGTGGACATCCCGGAAGGCGACGGACCCGCTCGCGGCGTGAGCCTGCGCGAAGTCGATGGCCCGGGGATCGGGGTCAATGGCCGTGATGGACAGCGCCAGCCCGTCACGGGCCGCCCACGTGGCCAGGCTGGCGGCGATGTCCCCGCCGCCGCAGCCGATGTCCAGCAAGGTGGTGGTGCGGGTTGGCGAGAGCAGCGGCTTGATGAGCTGTTGGTAGACGCCGTGCCAGCGTGAAACCACCCTGTTGACCAGCGGGAACTGGGCGTAGGTGCGCGCCAAGGCGGCCGGATCGCAATCGGCTTTGTCCATTTCCTCCACGGCATGCTCGTCCCGGGCGGCCAAAAAGGACTTTCCCCGGGCTGTGGGGGAGCCCTTAGGCATTGCCTGCCGGGGCCGCGGTCTGCGGGGCCGCGGTCTGCGGGGCCGCCGTCGGATCCGGCACAATTTCGGCGTCCAATATGGCTAGTTCCTCCTGTGCAGAGGCCGACTGGGCGGAAGCGGTTTGGCCCACTTCCGGCAGCACCGAAGTGGGCGGGCCAACCTTGGTGAACAGCCCCGTCTCCACTGTCAGGCCGGGCCCGAAAGCCATTCCGCAGATGGTTTCACGCGGCTGCTCGGCTGGCTGTTCCATGATGTGCTTGAGCACAAACATCACCGTTGCGCTGGACATGTTGCCGAAGTTGCGCAGCGTTTCCCGCGCAGGGACGAGCTGATCTTCGCTCAGCTCCAATTTGGCCTGGACCTTGTCAAGAATGCTTCTGCCGCCGGGGTGGATGGCCCAATGCCGGATGTCGCTGTACGGGCGCCCTTCCAAGGCCGGCTCGTTGTCAAGCAGCGGTTTCAGCGCCTCCACAATGTGCTCGTCAATGATCTTGGGCACGTACGTGTCCAGCACCATTTCAAAGCCGTGGTCGCCAATGTTCCAGGCCATTGAATCTTCGCCCACGGGGGTCAGCACCGTCTCAAAGTGGTCCAGTTCAAGGGCCGGCGCCGTCAGCGGCAGCTCACGGCCGGTGACCACTGCGGCGGCGGCTCCGTCGGCAAAAAGGGAAGAGCCCATGATGGTGTCGGGATCGTTGGAGGTGCGCACATGCAGGGAACACAGTTCCACCGAGACCACCAGCACCACGGCCTTCGGATCGGCCTCGCAAAACGCCTTGGCGGCACGCAGGGCCGGAAAAGCCGCGTAACAGCCCATGAAGCCAAGATGGTAGCGCTGCACCGAAGGGTTCAGCCCCAGCGCGCGGACAATCTTGTAGTCCGGGCCCGGATTGAAAAATCCTGTGCAGGAGACGGTGACCACGTGGGTGATGTCCTCCGCCACCAGATCCGGGCATGCAGCAACGGCCTTGGAGGCGGCTTCAATGAACAGGGGAGTGGCTTCGGCGGCAAAGAGGTCGTTGCGGACCTTGGTGCTGGGGTTGAGCAGCAGTCCGGAGTCGCCGTCGTAAAACACGGGGTTGGGGCCGCGGAAATCCAGGCTCATTTCCGCCACGGCCGTGTGGCGGGTGTCGATGGCTGCCGAATCAAAGCAGGTGCGGACCAGCCGCTGGCCCAGGCGCGTCAGTCCGGGCTGGGCGGCAAAGACATCCCGTGCTTCGGGCTGGATTAAAATGGTGGGCGGAACTGCAGTTTCCAAGGACCTCAATGTGACCGTCATAGTCCATTCTTAGTTGCCGCCTGCAACAAAAACAATGCTTCGGGCTGCCGGGAAAACCCAAAAAGCAACGATTCGGGATTCCTCGCGGTGGTGGACTAGGATGGGCTCGATGCCACGGGTCTTTTGCGGATTCGCTTCGTGTGGCAGTGACTGCGCTCCTTGGAGCCATGGAAAGCAGGAGGTGGACCGCACATGGAAGACGGACATAGTCGATCTACCGCACCGCGCGAGCTCAGCCTGCGCCATCGGGAACCAGCCTCCTACTAATCCCCACCACCGGCAGCGGCACACGGAAAAGGTCCGTCGTGCCTTGCGCAGTGCAGGGCAGCCACGCAAAAGCCGTGCAGCAGCCAGGAGCTTTCCTTACGGCCATGGGGGATTCACGCGGTAGCGCCTTCGCTTTCGCCACCCATTTCCTGCACACTTTCCGCGGTTCCTCCCGCGGCATGATCGCGTGTGCTTTCACCGGAGGGAACCGGAGAATGATCAAGTACCCCGTCCAGACATTTGCGGACAGCGCCGAGCTTTTGACCAAGGGCCTCGCCGGCCAGGACCTCACTGCGGTTTCGCAAGCGCTGAAGCCCCTCAACGTGGCTGAGACCCTTGAACAATTGGAACGCCTGAACACCATCGACAGGGCCGTTGCCTACCGCACGCTGCCCAAGGGCCGGGCCATTGAGGTTTTCGAACGACTGGATGCGGCGCTTCAGGGCGACCTCGTTGCCGGTTTGCAGGAAGCTGAAGTCGCCGTCGTCTTTGCCGAGCTGAGTCCCGACGACCGGGTGGCCCTGCTCGATGAGCTGCCCGCTTCAGTGGCACATCGCCTGATTTCGGGGCTCAGTGAGAAGGACCGGGCCCTGACCAGCACGGTGCTGGGCTATCCCCAGGGTTCGGTGGGGCGCTACATGAGCCCCGAGTTTGTTGCGACCCACCCGCAGCTCTCCGTCGGCGAGACGTTGTTGCGGGTGAAAGCGCAGCTGGACGACGCCGAGAGCATCTACACGATTCCGGTCACGGACACCGGCCGGCACTTGGTGGGCGTGTTGTCGTTGCGTGATGTGCTGCGTGCCGATGATTCCGCGCGGGTCGCGGAAGTCATGAAGCAGCCCTTGAGTTTCTTTGCCACCGAGGATGCAGAGGAGGCGGCCCGCTACTGTGCCGACGCCAAGATGCTGGTGCTGCCGATCGTCGACGCCGAGGACCGCATCGTGGGCATTTTGACCGTGGATGATGCGCTGCAAATCCTGGAGGACGCCGAAAGCGAAGACGCAGCACGTGCCGGCGGCTCCGAACCGCTGCGTCGGCCCTACCTGGCCACTCCCGTCAGCAGCATCGTGCGTGCCAGGGTGGTGTGGCTGCTGGTGCTGGCCCTGGGTGCAACGTTGACAGTCCAAGTCATCGGAGCCTTCGAGGCGACCCTTGAAGAGCAGGTGGTGCTTTCCTTGTTCATCCCGTTGCTTATTGGTACCGGCGGAAACACCGGAAACCAGGCGGCCACCACCATCACCCGTGCCCTCGCCCTGGGCGACGTCCGTCCGAGTGATGTTTTCAAGGTGTTTGCCCGTGAAGTGCGGGTTGGGTCGTTCCTTGGATTGCTGCTGGGTGCGCTGGGTTTCGTGATCGCGTCGATGTTCTTCAGCGTGCCCATCGGCTTGGTGATCGGCCTGACCCTGCTGGGCGTGTGCACCATGGCTGCCAGCATTGGCGGGCTCATGCCGCTGCTGGGCAAGGCCGTCAGGGCGGACCCGGCCGTGTTCTCCAACCCGTTCATTTCAACGTTCGTTGATGCCACCGGACTGATCATCTACTTCCTGATCGCCACCAGCATCCTGGGCCTCTAACCACCCAGGCTGCGCCCCGCCCCGCCGCCCAGGTACGCCGCAGCAGCCTCCCAGTCCCCAGCCGCCCCGCCCCGTACTACCGACGCTCCAGCAGTATCGGGCCGGTTATCCTCGACGCTCCTGCACTTTCAGGGGTGCCCCGGCAGACGCCTTCAGGCGATGTGCGGTGATCCATGGCAAACTCCGCAGCGGGTTCGCCGGGCTTGACTAGTTGGACAGTGCTTCGAATCTGGCTGTCGGTGACCTGGCAGGCGCATCCGGGCTGCCTGACGTAGTCCGGATGCGCCTCTCCGCCTGGCGATTGGACTTCATGGCCGGTGGTGTTTCGTCACTTGAGGCCGGGTGGCGCCGGCCAGATGGCGCGGAGAATCCGAATCGTATCTTCGATGCCGGTGCCTTCGTGAGTGCTGGCACTAGCGAGGCGGCGGGCAGCTTCCAGCACGGGCCTTGATGTCGTCGATGCGGTGGGGCTGACGCGGGTTCCGCTGCCCGTTCGGGTGACGAGAAACCCTTGGGCTTCCAATGCTCGGTAGGCTTTTGCGACGGTACCGGGGGCAACTCCAAGGTCTTTAGCGAGCTGGCGCACTGAGGGGAGACGTTCGTCCGCTGCGAGCCGGCCGGTAGCGACCAGACCGCGGATCTGGTCGTGAATCTGATCCGTCGGTGGTGCGGACCCAGACAGCCCGATCATCATGGCCCGACCGCGATCGACGCACGGCGACGTGACGGAATGGCTGACAGCCCGACAGACACCCAGAGTGCGGCACCCAGCGCAGCACACAGCATGGAGGCGACAATAAACGTCGGTTCGAGGGCGGAGAACGTGGTCCAGAACTTCACTGGTCCCTCGGAAGTAGTGAACACTGATCGTACCGATGCTGTCCCCGCGAGCGAGCTAAAGATCAGCCCCAGATGCAACAACAGGGCACCCGTACCTGCAGCGATGATGTTGCGGCACCTGGTGGTGCGCACGCAGATGTCCTGTTCCCGATCCTCGGCCAATGGTGGCCTAGCAACGAGGAACAATCCAACGATGGTAACCACGATCAGGATGCCCATGAGAATCATGGCCGGAACGGAGTAGAACCATCCGTAGATGCCGGTTCCCATGCCTCGTTCCCCGCCGAGATCCACGAAGTACATCGTATAGCGACCTGTCTCATGGTCTGGCTGCGATGCCGCACCCGCCGTGATCGTGATGAACAGAATAAGTGCGAGGAGCACACTGGGAGGTGCGAACCACCTCCCTCGCACGAAAGAAACCAGCGACCGCCGCGTAAGCTCCGCCGCACCACGCCCGCCACGCGCCCGCACTGGGAATGCGAGGAGCACCAAACCGAGAATCCCCAACAGCAGGGGGATAGTGTATCCGTAATCCCGATACCGTTCGCTGAGGTAACGCGGGACATCAAACGGAAGCAGTAACGACACATCCATTAGACGGATCGCGATCTCACTCAGAACGGCAAGGAGCGGCGCAGCCAATGTGAACCCGCTAACGGAGCCGACTGGCAGTGCGGACTTGCGCCCCCAGACCAGCCGCCACACCAGCGCGAGAACAATTCCCGCGACAAGCGAACCGAACACCCAAAAATACAACTCCATCATGCGCCACAACCCCTCTTTGTCTTGTATCATCCAGACGATACACTAATGTATCGTCAAATTGATACACTTGGTGATTGTGTCCTCGTCGGAGGGACGGCGGCAGTGGTCGTCGAAGCACTCCGGGCATGAAGACTAATCGTCTGGCATCGCGAATGGCCGAGCTCGGCAGCGCGAGTTCGCCAATTAGCGGTGATACGCTCACAGCATGTCGCCACTGCGTCTTGGACTGATCCTTGCGGGTGTTTCGGTCGTCATCTTTGGAGTGATGGGCGTTGCTTTACGTGCTGAGGGAGACTTGTCCGCCGCACGAAGCACATTCGCCGCAGGCGTGATCGCCGCAGCCACGAGCGGCACGTCCGTGATCTACCAAGTCGACCGATGGAAACTCTCCCGCCAGTCGGCGATTCATTTCGTGATCATGCTTTGCACCGTGCTGCCGGCTTTGTTCTGGAGTGGCTGGTTCTCGCTCGACAGCCCTCTCGAATACTTGGCAGTGGTCGGATACTTCCTCGTTGCAGGGCTCGTGATATGGCTGGTGATGTTTAGCGTGTTCGGAGTGATTCTGCCCAAGCATCGGGCAAGCCGGGACCCAACCCCAAGGAAACAACGGAGCTGATACCGAGACGCAACACTTCTTTTTCGCCTTTGGGCCACTTTGGACAACGGATCAAATTGTCCGCTTAGGCGCTTGGAACAGCGTGCAGTAGAGGGCCTGCCCGTTCACAGCACGGGTGGCCCGGGATCGGCAGGCAGTGTTTGCACCTTTGCAGGTCAGCAGCTGGTTTGTTCGGTGAGGAGCCTCTTGTGGGACCCTTCGATGGTGTCCATGCAAAATGCCTCTTTCGGGATGTTGCGAACGGACAACAGGCACTAATCTGTCTTCACAGCCCCTTGCGTGGTTCGAAAGCGTGGTTGCAGAAGGTTCCAAGACACGCCCGCAGCGTCGATCAGTGGCGCAGGCACCTGTTGCGACCCTGCTGCCGGACCGCTTCCGGCCATTGCGAACTTCGAGGAAGATCCTCCACAGGAGCATGCTTAGCCGTCCACCCGCGTACATTCCGATCATGCGAGGTCGGGCCGACTGTCATGTCGTCGGGGGCCAACATGGTGTTTTTCCGTTTTCTGAGGCGCTCCCAGCGGAAGCCCAATCACCCTGACCGACCTGACCATTGCGCAGGAGCGCTATGTCAGATAGATACACCATTTCACGAGTATTTTGAGACACAACGACTGCCCCGTGACTATAGTGGAAAAAGGGGCAGGGGCACTCTCGGGTGCTTTCCGGACACCGTTCGCGTCCCCGTTCCATTGGATTGATAGACGGGATTTATCATGACCGAGGAGAGTTTTACCACCACCACTGCGGGCATACCCGTTGAAAGTGACGAGCACTCACTGACTGTCGGGCCGGACGGGCCGATTCTGCTGCAGGATGCCTACCTGATTGAGAAAATGGCCCAGTTCAACCGGGAGCGAGTTCCCGAGCGTCAGCCGCACGCCAAGGGTGCCGGTGCCTTCGGCCATTTCGAGGTGACGCACGACGTCAGCGAGTACACCAAGGCTGATCTGTTCCAGCCAGGACGCACCACGGATATGTTGATTCGGTTCTCTACCGTGGCGGGTGAGCACGGCAGCGCGGATACTTGGCGTGATCCGCGTGGCTTCTCGATGAAGTTCTACACGACCCAGGGCAACTACGACCTGGTGGGCAATAACACGCCGGTGTTCTTCATGCGGGATCCGATGAAGTTTCAGGATTTCATCCGCTCTCAGAAGCGACGTGCCGATAACAACCTGCGCGATAACGACATGCAGTGGGATTACTGGTCGCTCTCGCCGGAATCGGCCCACCAGGTAACTTGGCTGATGGGCGATCGCGGGATTCCGCGGAGTTGGCGGAACATGGACGGGTTCTCCAGCCATACCTACATGTGGGTCAACGACGGTGGGGAGAAGTTCTGGGTGCGCTACCACTTCAAGACCAATCAGGGCATTGAGTTCCTCGCCCAAGAGGAAGCCGATCGTTTGGCCGGGTCCGACGGCGACTACCACACGCGCGACCTGTGGCAGGCGATCGAGCGCGGCGACTACCCCAGCTGGACGCTGAAAATGCAGATCATGCCCTTCGAGGACGCTAAAACGTATCGGTTCAACCCTTTCGATATCACCAAGACGATTTCGCAGAAGGACTACCCGCTGATCGAGGTTGGCACGATGACGCTGGATCGCAACCCGAACGATTACCACACACAGATTGAGCAGGCCGCTTTCTCCCCGAGCAACATGGTCCCAGGCATCGGGCCGAGCCCGGACAAGATGCTTCTGGGCCGTCTCTTCTCCTATGCCGACGCCCAGCGGCACCGGATCGGGGCGAACTACAACGAACTACCGGTCAATGCGCCCCAGTCCCCGGTGCACAGTTATTCCAAAGACGGACAAATGCGACACCACAACCCGGGCGACCCCGTTTACGCACCCAATTCCAAGGGCGGTCCGCGGGCGGACACGGAACGCTTCGGCGAACCGGCCGGCTGGCAAACCAATGGTGACATGGTGCGTGCCGCCGCGACCCTGCACTCGGAAGACGACGACTTCGGGCAACCGGGAACCCTGATCCGCGAGGTACTCGACGATGACGCGCGTGACCGGCTGGTCAGCAACGTCGTCGGGATGCTCCTGAACGGCGTGAGCGAGCAGGTTCTGCTGCAGACATTCGGTTACTGGCACAAGATCGACAAAAATATCGGTGACCGGATCGAGACGGGTGTGCGCAGCGGCCAACAGCAGTAACCGTCAACTTTCAGGGGTGCCGACGGTCCCCGGCCGACGAGACGCCATGCCCACAAACTATGAGACGACCAGACGGCCGTGGGCCACCACGCTGCGAAATGCACCACCCCACGAGGCGTGTCGAAGGGCGCGAGCACGGCTTGACAGGTTCGTGCCCGCGCCTTCCACAAAGAACAGTCCAACAGGCACGGTCCACCTGCAGATCCCTGAACTTCACACCCCTGAACCAACTCAGTGTCTGGAAACCTCTGTGTCTCATATCCCACGGGAGGCAGGACGGCCTTTGCGCTCTGGTCACACCCCAAAGAGTGCCGAAGTCTATGGCCACGGCTGCAGGAGCGGTGGTAATTACACCCCCGAAACTGCTGGAGCGATGGGTGGTTCACCCCCGAAACTGCAGGAGCGTCGGTAGGGAAGGGCGGGGCGAATGCTAGGGGGTGGCTCCCTTTGCCAGGCCACCGGAGAATGTGAACAGGATTGCTGCTGCGACCTCCGTCACCGGCGTGTCCGGGGTGAACAGCAGCCATTCCAGCCCGCCCATGAGCGTGGCCCCGAAAATGCCGCCGGCCATCAGCAGCCGGCTGCTCTCGGAGGTGCCCGCCGGAACCAGCGGCAGCAAAGCCGTGCCGATCTCCGCCACGGCCTCGCGGCGCAGTCCCGACGTGGTGTTTTGCCAGGCCCTGTCAGTGCGGAAAATCTCCGCCGCCATCATTTTGGCCAGCGCCCGGTTCTCCGCAATCAACGTCAGCATGTCGGTGACCATCGCCTCGATCGCAGCAAACCCGGCCGCCGACTCCCGTGCGGCACGCAGCGTATCCGACAACGAACCAACCCCCGTGGTCAGCAGCTCCTCAAACAGCTTGTCCTTGGACGCAAAGTTGTAATACACGCTGCCCTTGGCCACCCGCGCCCGCTCCGCCACCTCATCCATGGTGGTCCCGGAAATCCCGTGCGAGGCACCAAGCTCCAGCGCGGCGGCCAAAATGGCCTGTTTGGTGGCGGAGATGCGGGGCACGGGAATTCCTTTGCTTGGGGGAAAGTCATGGACGACGGCGGGAGGCGGGGGGTTGCGCTGTTGGCTACATCTCCAGTTCGGGATGCAGGCGCTTGATGGAGAACACGCGCTGGCGTCCCGCCGCGAAGGCGCTGATAGCCACCGAGCCCAGGGCCAAGAGTGCCAGGAAAGCCACCGAGACCCACAACCGGGAGTCTATTCCACCAGTCATCAGCTCCCTAAGTCCACTCACCACATAGCTGGCAGGCATGAACGGGTGCAGCGCCTGGAAGAAGCCGGGAGTGGTTTCCACCGGATACGTGCCGCCCGAAGAGCTCAGCATCAGCATCAGCAGCACCAAGCTGGCCACGCGTCCTGCTGCGGTGCCGAACACAATGATGAGCATTTGCTGCAGCGCCAGGAACGCCACGGTGGTGAGGTAAATGAAGGCAGCCATGGCCACCGGGTAGACGGGGTTCATGTCAAGGCCCCACAACAGCACGGCCACCATGATGACCACCTGTCCCAAGCCGATGGCAAGGGCCGGCAACAGGCCTGTCAAGACACTGCGCAGGCCGTTGGCCCCGGCGGCCAGGGCACGGGTGGGAAGGGCGCGCAGCAGCAGCCAGGAAATCAAGGCGCCCACAAAAGTGGCCAAGGCAATGAAGAACGGGGCAAAGCCCTCGCCAAAGCTGCCCGACTCATTCGCCCACTGCGCGTCGACGGCAACCGGGTTCGCCAGCACCTGCGACTTTTGTTCGAGCAGTTCGGCGGAGTCGTTCGGGACTGTTTGGCCGCCGTCGTGCAACTTGGTGGTGAGCTGGTGGCTGCCCGCCGAGAGCTTGTCGGCCCCGTCGGCGAGCGCGGTGCCGCCATCCAACAAGGTGCCGGTGCCGGTGGCCAGATCGGAGGTGCCGTCGCTGAGCGTGCCGGCCCCGGCGGCCAGTGCAGCGGCGCCGTCCCGGGCCGTGGTGGCACCGGAAGACAGTGCGCTGGCACCGCCGGAGACCTTCTCGGCGCCGGCAGCCAGGTTCGCCGAGCCGGCCACGGCACCTTGGGAGCCCTTCGCCAGTGCGGCGGCACCGGAATTCAGTGCCTCGGCACCCTTCGCCAGCTGGTCCGCGCCGGTTGCGGCGGCGGTGACGCCCGAGGACAGCGTGGTCACGCCGGTGGAAACTTCGCCGACCCCGTCGGCAAGCTGGGAGGCTCCTGCAGCCAAGGGAGTGGTGCCGTCGGTCGACAGCGAGTTGGCGCCCGCTGCCAGCTGCCCGGCACCCGCGGCCAAGGGCTGCACGCCCTCGGCTTGGAGCTTCTTCAAACTGTCCAACAAAGCGCTGGCAGGTGTTTCCGGGGGCAGGTTCTCGGCCGTGGCTATGAGCGTTGCCAGGTCGGCCGAGGTTTGGGCGGCCCCCGAAGAGAGGGTGTCGGCACTGCCGGCCAGCGTGGCCGCCGAACCCGAGAGCTTGGCTGCGCTCGCCGACAGCGATCCGGCCCCGGTGGATACCGAGACGGCACCCTTGTCGAGCTTCTGCGCATCGGGGACGGCGTTGCCCAGCGAGGTGGCCAGATCCTGGCTTCCCGTGGACAGGGTGGAGCTGCCGTTGGCCAGCGCGGTGGCGCCGGCGTTCAGGTCGACAAGGCCCGTGGCCAGCGTGTTGGCCCCGGTGGACAGCGATGAAGCGCCGGTGTCCAGGGTTGCTGCGCCGCCGGCCAGGGAGGAGACGCCCGTTGAAAGCGTGGCGGCCCCGTCGGACAGCTGGACGGCTCCGTCCTTGAGCGTGAGCGAGCCCGCGGCCAGGTCCTTCATGCCCACCACCAACTGGCCGGCACCGTCCTTGGCCGTGTCGATGCCCGAGGTGACCTCCGCAGAACCGTCCGCAGCGGCGCGCAGGCCGTCCCCGGCGTCGTGCAAGCCAACGAGCAGTTCGGAGGAAGTTTGCTCGCCGAGCTGCTCGGAAACGGCGTCGCGGACCTGGGCCATGGCCTGCTTTCCCAGGACGCTGGAGAGGAAGTTGTTGGTGTCGTTGAATTCGACGTCGAGCTGGGTTTGCGCAGGGGAGTCCGTGCCGACCGAGACGGCGTTCTTGGAGAAGTCCGCCGGGATGGTGAGGGAGAAGTAGTACTTGCCGTCGGCGACGCCGGATGTGGCGTCCGCAGCGTCGGTCTGCTCCCATTTCAAGTCCATGCCGTCCAGCAGCTTCGTGCTGAGGTCCTGGCCGGCGTTGACCACCTCACCATTGTTCGTGGCGCCGGTGTCCGCATTGACGAGGGCCACCGGCAGGGAGTCCATGTGCTTGTCGGGGGCCTGGAACGCCCACAGGTACAGGGCGCCGTAGATCAGTGGGATGAACAGCATCACGGCCACGGCGATCTTGGGCAGTTTGCCGCGCTTGAACCGGCTCAGTTCCGTGCCGGGGGATAAAAAGGCAAACATTTAGACGCTCTCCTTGATGAGTTCGTGCAGGGGTGTGGTGTCGTCGGCGTCCGTTGCGTCCGTTGCGTCCGTTGCGTCCGTTGCGTCCGTTGCGTCCGTTGCGTCCGTTGCGTCCGTTGCGTCCGTTGCGTCCGCGTCGGGGGTGTCGGAAGGGGGGCCGGCAGCTTCGGCGCTGATATCGACGACGAGGGGATTGATGCCACGCTCATCCCACAAGGCTGAATCGAGGGAGGACGCCGCCACCACCACATCCGTGCGTTTGGCGGCCACGGCGGCCAGCCGTTCCCAAATGATGGCGCGGGAGCCGCTGTTGCGAATTTGCTCGATGTCGTCGACGAACAGGACCTTGGGGCTGCCCATCATGGCCCAGGCAATACGCAGCAGGAACTTTTCCGTCTCGTCAAGGTCCCAGATGAGCGTGCCGGCAGTCGGGAGGGGCTGATCGCCAAAGACCGTGCCGCAGATGTCCGCAACGTCGCCGTCGTCGAGCTTGTGCACCATGGACCACCACGGTGAGAGCCAGGCGAGCCGTTCACGGAGCGTGGCGCCGACGGTGACGGACTCCTCCAGGCCGTCAATGCCGGAGAAGCCCGCCACGGCGCTGAGCTTTTGCACGGCGCGGAGCTGGCGGGGGAGTTCAAGCCCTGCCACCAGCAGCGTGCCGTCCTGGTGCCTCATCCGGCCGGCCAAGGTGAGCAGCAGCGAGGTGCGCCCGCTGCCTGCATCGCCGCGAAGAACGGAAAGTCCGCTGTCGAGGCTGAAGGTGAGTGGGCCGGATACGGGGCCGCGCCCTGCTGACAGCGCAAGGTTGTTGGCATGAATCTGCACAGTGGTTCCTTTGGTGGTTGATCTCCGCGGAGCAGCTCCGGGACGGGATCTTGCGGATCGGTGGTCCGGCCGCCGTGTGCTGCGGGGGACTGTCAGGTTCCTATCTTTGTACTGACTGGTCAGTTTAGCAAATTGATCGGGACATCCCGAACCTTGGAGCGAGAAATGCGGCCGCGACCTTGTCCACGGGTGACTGTGACGTGGGCCGGCTCCCGGCCGGTTGGCTGGGCAGTCGCCAGGGCGGGTGAAAAGCTCCTGGCGCTTAATTTGGACAGGTTTGAGAGAATTGTCAGGTGACTGTTACAGACCTCCCCTCCAGCGACACCAAAATCGACCTGCCGCCCTTGCAGATTGGCAACATCACGGTGGACACCCCCGTTGTGCTGGCCCCCATGGCCGGAATCACGAACACGGCGTTCCGCAGGCTGTGCCGCGAGCACGGCGGCGGCGTTTTCGTCTCCGAAATGGTCACCTCCCGCGCCCTCGTGGAGCGCACGCCGGAATCCATGCGCCTGATCAGCCACGACGAAGACGAGAAGATTCGCTCGGTGCAGCTGTACGGCGTCGACCCTGAAACCGTGGGCAAGGCGGTGCGGATGCTGGTGGAGGAAGATCACGCCGACCATATCGACTTGAACTTCGGCTGCCCCGTGGCCAAGGTGACTCGCCGCGGCGGCGGTGCTGCGCTGCCCTGGAAGATCGACCTCTTCACATCCATCGTGCAAACGGCTGTGCGGGAAGCGTCCAAAGGCGGGCTGCCGCTGACCATCAAGATGCGCAAAGGCATCGACGACGACCACCTGACTTATCTGGAGGCGGGCAGGATTGCCCGTGATGCCGGAGTCGCCGCCGTCGCGCTGCACGGCCGCACGGCCAGCCAGTTCTACTCGGGCAAGGCGGACTGGGACGCCATTGCCCGTCTCCGCGAGGCCCTGCCCGACATCCCCGTGCTGGGCAATGGCGACATTTGGAGCGCCGAGGACGCCATCGCCATGGTACGCCAGACCGGAGTTGACGGCGTGGTGGTGGGCCGCGGCTGCCAAGGCCGCCCGTGGCTCTTTGGCGACCTCATGGCCGCGTTCGAAGGCAGCGACGCCCGCCACAAGCCCGGCCTGGCCGAGATTGCCGCCGCCGTCTACCGCCACGCCGAGCTGCTGGTTGACACGTTCGACGACGAAAACAAGGCCCTGCGCGACATCCGCAAGCACATGGCCTGGTACTTCAAGGGCTACGTGGTGGGCGGGGATCTGCGCGCCCAACTCGCCGCAGTGCCCACCCTCGAGGTGCTGCGCGGCTTGCTGGACCAACTCGACATGGACTCCCCGTACCCCGGCGCCGACGCCGAAGGCCCCCGCGGCCGTGCCGGCACACCCAAGCGAACCGCCCTTCCTGCCGGATGGCTGGACGAGCGCACCATCAGCGGCTCGCAAAAAGTGGAAATCGCCGGCGCCGAACTGGACGTCTCCGGAGGGTAATCCCCGGCAGCTCCCAGCACTCGCAAGCTCGTAACGGGTCCCTCGCTGCTGTGGGCCCACCCAGCCGCTCGCGATTGACCGCTCATTGAGGCGGCGGGGGTGTGGTCCTGACCTTATTCGCAGGACTCGTCTCGAGTTCTGCGTGTAGGTGCTTCGGCGCCGAACTGGCCATGGGTTCTGCGTATGAATTCGGAGATAAACGCGTGACTTGCACCAGGCAGCAGCCGGGCCGTCCATAAATGCCGCAGTTTGACGGAAATGCCATGGAACAAACCCCGGCGAATCCGTCAAACAGGGGCATTTACCGTCTTGCCGCCCACAAGGCTGCCCGGGCCTGTGCGCAAGATGCCCGGCCGGTGCGGCGTTGGCCCTAAGCTGGGGTTATGTCCAGCGAATTGCAGCCCGTGTATCTGCCCCACGACCAAGAGCGGTGGGTGCAGGAAGCGCCCAAGACGAGCTTCCGCACAGTGTTCGAACGCGATCGGGCCCGGGTTCTGCACTCCTCGGCATTACGCCGGCTGGGGGCGAAAACCCAGGTCGTGGCACCGGACACCGACGACTTTGTGCGCACCCGGCTCACCCACAGCCTGGAAGTGGCGCAGATCGGCCGCGAACTTGGGCGCACGCTCGGTTGCGACCCCGATGTGGTCGACACCGCCTGCCTGGCCCACGATCTCGGCCACCCGCCCTTTGGCCACAACGGCGAATCGGTGCTCAACGACCTTTCACACACCATTGGCGGCTTTGAAGGCAACGCCCAAACGTTGCGCCTGCTGACCCGTCTTGAATCCAAGGTGCTCACCCCAACGGGCGGCTCGGCCGGGCTGAACCTGACCCGCGCCTCCCTTGACGCCTCGTCGAAGTACCCGTGGCTGGCTCCGGACGCACCGCTGATCGACGGCCGCCGCACCAGCAAGTTCGGCGCCTACTCCGATGATCTGCCCGTATTTGAGTGGCTGCGCAGGATGGCCCCGGCCGGCAAGACCTGCATTGAGGCTCAGGTCATGGACTTGGCCGACGACATCTCCTACTCGGTCCACGATGTGGAAGACGCCATTGTGGCCGGCCACGTGCAGCTCAAGTGGCTCGCCAATCAGGACCAGCGAAACCGCGTGCTGGGCTACACACAGCAGTGGTACCTGCCCGCGGCGGACACCGCCGAAATCGATGCCGCACTGCAGCGACTGGAGGCCACCGGCGTGTGGGTCCGCCATGCCGACGGCAGCCGGGCCTCCATGGCCGCGTTGAAGGACATGACCAGCCAGCTGATCGGCCGTTTTTGCCAGAGCGCCGTCGCCGCCACCCAGTCCATCTACGGAACGGGACGGCTCACGCGGTACGCGGCGGGCGTCGTCGTGCCCCGGGAAACCAACCTGGAAATCGCCGTCATGAAGGGCCTGGCCACCACGTTCGTCATGACCACCGACCACCGCCAACCCATCTACCAGCGCCAGCAGGACGTGCTCAGCGAGCTGGTGGCCGTGCTCAACGCCACCGGCGACGCCCATCTGGAGACCATGTTCGCCGCCGATTGGCGGGACGCGGACGACGACGATGCCCGGCTTCGGGTGGTCATCGACCAGATCGCCTCGCTCACCGATGTATCGGCACTTGCGCTGCACGAACGGCTGGTGGGTACCGAACGCACGCTGATGTAGGCGAGTGCACAGCGCGGGCGCGGCTCGGCTGTGCGCATTGTCCACAGGGCGTCGGGGTGGGCCACGGGGACGCCTGCGGTCACGTAAACTTGCCCTGTGGCTGGCTTGATTAAACGTGAAGACATTGACGAGGTGCGTACGCGCACCGACCTCAAGGAAATTGTTGACGCCTACGTCACACTGAAGTCCGCCGGAATCGGCTCGTACAAGGGGTTGTGTCCCTTTCATGACGAGCGCAGCCCGTCATTCCACGTGCGCCCGCAAATGGGATATTTCCATTGCTTTGGCTGCCAGGAAAGCGGCGATGTCATATCCTTCATCCAAAAGATGGATCACATTCCCTTTTCCGAGGCAGTGGAAAAACTGGCAGGCCGGCTCAGCTTCGAACTGCACTACGAGGATGGCGGCACCGGTCCCCGTCGCGAGGAAATCGGGCGCCGTCAGCGATTGCTCGACGCGCACAAGATCGCCGGAGAGTTCTACCGCGCACAACTGCTGACACCGCCTGCAACCGCAGGGCGTCAATTCCTGGCCGAACGCGGCTTCGACCGCGAGGCAGCCGAACGTTTTGGCGTGGGATTTGCGCCACAGGGCTGGGACGCCCTCCTCAAACACCTTTCAGGCAAGGGCTTCAGCACCGAGGAACTCAAGCTCACGGGCATGTTTTCCGAAGGCCAGCGCGGCATTTACGACCGCTTTCGGGGCCGCTTGATGTGGCCCATTCGCGACATTGCGGGGGACACGGTGGGCTTTGGCGCCCGCAAGCTTTTTGAAGACGACCAAGGGCCCAAGTACCTCAACACCCCGGAAACCACGCTCTACAAAAAATCCCAGGTGCTGTATGGGATCGATCTGGCCAAGCGCAGCATTGCCTCCAAGCGGCAGCTCGTTGTGGTGGAGGGGTACACCGATGTCATGGCCTGCCACCTGGCCGGAGTGGACACGGCGGTGGCCACGTGCGGCACGGCGTTTGGTGCCGAGCACATCAAGGTCGCCAGGCGCCTGCTCTCCGACGACGGCACGGGCGGGGAAGTGGTCTTTACCTTCGACGGCGACGCCGCAGGCCAGAAAGCGGCGCTGAAGGCCTTCGACGAGGACCAGCGCTTCGTGGCCCAGACGTATGTGGCCGTGGAGCCTTCCGGAGCCGATCCGTGCGAATTGCGCCAGCGCAAGGGCGACGAAGCGGTCCACGGGCTGATCCGCTCCCGCCGGCCCTTGTTCGAATTTGCCATTCGTTCCACCCTGGCCAAGTTCGACTTGAGCACTGTTGAAGGCAGAGTGAGCGGCCTGCGCGCCTCGGCCCCCGTGGTGGCCGCCATCCGAGACGGCTCCACCCGGATGGGATACAGCCAGGAGCTGGCCGGATGGCTGGGCATGGCCGACCCCAACGAGGTGCTGCGTGCCGTCAAGGGTGCCGAACGCCGGGTGCACACCCAGCAAGGGGCCAACACTCAGCATGGGAGCAAGGCGCCGGGACAGGCCGCGGCGCGTGGCGACGCCGGGCAGCAACGCCGGGACTTTGGCCAAGGCGGTCAGCAACGCGGTCAGCAAGGCGGTCAGCGAGGCGCACAGGGTGCGAACCCGGCCTCGGAGGCAGAACCGGCCCAGCCGGCATTCGTGCGACCGGATCCGCGTGATCCGCTGACGCGCATGGAGCGTGAAGCCCTGGAAGTTGTTCTGCAGCATCCGGGGCTGTTGACGGCGGGAAACTGGCAACACTTTGCCGCAACGGAATTTGTGGTTCCGGCGTACAAGGCCATACATCACGCCATCACGTTGGCGGGGGAGTCCCAAGCGGCCTCGTCCAAGTGGCTGGAGGCAGTGCGCGCCAATGGGCCGGATGAGCTGGAGTCGCTCGTTGCAGAGTTGGCGCTCAGCCCGCTGCCTGCGACAGGCGAGGCCACCCTCACGCGCTATTGCCGCGACATTTTGCGCCGGCTTTTTGAGCTGCAGATCACCCGGTTGAAGGAAGAGCGGCTGGGGGCCCTGCAACGCATGGACCCGACCGTCGATCCGCAGAGTTACCAGCTTCTGCAGCGCGAGTTGATGGAGCTGGAAACCGCCCGGAGGCAGTTGCGCGGAGACGGATAGGGTACCCACTTGGGCTCGATTTCACAACGGGCCAAGGCTTTGTTATTGTTGTTCCTGCACGATCCCCTATAGCTCAATTGGCAGAGCGTTCGACTGTTAATCGAAAGGTTCCTGGTTCAAGTCCAGGTGGGGGAGCCAAAGCAAAAATTGTCTCCGGTCTCAATGCGGGACCGGGGACAATTATTTTGCTCGTGCGCATAAATGACCTGTTTTGAATAAAACTGTGAATTTCTGTTAGTATTCAAGTGCTTCATTCCCCTATAGCTCAATTGGCAGAGCGTTCGACTGTTAATCGAAAGGTTCCTGGTTCAAGTCCAGGTGGGGGAGCTTGCATGCAGAACCCCCGCACTCAGCGCGAGTGCGGGGGTTCTTTCGTCTAATCAACCGTGGGTTCCCGGACGTGACCCGGGCCCCCTTCCCTGCCACAGCACACCGCCTGCTGTATCAGTCGCTCATTGTGCTGAGTCTTTGGAACGTCGGGTGGCGGGTGTAGCTCATCGTGGTGGTGAGGTGCTCGCGAAGAACGCGCTCGCCACTTTGGGTCAGTTCATAGACTTTGCGCTTCGCCCCGGTCCCCGGCGCCGGCTCCTGTTTGTGAATCAGCAGGTTGTGCTCTTCCAGCCGCCGCAGTGCCCGGTGCACGCTTTGCTGGTCAAACTCGAGGTTGCCGTTGGTTAGGTCGGCGATGGAAGCCGTGATCTGTGAGCTCCATGCCGGCTCGTCGTGCAAAGTGAGTAGGATCAATGTCATGAGTGCCGCCTTCTTGCAGGTCTCTTTCCACGAGGTCGCAACGACTGCCTCATAGGACGTCAGCTCAGGCATTGACATCTTCGTAGCCCTTCGACAGCAGGGTACCCAGTGTGTGAAGCAGCAACCCGGCACCCCAAATCAGCGACATTCCAAAGAGTGCACTCTGCCACGCGGCATCGACCAGGTTGCCATTGCCGCTGGCGAACAAAAGGCCTGCGTGCAACCAATAGCTGCCGTTGACAATGAGGTAGGTCAGGACATGCAGCAGGTAGCCTGCATAGGCACGTTGGCGCAGTGCACGACGCTGCCACCACAGAAACCACGCCATGTACAACGCGACGAGACTGAGCAGCAGCATGGACCAAACATCGACGCTGTTGTGGGCGATCAACGCAATGTAGAGCTGCACAACCAGTACTCCGCCGGCGATGACCAGCGTGTACCGGAGTAGTTGCTTGTTTGGGATCTTGCTGATCCCGGCTGGGCGAGTATCCATGATGTCAACCTCCGCTATAGGTAGTATTCCATAAGCATAGTACCTATTGTTGATCGAAGGAAGAGAAGGTCAAGAACAACTGCAGATGCTTGGCAGTCAAACCGACGTGCGGCACTCACTGCGGGCGACCACTGGTACCGTCATCAGTGCTGTAGGCCGTCAGAATCTGGTCCCGAAAAGCACTCATGGGCCACACCGGTGCGCCCGGGCTCGGTAGCATGCCCTCCTGCCAGTCCCGGGAAGAATTCTGGTCAAACACCATCGGATCGGCGGCGATGATTGCAAGGGACGCGTCACGGCCGGCTCGGGAACAGCGGACGGCGGCGAACTGCTGTGCGTTGCGTCCGTCAGCATGGCTAAGGGGCATGGAACGTTGGTCAACACATTGCTGCAAGCCACAGACTGTGAGTGGCGATGCACGTGTGCAGGTGCCCTGGACCTCGATTCCACCTTCAACCGTGAGCTGCGCCAACGGGCGGCTGGGGCGGGATTGCGGACCGTGTGAATTTCCCCGGCGCACTTGAGACTGCGGAACTGTCCGTCCGCTATGCAACGGCCGACGTGCTGGTGCTCGCCTCCCGGAGTGAAACATTCGGCATGGTGGGCACCGAAGCGCTTGCCCGCGGGATGCTTGCGATTGCCACAGAGGTTGGCGGCATACCGGAAGCGATGGGCCGGGGGATTTTGGGGACGGTTCCAGGCCGGCTCGTTCCCCGGGGATGACCCGGCTGGACCCGTCTGCGGAATTCTTCACAACGGGCGTGGCGGGCAAGCTTGTGTACTGCCCCAGCCGCTGCATGGAAGAGGCCCGTGTGCGGTTGGCGCCGTGGCGACGGTGGTCGACGGCGGCCCGCAGATTGGCATGGCCCGGCCCAGCGAAGACTTGTACTCCAGGGGAGTGCGGCGGCTCATGGTCGAGGGCGGGGAAAAGATCCACGCGCAGTTCCTGGCAGCAGGCTTGGCGGACGAGCTCCAGCTAGTGGAGGCGCGCCCCATCGGCGACGCCGTCCTTTGCGCGTTATGCGCTTTCGGCAAGGTTCGACGGCGTTCGGCCGGCAGACTGAGACTCACTGTCACCCACGTCGCAGCTAAGCGAACGACCCGCATATAGAATGGTCAAAATCGCGGTTCTTTACCCACAAAATGGCTGCTACCCCTTGTATACGACCGCCACAACCAAGCAAAGTGAGTGAAAATCCATGAATTTATAGACGAATATCGGTGCGCCATATCGTCCAACACCGGCATTTATTGGGGCGTCGTGGGTGGCTCTCATCATTGGTCTGGGTTCCTATTTCATCGGATTGTTCAATGCCGAAATGGCGCTGAACGAAAAGGGCTACTACTTTGTTACGTTGATGTTTGGCTTGTTTGCTGTGATTTCACTGCAAAAGAGTGTTCGTGACCGTAGCGAAGGTATTCCGGTGACCGCCATTTATTACGGGCTGGCATGGTTCTGTACCGTGCTCGCTGTGGCGCTTGTGATTATTGGGTTGTGGAACGCCGACTTGCTCCTCAGCGAGAAGGGCTTCTTCGGACTGGGATTCATTCTGAGTTTGTTTGCGGTTGTTGCTGTCCAAAAGAATGTTCGTGATAGCGCCGGTGCCAATTCTGCTCAACCGATCGAAGAACTGCAGTCCGGACCAAGTTGCCCAAGCAACACTGTAGGCGAATAGCTGGGCAGCCGGGCCCGAAGGATTGTGGCGGCGATGTAGAACTTTGGCGCACTGGCAGCTGTGCTGGACGGCGGCCCGCAGGTGGGCATGGCGCGCCTCAGCGAGGTGCCAGGCGCACGGCTGGCGGGCTGAGTGGAGGGATCGGTTACCGCCGCCGGTCCAATCCCCTGATGGCCGTACACACCGCCATCGCCCAGCCAAGAACGCCGGCGAGGCAAACCCGCTCGGCGAGACCCAGAAGATTCGGCTTAAGCGCGGTGGTCAACCCCAGGGATGCGAGCCCGAAGGCAGCAATTGCCGCAAGGCTGAGTGCCGCTGGGAAGGCTTTCGCCAGTTCCGTATTGAGGCGTATCCAGCGGGTCAGCACAAGAATACCGGCCAGCGCAGCGAGGAATCCCGAACCGGCCACAACGAGATGCACGGTGCCAACCGTCGTCGCCGGTCCCGGACCAACGTCGGTCGGGAAAAAGGCGAGGACGGCCGAGCTAAGTCCCCCTACAGACATCAGAACCGTTCCGGTCCGCCGCAGGCTGGAGGGCCAACCGACCCGATTGATGGCGGCGACAGCGCAGAAGGTGGTGATGGTCCGGCCAAGAAAATTCAAGTTCATGATCCACCCGAACTGGCCAACGGCGAGGTTGCTTTCGGCATCGCTGATCACGCTGTAGTGCGGTGGCATGAACTGGAGCGTGACGTCCACGAGGACGTAAACGGCGACACCAGCCGTGGCTGCGGTGGCCAACCGCCGTCGGGCCGTGTTCGGTGTTGGCAGCATCATGGCTCCAGTTTTCCACAGCACGCCACCGTTTTCGGTTAGGCCGCCGGACGGCGCAGGCGAGACAGACCAAAATCCAACGCGACAATGGCGCAGCTCAGATGCGGATTGGTCCGGGGTGGACCGGCTTGCGGGGCATGCCGGGCCACACCTCAGGCGTCGTCGGTCATTGCTGTGGTCGCCGCCGGCTCCACCGATCGAACGAGGTGCTGCAGGCACCGCCATGCCAGGATGGCGAAGACCAGCCACGGCGCCAACGACAGTAGCGAGAACACCAGACCCACCTGCCCGCAGTTGGAGGGGACCGCCATGAGAAGAATGGCGCTCGACAGACCTCAAGCCGCTGTGGCCCGAGTATGGATCGAAGACCGCAGCAGGAGGATTGTCACGACCAGCAGCGTCGCGCATCCGAGGAAGTAGAAGACATCGCGAGCCGGGCCATTCCCGCCGCCTGTAACTCGATGCTGGTGCCCCGCTTGCATCTGCTAGGTGGGGGCACCACGCATGGATTGGGAGATCAGCGTTAAGCCTCGGTTATCGGTGTGCACAATGAATTTAGGCCCGGAGCCAAACCTCGATCCATTCGCTGCAGAGCATGCCATGGCCGGCAGCGAGAAGCTGTGCTGACCACTTCTGGCTGCCCCGGTGGCAGTCCGGCGGGACAGTTAGAAGGCGGGCACCGTATTGGGCCGGACAACGAACCACAGCACGGCCATGGCCAGCAGGATGCAGGTGCCCATGATCAACGCCATGGGCGTTGCCGTGGCCACCCCGATAAAGCCCACAACGGGGGTGATGAGCCCGGCAAAGGCAAAGTTGGTGGCACCCATCAGCGAGGCGGCGGTGCCCGCCTGCTTCCCGTGGCGGGTCAGCGCCTGGACCTGCACGGAAGGGAACATGAAGCCTGTGGCACAGATGAAGAACCAGAGCGGGACAATGACTCCCCACAGGCCAAAGCCGAGTTGGTCAAAGACCACCATGACCAGCGCCGCGGCCACCTGGGCAATCGTGGCCCAGACGAGGACCCACTGTGGTCCGATGCGGCGCATGAGGCGCGAGGCGACTTGCACCCCCGACACGATGCCGAGGGAATTCACGGCGAACAAATAACCGTACTGCTGCGGAGTGAAGTTGAACGTGGTTTGAAACAGGAACGTGGATGCGGAGAGATAAGTGAACAAGGCTGCAAAGTTCAGTCCGCCCACCAAGATGGTGCCCACGAAGATCCTGTCGCTGAACACCGCCCTGTACCTGTCGGCGACGCGCACGCCGTCGAACTTTCTTTTCTCCGCCGGCAAGGTCTCGACGATGAATACGGAGGCGGCGACCACCACCATGGCACCGTAGGCGGCCAGGAACCAGAAGATTCCCGGCCAGTCCACGATGCCCAGCAGCTGGGAACCGATCACGGGGGCCAGGATTGGGGCCATGCCGTTCACAAGTGCCATGCGGGAGAGCATCTTGACCAGCTGGTACCCGCCGAAGAGGTCGCGGATCATGGCCATCGCCACGACGGCCCCGCCGGCAGCTCCGATGCCTTGCAATACACGGAACATGCCGAGCATGGTGATGTCCGTGGACATGGCGGCGCCAATGGAGGCGCCCACATGCACTGCGGTGGCCAGAATCAAGGGGATCCTGCGCCCAAATTTGTCGCTGAACGGGCCCACCACCAGCTGCCCGGCAGCAAAGCCTATGGTGGTGGCGGTCAGGGTCAGCTGGACGGCGGTTGCACTGACGCCCAGTTCCTCGCTGATGATGGGGAATGCCGGCAGGTACAAATCGACAGTGAAAGGACCCAGCGCCGTCAATAGGCCCAACACCAAAACATAGATCAGCTTTTGCCGACGGGACAGGGAATCACCTGGGTGAATGGTGGTGGTCAAAACAAGAATCCTCAAAAATCATGGTGTGCGCGCAAGTGTCGGACCGCAGTGGAAACGAACTGCCCGATGGTTCATGGTATGTGCTTTTGGGAAGCTGCCACGACGAAGCGGACCCCTGTGCCGACCGCCTCGAGGCATCGACTCCGGCGGAGGTGTTGCCATTTCGCAACCATGCCCCGGGACGGCAGAGTCCACGTCAAGCATGATGGATGGTAATTTTGACTCTACGGCAGTGCCTTTACCAGAAGGAACTGCAAAAATTTCGGGTTTGTGTGCGTCCCGCAGGGGATTCCTCGGATCCTAACTACGGAGGCGGTCTCAGTGACGGATGCGCAAAAGGACGTGCATATCGCGTCGGATGAAGGCTTGAAGGCCAGAGGGTCTGCGCTGGTGGAGACGGCAAAGACTGCCTTCCGCTTGGTGCCGCGTCAGCTCAACGATGAAATTGCGTTGGCCAAGCTGGAATTTGAGCACAAGAAATCCCGTATCAGCGGCGTGGCAATCTTTGCCGCGCTGGCCTTGGTGTTTGCGGCACTGCTTGTCATCGCCCTCGTGGTGGCTGCCATTGCCGGACTGGGCACCGTATTGCCGTTGTGGCTGTCGGCGCTGATTGTCACCGGCGCGCTTCTGGTGCTGCTGGGCATCTGCGGATTGGTGGCCTTTAAGAAGTTCAAGTCCCTGCTTCCGTTGTTGCCCGAGCACGCGTGGCGCGGTGTTCGCCACGATATGGGCATCGCCCAGCACGGCCGCGACTTTGACCCGGCCACGCTTGACCCGGAGCCGCTGACCCGGGAGGAGAAGCGGGCGAAGAAGGCCGAGGCCGAGGAAGCCAAGGCGAAGGAGGATGCCGAGCATGCTGCCAAGGAAGCCGAAAATGGTCCCACGGCCAACACCACCGAACTTCTTGCGCGCACCAAGGCACGCCGCGAACACTTGCTGAGGCTGCGTGAGGAGCTCATGGAGGAAGCGGACGTCAAGAAGCAGGCGACGTTCCTTGTCTCAGCTGCCAAGGAGTCCGTGAACCACGCTGCTGCCGGCGCCGTGCACCAGGGGGTCGACACCGTCAAGGAACGCTGGAAGCCCTTGGCCATCTTTGCCGTCTCGGCCACCGCCTGCGTTGTGCTGGTGCGAAAGTTGATAAGGAAATAGTCCCGCCTCCCACGGCATTGCCACAACATTGTCGCAATCAAACCGGCGCCACCGGCGCCGGCCGCACCAAAGATGAACAGGGGTGACTGAAATTTCCGGCAATTCCAGCGCTTCTGCGGTGGGTTCCGATGCCATTCTTACGGTCCCCAACATCATCACGGTTGTCAGGTTCCTTGGCACCCCCTTGTTTGTGTGGCTTGTCCTTGCACGCCAGGAATATGGGTGGGGAGTCTTTGTCCTGGCCATGATGGGGTGCACTGACTGGATCGATGGTTTCGTGGCGCGCAAGCTGAACCAAACCTCCAAGCTGGGCCGGATCATGGATCCAGTGGCTGACAGGGTGGCACTTGTTGCCGTCGTCATCACCATGGTGATTGCCGGACTCCTGCCGCTGTGGTTGCTGCTGCTTTTGTTGATTCCCGACGTCGTGCTGCTGGGCGCCACGCTGTACTTCTTTCGCGGAGACGCGGATCTGAAGGTCACCATGCTGGGCAAGACGCGCACGGCCGTGCTGATGATCGGCACTCCGATGCTGCTCTTGGCGAAAGCCTTGGAATCGGAATTCACCTTTATCCTCAGCTGGGTGTTGCTTGGCGCAGCCATGATCATGCACGTCATCGCGTTCAGCCAGTACTTTGTGGCTCTTCAGCGCAAGCATCGCGAACTGCACATGCCAGCTGCCCCGATGCAGGGCCGTCCATGATGTGGCTTGCCGTTGTGTGCGCCGTGGCGGGCGCATTTTTTCTGGCGTTTGGTGCCCAACGGCAGGGCAGTGCGGTGCAAAACAACACCGGTGGTCTGGCGCTTGGCGGGGCGGGCTTTCTGCGGCTGCTGCGCAACCCCCGCTGGGTGCTCGGGCTCATTTTGCTGGGCACAGGCACGGCACTGAATGTAGTGGCGCTCACCTTGGGAACACTGACGGTGGTGCAGCCCATCGGTGCCATTGCCCTGGTGATCACCACGATCGTGAACTCCCGCGACCAGGGGATCCGTCTCAATCGTGCGACAGTGGTTTCCGTTGTTGCCTGTGTTGCCGGCAGCGCACTGTTCGTGCTGCTTGCTGTGGGTGTGGTGAGTGAAAACACCCACGTTGATGCCGCGCAGGAACTGACGGTCGTGCTGCTGCTCGCCTGTGTGCTGACCTTCTTTGGCGGGATATTTTTCATCTTCAAGCGGCGCCTCAAGGCCTTCTTTTACATTGTGGGCTCGGGCGTGCTGTTTGGCTTCGTTGCGGTATTGACCCGCATTATTTCCAGGCAAATCTTCGACCCCAATGGACTTTTTTTGTTGAATGTCCAGTGGTATTCGATCATTGCGATAGCTGCGGCCGGAGGGCTTGGCAGCTGGTTTGTGCAAAGCGCCTATGCCAGCGGCCCGCCGGATCTTGTGATCGCAGGGTTGACGGTCATCGACCCGATTGTGGGCATCAGCATTGGCATCACCATCTTGGGTGAGCTGAACGACTATGTTCCACCTGTCGTGGCCGTTGCCATGGGAGGGGCTGCGATCCTTGCTATCGTTGGGGTTATCGCGTTGTCAAGGCACCACCCGGACGTGGTCAAACGGCGCAAGGCCGCCAAGAAATAGCAGTGCCGGCAACGAGCCGACTTGCGGACCATCCAAGAAGCCACCAGGAGTTTTATCCGTGTCACCCATCCCGAGTGAAGGCGCCGACAAGCCGCTCACCATCTTGATTGCCGCAGACACCTACCCTCCGCACATCAACGGTGCAGCTCAGTTTTGCCTCCGTCTGGCAACGGGAATGACTGCCAGGGGACACGATGTGCACGTGTTGGCCTGCCGGGCGGACGGCGGCCCCATGTTTACCGAACAACGTCCCGAAGCGACGGTGCACCGCCTGCGGTCGCGGCCGGTCCCCACCCACGAGTACTTCAGAATCTGCCTGCCGTGGGAGATCAAGAAAGACATCGCCACACTTTTCGATGTGATCAAGCCTGATGTGGTGCACGTGCAGAGCCACTACATGATTGGTGAGCACGTGGTGTACGAGGCTGTGCGCCGAGGAATCCGTGTTGTGGCAACCAACCACTTCATGCCGGCAAACCTCAACCCGTTCCTGCCGTTCCCGCAGTGGTTCAAGAATATTGTTGGCCGTGTATCCTGGCGCGACATGGGCAAAGTCATGAGCCAAGCCGACGTTGTGACGACACCCACTCCTTTGGCCGCCAAGGCCATGCACGAGCACGCCTTCCTGCGTAAAGTCTTGCCACTGTCGAACGGCATCGAGGCCGGCAACTATGAATTGGCCGAGGGGGAAACCCTCCCGAGCCACAACTACCCGATCGTCTCATTTGTGGGCCGCCTTGCCGATGAAAAGCACGTTGATATCCTCATTGACGCAATTGCCAAGACTCCCGCGGATCTGAACCTCCACCTGGTGGTGGTGGGTGGCGGAGAGGTGAAGTCCGCACTCAAGGCACAGACCGAGAAGCTGGGCATGTCTTCGCGGGTGACTTTCACCGGATTGATCAGCGATGAAGAACTGCGCGAGGTGTACCTGAAGACCGACGTGTTCGCCATGCCAGGCACCGCCGAGCTGCAGTCCCTGGTGACCTTGGAAGCCATGAGCGCCTCCACCCCGGTGGTGCTGGCCGACGCGATGGCACTTCCCCATCTGGTCAATCCCGGAGTCAACGGCTACCTGTTCATACCGAACGACAGCGACGATCTTGCCGAGAAGATCACCACCATCATGAGGTTGTCCCCTGAGGACCGTGCGGCCATGGGGGCCGCAAGCCACGCCATGGTGGCCCGCCACGGTCTGCAGGCAACACTTGACACCTTTGAAGACATTTATCGCGGCGGCAGCTACGAAGATCATGCAGTTTAGGAATTAACCCCTTAGGATTGTGGGAGTGCTTTTTCTTGAGCGGCATTTTCAGGGCAGGGCACCTTTGCATGGGGCCATAGCTCAGCTGGTTAGAGCGCGGGACTCATAATCCTAAGGTCCTCGGTTCAAGTCCGAGTGGCCCTACACGCAAATCCCCCGGAATCATCATGGTTTCGGGGGATTCCTGTTTTAACGGCGATGCCTGGTGGTCGAGTCTGCCCCGGTGGTCGAGCCTGTCGAGACCCATTTGCGTGCTTCTGTTTGGACTATTGCGCACGGTTGGCTCGATACATTGCGCCACTGCGAGGGTGGCGGCACATTCGGGCCTAATGGTGCGCAGGCGTCAAAGTCATAGCGGGGCAGCAGGTCTCGATGGACTCCGCGCCGACGGAGCTGTTGCCTGGATCACGCAAAGACGGTATGTTACTCATGAGTAACATGTTTGGTGCTGGGCCGAGCTGTTGACTGTCCAACTATGAGTTCAAGCAAAGGAATGACCGTGTCCAAGGCTGCTGTTGACCTAAACAACCTTCCCTACGCCGATGGCGACTTCTATGGATTCGAGCAGATGCTCTCCAGCGAAGAGCAGGAACGCCTCCAGGATCTTCGGGACTTTTTGGCCAAGGAAGTAAAACCCATTGCCACCGATTGCTGGAACCGTGGGGAATTCCCCATGGAGATCATCCCCAAACTGGCGGAGCTGGACATCATGAGCCCTGTCCACAGGCAGGGCCACTCCAGCTTGTTTGCCGGCCTGAGCCACGCTGAATTTACCCGCGCGGATGCCTCGCTGGCCACATTCATGGGAGTGCACGACGGCCTGTTCACCGGCTCGATCGAAGCACTCGCGTCCGAGGAACAAAAGGCCGCATGGCTGCCCGACATCTACGCCATGAAAAAGATTGGCGCGTTTGGTTTGACGGAGCCGCTGGGTGGATCGGATGTGGCGGGCGGCACCCGCACCACGGCCGTGCGCGACGGCGACAACTGGATTCTCAATGGCGCCAAGCGCTGGATCGGCAATGCCACGTTCTCGGACTGGGTGGTCATTTATGCCCGCGACGTGGCAGACAACCAGGTCAAGGGCTTCCTCGTCGATACCGCCCTGCCCGGCTACAGTGCCAGCAAAATTGAAAACAAGATAGCGCTGCGCACAGTGCAAAACGCCGACATCCTGCTTGAGAATGTGGTGGTGCCGCACGAGTGCAAGCTTGCAGGAGGCAACAGCTTCCGCGATGTCAACAAGGTTCTCAAGGTCACCCGCCTGTCCGTGGCGTGGCAGGCCGTGGGGCAGCAAATGGCGGCATTCGACGTCGCTCGCCGCTACGCCGTGGAGCGTCAGCAATTTGGGCGTCCCATCGCCTCCTTCCAGATGGTCCAGGACCAGCTGGTGAAAATGCTTGGCAACACCGTGGCCTCAACGTCCATGATGGTCAGGCTGTCCCAGTTGGAGGACCTTGGCCAGGCCAAGGACGAGCAGTCGGCCCTGGCCAAGGCATTCACCACGGAGCGCATGCGCGAAACCGTGGCCATGGGCAGGAGCCTCTTTGGCGGCAACGGCATCGTCACCGATTACGAAATGGCCAAAATCTTCGCCGACGCAGAGGCCATCTACTCCTATGAAGGCACCTACGAGATCAACACCCTCGTGACGGGCCGTGCAATCACAGGGATCTCCGCCATCGTGTAGTATCCCCGGGTGACGTTCCCCAATACTCTGGGACCCGATTCATTCCAGCAGGGGGAGCAGCACCGAGGGGCGCAAATCCATGATGAATTGCAGCGGATTCAAATATTCGTCCCCGCGACGGACGCCCCAGTGCAGGCAGCTGGACACACCCGAAGCGCCTCCGTCGCAATGCGTGGTTCCTTCAACAACGCCCACAACTTGACCCCGCTTGACCGCGTCGCCGGCCTTCAAGGGCGAGACTGCTGGCTCAAAACTCAACCGCAGCCCCTCGGGCGTGGCCATGGTCAGCACGAAACGGTCCACCACGTTCCCCGAAAATGACACCACCCCGCCTGTGGGTGCCAACACCGCAGTACCTTGCGGGGCAGCCAGATCGACGCCGCGGTGCCCGGCCAGCCACGGCTTGGCCGGAGGGTCGAAGACATGCACCACCTGCGGCTTCCCTGCCAGCGGCCAACCCCAGGCGAGGGAGGCCGGCAGGGGAGCAGCCGACGTCGGACGTGTTCCGGCGAGTGCAGCGGAACGCGGCACCGCAGGCTCGCTGCCAAGAACTGTCTTGACCGGCATGGAAGCAGTCATGGCAAGCAGCAGGAGCAGGACGGCCAGAAACGATCCCGGCAGCCGTGTTGCCCGAAACAAAGGCCGGGAACAAAGTCTGGAGCCAAAGAGGAGATTCATTCCTTCAGCCTGCACCTATGCCGGGAGCGCGGGGCGGCCAGCGGAAAAAGTGTGGGGAAGGTGCCTGGCAGGAGGGGTTGTGGGGGACTGGCGGTGGTCAGTCGATGTTGCTGCACTGTAGTAGCATTGTGGGAGCAGTGTGCTGATTGTGCACTGACTTCGCGCACCCCGCCCTGATGAGGTACCGGAAGAACTTCTGGATCCTGCTGATGGATTGTGCCCATACGGTCCGCCTCACGGTGGTTGATGGAATGCATGATGGGTGCCAGGAGCGCAGGAACTGACCGGATTTCCGGGTGGAACCAAGCGCTAAACAACCGTAAAATTACAAGAAGGAGCGCCGGCATGCCCGTCGTAACAATGCGCCAGCTGCTTGACAGCGGCGTCCACTTTGGACACCAGACCCGTCGTTGGAACCCGAAGATGAAGCGCTTCATCCTCACGGAGCGCAACGGCATCTACATCATCGACCTGCAGCAGTCACTGTCCTTCATTGACCGCGCGTACGAGTTCGTGAAGGCCACCGTTGCCCACGGCGGCACCGTGCTCTTCGTTGGCACCAAGAAGCAGGCTCAGGAAGCAATTGCCGAGCAGGCTACCCGCGTGGGCCAGCCCTACGTGAACCAGCGCTGGTTGGGTGGCATGCTCACCAACTTCCAGACGGTTTCCAAGCGCATCTCGCGCATGAAGGAACTCGAAGAGATCGACTTCGACGACGTTGCCGGCTCAAGCCACACCAAGAAGGAGCTCCTGCTCCTCAAGCGTGAACTGACCAAGTTGCAGACCAACCTCGGCGGTATCCGCAACCTGACCAAGGCACCTTCAGTGCTCTGGGTTGTCGACACTCCGAAGGAACACCTCGCCATCGACGAGGCCCACAAGCTGAAGATCCCGGTTGTTGCCATCCTGGACTCCAACTGCAACCCCGACGAAGTTGATTTCCCGATCCCGGGCAACGACGACGCCATCCGCTCCGTTGCACTGTTGACCCGTGTGATCGCCGACGCCGTTGCTGAAGGCCTCATCGCCCGCAACGCCAAGGCAACGGGCAACGCAGAAGCACCGGCCGAGCCCCTCGCCGAGTGGGAGCGCGAACTCCTCGAAGGGGAAAAGGCTGCAGAAGCTCCGGCTGAAGCTGCCAAGGCTCCGGCCGAAGCTGCAACCGAGGCTCCGGCCGAAGCTGCAACCGAGGCTCCGGCCGAAGCTGCAACCGAGGCTCCGGCTGAAGCCGCAACCGAGGCTCCGGCTGAAGCCGCTGCCGAGGCACCTGCCGAAGCTGCAACCGAGAAGTAAGATTTTCTCCTGGACAGGGCCGCAGGGAGTGATCCCCGGGGCCCTGTCCACGAAGTAACCAGATGCTGGCAGGATCGCACCGCCCGAGGGCAAAGTGGTCCTGCCAGAACTGGCCTACTACTGATTTGAATTTGTAAACATCTACTCTGAGGGGTTCATATGGCGAATTACACCGCCGCTGATATTAAGGCTCTGCGCGAGCGCACAGGCGCTGGCATGATGGACGTCAAGAAGGCTCTCGACGAAGCAAACGGCGACGCCGACAAGGCCTTGGAGCTCATCCGCATCAAGGGCCTCAAGGGTGCTACGAAGCGCGAAGGCCGCTCCACTGCAGAGGGCCTGGTTGCCGCTGCAGTTGACGGTGGCGTTGGTGTCATGGTTGAGGTCAACTGTGAAACCGACTTCGTCGCCAAGGCAGCTCCGTTCATCGAATTCTCCAACAAGGTTCTGGCCTCGGCCATCTCCTCCGGCGTCTCCGATGTCGAAGGCCTGCTGGCCGTTGACGTGGACGGCAAGCCCATGTCGGAGGTCGTCATCGAAGCCGGTGCGCTGCTGGGCGAAAAGGTGGCCATTCGCCGCCTTGCCCGCATTGAAGGTGCAACGGTTGACGCTTACCTGCACAAGACCTCCAAGGACCTCCCGGCCCAGGTTGGCGTGCTGTTCGCCGTTGACGGCGACAACCAGGAAGTTGCCCACGACGTGGCCGTGCACATTGCCGCCATGTCCCCGACCGTCCTGACCCGCGACGAGATTGCCGACGAGGTCGTTGCAAACGAACGCCGCATCGCCACCGAAACCGCGCAGGCCGAAGGCAAGCCCGCGGCAGCCATGACCAAGATCGTTGAAGGACGCCTCACCGGCTTCTTCAAGGAGTCTGTCCTGGTGGACCAGTCCTTTGCCAAGGATGCCAAGAAGAGCGTTGGCACCGTCTTGGCAGAAGCAGGCGTATTGCCTGTGGCATTTGCACGCTTCCGCGTCGGAGCATAATTCGCCCAAGCGTTCACGCTTGATGTGACGAAGAAGGGGTGGCCGCACACTGCGGCCACCCCTTCTTCGCGTCCAACGTCAGCTAAGATTTTAGAGGCACCCCTTCGCCGCACCCGGCGCAAGGCGACGTGCAGTACTCCAGCACAATGGCACGCAGCCGGCCGACGCACACTGAAGCAGCACGCCGGTGGAGCCGCGCCGGCACCCACGGAAGGCATCATGACCACGAATAATTCGCAGACCGCGCACTGTAGCCCGGCACCCAAAGCCGGCAAGCGCCGTCGTGTGTTGTTGAAGCTCTCGGGGGAAGTCTTTGGCGCCGGCAAGCTGGGCGTTGACCCCGACACCATCCGCGGCATTGCACAGCAGATCGCCAGCACGGTGGACACCGTGGAGGTGGCCATTGTGGTGGGCGGCGGCAACTTCTTCCGCGGTGCCGAACTCTCCGCCGAAGGCATGGACCGCTCCCGCGCCGACTACATGGGCATGCTGGGCACCGTCATGAACTGCCTGGCGCTGCAGGACTTCCTGGAACAGGCTGGAGTGGATACGCGCGTGCAGAGTGCCATCACCATGGGACAGGTGGCCGAAGCGTACATTCCGCGCCGCGCCATCCGCCACCTGGAAAAGAGCCGCGTGGTCATCTTCGGCGCCGGTGCCGGCCTGCCGTACTTCTCCACCGACACCGTGGCCGCCCAGCGCGCGCTGGAGGTGCACGCCGACGTGGTCCTCATGGCCAAGAACGGCGTTGACGGGGTGTACACGGCGGATCCGAAGAAGGACCCCTCCGCCGTCAAGCTTGACCACCTCAGCTACGACGAAGCCATGGCCCGCGACATCCGCGTGATGGACCAGACGGCTTTCAGCCTGTGCAAGGACAACAATGTCACCATGCTTGTCTTCGGCATGGAAGGCGACGGCAATGTGGCCCGCGCCATCCTCGGTGAAGACCTGGGAACGCTGGTCACCCCCTAGTTGTTGTGCACGGCCCAACGACCGTGTGGCGGGCCCCGGCAGCAGCGCCGCTCACGGTAGGATGGGTTCAGAATTGCCGTGGGCACACGCCGCGGAAAAGTTGTGTAGTCACTTATTGAGGGAGAGACGCGTGATCGAAGATACTTTGCTCGAGGCCGAGGACAAGATGGACAAGGCCGTTGAGGTTGCCAAAGAAGAATTCTCCGCGGTTCGCACCGGCCGCGCCAACCCGGCCATGTTCCACAAGGTCATGGTGGAATACTACGGATCCCCCACACCGCTGCAGCAGCTGGCTGCCTTCGCTGTTCCCGAAGCCCGCACGCTGTTGATCACACCGTTCGACAAGACCTCCCTGCATGATATTGAGCGTGCGCTGAGCTCCTCCGAAGTGGGCGCCAACCCGTCAAACGACGGCAACGTCATCCGCATCATGATGCCCGAGCTGACACAGGAACGCCGCAAGGAATACGTCAAGATTGTGCGCACCAAGGGTGAAGACGCCAAGATCTCCGTGCGCAACATCCGCCGCAAGGCCAAGGAGCAGCTGGACAAGCTGGTCAAGGACGGCGACGCCGGTGAAGATGACGGCGCCCGTGCCGAGAAGGAATTGGATGCGCTGACCAAGGCCCATACGGACAACATCGATGAGCTGCTCAAGCGCAAGGAAGTCGAGCTCCTCGAGGTCTAATGAAGGACCCCAAGAGTGCGCCGGACGGTTCCGCTGGGGAGCCGGCCGCGCCAAATTCAGCGTCCGAACTCGTGCCGACGCCGGCAGATTACCAATTTTCCTCCCGCAAGGCCCGCCGCCAGGCAGAGCTGACGGGCATGATTCCCATTATTGTGCCCAAAAACGCGCAGGCGCAGCAGGCTCCCTCCGAGAACAGGCCCAAGGTGCAGAAGCTCACAGGGGAGCAGTCGACAGGGGAGAAGTACGACGGCGGCACCTCCTCCAGCGATGGCCCCGCCGACACTGTGGGAAAAACCCTGGGTGGGAACGAAGACGGCAAGGCAGCTGCCCAGCCTGCCCAGGCCCAGGCCGGCGCCGAAGAAGTTCGCGTTGAAGATGCTCCGACCAAAACAGCCGAAGCTGCCGTGGTGGAGGAGACTGGGAAGGCCGTCGGTGAGCCGACTGCCGGGTCAGTCGCCGTCGAACGTTCCCCTGCCGAACCAGGCGACGGGGCACGTGTGGAGGAACAAGCGCCGCAGCCGGTATCGGCAGCCAAGGTGACGGGGATCCCCGTGATTCCCCTGCCGCACGGTCCCGTTGGAATCATGCCCGAAGCTGCCACCGCAGTGAAGGGACCGCGGACCCCCAGGGCCGGCCGGGACCTTCCGGCAGCGTTCAGCGTGGGCGTGACTCTGCTGGTCCTGGTGCTCGGTTCACTGTTGTTCTATCCCGTGGCGTTTGTTGTTCTCGCGACGGCCTTTGCCGGTGTTGGCGTCTGGGAGGTCACCCGGGCCATTGGTGGCAAGGGCATCAAGGCTCCGTTGACTCCCGTCATGTTGGGGGCGCTGGCGATGCCTGCGTCGGCCTACTTTGCCGGTGCCGAGGGTTTGCTTTTTGCCCTCGCTGCCAGCGCCGGGGCAACGCTTTTGTGGCGTTCGCTGGACTCCGAACCGGGGGCGGTGAAGAGCATTCTGACAGGAGTTTTCTCGCTGCTGTGGATTCCTTTCCTGCTCAGCTTTGTGTTTCTGATGTTGCGTTCGGAACGTGGGCCCACCATAGAGCTGACGCTTGACCTGGGCGACATCAATGCCGGTGTTGTCCAGGTGATCATCATGCTGCTGCTGGTGGTTGCCAATGACAGCTTCGGCTACCTTGTGGGGGTGCTGTTTGGAAAGCACCCCATGGCTCCAAAGATCAGCCCGAAAAAGTCCTGGGAAGGGTTCGCCGGTTCGTTGGGCGGAGCCACGCTGGTGGCCATTCCGGCCACCGTTTTCCTGCTCGACCAGGACTGGTGGGTTGGCTTGGTACTGGCCTTTGGCTTGGTTTTTGCCGGCACCGGCGGCGACTTCGCCGAGTCCATGGTCAAGCGTGAACTGGGCGTGAAGGACATGAGCAATCTGTTGCCCGGCCACGGCGGCGTCATGGACAGGCTGGACTCCATCCTGTTTGCCGCACCGGTGGCATACGCCATCTTTACCGTTTTGGGCCAGTTCTAGCGGCTCGGCTCATGGTGCTTGGCACCGTTTGTTGCAACTCTCAAGAGAATACTTCAAGGAATGACTGTGACAGTGGAAGAGACGACCCGGAGCAACTCCAAGTTCAAATTGGTGGGCCCGAAGGAAGTTGGCTATAACGTCAAGCAGGTCGACGTGTTCCTGGAACGCGCCCGCGCGTATTTCCTGAACACCGACACCCCCGGGGCGGCCATCACCAGCCACGATGTGCGCACCGCGGCCTTCGACCCCGCACGCGGCGGCTACAACGCCCAGGCGGTCGACGCTGCCCTGGACAGGATTGAAGACGAGTTTGTGCTGCGTGAAAAGGAGCTGCTGATCGCTGCCGAGGGCGAAAAGGCGTGGATGATGACGATTGGCAAGTCGGCCACCGTGCTGCGTGCCCGTCTGCACCGGCCGGACGGGGAGCGGTTCCGCCGCCCCTCCAGGAAGAACGCGTCCAGCTACAACGTGGACGACGTCGACGTCCTCTGCCGTGAGCTCCTTGTCTACATCGAAGACAACGGCGAACTCAGCGTTGACGTGGTTCGCCGGGCAGTGTTTGCCCCGGAAAAGGGTGCCGACGGCTACGAGGAAAGCCAGGTGGACGCGTTCCTGGACCGCGTGGTGGAGTTGATGGCGGCCATCTACTCGTTGCCCGCACGCTAGGGACAGCCTGCCAGCGCAAATTCAGCCGGACTGGGTCCGCGGGTTCTCCACATCCAGCGGGCGTTCCGGCACGTGCAGCTTGGTCATGAACCGCGAGACTGAGGAACTGCGCCGGTACGGCGTCGCCTTGGACACCGTGATGGTGACAAGGAACGCAGCGGGGACAGTCCACGCGGCCGGCTGCGTCAGCAGGTCGCGCCAGGGGGAGTCGGCGCCAAGCTGAGCGCCGAACAAAATGGCGGCACCGCACAGGATTCCGCCCGTCAGCATCCCAGCAACGGCTCCGGCGTCGGTGAGGCCGCGCCACCAGATGCCCAACAGCAGCAAGGGGCAAATGGTCGATGCCGTGAAGGCAAAAACCAGTCCCACACTGCCGGCCAGCGCCAGCGAGTCCGTCATCATGGCGACCCCAAAAGGAACGACGGCGGCTATGACGGCCGCGATTCTGAAGCCGCGCACACTTCCACCCAACACGTCCTGACTGATGACACCGGCCAATGACACCACCAGCCCCGAGGTAGTGGACAGGAACGCCGCAAAGGCCCCGGCCACCACAAGTGCCGAGAGGATTTCCCCGCCCAGCCCGCCAATCAGCGCCCCGGGGAGCAACAACACCGTGGCGTCCGGATAGCCGTTGGCGGCCAGCTCCGGCAGAAACACCCTGCCCAATACCCCGTAGATGGTGGGGAACAGGTAGAAGACGGTGAGCAGCCCCAAGACGATGAGGGTGGTGCGTCGGGCGGCTGCGCCGTCGGGGTTTGTATAAAACCGCACCAACACATGGGGCAGGCCCAAGGTCCCGAACAGCAGCGCGACCATGAGTGAAAGCGTGCGGTAGGTGGAATCGCCCGTGAGCGGATCTGGCGGAGGGAAAAGTTCCGTGCCGGCCGGGATGGCGGGCCCGGAACCTGTGGTGCCCGAGAGCATGAGCAGAATGAAGATGGCGGGCACTGCCAGGGCGGTGAGTTTGAGCCAGTACTGGAAGGCCTGCACAAACGTAATGGAACGCATCCCCCCGGTCACCACGGTAAAGCAGACAACCACCACCACCGCGCCGGCCCCCACCCACGAGGGCAAGCCCGTGGTGGTGCGGATAGTCAAGGCGGCGCCGTGGAGTTGCGGCACAATGTAAAACCAGCCTACAAGCACCACCAGGACACTCGTGACGTAGCGGGCCGTGGCAGACTCAAGCCGGGCCTCGGCGAAGTCGGGGATGGTGTACGCCCCCGAACGGCGCAGGGGCGCGGCGACAAAGAACAGCAGCATCAGGTATCCGGCCGTGTAGCCGATGGGGAACCAGAGGGCGTCGAGCCCTGAAATGACAATGAGTCCGGCGATGCCCAGGAAACTTGCCGCCGAAAGGTACTCTCCGCCAATGGCCGAGGCGTTCCACCAGGGCTTCACGGTGCGCGAGGCGACGTAAAAGTCGCTGGTGGTGCGCGAGACCCGCAACCCGTAAAAACCGATGAAGATGGTGGCTGCCGAAACCAGGATCAAGGCCGTATAGCCGATGCCCGGATTCATTTCTCATCCACCAGGTCGCGGTACTGGTTCTCATTCTTGGTGGCAGCGCGCACATAAAGCCAGGCGCAGGCCCCGAGCGCGGGGTAGACGCCGATGCCCAGAAGCAGCCACGGGGCGGGAACGCCAAGGATGCGCCAGTCCGCGAAAGTGGGAACCCAGTGCACGAGGGCCCAGCTGATGAGCAGGGCGGCCATGAACCCCGCCGTCACCACCAGGGCAAGCCGCAACTGAGAGCGGATGAGGGAACGGACCATTACCTCCCCGACGGCGGATTGCTCGGCAACTTCCTGGGAGACGCTGGTGCGTTGTGGAACTTGCCGGGCCTGGACGCGCGGGGCCGCAACACGGACTCGGCCCTCGGCCGGTGGATCGCTTGGTCCAAAACTCATGAGGGGTGTCCCGTCATCATGACCCGTCTCGTCATGACCCGTCTCGTCATGACCCGGGCCGGACCCGGGTTGACTGCAAGTGCTCCCGCAGGACCGGTACGTGGCGGCGGCTGACGGGGAGGACGGCATTGCCCACCGAAACCGTGGGTTTGGCTGCGCTGAGTTTCAACGCCGTGACAAAGTGCATGCACACCAGGTAGGAGCGGTGGATGCGCAGGAAGCCCGATTCGGCCCAACGCTGTTCCAAGTCGGCCAGCGGGATGCGGATCAGGTAACTGGCCTCGGCCGTGTGCAGCCGTGCGTAGTCGCCCTGGGCTTGGACAAATTTAACCTCATCGAGGCGTATCAGCCGACTGACGCCGCCCTGGTCAACGGTGATCATTTCAACTTCCTCGGCCGGGGCCGGGTGCGCAACCAGCTCCACCACCCTGTCCACGGTGCGGGTGAGCCTTTCGGTGCGCAGTGGTTTGAGCAGGTAGTCCACGGCTGCCAACTCGAAAGCCTCCAGCGCCCTGTCATCGTCGGCCGTAACAAAAACCACCACGGGAGGGTGGTCGGACTCGCCGATGACCGCTGCCAACTCCAGCCCCGACAGCCCGGGCATGTGGATGTCGAGAAAGACCGCATCAACGGCGTGCACGGCCAGCAACTCAAGTGCTGCGGCGCCGCTCATGGCGCAGTGGATGGTGCCGATGCGGGGGTCGCGGCCCAAGAGGAAGGCGAGTTCTTCCACGGCAGGGCGTTCGTCGTCGGCAACAAGGACGTTGATCATGGGCTAAGCCTAACGGCCGAGGGGCCCCGGCCGAGCGAAGCGAGGCGTGGGGAGGACGGAAGGACGCTAGGCGTCGTGGTCGGGTTGGTTCTTCGGCACTGTGATGGTGATGAGCATGCCGTGTCCCACGCCGGTGTCGATGGTCAGCCCGTGGTCGTCGCCGTAGACCTGGCGCAGGCGGGCGTCGACGTTGCGCAATCCAACATGCGTCCCGTCCTGACGCCCCGCCAAAACCTGTCGCAGTTGCTCCGGATCCATGCCCACGCCGTCGTCCTCGATGGTGACTTCCGTATGGGCACCGAGGTCCCTGGCACAGATTTGCACCAGGCCGCTGCCCACTTTCGCCTCAAGGCCGTGCCTGACGGCGTTTTCCACCAGCGGCTGCAGGCTCAGGAACGGGATCACGGTGCTCAAAACCTCGGGGGCAATCTGCAAACTGACCTGAAGGCGGTCGCCAAAGCGTGCATTCTCCAGCAACAGGTAGCGGTCAATGCAGCGCAGCTCTTCGGCCAGGGTGGTGAAATCCCCGTGCCGGCGGAAGGAATAGCGGGTGAAGTCCGCAAACTCCACCACCAGGTCCCGGGCACGCTGCGGATCGGTGTTGATGAAGGACGCAATGGCGTTGAGTGAGTTGTAGATGAAGTGCGGGCTGATTTGGGCGCGCAGGGCACGCACTTCGGCCTCTGCCAGCAGCGTGCGCGAGGAGCTCAGCTCGGCAATTTCCAACTGCGCAGACACCCACGCAGCCACCTCGTTCGTGGCGCGAACCAAGCCGGCAGAGGGTGCTTTCGACAAAATCACCACGCACCCCACGGCACGCGCATCAACTTTCAACGGACAAATGACTGCCACCTTCAAGTCGCCCTCAAGCGGCAAGCCCAGTGATGCGCGCAGGGCCGGCTCCAGGGTGGCCACTTGGGTGCGCCCGGTGCTGAGTGCCTTTGCCGCCAGGCCCATGACGACGGCGGACTCGGGTTGCTTGGCAGCGGCGCCCGAGCCGTCCCACGCCAACAGGCGGGAGTCGTCGGTCATGGCGAATGCCGCGCAATTCAGCAGCGCCCGCAGCTGCTTGCTGGCTTTGAGCGCCCCAGCCGGTTCCAGCCCGTTGCGCAATTGTCGTCCCGCTGCGGCGGCAGAGTGCAGTGCCGCAAACGTTGCGTGCTCCGCCTCGGTGCCAAGCTCCCGGTGGGAGCGTGAGAGCCGGAATCCGATGGCGGCAACTATCGCGATGGCTGCGATGACAACGGCTACCGCCGTGATCAACAGGAGTGTGGAATCGCTGGGCACTGAGGGGGACATGGTGTCAAGACTAGCCGCGGACCTGCGCCGTTCGGCGCAGCATCCATGCCGTTCACCGCGGCACCAGGCTGTGCGGGAGAAAACGTGAGCCACAACACTCCATAGTGAAAGAGATCGCATCACTCAAGGAGGAATGATGGGTAATTCAACCCACCCCAGCACACCGGGTCCCGTTGATTTTGTTGCCGAACAAAACTCGGAAGAGTTTCAGCAGCTGCGCAAATCACACAGGAGCTTTGTCTTTCCCGTAGCCATCGGCTTTCTGGTTTGGTACTTCGCCTACGTTCTCTTGGCGGCGTACGCGCACGACTTCATGTCCATCAAAGTCTGGGGCAACTTCAACATTGGCCTGATCATGGGTCTGCTGCAATTTGTCACCACTTTTGGCATCACCACCTGGTATGTCAGCTACGCCAACCGCAAGCTCGATCCCCAGGCCGCCGTGATTCGCGAGCGCTTGGAGAAGCAGATCGACACCGTCAACAAGTCCAAGGAAGAGGTTTAGTCCGTGAGCCTATCCGCTGCCGTCCTCACCGTTGCCCCGCTGGCCCAGTCGCTGAGTGAACAAACCAAGGAAAACTCGTGGATCAACATCACGATCTTCCTGGTGTTCGTGGCCATCACCATGATTGTGGTGTTCCGCGCCAGTCGAAACAATAAAACTGCCGCAGACTACTACGCGGCAGGGCGATCCTTCTCCGGCGGCCAGAACGGAACAGCCATTGCCGGCGACTACCTCTCGGCCGCGTCGTTCCTGGGCATCACCGGTGCCATCGCCGTCAACGGCTACGACGGCTTCCTGTACTCCATCGGCTTCCTGGTGGCCTGGCTCGTGGCACTGCTGCTCGTTGCCGAACTGCTGCGCAACACAGGCAAGTTCACCATGGCGGACGTTTTGTCCTTTCGCCTCAAGCAGCGCCCCGTGCGCATTGCCGCAGCCACCACCACGCTGGTGGTCTGCTTCTTCTACCTGCTGGCCCAGATGGCCGGTGCCGGTGGCTTGGTTTCACTGCTCCTTGGCTTCGACAACACCAACAAAGTGGGGCAGAACATTGTCATCGCCGTGGTCGGCGTGCTGATGATTGTCTACGTACTGATCGGCGGCATGAAGGGCACCACCTGGGTGCAGATTATCAAGGCTTTCCTGCTTATCATCGGTGCGGCCATCATGACCATCATTGTGCTGGCCATGCACGGCTTCAACCTCTCCACCCTCATGGACGCCGCCGTGAACACTTCCATTCTTGAAGGCGGTGCCGGCGAAGCGCTGCTGAACCCGGGGGCCGCATATGGCAAGGCCCCGCTGGACTTCGTGTCCCTGGCCCTCGCCCTGGTCCTTGGCACCGCGGCCCTGCCGCACGTGCTGATGCGCTTCTACACCGTCCCGACGGCCAAGGAAGCCCGCAAGTCGGTGGTCTGGGCCATCTGGCTCATCGGCGGCTTCTACATCTTCACCCTCGTCCTTGGCTACGGTGCCGGTGCCTTGATTGGCAAGGAAGCCATCCTTGCGGCACCAGGCGGCGTCAACTCCGCTGCACCGCTGCTGGCCTTCGTGATTGGCGGGCCGATCCTGCTCGGGTTCATCTCCGCCGTTGCCTTCGCCACGATCCTGGCAGTGGTGGCCGGCCTCACCATCACCGCGGCCGCCTCGTTTGCGCACGACATTTACTCCAACGTCATCGTCAAGGGCGAGCCCAAGCCGGAGATGGAAGTCAAGGTGGCCCGCCGCACGGTGATCGTCATCGGCGTGGTGGCCATTGGTGGCGGCATTTTGGCCAACGGCCAAAACATCGCCTTCCTGGTGGCACTGGCCTTCGCCATCGCCGCCTCGGCCAACCTTCCCACTATCTTGTTCTCGCTGTTCTGGAAGAAGTTCACCACCCAGGGCGCGCTGTGGAGCATGTACGGCGGTTTGGTGGCGGCCATTGTGCTCATCACCTTCTCCCCGATGGTTTCCGGCGGCGAAAAGTCGATGATCCCCGGAGTCGACTTCTCCTGGTTCCCGCTGGCCAACCCCGGCATCGTCTCCATCCCGCTGGCGTTCTTCCTCGGCTGGTTGGGCACCGTGCTGGACAAGGGCACCGAGGATCCGCGCATCCAGGCCGAGATGGAAGTACGCTCGCTCACGGGTGTCGGCGCCGAGAAGGCCGTGGACCACTAATCCCAATGCCGTTCGGTTAGGTTCTGAGGGGTGTTGTCAAGATCTTGGTGGTGAGTGTGGCGGGGTAGGTGCGGCGGTCGGGGCTTCGTTCTTTGGCACGGTATTTGGAGATGGCGCGTTTGATGATCCG
>NZ_JASISP010000014.1 GCF_030063185.1 Arthrobacter sp. H35-D1
CCTAGCAGGGAAGGGAGTGGCACAACTGAGCTAACACACCGCACCGGTATGGCCAACCACGCATCTATATTGGCGGGCAGATCTCATGGCCATATCCGGGCAGTTTTGCTGGCCACCAGCGGGCAGATAACCTGGCCGCTGGTGGGCAGAAGCTCATGGCCCTTGACACCCGTCCTCGTATTAGCGCTGGACCAGGCCGGCTCAACTTGATTCTATGCCATTGGTAGTATGAGTTTGTGGCTCATAATCCGTACGCTGCTTTCTTGTCCCCCCAGCGGCAGGCTGTCGCCAGCGTGACGCCAGAAGAGAGTTGGTGGAGTTGGCGCGGCCACGAGGTCCACATTGCGAGGGCGTCTAACTCGAAGGCTTCTGTGCGGGTACTGGTTGTGCATGGTGCGGGAGGGTACAGCGCGGCGCTGTGGCCCCTGGCAGCGCTACTTGCCGATCAAAAGCTAGACATCGCCGCAGTCGACCTGCCACTATATGGTCGAACTTCCAGCCCAGACCCGAGTGCAGTGCGCTACGAGGACTGGGTGCAGCTGCTGGTTGACCTCATCGCTGCTGAACAGGACAGTCGCCCTGTCATCCTCCTGGGAGCCAGTATTGGAGGGCTGCTCGCTTGTGAAGCAGCCGCGCAGTCGCCGCACGTATCCGCGGTAGCGGCAACGTGCCTGCTTGACCCTGGCGATTGGCGGGCTCGCGCACACATGACACGCTTCGGCGCCTTCGGCGTGCTGGGACGACCACTATCGGCGCTGACGCGCGGGCGTTTGGCAAGAACAATGATTCCCATGGCCTGGGTAGCGAACTTGCGCAAGATGAGTCGCGACCGTGAGCTATCCCGTCTGTGCGCTGCCGACCCCCGTGGCGGTGGGGCCCGCGTTCCGCTCGGCTTTCTCGCGTCATACATGCGATATCGACACATGTCGCCAGAGATGATGACAACCCCTGTCGCACTCGTTCACCCCAGCCACGATGCGTGGACGCCGATTGAACTAAGCATTCGCGTTCTACAGCGGATCGCCGCCCCGACTCGCGCGGTTATTCTGCGAGAATGCGGACATTTCCCGATTGAAGAACCAGGAGTCGGTGACCTCATCGACGCCATCCTTGAACTAGCTGGGAACTTAGACGACGACGGCTGCACTGACAGGTAGAGTCTGAAAGCGCACTCGTCGCGGTAACGTCACCGTCCGCGCCGAACAGTAATGCCGTCTGCAGCGAACTGAGTGGCTTCGCGCTTCCCAGACTCCAAACACGGCTTCACCCGATGTCAGCAACACGCGTTCTCGGGGTGATCCACTGCCGCTGGCACGCACCGCTGTTCCTCACCGAGGAGTGGAACACCACCAGGGACAACCCCACCAAGAGAAGTCGCCGCCGGTGTGTTTCGGAGACATGATCGACCTTCCGTCCCAGGCTAGTCAATCTGAACCGCACGTCGACCATAAGGCTCCTCTGACATTGCTGGAAACTCAGTGCGGCTGAAAACAGCCTCGACAGGCAAAGCGAATGCGTCGCAGACTTTCATTGCCAAGTCGAGGCTTGGCAGGTGGTCTCCTCGTTCCAACGCTCCAATCGTGTAGGGATTGACTGATACCTGTTCGGCGAGGAGCTTGCGCGTCAGCCCACGCTCAATCCTGAGTACCTGCACCCGGTTGAAGATCGGCCGCACATCTTCTTTTCGTGGTTTCGTCATGACTAATCATTGCATAAACACAATCATCAGAGTAATCTCAAAAACCCTTTGGTGCCAAAAATGGCGATCGCCCAGCTCGGCGAAGCAAGGCCCCGTGCAATGCAATCACACGATCGTCGCGAACGGAACCGTTCGCGGCACGGTGGCGTTCTTGAGCATCGTTGCGGGATGGCCAACTGTGAAGTTCGGGCTAGGCAAATGGCCTCCCGGTCGACTGCTTGGCTGAAGTCGACGTTCGCAGGGGATTCGGTTGAATTCATCGGCCGGCTGAATGTTCCACCGACGGGGGGATGAAGAGACGACTGTGGCCGTGTTTGGATAAAAAAGACCGTGTACGCGACATTGGGAACCGTGCTCACTCTCGCAGGAGTAGCTGGCAGTTCTGTAACGTCTTTACAGCCCTGGAGGTGTTGCCCTGAGATTGACGACAGTTCTGCGGGTTGCCCAGCCACCGGAAGTGATCAAGGACTCCTTGATGTTGCCGTTCTTGTTCTGATGGTTGGGATCGTGCTTCCGGCCATCTCCATTTCTATTAGACGAGAACAGATTCCTTCAGATACTGCCGGACCCTTTGGAAAATTCATCTAGAGTCCGCCAAGGACCAGTCCCTGCAATTCAGTGGCGCCCTTCTGCCTGTCTTGCACTGTCCCGCAGCGCGTTGGTCTGCTGGGATGGTGAGGAAAAGAATCCCCACCTCCGTGTGTCACCTCTGTTGATGCTCACTTTTTTTGGCTCTGGTTGACGATGGTCGCTGGGGCTAAAGGACGGCAACTTTTTGTGCTTGCCCCAGGAGGTTAAGAGGACGCTGCAGCATGCGGTGGCGTGAATGCCGGCCATGATGAGGATGGTGGTCCGGATGCCAACGTTCGCTCCCATCCATCCTGCAGCCACTGCGGCCACTGGCATCGTTCCAAAATTGAGCATCTGACTCGCGGTAATCACGCGCCCCATGAGATGGGCGGGAACGTAACGTTGCCGCCAGGCGCCGCGGATGATGTTGCCCGCCACCACGGCAGCGCCGACCAGGATCATGCCCACGATGCTCAGGAACAGGAAGCTGCCGGTGGGTGGCAGGCCGATGAGCAGGGCGGCCGGTCCACCAATGAGAAACAGGATCGTCGAGGCCCGTCCGGTTCCTATTCTCTTGGCCAGGCTGGTGGCCGCGGTCGCTCCCACCAAGCCACCGCAACTGCCAATCATCATCACCGTGCCCACCCCGCCCGGGGACAGGTGAAGGTCCTTGACGAAAAACAGCACGAGCAGAGCGGCATAACCTGTCAGGCCGAAGTTGGACACGCCGCCGATCAGGGTCAACGCCCGCAGGTACCGGTCGCTGACCACAAAGTGGATTCCTTCCCGTATCTGCACCGCCATCCCGGGGCGCTGTTCCAGGATGTCCGACGGCGGAGCTGGACTTGGGCGGATCAAAGCCAGGCACAGCGCGGAGACCAGGAAGCTGAAGGCATCAAGGAGGATCCCGAGGGACGCGGACAGCCATTGCGCAATGAAGCCGCCCAGACCTGGTCCGGCGATCTGCGCGGCAGACTCGGTGCCGAAAAGGCGCGCGTTCGCGGATTCAAGTTGATGATCGGGCACCACGAGGGGCAGGAGCTTGATGTAGGCGGTATGAAAGAAGACCGTGGCGGTCCCGCCGACCAGCGCAACGATGAGCAGATGCAAAAGGGTGAGGGTGCCGAGCCACCAAACCACCGGGACGGTGAAGAGAGCCGCGGCCGAGACGATGTCTGCGGCGATCATCACCGTCCGAGGTGGCAGCCGATCCACCCAGACACCGGCGGGCAGGCCGATGACGAGCCAGGGCAGCCACGCGGCCGCGGTGAGCAGACCCATCCAGCCCGGTCCTGCGTTGAGTTGGAGCACCGCCAGCAGCGGGATGAGGATCGACGTCGTCGCGGTGCCAAGAACGCTGACGCCTTCGCCGAACCACAGCAGGTGGAAGCTTCTCCCCGTCGCTGCCAGGGACGCTGATCGCTGGGTCCGTGCACGGTCAGGGCTGGGCTGGGAAGCCGTGTGCATAGATGTACACACTTTCGCGTTCCTGGCCGTCGTTCGGAATGTCCCTGAAGCGCCACTTCTGGATCAGGACAATCAACTCCTGGGAGAGCTCCTGGAGCTCAGCGGGCGTCATCTTGGCCCAGGTTTGGGTGGAAAACGCGGCAGAGTCCCATTCGCCGGCTGTGCCGGCATTGGCCAACCAGTCTCTGGCGCGCTGGTTCTGCCGATGCAAGGAAAGGGATTCAGCTGCCAGCGCGGCAGTAACGGCACCGGGGTCGTTGGCGAACTCTGTCCGGGACCACCTGGTCCCGGGAGCGATCAAGCGCCACCATCGCTCGCGCCGGTCCTTCGCCAACTCCGGAGCCTCCTCAATGAGACCGGCCGCACTGAGGACCTTGAGGTGATGACTGACACTGCCCACGGCTTGTCCGGTCCGCTGGGCCAAACCCGAGGCCGTGGATGGGCCGTCGACGTAGAGGACGTCGAGCATCCGGGACCGGAAAGGGTTGGCCATGGCCGACAGCGCCTTGGCATCGGTGATGGTTTGGACCGGATACTCCGGTCCTGGAGGACGCGGCTGATCCGAAGACCCACACTTGGGTTGCTCACCTGAAATGTTCATGAAACAACCCTAAACCAACAAGATGTGTTGCACAACAGTTCTTGTATAACTCAAAAAATAAAGTCAAGAACCGGGTTTCAATGTCCACTCAAGGTTCCTCTTGTGCTGTATTGCCAGGCTGTCAGCCGCTGGGCACAGGCATTGGCGAGCCTGAGCAAGGTGGGTACACCGACGTGGCGCGTCTTGACGGCCGCACGGGCGCAGGGGCTGCTGGCGACAAACACGCCGCACTGGAGTAAATTGCGCACAAAGGCTTCCTCGAAATTTGGCGGCCAGCACCCAGCGAAGAGGCGCGTCATGAACCATGCTGACCATCGGCCAACACCCCAGGAGCCACTCGGGTCCGGATTTGGCCACGACACGGGCGCTGCAGCCATCGTGGAAGATGCGGACCTCTCCGGCTGCGTCGCGATTGTGACGGGCGGATACTCCGGTCTGGGGTTGGAGACGGTGCGGGCCCTGACCGAGGCCGGAGTGCAAGTCAATGTGCCGGCCCGCCGCCCCGACCCTGCCCGCGGGGTGCTCGCCGCCGCCGATCTTGGCGGGGTCGAGGTTTTCGACATGGACCTGGGCGCGCAAGACAGTGTGAAGGGGTTTGCCCGCCAGTACCTGGCCTCGGGGAAACGCCTGGACATCCTCTTCAACAACGCCGCCATCATGGCATGTCCGGAAACCAGGGTTGGCCCGGGTTGGGAGGCGCAATTTGCCACGAACCACCTGGGCCACTTCACCTTGGCCAATGAACTTTGGCCTGTGCTGGCCGACGGCGGGGCGCGCGTGGTGTCGCTGTCATCCACCGGCCACAAGCGCTCGGGCATCCACTTTGACGATCCCCAATTCACCAACGGCTACGACAAGTGGGAGGCGTACGGACAGGCGAAAACCGCCAACAGTCTCTTCGCCGTGGAGCTGGACGCGCGCGGGGCGGACCGCGGGGTGCGGGCGTTTGCGGTGAATCCCGGTGGCATCATGACCGGGCTGCAACGCCACCTCACACAGGAAGAAATGGTGGCAGCCGGGTGGATGGACGACGCCGGGAAGCTCAAGGAAGGTTTCAAGACCGCCGAACAAGGAGCGGCAACGTCGGTGTGGGCGGCCACTTCGCCGATGCTTGACGGCAGGGGAGGGGTGTACTGCGAGGACTGCGACATTGCCAGGCCCACCGATCCGGAGTCGGAGTTGGCCCGGGTTGCAGGCGTGGACGCGCACGCCGTGGACCCTGGCATGGCCGGGCGCCTCTGGGCGCTGTCGGCGGAACTGACAGGCGTCAACGCCTTCGGCTAGCAGCTAGCCCGCGGCTTCGTTCCGGTCAAGGCCAGCAGTCATGGCCGAGCCAAGGCCGGCCGGGTCTATCTTCAGCCCGTACAGGGCATCAAGTGCGGACAAATAGCTTTCCGGGTCGCCGGCTGCCGCGAGCTCCTTGGCCCTGACCGTTGGCACGTGCAGCAACTGCTTGACCATGCGGCGCATGGCGAACTCCACTTCTGCGGTGGCGGCGGTGCAGCCGTGCTGCTTGCGAACCTTGGCGATCTCGTCGTCAAGGACGCCCATGGTGTGCCGGCGCAACGCCACAATGGCGTGGTCCAGCGAACGGGAATTTTGTGCCTGTTCAAAGTCCCGCGTCGCCGCGGAAACGAGGGAGGATGCCTGCGCGAGGGTGGATTCCTGTTCGGCGGGGGCTGCTTGGCGGACAGTTTCCAACGTCATCAGGTCCACTCCGGGAAGGCTGTCAATGTCCGCGGCAAAGTCGTGGCTCAAGGCGAGATCGATGACGGTGAGTTGCTTTGAGTCATTGTGGCGCAACTGAGCCAAATCCATGCGCGTCACTTGGTGCTCGGAACCGCTGCAGCCCAAGAGCAGCGATGCGTTGGACAAGGCGTGCGGCAGCGTTTCCTCGGTTAGCGCCGTCCCGCCGCGGGAGGCGGTGAAGGTTTCGGCTCGGCCGGAGGGGGAGTAAATGGAAATGTCGGTGCAGCCGCGCTGCACCAGCTGGGCCATGGCCGCCCCGGCGTAGGCGCCGGTGCCAAACAGGACGGCGGACTTCCCGGCGAGCGAGCCCAAGGGGCGTTCCTGCAACTCAGCAGCCAAATCCAAGGCAACGGAGACGATCGACATCCCGCGGCGTCCGAGTGCCGTTTGGGCGCCCACATCCTTGGCTGTCTTGGCTGCGGCCTGAAAAAGCCGAACAAGGGCGGGGGTTGTGGTGCCTTGTTCCTGGGCGATGCTCAGGGCACGCCGGACCTGCCCGGCAATTTCGCGCTCACCCACCACCGCTGATTCCAGCCCGGTGCTCACGGCGAAGAGGTGACGCGGCACGGCGTCGGACTGCAAGGTCGAAAGGGCCGCTGAAACGTGCGGCTCGGCAAGTCCGGAATGCCGGCTGATGGATTCGATCACTGAGCTGCGGGCCGACTCGAGGTCCTCGCCGCTGCGGGCATGGACATAGAGCTCATAGCGGTTGCAGGTGGCCAAGGTGATGAGCCCTGTCACTGCATTGTCATGCGGGATGATTTCAGCACCGACCGCCGCGGCCCCGGCACTAAGGCGGGCAACGGTTTCCAGGTCAAGGCTGGTATGCGAGGCAACGAGAGAGAAAAGAACCACAATGCCAATATCGTAGCCCCCCAAGCTGGGTGTTTATGAACACGAGGGAACAAAGCGTCACCAAGAATTTGTGATGCTGCTTACTTGGCATGCTGAACGTGTCCCTGTCTCTGCGGTGACAGCTTGTCCACAAACCAGCGCGGATTGGCTCTGTAGGGTGGTGCCATGACACTGATATCCAACCACCCGCTGATGGATGGCCGCACCGCCAACTCCCCTTTGATCACGGCCTACAGGGGAGGTGTGCCAAGCCGCCGTCCCGTCTGGTTCATGCGCCAGGCCGGCCGCTCGCTGCCGGAGTACCGCAAGTTGCGTGAAGGCACCACGATGCTTGAGTCGTGCCTGTTGCCGGCCATGGCTGCGGAAATTACGCTCCAGCCCGTCCGGCGCCATGATGTGGACGCGGCCATTTTCTTCTCCGACATTGTCATCCCGCTGAAACTTGCCGGCGTCGGCGTGGACATTGTCCCCGGCGTGGGCCCGGTGCTGGATGGGCCCATCCGCACCGCAGCCGACGTGGCGGCACTTCCCGAGCTCACGGACGCCGCCCTTGATCCCATCCGGGAGGCCGTGGCGCTGACCGTGGCCGAGCTGGGCAGCACCCCGCTCATCGGATTTGCCGGGGCGCCTTTCACGGTGGCCGCCTACATGGTGGAGGGTCGCCCCTCGCGGGACCACCTGGGCCCGCGCACCATGATGCACGGCGAGCCGGAGCTCTGGGCCGAACTGATGAACTGGGCTGCCGACGCGTCCGGGAAATTCCTGCGTGCCCAAATTGAGGCCGGTGCCAGTGCCGGGCAGCTGTTCGACTCCTGGGCGGGGTCCCTGAGTCTTGCCGACTACACCCAACATGTGGCCCCGGCGTCGTCCAGGGCCTTGGATCATGTCCGCGACCTGGGTGTGCCGTTGATCCACTTCGGCACCGGAACCGGCGAACTGCTGGGCGCCATGCACGACGTCGGCGTGGACGTGATGGGGGTTGACTACCGGCTTCCGCTGGACGAGGCCAACCGCCGGCTCGGCGGCACCGTGCCCCTGCAAGGCAACATCGACCCGGCACTGCTCAGCGCGCCGTGGGAGGTGCTGGAGCAACACGTCCGCGAAGTCGTTGAGGCCGGTTCCACTGCGCCCTCGCATGTGGTGAACTTGGGGCATGGCGTGCCGCCTGGAACAGACCCGGCCGTCCTGACCCGCCTCGTGGACCTGGTCCACTCCATCTAGCCTGCTCCAGCCACACCTGCACCTGCCACAAAGGGGACACCATGGAAAACCGCAAAAAAGCTGCCAAGGCCTTTGCTCCGATGAGCCATCCCGCCCCTTACCAGACCGTTGTGGTGGGAGGCGGCATCTCCGGGCTGCTGGCTGCCTGGGACCTGCAGCGGGCGGGATTCCAAGTGAGTATTTTCGACGCTGCCACCACGTGGGGCGGGTGCGTGGGCCGGCATGAAGTGGCCGGGGTGGTTCTTGACTCGGGCGCGGAGTCGTTCGCCACCCGCAACACGGCGGTGGCCGAGCTGGCCGTCGAACTGGGCCTGGGGGAGAAGATTGTGGAGCCCGATCCGGCCGGGGCCTGGGTGTGGTTGCCCGAAGGCCCCGTGCCGCTGCCGCGCACGGGCGTGCTGGGCATTCCCTCCGACCTTGGCGCTCCCGAAGTGCGCGAGGCTTTGGGTGCATCGGGAGTGCTCCGTGCCGCCCTTGACGCCAAAATGCCTGTCACCATCGGCACCACCGAGCCTGTCTCCAGCGTGGCCGACCTGGTGCGTGCACGGATGGGCAAGCGGGTGCTTGAACGCCTTGTTGCCCCCGTGGTCGCAGGGGTGCACTCTGCCGAGGCGGAAGTGCTCGACGTCGACGTGGTGGCACCGGGGCTGCGCGCAGGCATCCGCGAACACGGCTCGCTGGCTGCGGCCGTTGCTGCCCAGCGGGCCAACGGCAGCAAGCCCGGAGCTGCCGTGGCAGGTTTGGAAGGCGGCATGCACACGCTGGTGGCCGCCCTCGTTGAAAAGCTGCAGGCGGCCGGCGTCTCCATGCATCCGGGACACCGGGTCAAGGCCGTCTTCCGCGGCGACGCCGACGAGGCCGGCGATGCCCCCGCACCAACCTACGACGGCGGCGAGCCGTCGCCCTGGATCATCGAGTGGGAACATGGCACGGAGCGCGGCTACGCATCCGCCAAGCTGCTGGTGATGGCCACGGACGGGCCCATGGCCGTGAAGCTACTGGGCTACGAGATGCCCCAGCTACTGCCGTTTGCCCCGGCACGCGGACCCGACATCCGCCTGGTGACGATGGTGGTCGACGTGCCCGAACTTGATTCGGCTCCCCGCGGCACGGGAGTCCTTGTGGCACCGTCCGTTGGGGGCATCAAGGCCAAAGCACTGACGCACTCCACCGCGAAGTGGCGCTGGCTGGCAGATTCCACCGGGCCGGGGACCCACGTTGTGCGGCTCTCCTATGGCCGCGCCGGAGTCAAACCCTCCGATGCCGTGCGGTTGACCCCCGAAACTCTCACGGAAGAGGACCTGATACCCACTGCGCTCGCAGATGCCACAACGCTGTTGGGCATCGAGATCACCGAAGCCGATCTATTGGGTGCCGACATTGTCCGGTGGAAGGGTGCGTTGCCGTTTGCCGCCGTTGGACACCACGACAAAATTGCCCACGTCCACGCCTTGGCCAATGAGGTGCCCGGCCTGGTGCTGGCGGGGGCGTGGATGACGGGCAATGGCCTGGCCGCCGTGGTGTCCGGGACCCGGCGTCAGATCCGCGCGGTGGTGGACGCGTCGCTGCGACTGTGATCTTGCGCACTTTCTACGTCATGTAGAGAAGTTCGGTTTTAGATTTCGCTCCGATTGGGTGCAGAATTGAACGCATGAGCCACACAAGCGCACAATCTGTCACTAAAACCCCTGCGGAAACACCCTTCACCCTGTGGACGGTTTTCAAGCGGACTGGATCCTTCAGGGGCGCCGATGCCGCGGTCGCCGAATTTGAGGAATTGGTGGCCGCTTTGGCCGCGGAGAGCATCACCGTTCGCGGCGCCTACGACGTTTCCGCCATGCGCAGTGACGCTGACATCATGATGTGGTTGGTGGGCGCCGACGCGGAAGGCTTGCAGCGGGCCGTGCGCAGCATCCGCAGGCTGGAACTGTTTGCCGCCACTGACATCGCCTGGTCCGCCATGGGAGTGCATCGCGAGGCCGAGTTCGCCAAGAACCACGCACCCTCCTACATGGGCGCCAAGGAACCCAAGAGTTGGGTCTGCGTCTACCCGTTCGTGCGCTCCTACGACTGGTACATCCTGCCGGCGGAAGACCGCAGCCGCATGCTGCGCGACCACGGGATGCTGGGACGGGACTACCCGCAGGTGCTGGCCAACACGGTCTCCGCCTTTGCCCTGGGGGACTGGGAGTGGCTGCTGGGCCTGGAGGCCGATGAGCTAACCGATCTTGTTGACATGATGCGCACCCTGCGCGGCACCGACGCCCGCCTGCACGTGCGCGATGAAATCCCCTTCTACACCGGCCGCCGCATTCCCGCCGCAGAGATTGCCGAGGTCCTGAAATGAACAACCGCACAGTGGCCCCGGCCCAGTACGACGCCATCCTGCTCGCCTCCTTTGGCGGGCCCGAAGGCCAGGAGGACGTCCTTCCATTCCTGCGCAATGTCACGCGCGGGCGAGGCATCCCGGATGAGCGCCTGGAGGCAGTCAGCCACCACTACCGCGCCAATGGCGGCATCAGCCCCATCAATGCCCAGAACCGTGCCCTGAAGGCCGCGCTGGAAGCCGAACTGGCAGCCCGGAGCATCGAGCTTCCCGTGCTCTGGGGGAACCGCAACTGGGACCCCTATATCCCGGCCGTGCTGCAGGAAGCCTACGACGCCGGCCACCGCCGACTCCTGATGCTCACCACCAGCGTCTACTCCTGCTACTCCAGCTGCCGCCAATACCGCGAGGACATTGGCCTGGCGTTGACCGAGACGGGACTGGACGGCAAGTTGGCCGTGGACAAGATTCGGCAGTACTTTGACCACCCGGGGTTTGTGGAACCTTTCATCGAGGGCACTGCCGCGTCGCTGGCAAAGGTGCGCACCCAGCTGGCCGACGCCGGAACCCCCGAGGCGCCCGTGCACGTCATGTTCGCCACCCACTCCATCCCCACCCGCGACGCCGAAGCGGCAGGCCGTTCCGAACTGGAACCACGCACATTTGAGCAGGACTCGGCCTACGTGGCCCAGCACCTTGCCAACGCCGAGGCCATCATGGCCAGGGTGGACCCCGAACAGGAATGGTCGCTGGTCTACCAGTCCCGCTCCGGTGCACCCCACGTGCCCTGGTTGGAGCCGGACATCAACGACGCCCTGGCCGAGCAAGCCAAGGCGGGAGTCAAGGGTGTCGTGGTGGTTCCGTTGGGCTTCATCAGCGACCACATGGAGGTTCTTTGGGACCTGGACACCGAGGCCAAGGAAACCTGCGAAGAGCTGGGATTGGCCTTCGACCGCGCACCCACACCGAGCACACACCAAAAATTCGTGCAGGGGCTCGTGGACCTGGTCTGTGAGCGGACGGTGGAGAACAACATTGCCGAACGTCCGGCCATGACCAAGCTGGGCCCGTGGTACGACGTGTGCAATCCCGGGTGCTGTGAAAACTTCCGTGGAGCCAAGCCCGCCATCTCCGAGGTGGGCAGTCCGGTGGGGCTGTTGCCTGGCGCAGCGCCGATCCAAGGTGGTTCCCAGACTCCATGACAACCACAAGTGTGAAAATTGGAACCCGCGGAAGCAAGCTGGCCCTGAGCCAGACCCGGCAAATCACCGACCAGCTGAACGCCGTCGGAGGCTTCGAGGCCGAACTTGTCACGATCAAGACCGACGGCGACGTCCTCACCGGACCGCTGTCCCAAATGGGCGGCACGGGCGTGTTCGCCGCCGAGCTGCGCTCCGCCGTCCTTGACGGTCGGGTGGACGTGGCAGTGCACTCGCTGAAAGATCTGCCAACGGCGGCCGTTCCCGGACTGGCCATTGCTGCAGTGCCTGTTCGGGCCGACGCCCGCGACGCGCTGTGCTCCCGCGATGGGCTGACACTGGCCGAGCTTCCGCACGGCGCCACAGTGGGTACCGGCTCGCCGCGGCGGGCAGCGCAGTTGCTGGCTGCACGCCCCGACCTGGCCATTGTGGATATTCGAGGCAACGTCGAAACGCGTTTGGGGAGGGTCCCTGGCCTGGCCGGCAACCCTGTCAAGGAAGCCGTCCCCGGCAAGGTGGGCGACCTCGACGCGGTCGTCCTTGCCGCGGCGGGACTGAGCCGCATCGGCAGGCTCGAAGCAGTCACCGAATTCCTGTCCGTCGACGTCATGCTCCCGGCCCCCGGCCAAGGCGCCCTGGCGCTGGAATGTCGCACGGACAGCACCGACCTAACCAGCGTTTTGGGCCAGTCCCTGGCAGCCGTCGACGACCACGACACCCGTCTGGCCGTCACGGCCGAACGTGCGCTCCTGGCACGCCTGGAAGCCGGCTGCGCCGCTCCCGTCGGAGCCCTCGGGCACCGCAAGGGCTCCATGCTGCACTTGGAAACGGTGGTGGTTTCACTCGACGGCACCCGCTCGCTCCGCCTGAAGAAAGCCACCGACGGCCTCACCACCGTCGGTGCCACCCTCCTGGGCATCGAACTGGCCGAGGAACTGCTCGCCGCCGGCGCTGGCGAGCTGGCGGATTTGGCCGGCTCCAGCAAGTGACACACCCCGGCGCTGGCCCGCTCACCGGCTTGCGGGTTGCTGTCACCCGCTCGGCGGACCGGGCCGGGGCGTTGGCCGACGCGCTGGCTGCGGCCGGCGCGGAGCCGGTGCTGGTGCCGCTGATCGACTTCGAAGTTGGAGACGATGTTGCCTTGGGCGCAGCTCTGCTCCGCCTCGCGGCAGGGGAGTACCGCTGGCTTGTCATCAGCTCCATCACCACGGTGCGTGCCTTGAAGCAGTGGTGCGAAGGGGCAGACACCACCTTGGCAGAACTCATTCCCGCCGCCACGGGCGTCGCCACCATTGGCCCCACGTCGGTGGCTGTGCTCGCGGCCGAGGGGGTGCAAGCCTCCCTGGCCCCCGTGGATGTGCAGTCCGCCGTCGGGCTCGTGGCGCTGTGGCCTTCCTTTGCTGCGGACGACGGCGGCAACGCGCGCGTTCTGTTGCCGCAGTCGAACCTCGCCACACCCACCCTGGTGGACGGGATTGCTGCGGCAGGCTGGACAACGGAGGTTGTCACCGCCTACCGGACGGTGGATTATCCTGCGCGTGCGGAGCTCCGCCTAACTTCCACGTTGGCGGCCCGGTCCCCGGAGCGGGGATGGATTTTCGAAGGTCGCCCAGCGACCGAGGAAATCTTACTGCCCGCGAGGGGGCCGGACCGCCAGGGCCGGGCCTTTGGCTACAGCGCCGAGCCGCCCGTCCTCACGCCGGCCCAGGCGGCAGGGGAGATCAACGCGGGGGCAATGAACGCCGTCGTGCTTGCCTCGGGAAGCGCGGCACGCAGGGTGGCCGAGACCATGGCTCCGTTCCCGGAAAGTTGCCTGCTCATCGCGATCGGGCAGCCCACGCGGGTCGAGGCCGAGCGGCTGGGCCTGCGCATTGCCGCGACGGCCGAACACCCCACACCGGCGGGAATCGTGGCCGCCCTGGCCGCAGCCCGCCCACATTTTTCACCAGCAGCACGTCAGGAGACACCATGAGTTTTCCCCAGCACCGCCCGCGCCGGCTGCGCACCACCGCCGCCATCCGCAACCTTGTCGCCGAACACAAGGTGGCGCCGTCGGACCTGATCCTGCCGGTGTTCATCCGCGAGGACTTGAGCGAACCGAACCCCATTGTCTCCATGCCGGGCGTGGTCCAACACACCACCGCCAGTCTTGTGGCGGCGGCCCGCGAAGCCGTTGAGCTGGGCTTGGGCGGCATCATGATCTTTGGCATTCCCGCCGTGCGCGACGCCGCGGGATCGGCCGGACTGGACCCCTTTGGCGTGCTGAACAAGGCCATCCGGGATGTCCGTGCCGCCGTGGGGGACGAGCTGGTGGTCATGAGTGATCTGTGCCTCGACGAATTCACCGACCACGGCCATTGCGGGGTGCTCAACGACGCCGGTGAAGTGGACAACGACGCCACCTTGGACATCTACGCCCAGATGGGTGTGGCCCAGGCCGCGGCGGGCGCCCACGTGGTGGCGCCGTCGGGCATGATGGACGGCCAAGTCGCCGTGATCCGCGAAGCCCTCGACGCGGCCGGGTACACGGATGTTTCGGTACTGGCCTACGCCGCCAAGTACGCCTCCGCGTTTTACGGTCCGTTCCGCGAAGCCGTTGATTCGCAGCTGGACGGGGACCGCCGCAGCTACCAAATGGACCCCGGCAACCGCCGCGAAGCCCTCCACGAAGTGGAGCTCGACCTGGCCGAAGGCGCCGACATTGTCATGGTCAAGCCGGCCATGAGCTACCTTGACATCCTGGCCGATGTGGCCGCGATGTCGCCGGTGCCCGTGGCTGCCTACCAAATCTCCGGCGAGTACGCCATGATCGAGGCCGCGGCCGCCAATGGCTGGATCAACCGCCGCGGCGCCGTTGAGGAATCGGTGCTCAGCATCAAGCGGGCGGGCGCCACCATGATCCTCACCTACTGGGCGGCAGAACTGGCCGGCTGGATCCGCGAAAACTAGCTCCTCCCCTCCCTGCTCTTTCTGCACCCGTTAGCCAAAGGAATCCCCATGACAAGCTCACAGGAACTTTTTGACCGCGCCAAGACCCTCATGCCCGGCGGGGTGAACTCGCCCGTGCGCGCCTTTGGCTCGGTGGGCGGAACCCCGCGCTTCATGGTCAACGCGAAGGGCGCCTACCTGAGGGACGCCGACGGCCGCGACTACGTGGACCTCGTGTGTTCCTGGGGCCCCGCCCTGCTGGGCCACGCCCACCCGGACGTGCTGGCCGCCGTCCACGCCGCCGTGGACCACGGCCTGAGCTTCGGCGCCTCCACCCCGGCCGAAAGCGAACTGGCCGCCCTGGTGCAAGGGAGGGTGTCCGGCGTCGAACGCCTGCGCATGGTCTCCACCGGCACCGAGGCCACGATGACGGCCGTCCGCCTGGCCCGCGGCTTCACGGGCCGCGATTTGATCATCAAGTTTGCCGGCTGCTACCACGGCCACCTCGACTCGTTGTTGGCCGCCGCCGGTTCCGGCCTGGCCACCCTCGCACTGCCCGGCTCGGCAGGTGTCACCGCCGCCACCGCCGCCGAAACCCTGGTGCTCCCGTACAACGACCTCGCCGCCGTCGAAGCCGCCTTCGCTGCGCACGGGGACAGGATTGCCGCCGTCATCACCGAAGCGGCGCCGGCCAACATGGGCGTTGTCAGCCCGGGTGTTGGCTTCAACGCAGGACTCTCCCGCATCACCACCGCCCACGGCGCGCTGCTGATCCTGGATGAGGTGCTGACGGGATTCCGCACCGGCCCCGCCGGTTACTGGGGCCTGACCGGTGGATCCGCCGACGGAAACGAGCGCTGGACCCCGGACCTGTTCACCTTTGGCAAGGTCATCGGCGGAGGACTTCCGACGGCGGCCCTCGGCGGCCGCGCGGAGGTCATGGACTATTTGGCCCCCTTGGGCCCGGTCTACCAAGCCGGAACCCTCTCCGGGAACCCCGTGGCCATGGCGGCCGGCGTTGCCACGCTGACCGCTGCCACTGCGTCCGTATACGCCACGGTGGACGCCCGCTCGCTGGAACTCTCCGCAGCCGTCGCCGCTGCGTTGTCGGCCGAAGGCGTGGACCACTCGGTGCAGCGCGCCGGGAACTTGTTCTCCGTGGCCTTTGGCACCTCCGCCAACGGCGTGCACAACTACGACGACGCGCAGGGCCAGGACGTGTTCCGCTACGCGCCGTTCTTCCATTCCATGCTGGATTCCGGGGTCTACCTCCCGCCGAGCGTGTTTGAGGCCTGGTTCCTCTCGGCAGCGCACGACGACGCCGCCATGAACCGCATCTTCGACGCACTGCCGGGCGCTGCCAAGGCCGCTGCCGCAGCGTCTGCATAAAAGCTGCACGCCGGGGTCAACTCCCACCGTTCTCGGCGATGAAGGGGCAACCCTGCGAACTGGCCGAGAAGATACGCCGTCGTCGCAAGGTGGCCCCGTCATCGGCAAGCAGGGCACTTTGAAGACGCAGAAAAGCCCCGTTCTCGCAGCTGCGGAAGCAACGAGAACGGGGCTTTGAACACTTCGGTGGCTGTCGATGGCCGGGCCTGTCGAGATTCCAGGCTCGGAACGACGCCCGGCGGCTACAGCACGTCGGAGAGGAAGCCTCGCAGACGGTCGGTCTTGGGTTCGGTAAACAGCTCATCGGGTGATCCGGTCTCAACCACCACGCCGCCGTCCATGAACGTCACAGTGTCGGAAACGTTGCGCGAGAAGCCCATCTCGTGGGTCACCACCACCATGGTCATGCCGCCCTTGGACAGGTCGGTCATGAGCGCCAAAACGCCCTTCACAAGTTCCGGGTCCAGGGCCGAGGTGGCCTCGTCAAAGAACATGACTTCCGGCTCCATGGCCAAGGCGCGGGCAATTGCCACACGCTGCTGCTGGCCGCCGGACAAATTGCCTGGACGGGAGTCGGCCTTGTGCGACAGGCCCACAAGTTCCAACTGTTCCATGGCCTTGGCCTGAGCCTGGTCCTTGGACATCTTGCGGATCTTGCGCAGGGCCAGGGAAACGTTGTCCACCACGGTCTTGTGCGGGAACAGGTTGAACTGCTGGAACACCATGCCGATGCGGCGGCGCAGCTCGTCCGGATTGTCCTGGAGCACCGAACGTTCGTCAAGGAGAATGTCTCCCTGGTCCGGCTCGATGAGCCGGTTCATGACGCGCAACAGCGTGGACTTGCCGGATCCCGAAGGACCGATGACCGAAGCGGTGGTGCCCTTGGGGACGTGCAGGTCAATGCCGCGCAGCACCTTGTTGGAGCCGAACGCCAGATGGATGTTCGTTGCTTCCAGGGAGCCTGACTTGAATTCACTCATGATTTAGGCGCCCTTTCCAACGAGTGCGGCTGCTTCATCCGGTTCAATCTTTTGGGCTTTTCCTTCACGCATCCGCTTGTCCATGAAGTTCACCAGGTGCGTGAGCGGGATGGTAAGGATCAAGTACAGCAGGCCGGCTGCCACCAGCGGTGACAGGTTGCCGGTGTTCGCTGCCTGGTCCTGGCCGATCTGAAAGATCTCGCGCTGGCTGGCAAGAAGCCCCAGCAGGAAGATCAGCGACGAGTCCTTGATCAGGCCGATCAGCTGGTTCACCAGCGCCGGCAGCACACGCCGGATGCCTTGGGGAATGACCACAAGGATCATGGAGGAGGTGTAGCTAAAACCCAGGGCGCGGGAAGCCTCGAGCTGCCCCTTGTCAACGCTTTGAATGCCGGAACGGAAGATCTCGCCAATATAGGCCGAAGCCATCAAGGTCAGTGCAGCAATGCCCAACGGCAGCGGGTTGGTGCTGCCGGTCAGGATGCGAATGACCGGCCCAAAGCCCAGACCAATCAACAGAATCGTCAAAATGGCCGGCAGGCCGCGGAATATGTCCGTGTACACGCGGGCGATCCAACGCGGGACAGGGTTCCGTGAGATGCCCATGACGGCCAGAACCAGGCCAAAGATGCAACCGAGGAAGCCGGAGGAAACGGCCACGATCAAGGTGTTCGGCAAACCGACTGTCAGCATTTCGGGGATGACTTCCCCCATGGCCTGCCAGTCAAAGAACGTTTTAAGGAGCTGCTGGAGAACTTCCATGAACTATCCCTTCGGGACGGTTACGGCCTTGGAGCCCGGCGTCCAGTTGGTGGGGGTTTCACGCTTCGGGTACCATTCCTTGGTCAACGTGGACCAGGTGCCGTCGGCGATGACCGTATCCAGGGAAGAGTTCAGTGCATCAATCAGCGGCTGGTTCTTTGAGTTCACTGCGTAGGCGGTGAAGTTCTGGGTGTTGACAACGCTCTCCACGATGGTTGCGCCGTCGCCGGGCTTGACTTGGCCTTCGGCCTGCTGCGAGGGGGCAACCCAGGCGTCAATCTGGCCGTTCTTCAAGTTCGCATAGGCGATGTTGTAATCCTTGAAGCGGACCGGTTGGAACCCAAGCGTGTTGGTGACGTAGTCATCTTGGACGGTGCCCTGGACAACACCAATGCGGGTCTTCTCGTCGAGGTCCGCAAAGCCCTTGATGGGCGTCTTGTCCATGGCGACAACGGCCATGTAGCCAAAGTCGTAGCCGTTGGAGAAACCAACATTCTTGCGACGTGCGTCGGTGGTGGAGATCGAGGAGGAACCGACGTCGAATTGCTTGTTCTCCACCTGGCTCAGCAGGGAGGCGAAGGAGGTCGACTTGAATTCAACCTTCAGGCCGAGCTTCTCGCCCATGGCGCGCAGGAGTTCGTTGTCGTAGCCGGTGAACTTGCCGTCCTTGATGAAGATGTTCGGCGGGGCATCGGACAAGGTGCCCACGGTGATGGTGCCGGGGGTGATCAAGCCGAGGGCCCCGGTGTCAATCTTGTCCAGGGCGGTGACATCGTCGGTGGTGTATTTGTCCAGCGAAACCTGGTCGCTTCCGGCCAGGGCATCTGTGGGCTTGTCCGAGCTGGTGGCACCTGTAGTGCCGCCGCAAGCTGCGAGGGAGAGGGCCAGGGCAACGGCAACAGGGGCGGTTGCAAGCCACTTCAAGGCTGATTTTTTCATCAAACATTCACTTTCATTGCAGGTGCCCAGCCCGAAAGTACGACTCGGGATGGGGGAGTAGGCGACGTGTGGGGAGCTGGAGGAAATTCACGGGAATTTCTTAGCAGAACTCAACCAACAAAACTAAATTATGTCAGGTTGGCCGGGTATGTGGCGGGAACGAACATGTGCGCACTAAAATACACATTTCACAAAAGAAGCTGCGAACTGTGGCGTTGTTGGGCATGGCGACGTCGCCTGGGGTGTTCGCACGCTGCACGATTGACGCGCTGGCACAGTCCGAATCCATCGAATTGTGCACTGTGATTTAGGTCACGCGACTCTTAGGCTGGCTCCTCCATCGGCAGCACGGGCCAGCCGCCCTCGATTACGGCAGCAGGGTCCTTGCTGCGGCGCAAATAGGCCTGAAAATCGGCGGCCTGTTCCCGTGCCCACCCCACTTGCGCCGTGTGCAGTTCGGCGGTGTCAAGGCGCAAGGAATTGTATTTGGCGGCGAGTGCATCGGCCAGCCGCAGCGTGGCTTCCGCGTCGGCTGCCGAGGTGTGTGCGTCCTCGAGGCTGATGCCGTACTCTTCGCACAGGGCCACGAGGGTGCGGCTGCCCCTGCGGAACTTGTCCACATGCTTGTTGCAGATGAACGGGTCGATGACGGGGGACGCCGTGATTTGGGCCAGGCCGTGCCGCCGGGCCTCGTTGGCCAACACTGTGAAGTCGTAGCTTGCATTGAACGCAATGACAGGGATGCCGTTGGCAAAGAGGGCCGCCAGCACGGCTCCCAACTCCGCCGTCACCACATCCGAGGGGCGGCCGTGTTCACGGGCATGGGCGGTGCTGACGCCGTGAATGGAAGCGGCTTCCTCGGGAATCTCCACGCCGGGGTCGGCCAACCACTCATGGGTGTCGGCCACGGCTCCGGCCTCATCCATCACCACAATGGAGGCCGTCACTATTCTTGCCGTGCGGGGGTCCTTGCCCGTGGTTTCCAGGTCAAAGGCGGCGCGGGGGTGCATGCTCCAGCTAGTCATGGTCCAACGCTACCTGCTGGCACGGACAAGATGGCACCAACGGGCGGAAGGCAGGCCGGCGGAGCGGTAGACGGCAGGCCCTTGGTGGGGGAATTAAGCTTGAGTCATGCGTGAACAGTATGTGGAAGCGGTTTTGGCCGTGGCGGGGCTCATTCCGGCCGGCCGGGTCCTGTCCTATGGGGACATTGCGGTGTTGCTGGAAAATGGCGGGCCGAGGCAGGTGGGCGCCGTCATGTCCGGCCACGGCAGCGCGGTGCCCTGGTGGAGGGTCATTCGCGCCAATGGGGCAGCGCCGGTGTGCCATGAAGGGCGGGCATTGGAGCACTATGTTCAGGAGCTGACGGCGTTGCGGGGGGACACCTCGGCAGTATCAGGCTGCGGCAGGGCACCGGCGTGGCGGGTGGATGTGAAACTTGCCCGCTGGAATCCCGGCAACGGCGAGCTCGACCTCATCGACGCCATCGCCGCCCGCTTGCAGAACGACGACGGGGCGCACGGGAAGACACCGGCCGCCGCTCCAGCGCCAATGTCAGGCCCGCGTGATGGACTGGGGGCATGAGCACGCAAACAGGGCAGCATCCGGCAGGACAGAACACGCTGGCACAGCCGCACCTTGTCCTGGCACCCCCGACCGGCAGTGTGCGCAGCGCACCGCGGCTCAGCGCCGACCAGCAGACAGTGGTGGACCTGGCCCCCGGTTCCGGGCCTGTCCTGCTCTGGGGTGCCCCCGGCACCGGCAAGTCCACCGTGCTCATCGAGGCCTCGGTCAAGCGGATGGAGCACGACGGCGTCGATCCTGCAGCTGCCCTCCTGCTGGCCCCTTCCCGGCTGGCTGCCGCACGGCTGCGTGACGGCTTTAGTGCCCGCCTCACCAGGAGCCTGAGCACGTCCCCGGCCAGGACCTGGTCCTCGTACGCCTTCGACCTGCTGCGCCGCGCCAAGGTGGAAGGACGCATGCCGCACCTTGACGGTCCGCCGCGCCTCATGAGCGGCCCCGAACAGGACCTCATCATCAAGGACTTGTTGGCGGGCCACAAGTTGGGCCTGGGCACGGCCCCCGACTGGCCCGCCGAGCTGGCAGAGGCCCTGGAAACCCGAGGCTTCCGCCAGGAGATTCGCCAGCTTTTTGACCGTGTCATTGAATACGGCCTCACGCCGGAGGAACTGGCAGGACTGGGCGCCGCCAACCGGCGTCCGGACTGGGTGGCCGCCGCGTCGCTCTACCAGGAATACCGGGACGTGGTGGACTGGGGAAAATCCGGCTCCTTCGACCCGGCCGGGATCATCACGGCAGCCACCACGTTGTTGCAGCTCGACGCCGGATTCCTGGCCCGGGAACGCCAACGCCTGGCGCTGATTGTGGTGGACGACATCCAAGAAGCCAACAAGGCCGTGCATGAACTCCTGCAGCTGGTGGGCCGTGGGAAAGACGTTCTTGTTGCGGCATCTCCCGACACCGTGGTGCAGGGGTTCCGCGGCGCCCGGCCGGACCTTGTGGCTTCCCTGGCCGGCACCCTGTCCACGGACGAGAAACCCCTGCAGCAGTATGCCCTTTCCACCTCGCACCGCATGGGCAGGGAGCTGGCCGCAGCTTGGTTGGGCGTGGCGGAACGCATCTTCCAAGTGCGTGGCGGGCACAAGGCACGCGAATTGGTGTGGCCGGAGGACCCTGATGCGTTGGAAGCCGCGTCCACGGGCCCGGCAGGTGATCCGGAGCCTCGGGTGAGCGCCCACGTGGTGGCCTCGGAGGTCCATGAGCTGCGTCTGGTGGCAGAACGCATCCTGCACCTGCAGCACCTGGCCGGGCACAATCTGGGCGACATTGCTGTCATTGTGCGCACAGGATCCGCGCTGGCGGCGTTGCAAAGGTACCTGAGCTCGCAGGGCATTGCCGTCAAGGTGCCCGTCGCCGAGAACCCTGTCCGCGACGAACCGGCCGTGCGCCCCCTGCTCGAGGCGTTTGGTGCGGCCCTGAAACCTGATTTGCTCGACGCCGAAGCCTGCGTTGCACTGTTGACGTCGCGACTGGGCCGCTCCACCTCGCTGCACCTGCGCCGGTTGCGACAGGCGCTGCGGCAGCAGGAACTGCACGGCGGTGGCGGCCGGGCCAGTGATGAATTGTTGGTCGAGGCGCTGCTGAACCCGGGCAAGCTGGCGCCGTTGGGGTGGGAGGCGGCCAATGCGCGGCGCGTTGCCGCCATGCTGGCCGCCGGGCGCGACGCCGTGGCCCAGCCCGGCGCCAACGCCGAAACCGTGTTGTGGGCGCTGTGGGATGCCTGCGACACCTCGGGAACGTGGGAATCTCAGGCCCTGCGCGGCGGCCCCACCGGCATCCGCGCCGACCGGGACCTGGACGCCGTCATGGCCCTGTTCCAAACGGCCGAACGCTATGTGGACCAGCTGCCCGGCTCAAGCCCGCAACAGTTCCTTGACTATCTCCTCAGCCAGGAATTGCCCATGGACACCTTGGCGGCCCGCGCCCAGCGCGCCGATGCCGTGGAGATCCTCACGCCTGCCAGTGCGGCAGGACGGGAATGGCCAGTGGTCATAGTGGCGGGGCTGCAGGAAGGCGTGTGGCCCAATACACGCCTGCGCGGTGAGCTGCTGGGCAGCCAACTGCTGGTGGATGTGATTGAAAGCGGTGCCGAAGCCGCCCACCAGATCGATCCGGCCGCCCGACTGCGCCAGATCCGCTACGATGAACTGCGCAGCTTTGCCGCCGCCATTTCACGGGCCGGGGAAAAACTCATTTTGACGGCCGCCGCCGGGCATGACCTGCAGCCCTCGCAGTTCCTGGACCTGGCCGCACCCTTCATTCCGGTGACCGATTCCGGCGGCGAGTCCCAATACCCCGTGCGGCCGGTGGAACAGGTTCCGCGGCCCATGACGCTGCGCTCGCTCGTGGCGGAGCTGCGCCAGGAATCGGAGATGCACGCCGATCCCGAGGCGGCAGACCTGCTGGCCGTGCTGGCGGCAGAGAACATGCCCGGTGCCGATACCGAGCAGTGGTGGGGGCTGCTTCCCTTGAGCTCGGACGCACCGATCGTGGCGCCCGGGGAGCCGGTGATTGTGTCGCCGTCGAAGGTTGAAGAAGTGCTCAAGTCCCCGCTGAACTGGTTTGTCCGGGCCGCCGGGGGAGAAGCCACCACCGACTTTGCCCGCAGCCTGGGCACGCTCATCCACGCCATCGCCCAAGACATCCCCGACGGTGCCGGGCACGAATACCTGGCCGAACTGGACAAGCGCTGGCCCTTGCTGGGTCTGCCGGAGTCCTGGGAAACGGACCTTGATTACAAACGTGCCCAGGAGATGCTCGGCAAACTGGCCCAATACGTCATCGACGCCCGCATGGACGGCCGCACCCTTGTCGGCGTGGAGGAAAACTTCACTGTGGATGTGGGCGAACTGCCCGGGGGACGCACTGTGCGCCTGCGCGGGCAGGTGGACAGGCTCGAAGCCGACGCCGAGGGCCGCCTTGTTGTGGTGGACATCAAGACCGGGCGCACCAAACCCACCAAGGAACAAGTTGGCGAACACCCCCAGCTCGGCGCCTACCAGGTGGCCGTCACCGCCGGCGGCTTCGAGGAACAAGCCCGGGCCGCCGGGCTGCTTGGCGGGGTAACCGGAGGCGGGGTTTCGGGCGGGGCTGCGCTGCTGCCGCTGGGCGACGGCACCAAGGGCGTGAAAACCCAGGACCAGGTTGCCATGGTGGCAGGCGCGGAGAACGATCCCACGCTCAAGGTCATGGAGGCTGCCCTGCTCATGGCACAAGCCGCTTTCCCTGCCCGCCACGGCTCCGACTGGTCCTCCCGCAACGGCTGCCCCCTGCCCACCATTTGCCCGCTGTGCCCGGAAGGGAAACAAATCACCGAATGAACCTTTTACAGCCGCTGACACCCTACGAGCTGGCCGAGCTCCTGGAGCAGCGCCCGCCCACGCCCGAACAGGCCGGCATCATCTGCTCGCCCCTGGAGCCGCTGCTGGTCATCGCCGGGGCCGGCTCCGGCAAGACCACCACCATGGCGGACCGCGTCGTGTGGCTGGTGGCCAATGGGCTGGTGCTGCCCGAGGAAATCCTCGGCGTCACCTTCACCCGCAAGGCCGCCGGCGAACTGGCCTCGCGGATCCGCGGGCAGCTGGCCAAGCTGGGAACCCTTGCCCGCTCCGGCGAGGTGGAATTGGCACCGGCCGCCGCAGCCAGGGATGCCCTTGAGCCCAAGGTGTCCACCTACCATTCCTACGCCAGCGGAATCGTCACCGACTATGGCCTGCGGCTGGGCATTGAGCGCGACGCCGTGGTGCTGGGTGCCGCCGAGGCGTGGCAGCTGGCCAGTGAGGTGGTGGAAGCGCACGACGGCGCCCACGAACACTTCACGGCCGCCAAATCCACGCTCATCCAATCGGTCATGGACCTTGCCGGGGAATGCGCCGAACATTTGCAGGACCCGGAAGATGTGGTGGCAACCCTCGACGCGTTTGTGGAGCGGTTTCAGGCCCTGCCCCACATTGCCGAAACCACCAAGCCGCGCACCGCTGCCGTGACGAAGCAGCTCGATGTGCTGCGCACGCGAACGTCGGTGGCCGGACTGGTGCAAAAATATGCGGAGGCCAAGCGGCGCCGCAACGTCCTGGACTACGGCGACCTGGTGGCCCTGGCCGCCCGCATCGCCAAGGACGTTCCCCATGCGGAGCAGATGGAACGCCAGCGCTACAAAGTGGTGCTGCTGGATGAATTCCAGGACACCTCACACGCCCAATTGCAGCTTTTTGCCAAGCTTTTTGGTGCCGGCCATCCCGTCACCGCAGTAGGGGACCCGCACCAATCCATTTACGGCTTCCGCGGCGCCTCGGCCGGCCAGCTGTTCCGGTTCCCGGAGATTTTCCGCAAGGCAGACGGTGGATACGCGCCCACGGCCGAACTGACCATTGCGTGGCGGAACTCGGCACACATCCTCTCCGCCGCGAATGTCATGTCTGCCGAGCTCACCGGAGCACAGACCCGCAAGGCCAACGCCAAGCTGGCCGCCGGTCTCTCCGCGGAGGAACGTGCGGCAGCCGGGCCCAGCGTGGTGGTGTCCGCACTGCGTGAAAAACCCAACGCCCCCGACGGTGAAGTGTTGCTGGCCCGCTACAAGACTGTCCTGACGGAGGCGGAGGCCATTGCGGAACAGATCCTTGACCGCAAGGGCGACTTCACCCACCGCAGGGGTGCCCAGGGCGAGATGACAGTGGCCGTGCTGTGCCGCCGTCGTGCACAGTTTTCTGCCCTGCAGTCGGTGTTTGAGGCCCGCGGCATCCCCTATGAAATCGTGGGGTTGGGCGGGTTGCTCGGCACTCCTGAAATCGTGGACCTCGTGGCGACTTTGCGGGTATTGGCCGACCCCGGACGCTCGGATGCACTCATGCGGTTGCTGACGGGCGCGCGGTGGCGGATTGGCCCGGCCGACCTCATGGCCTTCGCCGACTGGGCGCGGTACTTGGCCCGGCGCCGGGAATGGGCTGCACGGCACAAAGTGGACTTCGACGTTGCCGCAGTGCAGGGCACTGAGGTCGCCGAGGCCGCTGGGCGCCCCGGGTTCTCCGGTGTGGCGGAAGAACCGGAGGCACCCGAAGCCGTCGTGACGGCGGATCTGGTGGACGCCTCGTCGCTGGTGGAGGCGCTGGACTATCTCGGCACCGACTTCTGGCCGGAGGCGGCACGGCCGCTCAGCGAGGTGGCCAGGACCCGGCTGCTGGCCTTGCGCGACGAGCTGCGCGTACTGCGCACGTTCGTCGGGGAGGACCTTTCCAATCTCCTCGGGGTGGTGGAGCGGACCATGCTCCTTGACATTGAGCTGGCCGCCAAGCCGGGTGCAAGCATCCACCACGCCCGGCGCCACCTCGACGCCTTTGCCGATGCGGCAACCACCTTCATGCAGGCCGCGCAGAGAGTTGACTTGGACGCGTTCCTCGGCTGGCTTGAAACAGCCGAATCCGAGGAGGGCGGGCTGGAAATGACAGCGGTGGAAAGCAACCCCGACGCCGTGGCGCTGCTGACAGTGCACGCCTCCAAGGGCCTTGAATGGGACGTGGTGTTTGTGCCAGGCATGAACGCCGGCGCATTTCCCAGCGCCCGTGCCGACAGGTGGAGCACGGGCGCCAAGTCGCTGCCCTGGCCGCTGCGCGGGGACAGTGGAGACCTGCCCGTCTGGGATACGGACGTGGCGGATGCGAAAAGCCTGATGGACAACGAGAAATTCTTTGCCGCCGACGTGCTGTTGCACGGCGAGGAGGAAGAGCGGCGCCTGGCCTATGTGGCCTTTACCCGGGCACGGGAGTTCCTCATGTGCTCAAGCACCGTGTGGGGCAACGGAAAGAAGCCATTGGCGCCGTCGCCTTTCCTGACGGAATTGCTGGGGCTGACCGAAGGAGCCGGCCACAGCGCAGCCATTGCCGTGTGGAGCGAAGACCCGGAGGAAGGCAGCGAGAACCCCGTCAGCGCAGGTTCCGAAAGCGCCGAGTGGCCGTACGACCCGCTCAATGGACCAGACATTGTGGGCCGGCCAGGTGTGGCTGCACGGACAGGACGCCGGGAGAATGCGGAACGCTCTGCCGCGGCCGTTGCGGCCGCCGCCGAACTGCCGGCGCAGCAACCGGGCAGCGCGCCGTTCCTCGCAGCCCATCCGCGATGGGGGACGGAGGCCAGCGTGCTGCTGGCTCAGGAACAAGTGGAATCCGAACAGTTGCGCGTGGAATTGCCTCCGCACATTTCAGCGTCACGACTGGTTGCCCTCGGCGAAGACCCGGAAAAGGTCACCCGCGCCATGCGACGCCCCGTGCCCACCAAGCCCCGCATGGCGGCACGCAAGGGAACGGCGTTCCACTCCTGGATCGAAGAGTATTTTGCCACGACCGGCCAGTTCGACTTTGACGAAACACCCGGCGCCGACGCCCATGTTGACGAAGCCTACGACCTGGCCCGGATGCAGGACACATTCAAGAACTCGGCCTGGGCTGCCAGAACTCCGGCCGAGCTGGAAGTGCCCATTGAAACAAGGGTTGCCGACGTTGTGGTGCGTGGCCGCATCGATGCCGTGTTCCGCGACGACGACGGCGGCTGGGACCTGATCGACTGGAAAACCGGCAAAGTGCCTTCGAAGGCGCAGCTGGCAGTGCGCGGCGTCCAGCTTGCCGTGTACCGGCTGGCGTGGTCCCGGCTGAAGGACGTTCCGCTGGAGCAGGTGCGGGCAGCGTTTTACTACGTGGGGCAGGACACGCTCATCCGTCCCGTGGACTTGGCCGGGCAACAGGAACTGGAGAGAATTGTCACCGGGGCCTACACCGTGTGAGACGGTGCACGGTGGTACGCAGCGCGGGAAGCGCGGCTAGCTTTCGCGCTTGAGTGGAATGACCTTCAGTGCCGTGGTGTCCACATCCGTGGTCTCGGCATTCGTTGGGTCCGCGTCGCTGGATTCAGCGTCGCTGTCGGCAGCCGACTTCTCAGCCGCTGTCATGTCGGAAGCAGTCTTTTCCGCGGCTGTCGTGTCGACAGTCGGCTTGCCCTTGGCTGCGCCGGCAGCAGAGCTTGCCGAGTCGGCTGTAGCACCGGCCGCGCTGCTGTCCGCTTTGTCGGCGTCGGCACTGGACTTGGCATTGGCCTTTGCATCAGCGTTGGCCTGTGCATCGGCGCTGGGCTTCGCGCCGGCGTCGGGCACAATTTCAGCAACAACCGGCTTGGTCTTGGCGGGAGGCTGGGCAGGGGCAACCTGCCGGGCTGCAGGCGGTTCGGCGCTGATGGCCTGGCCGCCATGCTCGGCAATGTCCGCTTCAAGGGTGTGCAGCATGGTTTCTGCATCCTCCACCATGCGGGCACTGTCGGCGGCATAGCCCTTGACAAGCCATTGGGCCAGCGCAAATTCAGCGCTGAGGGCAGCTCGGCGCAGCAGGTGCGGATCCGGGGTCTCATGGCGGGCCGCGGAATAGGCCTCCATGACGGCGTCGACAAAACTAGGTTCGTGGACGGCAACCAGCCACGCAAAGTCGTCGGCAGGGTCTCCGATCCGCAGTTCGGTCCAGCCAATGACGGCAGTGACCTGGTCGCCGTCGAGCAGAATATTATCCTCATGCAGGTCGCCGTGGACCACACAGGGATTGAAGCGCCACAGCCCCACATCCTCCATGGCGTGCTCCCAGCGGCGCAGCAGCGCCGGCGGGATCTTGCCGGTGGTGGCCGACTGGTCCAGTTCGTTGAGCTTGCGCTGGCGGAACTCGTTGGCCGTGTAGCTGGGCAGGTCATGGGTTGTGACAAGGCCCTGCGGGAGATCGTGGATGGCGGCAATGGCCGTGCCAATTTCCAAGGCCAAGGCGGCGCTTCCGCCAGCCAAATACTCCACCGATTCGGCCTTGCCGGGAATGTGCGAGTACACAAAAGTGATCAATTCGCCTTGGCGAACGGTCCCGGCGACGGTGGGCAGCAGGAAGGGCAGTTCGGCCCGGATGCCGGGGGAGAAGGCACGCAAAACCTGGCGCTCGGTTTCCAACCGGGTGCTGGCCTCGGCATGGCGAGGGGAGCGGACCCGCCAGCGGCGCTTTTCCGAATCCACCAACAACGCAGAGCTGAAATCAGCTGCGTCGTCGGGTTCCGGGCCAAACGCCGTGACATTGAGTCCGGGCACAGCGGCGCTGGCGACGGCGGCCAATTCGATTGCAGTCATTCTTCTCACCCCTCCACCGTAGAACGCGAAAGCACCAACTCCGCGCCGCTGGGACGGCGAGTCGCAAGAAGTCCTGACCGCAGGGGCTCCCTTCGGCTGTGCGGCGGCGCCGGGTTGTCCACAATCACGTGCCCTTGAATATAAAAATCGGGCACGGATGCGTACGGTATAAACATGCTGACATCCAATCCGTCCCCAGAAACCGTGCTTGATCGGCAATGTGAACAGCGCACCGAGCCGGGGTATCTGGCGGCGGTGCTGGGGACCGCCGAATACCGGGTGGTGGTTTTTCACAGAGGCCGGGCCCTCATGGTCGGAGCAGCCTTGGCATATCTTGACCCTGCCTGCCTTGACCCGGTGTATCGAGACCTTGCCGGGGACGTGCTGCCCCTCGGAGGCACCCACGTTTACCTCGGAAAGGTGGGGCCTGGCCAGCAACACAGCTTGGCGGCAGCCACCGACATTGTGCTGCTTTCGCTGCCGCTTGATGCGCTGGATGAGAGCGCCGAGGAACTGTCATGGATTCCCTCGGGTGCCGTGTTTGCCGGATACCGGGATGTTGCGCAAGACCTCCACGCGGTGGATGCCCAAGTATTCGTGGAAGCCCAGGCAGTTGCGCAATGGCACGCCAGCCATGTGCGCTGTCCGCGGTGCGGGAGTCCCACCGAGGCGCAGTCCTCGGGTTGGATGCGCCGCTGCACCGCCGACGGTTCGCAACACTTCCCGCGCACCGATCCTGCAGCCATTGTGGCGATCGTGGGTGCAGACGATCGAATCCTGTTGGCCAACAACTTCGCATGGAACGAGAACAGGTACTCAACAGTTGCCGGCTTTGTTGAGGCCGGTGAGAGCGCGGAGCAGGCGGCAGTGCGCGAAATAGCCGAGGAAGTCGGCGTTCATCTTCACTCTTTGGCATATTTTTCCTCGCAGGCCTGGCCGTTCCCACGTTCCTTGATGTTCGGATTCATCGGTTACACCGATGACACCGAAGCAACTCCGGACCGAACCGAAGTCAGGGCTGTCCGTTGGTTTGACCGAGAAGAGCTGCAAACTGCCGTGCTGGGCGGCCACGCCGTGATCTCGCACCGGGCCTCCATTGCCCGTTCCCTCATAGAGCACTGGTACGGCGGCCCCATTCTGGAACCCGGTGAACAAGCATGAGCTTTGACCCGCGCCAATCAGGGCTGCCGGTGATGGATGAACGCACAGCCGAGGAGCGCATCCTGGCCGGGCTGGACGAGGAGCAGCGCACAGTTGCCACCACGTTGAACGGACCACTGTGTGTTTTGGCAGGTGCCGGCACGGGCAAGACCCGGGCCATCACCCACCGTATCGCCTACGGCGTGCACACGGGTGTCTACAATCCCAACCGCCTGCTGGCCGTGACGTTCACGGCCAGGGCAGCCGCTGAAATGCGGACCCGTCTGCGCGACCTCGGCGTGGGCACCGTCCAAGCCCGCACGTTCCACGCCGCCGCACTGCGGCAGCTGCAGTATTTCTGGCCGCACGCCGTCGGGGGTCAGCTGCCGGGTCTGCTTGACCACAAGGCACAAACCATCGCCGAGGCCGCCCGCCGGCTGCGCCTGCCCACCGACAGGGCCGCAATCCGGGATCTGGCAGCTGAAATCGAGTGGGCCAAAGTTTCCATGCTGACTCCCGAGACGTATCTGCTCAAGGCAGTGGATCGAGGGGAGCCCGGCGGACTGGACAAGGTGGCCGTGGGTCGGCTTTTTCAAGCCTATGAGGATGTGAAGGCGGACCGGAACCAGATCGATTTTGAGGATGTTCTGCTGATCACGGTGGGCATTTTGCAGGAGGATCCGCGCGTGGCCGCCACGGTCCGGGACCAGTACCGGCACTTTGTGGTTGACGAGTACCAGGACGTTTCCCCGCTCCAGCAGCGCATGCTTGATTTGTGGCTGGGCGGGCGCGACGAGCTTTGCGTCGTGGGCGATGCCAGCCAGACCATTTACTCCTTTACCGGGGCCACGCCGCGGCACCTGCTGGACTTCCCCAAGCACTACCCCGATGCGAAGCTGGTCAAGCTGGTGCGCGACTATCGATCCACGCCCCAAGTGGTGGGACTGGCCAATTCACTGCTGGGCAACCGGCGCAGCGGCGGGCTCAGCGCCGACGCCTTGTGGTCGGCTCCGTTGGAACTGTTGGCCCAGCGTCCCAGCGGGCCGTCGGCGGAATTCATGGAATGCAGCGACGACGAAGCTGAGGCAGCCGCCGTCGCAGCAAGGATCAAGACTCTGATGGGGCACGGCACGGCCGCCAGCGAAATTGCCGTGCTGTTCCGCACCAATGGCCAGTCCGAAGCCTACGAACAAGCGCTGACGGCGGCCGGTGTCGGCTACCAGCTGCGCGGCGGGGAACGCTTCTTCGCCCGCAAGGAAGTCCGCGACGCCATGCTGCAGTTGCGGGCCGCTTCGCGGGCTGCCGAGGACGAACCGCTGGGGCAGCTGGTGCGCGATGTCCTCAGCAACCTGGGCTACCAAGGCGAGGCCCCCAAGACCGGCGGCGCCGTGCGGGAACGCTGGGAGTCGCTCGCGGCCATTGTGGCGTTGGCCGATGAACTGGTGGTTTCGCGCAGCACGCCCGAGCACACCTTCACCGTGATCGACTTCGTGGCTGAACTGCAGGAACGCACGTCGGCCCAACATGCACCCACTGTCCAAGGCGTGACGCTGGCATCGCTGCACTCGGCCAAGGGCTTGGAGTGGGATGCGGTATTCCTGGTAGGGCTCAGCGAGGGACTCATGCCCATTTCCTTTGCGGACACCCCGGAGACCGTTGACGAGGAAAGGCGCCTGCTGTACGTGGGAATCACCCGTGCCCGGGAATTCCTGAATTTCTCCTGGTCCACGGCACGCACCCCGGGCGGGCGGGCCAATCGCAAGCCATCCCGCTTCCTTGACGGGTTGCGTCCCAACTCGGTGGGTGGGGCGCCCAGCGGCCCGCGCCAGGCAACCACACGCAAGTCGCGCAAGGCTGCCGGACCTTCCGTGTGCCGGGTGTGCGGGAAGATCCTCAACACGGGGGCCGAACGCAAGGTGGGGCGCTGCCCCGACTGTCCGCCCGGCTATGACGAGGTTACTTTTGCGCAATTGCGTGAATGGCGGCTGGCCGAATCGTCCTCTGCCGCCGTGCCCGCCTTTGTGGTGTTCACCGATGCCACCTTGATGGCCATCGCCGAGGCGGCACCGCAGGACCTCGACGCATTGGCAGCATTGCCCGGCGTGGGTCCTTCCAAGTTGGAACGCTACGGCGACGCTGTGCTGGGGATCGTGGCCAAGGACTGATTTTGCCACTGGCACCCGCAATCGGGATGGGCGTGAAAGTCCTGCTGCGTCCAACGGCCGTTGTCAGGGTGGAAGGTCATGACCGAGGACCAGGAACTTGGCTGGTTGACTGCGTCGAGAAACAGCAGGACCTGTGCTGCTGCCGTGCCTGCCAGAGTTGTGGCAAGGGCCGCGTTCTCCAACAATTCGGCCAAGGGCCTGCGATCCGCCGACGGCTCGGGGGCCGAGGCGAGCTGGCTGCACACTTCAAGCCACAGGGGGTCGTGGACGCTGCGGTGCCGCTCAACACATTCAGCGCAAGCAGTAACTCCCGGCACCACCAGCGGGCCCACCGTTCCGTCCTGCTCGCGAACCAGCACCAGCAGGTGGGGACGCTCGCCGGCCATGAAGCGGGCCGCGGTTGCGGCCGGAACAGCGTCGTGGCCCACCACAACGGCAAGGTCAAGGCACCGCAGGCTGGGACCTCCTGCCCCGCCGTCGTGCACAATGTGCGCCTGGCAACCCGGATCGAGCCGCAACAAGTGCCTGCGCACGGCCACTGAACGGGCCAGGCCAATGTCGCTGAGGGTGAAGGAACCGGGACCAATGTCGGTTGCCGCGACGGGGAAGTCGTCTTCAAGCAGGATGGTTCCCACCCCGGCACTGACAAGCACAGCGGCCAGGGCTGCCCCCGTGCGTCCCAAGCCGATCAGGTGGATGACGCCGCGCTCCCGCCGGGTCATGAAGCCCTGGCACGGGCTCTGGTGCAGGCCCAGGAGAGCGGACCGTTCCGGCTGCAACCGCTCGGCCCTGAAACCTTGTGTGTGAAGTTCAGCGTCGCTAAAGAGCAGACCGGCCAGCTTGGCACAGATTTCCCGGGCCCGGTGCTTCTCCACCCCGAGGGCGACCGCCCGTGCCGGGACCTGGGCGTCGGAGATCCCTTGGCGCAGGGCCTGCACAAAGGCCAGCTCGGAATCCAGCAGGCCCTCAAGAATCAGGCCGCCGGACCCCACCCCGATCTGAACGCCGTGCGGCCCACGGCGCACCATGCGCAACCCTGGATTGATGGTGGTCATGGCAGCCTCCCGCAGCAACGTTGTCCCGGTTCCCCAATGGTTCCCCCAATCACGATCATGGCACCTTGCACGTTTCCATGCGCCGGGTTATCCACAGGGTGCAGTTCTCCACAATCCGCCCCTGTGGTGGTGCGGGGAATGCCCAATGCCTGTAGCGTCGAAGCATGGCAGCACGATCAGCACAGCATGCACCCGCGGCAGCGCATTCACCGGCAGCGCGTTCACTGGCGGCGCAGCGCCGACCGCCCGTCGGACGGGGTGCCCCGGGGCCGTTGGGCGACTCATTCTCGATTCACACGCTCAGCAATGGGGAGCGCGTTGTTGTCAGGCGCACGGCCAGGCGAAAGACCGGACTCGCAGCGTTCTGGGAAGCCGGGCAGGCCGTCATTGCCGTGCCGGCCAGGCTGACGTTGGAGGATGAAAAGTACTGGGTGCCGCGCATGGTGGCCAAGCTTGAACAGGGCACGCGCTCGCAGGCCGGCCGGCCGGGGATTCCTGCCTGTGACGACGCGCTCATGCAGCGCAGCCTGAAACTTTCGACAAAATACCTGGGTGCACGCGCCGACCCGGTATCCGTCCGGTGGGTGCAGAACCAGAATAGTCGGTGGGGTTCAGCCACGCCTGCGCGCAGGACCATCCGAATCTCACACCACGTGCAGGGCATGCCCGAATGGGTGCTCGACTATGTGTTGTTGCACGAACTGGCCCACTTGATCCACGCCAACCACAGCCCGGCCTTTTGGGCTGAGCTGGCCAGCTACCCGCAGGTGGAGATGGCCAAGACATTTTTGGATGGCGCCTCGTTTGCCGCCTCCCGGAACATCAGCGGCATGGAAGGCGGCATGGTGGACAACGTGGACGAAGCAGTGGACGGCTGAGATTCCCGGACGGGCCGGTCAGTGTCTGTCCACTTCTGGGCGCCTGTCCACGTCTGAGGGACGTTCTACTTGTCCGTGTCTGGTTCCTGTTGGGCAGGCCCGTCTGGTTCGTTGTTGTCGTCGTTGGTTTCGAAGCCGCCGTCGAGAAGCTTGGCAAGGGCTGCATCCACGTCGGCTTCGGACGCGTCTTCGGCGCTGCGGCGGGCGCTGAAGCCTGCAGCATCGTCAAGGTCCGCAGCGGTGGGGAGCAGGTCCGGGTGCGCCCAGATCGCGTCACGTCCAACGATCCCGCGCTGCTCTGTCAGCGAAGCCCACAGGGCAGCTGCCTCGCGGAGTCTGCGCGGACGCAGTTCCAAGCCGACCAGGGAACCAAACGCGTGTTCGGCCGGGCCACCGGTTGCGCGGCGGCGGCGGATCGTTTCACGGATGGCCGCTGCAGCGGGCAAATTAGCGGCTGCTGCAAAGGTCAACTCGTCAACCCAGCCTTCAACGAGGGCCAGCGCGGTCTCCAACTTGGCCAAGGCGGCGTCCTGCTCGGGTGTGCGGGCCGGCATGAAGACGCCCTCAGACAGTGCAGCTTGCATGGCTTCGGGATTGGAAGGGTCGAGGTTGTGGGCGAGGTTTTCAATCCGGGACATGTCGATGTGAATGCCGCGGGCGTACGACTCGATAGCTCCCAACAAGTGCCCGCGCAGCCACGGCACCTGCACAAATAGGCGGGCATGGGCGGCTTCGCGCAGGGCCAGGAACAAACGGATTTCCTGCTCGGGCACTTCAAGGCCTTCGCCAAACGCCTTGACGTTGGCCGGCAGCAGGGCCATCTGCAGATCGGCCAGCGGGATGCCAATGTCAGTGGATCCAAGCACTTCCTTGGACAGTGCGCCCACGGCTTGTCCCAACTGCAGCCCAAACAGGGCTCCGCCCATGTTCTGCATCATGGAGGAGGCGTCGCCCATCATGGACTTCATCTCTTCCGGCAGCTGCTCGTTCATTGCCGTGGAAATGGCGAAGGCAATGCTGTTGGCCACCGGCTCGGTTAGCCGCTGCCACGTGCCAAGCGTTTCCTCCACCCATTCGGCGCGCGACCAGGCACGGCCAATGATGGACGTCGCAGCAAGGTCGGTGAGCGGGTCGAGCCACATTTCGGCGAGGCGCAGCGCCTCATCAACTTCATGTTGCTGGGCAGGGGTGACAGAAGGGTCGTCCCCGGCAGCGGCCTTGCGCGCCGCGTCGTGGGCAAGGTCCCAGTTCACGGGGGTGTCCGAGGAACCGCTCATCATGGACTGAACCTGGGAGAACATTTGCGCCAGTGCTTCGGGATCCGAAGGGAGTCCTGCCGCCTTGGCCAGTTCCGCCGGGTCAAAGCCCTCCATGCCTTGTCCGCCCATAAGGTTGGCGAGCATTTCCTGAAGGGGATCCTTTGGAGTATCGTCGTCGTCGTTGTTGGCTGGTGTGGAAGACATGATGGCCCGATCGTTGGCATGGACGCTGAATAGTTTCACGTTACCGCCGTCGTCCGGCGTTGTCGCCCCGTGGCAGGGCCCTGTTCGCTCTAGGCAAAGGGTTCTGGTGCCGCCCCCGCCACCGCGGGGCATTCAGTGCCAACTCCCAGCACCGGTAGAAGCACAGTGCAGCTTGAAGCAGTAGGCTTGGCATTCGGTGCCCGTGGTTCGCGTGGGTGCCGGCGCGACCCGGGAGAGCTTGGAAAGGTCTTTAGTTTTGAGTCAGGACGTTGTAGCATCTGCGAGCCCGCCCACGGCCGTCCGCGACCCCAGGTTCTCCATGATGATGGTTTCCGGGGTGGTGGCAGTGGTGCTTGCTGTGGCGGCCATGACCCTTCCCGTTCCATACGTGGTTGAATCGCCGGGCCCGGCCATCAACACGATTGGCGAGATCGACGGCGCGCCCATCATCACCGTTTCCGGCCATGAAAGCTTCCCTTCGAACAGCGGCAGCCTGGATCTGACCACTGTGCACCTGACTGGTGGCTTGCCCGACAGCCGCATCAGTTTCTTCGATGCACTCAAGGCCTGGCTCACGCCGTCGCACACGCTGTACCCTGAAGAGCTCATCTATGCGCCCGGGGTCAGCCAGGAGACCGTCAACAGCGAGAACTCCGCCGCCATGACAGGGTCGCAGGAAAACGCCACAGCGGCTGCCATGAACGCACTGGGCATCGACTTTAAATCAAACCTGGCCGTGGCGTCGATCCCGGAAGGCGGCGCCGCGTCGGGCATCCTCAAGCCCGACGACGTCATCCTCGCCATTGGAGGGAAGCAGGTGAGCGCCTTGAAGGACATCCAGTCCGTGCTGGCCGAAGGTGCCGGCGCAGCTGTGGACCTGCAAATCCGTCGCGCCGGCAAGGACATGAATGTCTCGGTGACCCCGAAGAAGGGCAATGACGGCAAATATCTACTGGGAATCGTTCTGCAAAACACCTTCAAGTTCCCCTTCGATGTACAGATTTCCCTCGAGAACATCGGTGGTCCCAGCGCGGGGATGATCTTTGCCCTGGGCATCATGGACAAGCTGACCCCCGGGGAGCTCACCGGCGGCGAACGGTTCGCCGGCACGGGTACCATCGACCCGGAGGGGAATGTCGGTGCGATTGGCGGCATTGCCCAAAAGATGGTCGGTGCCCATGAGAACGGAGCGGTCTATTTCCTGGCCCCCGCCGCCAACTGCGGCGACGTGGTGGGCCATGTGCCCGAGGGGCTGCAGGTTATCAAGGTCAATACGATCAAGGAAGCCTACGATGCAGTGTCCCTTATTGGTACCGGCGAGGACGGTTCAGCCCTGCCAACTTGCACCTAACGATTGAACACCCGCCAGTAACGATTGTGCATCATGTGGAACTCGGGCCACGCACCATTCGTGGCACAAGATATGAAGCACCCGGCAACTATTCATAAACATCTGTTGAGTAAGAGGTAGAGAGTGACATCCCGACCATCCCCGTCGCCGAACGAAACCGTCAGGCCCAAGCGTCGCAGCGCGTTGTTGCCCACCATTATTGTGGTGGCGGCGCTGGTGGTTGGCTTGGTGATTTTCTCCGGAATTTACACGGACATGCTCTGGTTTGACCAGCTCGGCTTTGCCGGCGTGTTTTGGAAAGAACGCATTGCCAAGCTGCTGATTTTCCTGGCAGGTTTCCTGGTCATGGCACTGGCCGTGTATTTCTCCATCCGCGTCGCTTACAAGGCCCGCCCCGTGTATGCCCCCGACAGCGCCCATGAGGACAACCTCAACCGCTACCAAGCACAGCTTGAACCGGTGCGTCGGGTCGTGATGCTGGGCGTGCCCATTGTCTTCGGCCTGTTTGCCGGGACGGCGGCCATGGCCCAATGGGACAAGGTCATGCTGTTCTTGTACCGCGTCCCGTTTGGTTCCACGGACCCACAATTTGGGCTGGACGTGAGCTTTTACACCAACACGCTGCCGTTTTTGGGCCTCCTGACGGGGATGCTCATCAGCGCCACGGTGATTGCGTTCATTGCCGGGGTTCTCACCCACTACCTCTACGGTGCCATCCGCCTGACGGAACGCGGCATCTTCACCTCCCGCGGCGCCCAGATCCACATCGCCATCTTGGCCGGAGTCTTCTTGCTGTTGTTGGGTGCCAACTTCTGGTTGGGCCGGTTTGCCACCCTGCAAGACAACAGCGGCTACCGCGCCGGAGCCATGTTCACCGACGTCAACGCAGTGATCCCCACCAAGGCCATCTTGGCCGCCGCCGCAATCATTGTGGCCATCCTGTTCATCGTGGCCGCTTTCCTGGGCAAATGGAAGCTGCCCTTGATTGGCACGGGCATGCTGGTTGTCACCGCCATTGTGGCCGGGGGCATCTACCCGTGGGCCATCCAGCAATGGCAGGTGAAGCCGTCCGAAGGCAACGTGGAGCTCCCCTACATTGCGCGCAATATCGATATGACGCGCCAGGCGTACGGACTTTCCGGAATGGAAGTGACGCCTTACAACGCCACCACGACGGCGACTCCCGGTGCACTGCGCCAGGACGCCGACACGGCGGCAAGCATCCGGTTGCTTGACCCGAACCTGATTTCATCCACCTTTGCCCAGCTTGAGCAGTACCGTCCGTACTACAAGTTCCCGAAGACCCTGAGCGTCGACAGGTACGCTATTGAAGGCAAGGTCCAGGATGTCGTGATCGCCGTGCGCGAGTTGGATCCCAACGGAATCAACCCGGACCAGCAGAGCTGGTACAACCAGCACCTGGTCTACACGCACGGTTATGGCGTGGTTGCTGCCAAGGGAAACACCGTCACCTCCGACGGCAAGCCCGTGTTCCTGCAATCGGGTGTCCCCTCCAAAGGTGTTTTGGGCACCGACACCAGCTATCAGCCGCGGATTTACTTTGGCCAGTCAAACAGCGATTACTCAATTGTGGGCGCGCCCAAGGGCACCGCACCCATTGAGTTGGACCGCCCCACGGGCAACACCCCCACCACCGCTACGGACAACCCCGCCGATGAGTCGCTGACAACCTTTGAAGGCAAGGCCGGACCCAGCGTGGGCAACTGGTTCAACCGTCTGATGTATGCCATGAAGTTCCAGTCCTCGGACCTGCTGCTGACAAACGGCGTCAATGAGAGCTCGCAGATTCTTTACGACCGCACCCCGGCCGAACGTGTTGCCAAGGTTGCTCCGTACCTGACCCTGGATGGCTCCCCCTATCCGGCCATTGTTGACGGGAAAGTCAAGTGGATTGTGGACGGTTACACCACCAGCTCCAACTACCCGTACTCGCAGCAGCAACAGCTTCAGGAAGCCACCACGGATTCCCTGACCACCGCTGGCGGCACCGGAGCACTTCCGAATGCGTCGGTGAACTATATCCGCAACTCCGTCAAGGCAACAGTGGACGCCTATGACGGTTCGGTTGAGCTGTTCGCCTGGGATGCCGAGGACCCCATCCTGAAAGCGTGGCAAAAAGTTTTCCCCACCAGTGTCAAGCCGTTCACGGAGATGTCCGCAGATGTCATGTCCCATGTGCGCTACCCGGAAGACCTGTTCAAGGTACAGCGTGAACTGTTGGGCCGTTATCACGTAACCGATCCCACGAACTTCTTCAAGAACACGCTGGCGTGGAGCGTCCCCGACGACCCCACCACCAAGGCCGTGGACAAGCAACCGCCCTATTACCTGTCGTTGAAGATGCCCGGGGCGGACAAGGCTGCGTTCTCCCTCACCACGGACTTCATTCCCCAGGAAGTTAAAAACACCGACTCCCGCAACATTCTGTACGGTTTCATGGCTGCCAATGGTGACGCCGGCAATGTCAAGGGTGTCAAGAGCCCCGACTACGGGAAGTTGCAGCTGCTTCAATTGCCTGATGCCACGCAGGTGCCGGGACCGGGGCAGGTGCAAAACACCTTCCAGTCCGATCCCACGGTTTCAGAACAGCTGAACGTGCTTAAGCTGGGGCAATCCGACGTCATCAACGGCAACTTGCTCACGCTGCCCATGGGCGGGGGAATGCTGTATGTGCAGCCTGTCTACGTCAAGTCCACGGGCTCGACGTCGTACCCCACCTTGCAGCGCGTGCTCGTCGCCTTTGGGGACAAGATTGGTTACGCGGCAACCCTGAACGAGGCACTGGACAAGCTCTTTGGCGGCGACTCCGGTGCTGTGGCAGGCGACGCAGGCGTCAAGAAGGAGACCGGTACAGGTGGCAGCTCCACCGAGGGCGGCACCAAAGTGCCGGCGGGCGGCAGCAGCGCGGCGCTGTCCAAGGCGCTCGATGATGCTAACACTGCAATAAAGGATGGCCAGGCAGCGCTGGCCAAGGGTGATTTCACCGCTTACGGGGCAGCTCAAAAGCGCTTGGAAGCCGCGATCAGCGCAGCGATCGCAGCTGAAGGGACGGCGGCCGCACCCGCCGCACCGTCAGCGGCACCCAGCGCGGAGCCAAGCACCAAACCCTAGCTCCGCCGTCGCGCATGTGGCGCAGAAGGGCCCGGTGCCGGAAGGCGGCCGGGCCCTCTTTGCACACAAGACCCACGGGAGACGAAGGTCACGTGCTGTGGGTTTGGTGGCAGGTGGGCTGCGGCGTAGAGTAATGAGTGCAACGCGGGGTGGAGCAGTTCGGTAGCTCGCCGGGCTCATAACCCGGAGGTCACAGGTTCAAATCCTGTCCCCGCAACAGAAACGGAAAACCCTCGGCCAGACGGCCGGGGGTTTTCTTTGTCCGGACATGGTTGCTGAAGCGAAATTGGGGTCCGCACCACGCAACCGGCCGCAGATTTCGGTACCAGGCAGCGGCGTGAATCAATGGTGAATTCTTTCACAGGTGGCTGAACCACATGGTCTACACTGCAAGGAACATGCTGGTGCAACGGCGGAATCCGCTGGGATCGTCGTTGCTTGTTTTTGCTTTTTGGAAGTTGTTCACAAGGGAGAGTATTTCGTTGAGTATCCGCAGTTGGTTGGCCGACCCCGAGGGTCTGGCATTGCTACTGCTGGTTCTGCATGTGGTCATAGGGGCCATCGCCGTGGCGTACATTTCCGCCCGGCGCCGTCCAGCCACCGCCATTGCGTGGATGCTCACCATCATCTTCATCCCCTACGTCGGCATCGTTGCGTTCATGCTGGTGGGCTTCACCAGGCTGCCCAAGGCCCGACGGGACAAGCAGAAGCACGTCAATGAAATGATCCTGGCGCGCACCGAGGGACTGGACCAGCTCAGCCACAGGGACGACTGGCCCAAGGGCCTGTCCACACTTGTCACCCTCAACAACAACCTGGGTGCGCTTCCCATGGTGGGCGGCAACGACGTCGAGCTCCTCCCGGACTACCATGGCTCCATCGCTGCCATGGCCCGTGAAATCGACACGGCCACCGACTATGTGCACGTGGAGTTCTATATCCTGGTCGACGACGACGTCACCAGGCCCTTCTTTGATGCGCTCGAGCGAGCGTGCCGGCGCGGGGTCACAGTGCGGGTGCTCAGCGACCACCTGGCCGCGCTGATGAACCCCGGCCGCAAGGAAACCCTGACCCGATTGGCCGCCATGGGTGCCGAGTACCACGCCATGCTGCCGCTGCGGCCGTGGAAGGGGAATTGGCAGCGGGTGGACCTGCGCAACCACCGGAAGCTGTTGGTTGTTGATGGCAGGGTGGGATTTGCCGGGTCGCAAAACATGGTCAATGAGAGCTACAACAAGAAAAAGAACATTGCCCGCGGGCTGCGCTGGCACGAGTTGATGATGCGCGTGCACGGACCCGTGGTTCGCGAGCTCGACGCCGTGTTCGTCACCGACTGGTTCAGCGAAACCGACGTGCTGCTTGAGCTGGACACTTCACCGGTTGTGTTGAACCCGGCGGAGCACCTTGTCGATGCGCAGGTTGTTCCCAGCGGGCCCAGCTTTGAAAATGACAACAGCTTGAAACTCTTTGTCTCCATGATCCACCAGGCCACGGAACGGGTCAGCATCACCAGCCCGTACTTTGTCCCGGAAGACTCTGTGCTGCTGGCCATCATTGCCGCCGCCGGGCGCGGACTGTCGGTGGAGTTGTTCGTGTCCGAGATCGGCGACCAGGCCATGGTCTACCACGCCCAGCGCTCCTACTATGAGGCGCTGCTGCGCGCAGGTGTGAAGATCTACTTGTACAAGTCCCCGGAGGTCCTGCACTCCAAGCACTTCAGCATTGATTCCGATGTTGCCGTGATTGGATCCTCCAACATGGATATCCGGTCGTTCGCGCTGAACATGGAGATTTCGGTGTTGATCCACAGTGCCTCCTTCGTTGCGCAAATGCGCGATGTGGAAGATGGGTACCGAAGCAATAGCAGGGACCTCAGGCTGGAGGATTGGATCAAACGTCCGCGATGGGAAAAGTTCTGGGACAGTGCGGCCAGGCTGACCTCCAACCTGCAATAACTCCAACGCTCGCGCACTTTATGTTGATTTTTGCCCAACGCTCGCGCACTGAGTGCGCGAGCGTTGCGGAAAACGGGACGTAAAGTGCTCGAGCGTTCATCCCTTGGCTGGCGGACCCGCCTGCGCCGGAGTTCAGCAACCGGTCAGTCGTTGTGCTGCTGGTGGGCTTCTTCGGCGATGATCTGCTCAAGTTCTTTGCACCAGGCATCGAGCACCCAGGTGCGTCGGTCGGCGTCGTCGGTGAGGATGTTGGCAAGACCAAGGCCGCGTCCCAAGTCAAGGGTTGCGGCCACAATGGCACGCAAGCGAGGATTTTCCCTGTCGATGTTCAGCAGTGTTGCCGCCAGCCGGAATGCTTCACGTGCCACCGTCTGTTCCAAGGGGATGACGTGTGCGCGTACTGCCGGGTCCACGGCGGCCGCCGTCCACACCTGCAGGGCCGCCTTGAACAACGGACCGGTGTAAAGGCCCACGAGCGAATCCAGAACTTCCCTGACGGGGACCGACCCCCCTGAATGTACTGTCAGCGCAGCACGGACTTCCAGTACACGAGCTACTGTCATGTGCTCGATCGCAGCAGTGAAGAGATCATCCCTGGTGGGGAAGTGGTGCTGCGTTGCACCGCGGGAAACCCCTGCGTGAGTGGCAACGGTGGTGACGGTGGTGTTGGTCCAACCGGTCTCACACAGCAGGGCCACGGCGCTTTCCAGCAGGCGCTCGCGCGTGGCGCGGCTGCGGTCTTGCCGGGGTTCGATGACCATTCTGCTCATAGAGGGACGTTAGCACGAAAGTGAAACAATCAAGCTTGCTTGCTTGTTGTTGATCCACGTCACATACTTGCACTATCGGTGCGACGGCCGGCTTGGCCCTACGCGACAGGCCGAGACCACGCGCGGCTCAGCACGATTCGTGTCAGCGCGACCCTCAACAAACGGAGTTGGAACATGGTGGATTTGGCAGGTGTATTGACCGATTTGGAGGCTGAATCCATGGTCTTGGACGAGATTCTGGCTGCCATGCCTGCCGAGAATTGGCCCATGCCAACGCCTGCCCCTGGTTGGAGCATCGCCCGCCAGATCGGGCATCTGGCGTGGACAGACAGGGTCACTTTGGAAGCTGCAGCAGCAGCCAATGGTGAACCGGCGGCCTTTGCGGCCATTGGTTCCGGTCTGCAGTCAGGGCAGATCTCGATCGACGGCGCCGCCGCGGAATGGGCCGAAATCTCGCCCCCATTGCTCATGGAGCAGTGGAGGGAAGGCCGACGTCGGTTGGCCGGGGCCCTGAAAGATGTGGCACCGGGCGTCAAGCTGCCGTGGTTTGGACCCCCCATGAGTGCCATGTCCATGGCTACGGCGCGCATCATGGAAACGTGGGCGCACGGCCAAGATATTGCCGACGCGTTGGGAATCACCCGCGAGCCCACTGATCGGCTCCGACACATTGCCCACCTGGCGGTGCGCACACGCAATTTTGCGTTCAAAGTGCATCAGTTGACGCCTCCGGAGAGCGAATTCCGGGTTGAGCTTGAAAGTCCCACAGGCGAACGCTGGGTTTGGGGACCGGAAGATGCTGCGCAGCGTGTGAGCGGCTCGGCCCTGGACTTTTGCCTGCTGGCCACAAAGCGTCGCCACCGTGACGATCTGGCTTTGGCAGCGCACGGCGCAGACGCCGAGAAATGGCTTGACATTGTGCAGGCATTCGCTGGCCCTCCCGGTGAAGGCAGGGATTCTTCGGGCGATCACAAAACCGCCAGCCTCCCCTCCGCCGCAGCCCCGGCTGCAGAGGCGCAGGAGGAAAAAGCATGAGTGCGCTGCGCGTTGCCAACGCCTCCGGATTCTACGGTGACAGGGCAGAGGCCTTTAGAGAGATGCTAGAGGGTGGCCCAGTGGATTTTATTACCGGGGACTACCTGGCCGAGCTGACCATGCTCATCCTGGCCCGCGACCGGGCCAAGGACCCGTCCACCGGTTACGCCAAAACATTCCTGGCACAAATGCGCGACAGCCTCGCCTTGGCGATGGAAAAAGGCGTGAAGATTGTGGTCAACGCCGGCGGACTCAACCCTGCAGGACTGGCTGCCAAGCTCCGAGAACTGACAGCCACGCTGAATGTGGACGCCAAAATTGCCCACGTGTACGGCGACGACCTCATTGACCGTGCCGAAGAGTTGGGTTTCGGCACAGCAGCTGGAAATCCACTCTCCGCCAACGCCTACCTGGGCGGCTGGGGCATCGCCGCAGCCCTGGGCGCTGGGGCTGACGTAGTGGTTACCGGCCGCGTCACCGATGCCTCGCTGGTGGTGGGTGCTGCCGCACACCATTTCGGTTGGCAGCCCACCGACTATGACAAAATCGCCGGGGCCATGGCCGCCGGGCATGTCATTGAGTGCGGCACCCAAGCAACCGGTGGAAACTACGCCTTCTTTGACACCATCAAGGACATGCACCGCCCCGGCTTCCCCATCGCCGAGATTTCCGGTGACGGATCGTCCGTGATCACCAAGCACCCGGGCACTTCCGGGGCAGTGACCAAAGGCACCGTGACGGCCCAGCTGGTTTATGAGATCACCGGCGCCCGCTATGCCGGACCGGACGCTGTGCTGCGTCTTGACTCCATTGCCCTTGACGACGACGGCCCGGACCGGGTGCGTCTCTCCGGTGTGCGCGGAGAGGCTCCGCCGGACACGCTGAAGGTCTCCATCAACGAGTTGGGTGGCTACCGCAACGAGGTCACGTTCGTGCTGACTGGACTGGATATTGACAAAAAAGCGGCACTGATCAAAAGTCAGCTCGCGGAGGTAATGCCCGAGGGCACACGCTGGACACTTGCCCGCACCGACCACCCTGACGCGGACAACTGCGAAGAAGCCAGCGCCATGCTCCATTGCGTAGCCCGCGGCGCCGACCCGGCGCTGGTGGGCCGTGCGTTCTCCAACGCCGCCGTGCAGATTGGCCTGGCCAGCTGCCCCGGTTTCCACCTCACTTCACCCCCCGGCAATGCCGCACCCTACGGTATTTACCGGCCCGGCTGGGTTGCCGCGACGCAAGTCCAGCACAAGGTTGCGCTGCCTGACGGTACCGAAATCCTGCTCCCGCCCGCCAGCGAAACTGTCACTTCCGCCGTCGCACTGGCACCGGTGCCCGAGCCGGAACTGCCAGCATTGCCGCAGCCAGGTACGACGACGCGTGCCCCACTGGGGCGGGTCGCGGCGGCCCGCAGCGGGGACAAAGGCGGGGACGCCAACGTGGGTGTTTGGGTGGAGCACGAACAGGCGTGGCCCTGGCTGGTCAACACTTTGAGCGTGGAAACACTCAGGGAGCTGTTGCCGGAAACCAAGGCGTTGGAAATCGAACGGCATGTGCTGCCAAAACTGCACGCCGTGAACTTTGTTATTCGTGGACTGCTCGGTGAAGGTGTGGCCTCCAATGCCCGCTTTGATGCGCAGGCCAAGGCTTTGGGCGAATGGCTTCGGGCCCGCCACGTACCGATTCCGGAGGAATTACTGTGAGCGTTTTGCGCACAACCATTGACCCGCTCAGTGCCGACTTTACCGCCAATAGGGCGGCTATGGTTCAGAAGCTGACTGAGCTCGACGGCGAATACGCCAAAGTGCGCCAAAGTGGAGGCGAAAAGGCGGTCACCAGGCACCGCAAACGCGGGAAGCTGCTGGCCCGCGAGCGGGTGGAGATGCTCGTTGACAGGGACTCCCCATTCCTTGAGCTCTCGCCCCTGGCAGCGTGGGGCACCAAATTCCATGTGGGTGCCAGCGTCGTGACGGGCATTGGCGTGGTGGAAGGTGTGGAGTGCTTGATCGTGGCGCACGAACCCACCGTCAAGGGCGGCACCTCGAACCCGTACACCACCAAGAAGATCTTCCGCGCCTTGGACATCGCCAGGGAGAACCGGCTGCCGGTGATCTCACTGGTGGAATCCGGCGGAGCGGATCTGCCCACGCAGAGCGAAATCTTCATCCCCGGCGGCAAGCTGTTCCGGGACCTCACCAGGCTTTCGGCCGCAGGAATACCCACCATCGCGCTGGTGTTTGGCAACTCCACGGCTGGGGGCGCCTACGTTCCTGGCATGAGTGACCACATTGTCATGATCAAGGAACGTTCCAAGGTTTTCCTGGCCGGGCCACCGCTGGTGAAGATGGCCACGGGGGAGGAATCAGATGATGAATCCCTTGGCGGTGCTGACATGCACGCCCGCATCTCCGGACTTGCCGATTACTACGCACTGGATGAGATGGATGCGCTGCGGATTGGCCGGCGGATTGTGGCACGGCTCAACTGGGTTAAAAAGGGTGCAACGCCTGCCGCTTCCCAAGAACCCCGCCTGGCTGAGGAAGAACTGTTGGGGATCGTCCCCTCAGACCTGAAGATCCCCTTCGATCCCCGCGAAGTCATCGCGCGGGTTGTTGATGGCAGTGACTTTGATGAGTTCAAGGCCCTGTACGGCACGTCCTTGGTGACAGGCTGGGCCAGGATCCATGGCCACCCGGTGGGTATCCTGGCCAACGCGCGCGGCGTGCTCTTCTCCGCCGAGGCGCAAAAAGCCGCCCAATTCATCCAGCTCGCCAACTCGGCGAACACCCCTCTGCTGTTTCTGCACAACACCACCGGCTACATGGTGGGCAAAGAGTATGAGCAGGCCGGCATCATCAAGCACGGTTCCATGATGATCAACGCCGTCTCCAACTCCACCGTCCCGCACCTGTCAGTTCTCATGGGTGCATCCTTTGGGGCGGGGCACTACGGCATGTGCGGGCGAGCCTTTGATCCGCGATTCCTGTTCTCCTGGCCCAGCGCCCGATCCTCCGTCATGGGGGCCGCGCAACTGGCGGGCGTCATGTCCATTGTGGGCAGGGCCGCGGCGGCATCCAGCGGACGCGACTTTGATGAGGATGCCGACGCTGCCATGCGCTCAGCCGTTGAGGCTCAGATCGAGGCGGAATCGCTGCCCACTTTCCTGTCCGGGAAGTTGTACGACGACGGCCTCATCGACCCCCGCGACACCCGCAACGTTTTGGGCCTGGCACTTTCTGCCATCGCCACCACCGAAATCAAGGGCGCCGAGGGCTTCGGCGTCTTCCGGATGTGAGCCAAGGATGACACTCATGAGCCAACCCTTCACCAACGCGCCCATCAGCCATACGCCCACAGGCGATGAGCCCACCAGTGGTGCGCCCATCACCCGTGTGCTCGTGGCCAACCGTGGCGAAATTGCCCGCCGCGTGTTTCACAGCTGCCGCGAGCGCGGCATCGGCACTGTTGCGATCTATTCCACGGCCGACGCCGGAGCCCCCTTCGTAGCGGAGGCCGACACAGCGGTGCACCTGCCAGGCACCAGTGCCGCTGAAACGTACTTGCGCGGGGAGCTCATCATCGCCGCCGCTCTGCGGGCCGGGGCGAACGCCATCCACCCGGGCTACGGGTTCTTGTCTGAGAACGGCGACTTTGCCAGGAGTGTTCAAGCTGCCGGGCTGATCTGGATTGGACCGTCCCCGGAAGCCATTGATGCCATGGGGGACAAGATTTCAGCCAAGCTCCTGGTGGCAGCAGGCGGAGTGCCGGTGCTGAGCGAGTTGGACCCGGCCACTATCACCGAAGCGCAGCTGCCCGTGCTCATTAAAGCCTCCGCCGGTGGTGGCGGACGCGGCATGCGCATAGTGCGCGCAGTGGCCGATTTGCCGGCCGAACTTGAGACTGCCCGTACAGAAGCGGCGAGCGCCTTTGGTGACGGAACTGTTTTTTGCGAGCCGTACCTGGAAACCGGACACCACCTTGAAGTGCAAATCATGGCTGACACCCACGGCACCGTCTGGGCGGTAGGCGAGCGCGAATGCTCCATCCAGCGGCGGCACCAAAAAGTTGTGGAAGAGGCTCCTTCACCGTTGGTGGAGCGAACCCCCGGCATGCGGGCGAAGTTGTTTGCGGCGGCCGTTGCGGCGGCCAAGGCTGTCAACTATGTGGGTGCCGGAACGGTGGAATTCTTAGCCGATGACTCCGGACGCTTTTACTTCCTCGAGACCAACACGCGCCTGCAGGTGGAACACCCTGTCACCGAATGCACCACCGGCTTGGACCTGGTGGCTTTGCAGCTTGACGTGGCAGCAGGTGTTGCCTTGGCCGAACAACCCCCGGCACCACACGGCTCCGCCATTGAGGTGCGCCTCTATGCCGAGGATCCTGCCGCTGGCTGGGCCCCGCAGACCGGGACGGTCCAGCGCTTCGACTTTGCCGGGCTGGCTGCCAACTTCGCGCTGCCCACCCGTGAGCGCGGGCTGCGTTTGGACTCCGCTGTGGAAGCCGGCTCCACCGTCACCATCCATTACGATCCCATGCTGGCCAAGCTCATTGCCTGGGCACCCACCCGGGTGGAGGCGGCCCGCTCACTGGCCAGGGCATTGTCCCGTGCACGGATCCACGGTGTACGCACCAACCGGGACCTGCTGGTGAACATCCTGCGCCACGAGGCCTTTCTCGCCGGTGCAACAGATACCGCATTCCTGCCCACCCACGGGCTCGAGGTATTGGCGGCGCCGGTGGCCGGAGCGGACGAGGAAAAAGCAGCGGCGCTCGCAGCGGCCCTTGCAGCAGCGGCGCTGCGCCGCGAACAAGCCCTCGCGTTGGGGCTGCTGCCCAGCGGTTGGCGGAACCTGCGGTCCATGCCACAGCACACCACGCTGGTAGGCCCGGCCGGGGAACACAACGTGTCATATGAGACGACCCGAGAAGGGCTGCAGGCAGAGGGGTTCGGCGCTGCCGCCGTCGTCCATCTCAGTGCCGAGAACGTGAGCCTTGAGCTGGACGGGCTGGTGCGTTCGTGGTCGGTGGCCCACTACACCACTGCCGCCTCGACTGTGCTTGAGGTTGACGGCGACGGCGGCTCCATCACCTTCACGGAGGTGGAGCGTTTCCCGGACCCCAGCCTTGCGGTCGCGGCAGGTTCCCTGACAGCACCCATGCCCGGCGCTGTGGTGAACGTGCATGTCGCTGCGGGGGAGAAGGTTGCGGCGGGCCAGCCGCTTCTGGTGCTGGAAGCCATGAAGATGCTGCACACCATCGGGGCGCCCGCGGACGGGATCGTCGCCGAACTGCACGTCACCGTGGGGCAAAACGTAGACGTGGGGATGGTTCTGGCCGTGGTGGAAGCGCAGCCTGGATGAGCCCGCGCCAGTTATTCCGGGCAGCACATTCCGGGCAGCAACACAAAAAAACCAACTCAATGAGGAGAACCAGATGAGCATTGTTGAAACAGAAGAACAGCAGGCCCTGCGTGCTGCCGTGCGGACCATCGTGGGCAAATACGGGCCTGAATATGTGAACAAGCACGCACGTGCCGGCGAGACCATGACCGAGCTGTGGCAGGAACTCGGCGAGGCCGGTTTCCTGGGCGTCTCAATACCGGAGGAATACGGCGGCGGCGGGCAGGGCATCTATGAACTGGCAGCAGTGCTGGAGGAGTCCTCCGCACTGGGCGCCTCCTTGATCATGATGGTGGTTTCACCTGCCATCTGCGGCACCGTGATCGCCAAATACGGCACGGATGAGCAGAAACAGCGCTGGTTGCCCGGCTTTGCCGACGGCTCCATCGTCATGGCCTTTGGCATCACCGAACCCGAAGCCGGCTCCAACTCCCACAACATCTCAACTGTGGCCCGGCGCGATGACGACGATTGGGTCCTGAACGGGCGCAAGGTGTACGTCACCGGAGTCAACAACGCCGACTACGTCCTCATTGTGGCCCGCACCGTGGATGAGCGCAGCGGCCGCCTGCGCCCAGCCATGTTTGTGTTGCCGCGAGAAACGCCCGGCTTTGAATACCGGGAGGTGGAGATGGACATCGTCGAGTCCGAGAAGCAGTACCTGCTGTTCTTGGATGATGTTCGCCTGCCTGCCGGGGCTCTGGTGGGAGGGGCGGATGCACCCTTGGAGGCTTTGTTTGCAGGTCTGAACCCAGAGCGCATCATGGCCTCGGCCATCGCTGTGGGAACCGGCCGTTACGCCATCAACAAGGCCGTTGACTACGTCAAGGAACGCGAAGTGTGGGGACAGCCCATCGGCGCGCACCAAGGCATTGCCCACCCGTTGGCCAAGAGCCATATTGAGGTTGAACTGAGCCGGCTCATGATGCTCCGTGCCGCAGCCCTGTACGACGCCGGCGAAGACAAGGCTGCTGGCGAGGCTGCCAACATGGCCAAGTACTCCGCTGCCGAGGCCAGCATCAACGCTCTCGACACCGCCATCCAGTCCTTGGGTGGCAACGGATTGAGCAAGGAATATGGTCTGGCGCAGATGCTCGGCCTGGCCCGGATAGGCCGGGTGGCCCCGGTGAGCCGGGAGATGGTGCTGAACTTTGTGGCCCAACACTCGCTCGGCCTCCCCAAGAGCTACTGATCCATGGCTACTGAATCCCTGCCAGGCAGTGGCGGAACCGCAGACGCCGAGCTGGTGCATTATGGCCTGGCAGCGGGAATTGCCACCATCACCCTTGACTCGTGGGCCAACCGCAATGCCCTCTCACAACAGCTCGTGGCGCAGCTGCTGGCCAAGTTGGAGCAGGCCTGTGCCGAGGCCGCCGATGGCAGTGTGCGCGTTATTTTGCTGGCCCATACCGGTAAGGTTTTTTGCGCTGGCGCGGACCTGAAGGAAGCCGGAGCGCAGGGAGTAGCGGAGGGCGCTGAAAATCTAGCGAAGATCATGCGCAGGATATTGAGCGCCCCGGTGCCCGTGGTTGCCAGGGTCGACGGCGTGGCCCGAGCCGGCGGGCTGGGCATCCTGGGTGCCGCGGACATTGTCGTGGCCCATACGGCTGCCACCTTTGCCTTCTCTGAAGTGCGGATTGGGCTGGGCCCGGCCATCATCTCCCTGACCACCATGGGGCGCATGAGCAGCCGTTCAGTGTCTCGTTATTACCTCACGGGGGAGAGCTTCGATGCTGTTGCTGCGCAGGCGTGCGGGCTCATCACCTGCGCGGCGGAGGATGTGGACGGCGCCCTTGAACCTATTTTGGAAAATCTCCGCCTGGGTGCCCCGCAGGGGCTGGCCGAAAGCAAGAAAGTGGCAGCCGCACCCATGCTCGCCCAGCTGGACGCGGGGGTTGCAGAAATGACGGCGCTCTCCACCAAGCTCTTCACCACCGATCAGGTCAGGGAAGGCATGGCGGCGTTCCTGGAACGCCGACAACCGTCCTGGCAGCTCCCCACCTCCTAGCAACGCTCCTGCAGAAAACGGTCACTTTTTACCAACGCTCCTGCAGAACACGCCGCAGTCTGCACCAACGCTCCTTCACCACAAGATGGACCCTCGCTGACCAGAAGCCGGCAATGCTGCCGGCGCCAAAGAAAGGCTTGCCATGACGCTTGACACCCTTGCACCCCCGGTATTCCTGCAGGATAGGCTCGATCATTGGGCGCAACACCGCCCTGATGCCGAGGCAATCAGCTTTGGCGAGGTCAGCTACACGTGGGGCCAATGGCGGCCGCGCATCTTGCAGCTCACGGAAGCCTTGCGTGCCGCAGGCATCAAGCGCGGGGAACGGATCCTCACCTTCGATTTAAACCACTTGGCCATTATTGAGCTGACGTACGCCGCCTCGGCGCTGGGTGCAGGCACGGTGGTGGGAAACTACCGTCTGGCACCAAGCCAGCTCTCTTACGTCCTCACTGACTCCGCGCCGAAGATTGTCTTCTATGGTGCCGAGCTGCACAGCGTGCTCGAGACCGCAAACGCGGAAACACCGCTACCGCGCACCATTGTCATTGGTGGAGAAAATGACGAATTTGAGGCATTCCTCGCAAGCGGCACACCAGCAGGAGGGGACGAGAGAACCGTGGGGAAAACGGACGAAGAAGTCCACCCTGATGACACAGTCCTTGTTGTTTACACCTCTGGAACAACGGGCACGCCCAAGGGTGTTGAGCTGACACACAGGAGCATTAACATGCACAGCGTTGTTGCCAACCACGGATTGGGCATGGGGCCCGAGGACGTGAGCATGGTGGGGATGCCGATGTTCCACGTGGGTGGCTCATGTTATTTCCAGGTGGGGGTCTATGCCGGTGCCAAGACTATTTTCCTTCGAGAGGCCTCCCGGCCGGCCATGATGCAGGCTATCGCCGACGGCGCCACGCACTCATTCATCGTCCCGGCTGTTATCCAGGCCGTACTGGCGGGCGGTCCGCACGCCGCTGCTGCCTTCGCCCCGATAAAAAAGATTATCTACGGCGCCTCACCCATGCCCTTGCCGCTGCTGAGCAGAACGCTGGTCGCCTGGCCCAACACGGAGTTGGCGCACGTGTTTGGGATGACGGAAATGTCCGGAATCGGCACCATGCTCCAAGACAGTGATCACAGGAATCCCTCGCGGCCGGAAATTTTGCAATCGGTGGGAAGGGTCCTGCCCGGGGTGGAAATCAGGATCGCGGACCCCTTCACCCATGAGGTGCTCCCTGCCGGGGTCAATGGGGAGATCCAGATCCGCGGCGGTCAAAATATGAAGGGCTACCTGAACAAGCCGGAGGCAACCGCCAACTCCATGACGGCAGACGGCTTCCTCTGCTCCGGGGACATTGGGCATATGGATGATGACGGCTACCTGTACATGGTGGACCGGCTCAAGGACATGATCATTTCCGGTGGCGAAAACATCTACTGTCCCGAAGTTGAGAATGCACTCATGTCCCATCCGGAGGTCGCGGAGGGGATCGTCATGGGTGTTCCGGATCCCAAATGGACGGAGACGGTCAAGGCTGTTGTTGTCCGCGCTCCGGGCAGTACAGTGAGCGAGACCGACATCATCGCGTTCTGCCGTGAGCGTCTGGCGCATTACCAGTGCCCCACTTCGGTGGATTTTGTTGACGAACTGCCGCGCAATGCGACAGGGAAAATTCTCAAGCGCGATCTGCGCGCACCGTATTGGAGTGGTCATGAGCGAAATATCTAGCAAGGGCAAAACAAGCACGACGGCGGAGCGTGCCTTGGGTGCCTCCGGTGCCCCGGGCACGCTGGCAGGGAAGACCGTCCTCATGTCGGGAGGTTCGCGCGGCATTGGCCTGGCCATTGCCGTCCGGGCCGCCCGCGACGGCGCAAATGTGGTGCTGATCGCCAAGACCGACAGCCCGGATCCGCGCTTGGAAGGAACCATCCACACTGCGGCCGCTGAGATTGAAGCGGCAGGTGGGAAGGTGCTCGCGGTGGTGGGCGACGTCCGCGACGACGAGACCATCGCCTCCGCCGTGCAGAACGCCGTGGACACTTTTGGTGGGATCGACATCGTGGTCAACAACGCCAGCGTGATTTCCCTGGATGGAACGTTGAAAGTGGCGGCCAAACGCTACGACCTCATGCAGGATGTCAATGTGCGCGGCACGTTCATGCTCAGCAAGGCAGCCCTTCCGCACTTGCTGAAGGCAGCCAATCCGCACATCCTGACGCTGAGCCCGCCGCTGAACTTTGACCCGAAGTGGCTGGGCGGGCACCCGGCTTACACGCTGGCCAAGTACGGCATGACGCTGGCAGCGCTGGGGTTTGCGGCGGAGTTTGCCGGCCAGGGCGTGGCATCCAATGCCCTGTGGCCGCGCACCACCATCGCCACAGCAGCCGTGGCAAACCTGCTGGGCGGGCAGGAGATGATCCAGCGCTCACGGCACCCCGCCATCATGGCCGACGCCGCCCACGCAATCCTCACCACGCCCAGCAAGGAGCTGACCGGCCAGAGCCTCATCGACGAGGAATTGTTGCGCGCTCGCGGCATGAGCGATTTCGCGGGCTACGCTGTGGATCCGTCGGCAGAGCTGATGATCGATCTCTATGTGGACCCCTAACCACCCGGTGCGGTGACGTGGGTCAGATGGCCGGGATCGCTTCTTTGATGATCGCCCGCAGCGTGCTTGCCAACAACGCGTGCACCTGCGGGCGAGTGAGCGTCTTGCGCAGCAGCCATTCACGGGCACCACTACGCGCGAGTTGGGTGTACACCCTGAACATGGCCTTGATTTGCTCTTGGTCCTGAGTGCGCCCGCCCAGCCCGCACGCTTCAATCAGCAGCTCAATGGAATCGTTCTCAGCCTTGATAAGGATCCGCTCAAGATCCGGGTCCCGGCCCATGCCCCCTGAACCGAGAGCAAGCCAGGTAGCACCGGAGCGCTGCAGTGAATCCAAAAACCACACCACAGCCAAGTCGATGCGCTCGTGGATGGATCCTTCGGGCAGCAGTGTCACGGCCACTTCGGAGACAGTTGAGCTGACCTTGATGACTTCCAGGTACAGCCCGCGCTTGTTGGAAAAATAGTGATTGATCAGACCGCGGGCAACACCGGCAGCGGCGGCAATGTCGGTGACCGAGACTTCTTCATAGGGACGGGCATTGAAAAGTTTTTGGGCGCACAAGAATATCTGCTGGCGCCGTTCATCCGGATTAAGCCGTTGCCTGCGCGGTTCGGCCATGTCGGTGTTGGGAGGTTTCATGGTGTCAATCTGTCTTTATCCACGGCAACCATTGTGGCAGGTCACTGGGCACGCTCAGCGGAAAATGAGGGGGACGCTTTTCAAGGAAAGATTGCACCCCTTCAACAGCGTCTCTATGTTCGCTCACGCCGGCGATCAGCTTCGAATCAACAGCATGCGCGGGGAAGGGGGTATCAAGTCCGCTGAGCCTGTTGAGCATTTGCTTGATCACGGCTGTGGACACCTCGGAGGTGTTCTCAATGAGATCACGGGCCAGGGCGTAGGCGGCTTCAAGGACGTCCTCGTGCTCGTGCAAGGAGGTGAGCAGTCCGGCGTCGAGCGCTTCTTTGGCCCCAAAGAGCCTGCCCGTAAGCATCCAGTCGGAGGCTTTCGAAACTCCCACAAGACGAGGCAGGTACCAGACGGAACCACCCTCGGGAAAAATGCCACGGCGGCTGAAAGGGAAAGCGAAACGAGAGTCATGTGCGGCGAGCCGGAAGTCGCACGAGAGCGTGATGGTGATGCCACCACCAACGCAGACTCCGCGCAGGGCACCAATGACGGGCTTGTTCATGGCATAGATGGTCTTTGAACAGCGCCCAGCAGGTTCCTGCCATAGTTCTGCATCATCCGACGGCGACATGTCAAAGCGCCCGCCACTGAGTTCGGCACCTACGGAGAAGTCTTTGCCCACGCAGGTGAACACCACAACCTGAACCTGCGGATCGGCGTCTGCAGCCGTGAACGCATGCTCCAGCTCGTGCGCCATGGCGATGGTGTAACCATTGCGGGCCTCCGGACGGTTCAGCGCAACCGTGGCAATCCGGTCGGTGACGTTGTAGGTGATGGCCGAATAGGGAGTGGAAATTTGCGCTGTCATGGCCTTCGCTTTCAGTGCTGAAAGTAAACACGTGCATCAACTATTGACACGATGTCAATAGTCCTGCACTATTGGCGGTATGTCAACAAGTTGGTTTTTCTTCGGCGGGATCGATGCGGATCTACCCAACGGGTCCTTGTTGCACGGAGAATTCGTCACCGGCTCGCTGTAAATTTGCCGTCACTTTTGCCGGCTTCAAAGCCCAAACCCGTAACCACCAACAGTTCTACCCACCGTCCCACCGCGCACCAGCGTGGCAAGGACGACCATGGAAGGAATGCTCACGTGAGCGAACAAGTTGTACCGGAAGCTTTTGTCTACGACGCCATCCGCACCCCCCGCGGCCGCGGCAAGAAAGGAGCCCTGCACGGCACCAAGCCCCTTGATCTCGTGGTGGGCCTGATCGATGCGTTGCGCGAACGCCACCCGGAGCTGGACGAGGACCTCATTGACGATCTCATCCTCGGCGTGGTTTCACCCATTGGTGATCAGGGCGCTGTCATTGCCCGCACCGCCGTCCTCGCCGCGGGACTGCCTGACACCGTGGGCGGTGTGCAGATCAACAGGTTCTGTGCCTCTGGACTGGAGGCCGTGAACATGGCCGCCGCGAAGGTGCGCTCCGGGTGGGATCAACTGATCATCGCCGGCGGCGTGGAATCCATGTCCCGGGTGCCTATTGGATCCGACGGCGGAGCCTGGGCCATGGACCCGGCCACCAACTATGACAGCTACTTTGTGCCCCAAGGTGTTGGTGCGGACCTCATCGCCACCACGGAGGGTTTCAGCCGGGTGGACGTGGACGCTTATGCGGTGCGCTCGCAGCGGTTGGCCGCACAGGCCTGGAAGGAAGGGCGCTTCGCCAACTCTGTCATCCCCGTAAAAGATCAAAATGGTCTTGTCATTCTCGACCATGACGAGCACATGCGCCCGGAATCAACTCCGGAGTCACAAGCAGGGCTGCGGCCCGCTTTCGCAGCCATGGGCGAGGCCGGCGGCTTTGACGCCGTCGCGCTGCAAAAATTCCATGCGGTGGAAAAAATTGACCATGTCCACACGGCAGCCAACTCTTCCGGAATTGTCGACGGCGCTGCCCTGGTACTGGTGGGAAATGCTGCGATGGGTGAGCGGCTGGGTCTGCGACCGCGTGCCCGGATAGTTGCCACGGCAACTTCCGGCGCCGACGCGACCATCATGCTTACCGGCCCCACCCCGGCCACCAGGAAGCTGCTGAAAACGGCCGGTCTGGGCGTTGCAGATATTGACTTGTTTGAAATCAACGAGGCTTTCGCCTCTGTGGTGTTGAAATACCAAAAGGACTTGGGCATCCCGGATGAAAAGCTCAACGTCAACGGCGGGGCCATTGCCATGGGGCACCCGCTCGGAGCTACGGGAGCCATGATCTTGGGCACCGTGCTGGACGAGCTGGAACGTATTGACAAGCGCAGGGCGGTCATCACCTTGTGCATTGGCGGGGGCATGGGCGTGGCAACTTTGATTGAGAGGGTCTAGAAACATGAGCGAGAGTACAAACACCATCCGCTGGGAGCAGGACACCGACGGCGTTGTCATCCTGACCATGGATGACCCCAACCAGTCGGCCAACACCATGAACGCCGACTACACCGCCTCCATGCAGGCAGCCGTGGACCGGCTCGTCGCCGAAAAGGAGAACATCACCGGCGTCATACTGGCCTCGGCCAAAAAGACGTTCTTTGCCGGCGGAGACCTGAAGGACCTGGTGGGTGCCACGCCGGCTGATGCGCAACAGGTCTTTGACCTGGGCCAAAACATCAAGGCCCAGTTGCGCACCCTGGAAACCTTGGGCAAGCCGGTGGTCGCAGCCATCAACGGCGCAGCATTGGGCGGCGGGCTGGAGATCGCGCTGGCCTGTCACCATAGGATTGCGGCGGATGCCAAGGGCTCGGTCATCGGCCTGCCGGAAGTCACCCTCGGCCTGCTGCCCGGAGGTGGCGGCATTGTCCGCACGGTGCGCCTCATGGGTATCGCTGACGCCACCATGAAGGTGCTGTTGCAGGGGCAGAAATACAAGCCACGCAAGGCTCAAGAAATTGGTCTTGTCCACGAAGTAGTTGACACGGTTGAAGAACTCATCCCGGCAGCCAAGGCGTGGATCCAGGCCAACCCCGACGCCGTGCAGCCCTGGGATGTGCCGAAGTACAAGATTCCCGGCGGCACACCCACAACCGCAGCGTTTGCCGCCAACCTGCCGGCTTTCCCGGCGAATCTGCGCAAGCAGCTCAAGGGCGCCAACTACCCGGCGCCGCGCGCCATCCTGGCGGCCGCCGTCGAAAGCACCCAAGTCGATGTGGACACGGCCCTGGAGATTGAGTCCCGTTATTTCGTGGAAGTCGTGACTGGGCAGGTCTCTTCCAACATGATCAAGGCATTCTTCTTCGACATGGGCCATATTGCCTCCGGTGGCAGCCGCCCGGCAGGCTTTGAAAAGTACACGGCCAAGAAGGTGGCAGTCCTGGGTGCGGGCATGATGGGTGCCGGCATTGCCTATGTCTGTGCCCGCGGCGGCATGGACGTGGTGTTGAAGGACGTCTCCCAAGCAGCAGCCGAACGCGGCAAGAACTACTCCAAGACGCTGACAGAGAAGGCAGTATCCCGGGGGCAGTCAACCCAAGACCAGGCGGATGCGTTGCTGGCCAAGATCACTCCCACCACGGCGGCGGCGGACCTTGCCGGGTGTGACCTTGTCATCGAGGCAGTTTTTGAAAACGTGGGGGTCAAGCAGGCGGCCTTCCAAGAAATTCAGGACATCGTGGGCGGTGATGCTGTCCTTGGCTCCAACACCTCCACACTGCCCATCACGGCGCTGGCAGCGGGCGTGCGGAGCCAAGAGAACTTCATTGGCCTGCACTTCTTCTCCCCGGTGGACAAGATGCCGTTGCTGGAGATTATCGCTGGCGAAAACACCTCGGATGAAACGCTGGCCAAAGCCTTCGACATCGCCGTGCAAATCCGCAAAACACCGATTGTTGTCAACGATTCGCGCGGCTTCTTCACCAGCCGCGTGATCGGCACGTTCATCAACGAGGCAATGGCCATGTTGGGCGAGGGCATCGCAGCCCCGTCCATCGAACAGGCCGGGCTGCAGGCGGGCTACCCCGCCCCGCCGTTGCAGCTGGCCGACGAGCTGAACCTGAGCCTGCTCGCCAAAATCCACAAGGAGACCAAGGCCGGGCTCGAGACGGACAACGGCGTACAAAAGTACCGCCACCACCCCGGTACAGACGTGGTGGACACCATGGTTGAGGACATCAAGCGCGCCGGCAAACTTGGTGGCGCGGGCTTCTACAACTACGCCGAGGGCCACCGCACCGGACTCTGGGAGGGGCTGGCGGCGCGGTACGGCGGCACTTCGGAGATTCCCTTTGCGGACATGAAAGAGCGCATGCTCTTCGCCGAAGCCCTGGAAACCGTCAAGTGCTTGGATGAAGGCGTGCTGCGCAGCGTGGAGGACGCGAACGTTGGCTCCATTTTGGGCATCGGCTTCCCTGCCTGGACCGGCGGGGTGGTCCAGTACATGAACGGGTACGACGGCGGTCTGGCCGGCTTTGTGGCCAGGTCGCGTGAGCTTGCGGGCAAGTATGGCGAGCACTTCCTGCCGCCGGCATCGCTTGTTGCCAAGGCTGAAAAAGGCGAGCAGTACTGATGGAAACAGGTGGTCCTGCGGCGGGTGCGGCAGCGGAGGTGGACACCGCCGGGTTTGCCTTCACCCACGGCTGGACTGCCTTCGAGGTGGCGGCGGCACCCCAGCCGTCAGTCGCCGTCGTCCGTCTGCTTGGACCTGGCCGGGGAAACATGATGGGGTTGGCCTTCTGGGCTGAACTGCCCCAGGTTTTCGCAGCCCTGGACGCCGATGAGACAGTGCGGGCGGTGGTCCTCACCGGCTCCGGGGCGCACTTCAGCACAGGCCTTGACGTGCAAGAGGTGTTGGGCGGTTGGCTCGGGAAACTGAGCTCGGGTGCCACCGCCCAAGCAGCCCAGCGCACCGAGCTGCTGGGTGTCATTCGGGCGTTGCAAGACGGTGTCACGGCCGTGGCGAGCTGTCGCAAACCCGTCATTGCGGCAGTTTCGGGCTGGTGCATTGGTGGTGGCGTGGATTTGATCAGCGCAGCGGATGTGCGGCTCGCCTCGGCTGAGGCAAAATTCAGCATCAGGGAGGCACAGCTCGCCATCGTGGCCGATGTGGGCAGTTTGCAAAGGCTGCGGGGAATCGTTGGTGAGGGCCATTTGCGCGAGCTGGCGTTCACAGCCAAGGACATCGCCGCCGAGCGGGCAGAACGTATTGGCTTGGTCAACGAGATCCATGCCGACCCGGAATCACTCATGAGTGCTGCATTGGCGATGGCTGCGGAGATTGCCGCCAACTCCCCGTTGGCGGTGGCTGGTACCAAGGCTGTGCTGAATGAGGACCGCGAAGAAACCATTGCTCGCGGGCTGCGCCACGTGGCCCTGTGGAACTCTTCCTTTTTGCACAGTGCGGATCTGCTTGAGGCGGTGGCCGCCATGGGGGAGCGGCGGCCAGGAGTTTTTCACGGGAAATAACGTTTGGACGCACGCAGAATCAGTTTGGAATTTCCATATTACAAGTCAATGTCGATTTCTATCACTGGGAGCTTTTCATGTATCTCACCCAAGGTTTGCACCGTTCTTTGCAGTCGGATCCGCAGGGCGTGGCCACCATCTTCAAGGACCGTGTCCGGACTTATGCGCAGCACGCTGATCGCATAGCCCGCTTGGCCGGTGCTTTACAGGGACTGGGTGTGCAGGCTGGGGACAGGGTGGCGATCCTGTCCATGAACAGCGACAGGTATGCCGAGTATCTGCTGGCTGTGCCTTGGGCAGGGGCTGCGGTGAACCCCGTCAACATCAGGTGGAGCCCAGCGGAAGTTGCCTACTCCATGAATGACTCGGACACCCGGGTTCTGCTGATCGACGACGCCTTTGTGGCCATGGCTCCGCTCTTGCTGGAGAAGGCACCCGTGCTGACAATGCTGATCCACTGCGGCGACGGACCCACCCCGGAAGGAATGCTCTCTTACGAAGAACTGGTGGCCGGTAGCGAACCGGTACAGGATGCCTACCGCAGCGGTGATGATTTGGCCGGAGTCTATTACACCGGAGGCACCACTGGATTCCCCAAGGGCGTCATGCTCAGCCACACCAACTTTGTCACCTCCGGCTTGGGCACCACGGCCTCGGGCGAGTTATTGCGCGCGGGTTCGGTGCTATTGCATGCAGCACCCATGTTCCATCTTGCCGATCTTGCTGCTTGGTGTGGGCTGACAATTCTTGGTGGAACCCACGTCATGGTGCCCTACTTTGAGCCAACCAGCGTGTTTAAACCGATGGAAGAGCACAAACCCACCGATGTACTGCTGGTGCCCACCATGATCCAGATCCTGGTGGACCACCCCGATAGCGGCAACTACGACCTTTCCTCCATGGAGAGAATGCTCTACGGCGGGTCTTCCATTTCCGAAGGAGTGCTGCAGCGCACCAAGCAGCGTTTTCCGGGCATCCGCCTGACCCAGGCCTATGGCCAGACGGAAGCGGCACCTGTCATCACCTTGCTGTTGCCGGATGACCACGAAGGCGTGCCCATGCGTTCCGGCGGTCGGGCTGCGCCGCACTGCCAAGTAGCCATTCTTGATCTGGATGGTCAAGAAGTCGCCGTTGGCGAGGTCGGCGAGATCTGTGCCAAGGGAGCCCACATCATGCAGGGCTATTGGAACAACCCGGAGCAAACTGCCCAAGCCTTGCGCGAAGGCTGGCTGCACACCGGGGACCTGGGCTATTTGGATGACCAAGGTTTCGTCTATGTTGTGGACCGCCTCAAGGACATGATCGTCACCGGCGGAGAAAACGTGTATTCGGCAGAGGTCGAAAATGCGCTGAGCAAGCACCCCGCCGTGGCCTCTTCAGCCATCATTGGCGTCCCGGACGACAACTACGGCGAGCGCGTGCACGCCGTAGTTGTGCTGGGACCTGAACAGGTCGCCACGGCGGAGGAACTGCAGGCTTTTTGCCGCGAACACATCGCCGGGTACAAGGTGCCGCGCAGTTTTGAGTTCCCCGAAGCGCTGCCCATGTCCGGCGCTGGGAAGATCCTCAAGCGCGAACTGCGCGAGAACTACACCGCGGCACAGGAATAGGTCCCCATGATCACCATTACCGGCACGGCACAATTCGAGGCATGGCAGGGCAAACGCCTGCCGGGGGTGGAAGAAGTGCGCCCCGGTGTCTTCTCCATTCCCATCCCCTTTATCAACAACCCCATGCGGTACACGCTGGCGTACTTGTTGGTGGGCGAGGGGGAAACCGCCCTGGTTGATCCCGGTTGGGACTCGGATGAGGGATGGGAGGCGCTCAAGGCGGGGTTGGCAGCCGCCGGCCTCACGCCGTCGTCCATCACGGGTATTGTCGTCACGCACTTCCATCCCGACCACCTCGGCATGGCGGGACGACTGCGGGCAGCATCCGGGGCCTGGGTGGCGCTCGGGGAGCACGAGCCGCAAGCCGTGAGTTGGGGCAGCGAGCCCGACGCTTTTGTGGCGGCGGACAGAACGCAATTCGAGGCGTGGGGTGTGCCTGCCGACTTCCTGGACGAGGTGACGTTCCACAACGGCACGTGGGCGCAAATGGCAAGCGTCCAGGAGCCGGAGCGCCGCTTGGCCGACGGCGAACTGCTCCCCATTGCGGGACTTGAAGTCCGCGTGCTGGCCACCCCGGGGCACACCCCGGGACACATTTGCCTGCTGGACGAAGCCAACGGGCTGATCCTCACGGGCGACCATGTGCTGCCCCGGATCACCCCGCACGTCAGCCTTGAGACCCGCAACCAGGCGGATCCGTTGGGGGATTACCTGACATCCCTTGCGGCCATGGACGTCGCGGCGGACATGGAAGTGCTGCCTGCCCACGAGTACCGTTTCCGAGGCCTGCCCGAACGTGTCGTCGAGCTGCGGCAGCACACCTTGGCACGTTCGGCGGAAGTTCTGGCCGTGCTGGAATCAGGCACCGCGGAAACCGTGTGGGACGTGTCCCGGCAGCTGACGTGGTCGCGCGGCTTTGACTCGCTGCGCGGCTTTACGTTGCGGCTGGCCTTGGCCGAAACAGCCAGCCACCTGGTGTACCTGGCCGCCCGGGGAACTGCCGTGGATATTGCGGTTCCCCGCAGCACGGCGGCCGTAGGATAGGCAGCATGGACAAGGAGCCGGGAACTGCATCCGCTGCATCGACCGGCCTCTGTTACACCGAATGGCCGGATCAACGAGGCGACCTGCTAGAAATAGAAACTGTTGCAAATGGCGGCAGTTGCACACCACGAGCATTAAACCGCCCGGACCACGGCGGTTCCGGGACGTTCTTCGAAAGAGGTTTTTTGGACCATGTCGACCCCCTTGAACAAACAGGCCGCCGGCGTCGGTGCACGCTGGAAGGCCCTGGGCCCGTGGGCACGTACTGCCGTGGCGGCAATTGTGCTGGTGATTGTCCTGCTGGCGGTGGTTCTTGCCGCCCGGTGGTTTGTCATCCTGGATCCGGTGCAATCCTTCCTTAAGACGTATCCGGGCCAGTCGGTGCTGCCTGAATCAGCACCCGTGGGCTTTCCGGCTTGGCTGGGTTGGCAACACTTCCTGAACATGTTCTTCATCATCTTGATCATCCGTTCAGGCTGGCAGGTGCGCACCACCAAGCGACCGGCAGCCCACTGGGTGCGCAACAACAAGGGTCTGATCAAGACCAAAAACGCCCCGACCAAGATCAGCCTGGACCTGTGGTTCCACCAGACGCTGGACGCCCTCTGGGTGCTCAACGGCATTGTTTTCATTGTGGTGCTTTTCTTCACCGGCCAGTGGATGCGCATAGTGCCCACCAGCTGGGACATCGTCCCCAACGCCATCTCCGCCGGGCTGCAGTACCTCTCCCTTGACTGGCCCACCGAAAACGGCTGGGTCAACTACAACGGACTGCAATTGCTCACGTACTTCATCACGGTCTTCATTGCTGCACCGCTGGCCATTGCCACGGGCCTGCGCATGTCCGGGGCTTGGCCGAAGAATGCCCGCACACTGAACAGGATCTACCCGATCCAGGCCGCCCGGGCGCTGCACTTCCCCGTCATGATCTACTTTGTGGGTTTCATTGTGGTCCACGTGACCCTGGTGCTGGCCACCGGCGCACTGCGCAACCTCAACCACATGTACGCCTCAAGCGACGTCGTGAACTGGTGGGGCTTTGGCATCTTTGCGCTGTCCTTGGTGGTCATGGCCGCGGCGTGGTTCCTGGCCACCCCGCTCTTCCTGCGCCCCATCGCGTCGCTGATGGGCAAGGTCACGAAGTAAGCCAAACCCGCACCGGGCACCGGACATCGGTAAACCGGGCGGATCGGAAACCCGAAACAAGGAGACACCGTGGAGGAATTGACACCGGACCAAGAGGCCGTGGTGGAAATGGTGCGTGACTTCGCCGCCGCCGAACTGGCCCCACACACCGCAGCATGGGACGAGGACAAGCACTTTCCCGTGGATGTGCTGGCCAAGGCCGGGGAGCTCGGCATGGGCGGCATCTACGTCTCCGAGGACCATGGGGGTTCGGCACTGAGCCGCACGGACGCCGCCTTGATCTTTGAAGAGCTGGCCGCCGTGGACCCCAGCATTGCGGCCTACATCTCCATCCACAACATGGTGGCCTGGATGATCGACGCCTTCGGCAACCAGGACCTGCGCGCCCGCTTGCTGCCGGGCTTGACGGCGATGACGGAGCTGAGCAGCTACTGCCTCTCCGAACCCGGGGTGGGTTCCGACGCCGCCGCCATCACCACCCGGGCCGTGCCCGACGGCGAGGACTACCTCATCAACGGCACCAAACAGTTCATCTCCGGCGCCGGAGCATCGGCCTGGTATCTGGTGATGGTTCGCACCGCCGATTCCGGCAGCCGCGGAATCACCGCCGTCGTGGTGCCCCACGATGCTCCCGGGCTGTCTTTTGGTGCCAATGAAAAAAAGATGGGATGGCGGGCCCAACCCACCCGCCAGGTGGTGTTTGAGAATGTCCGTATTCCGCAATCCAACCGGCTCGGCTCCGAGGGCGACGGATTCGGCATTGCCATGAAGGGTCTCAACGGGGGCAGGGTCAACATCGGCGCCTGTTCACTGGGCGGCGGCCGGGCGGCGCTGGAAAAATCCATCGCGTACCTCAAGGAGCGGCAGGCGTTTGGCGGCCCGCTCATTGAAAAACAGCATCTGCTCTTTGAAATTGCCCACATGGACACGGAGCTCGAGCTGGCCCGCACCATGCTGCGCCGGGCCGCCCGGGCACTGGATGCCGGCGCGCCCGACACCGTGAAGCTGTGCGCCATGGCCAAGTGGGTCGCCACGGACGCAGGCTTCCACGTGGCCAACCAGGCCCTGCAGCTGCACGGCGGCTACGGCTACCTCAGCGAATACGGGCTGGAAAAGCTTGTACGGGACTTGCGCGTGCACCAAATTCTTGAAGGCAGCAATGAAATCATGCAACTGATCGTGGGTCGTCTGGCGGTGGAGCGCTAAGCAGTGTTTGATGGGTTCATGGAGAACAAAGACGTCCTTGTCCAACGCACCGGCCGCCTGGGCCATCTTGTCCTGAACCGGCCCCAAGCCATGAACGCGCTCAACGCAACCATGATCACCATCGTCGCCGACGCACTGGACGAGTGGGAGGCGGACGACGCCGTTGAGAGCGTTCTCATCTCAGGCGCCGGCGAGCGGGGCTTGTGTGCCGGCGGCGACGTCGTCTCGATCTACCATGACGCCCTGTCCGGGGGAGGGCACGCCAGCGAAGCGTTCTGGCGTGCCGAGTACCACCTCAACGCCCGCATCAAGCGCTATCCCAAGCCCATTGTGGCGCTCATGGACGGGGTGGTTCTGGGCGGTGGTGTGGGAATCTCGGCCCACGCCTCGCACCGGGTCGTCACCGAACGCTCAAGGGTGGGCATGCCGGAAACCGGAATTGGCTTCGTGCCCGACGTCGGCGGGACCCACCTGCTCTCCCGCGCACCCGGCCAACTGGGCACCCATGCGGCCCTGACCGGGACCATGGTCAGCGGCGCCGACGCCATCGCCATGGGCCTGGCCGACCACTACATCGCCTCGGAGGCAGTTCCAGGGCTTGTGGCTGAGCTGTCCGAGCGCACGGCGGGGGCCGCCGTCGCCCGTTGGGGGCAGGTGGCGCCGGAGTCCGGGCTGATGCAGCAGCGGTGGTGGATTGACGAGGCTTATGCCCCGGATTGCGCCGAGACCATCCTTGAGCGGCTGGTGCGCGTCGGCGATCCGGGAGCAGAGGCAGCGGCCAAGACCATCGCCGGCAGGTCTCCCACGGCGGTGTCCGTGACACTGGCGGCGCTGCGCCGGGCGCGCACCCTCCCGTCGCTGGAGGAGGGCTTGAACCAGGACTTGCGGGTTTCGCTGCGTTCGCTGCGTTGGCCCGATTTCCTCGAGGGCATCAGGGCGCAGCTGGTGGACAAGGACAGGAATCCGGCATGGTCGCCGGCCACGCTGGCGGAGGTTTCCGCGGAAGTGGTGGCTGCGGCCTTCGCGGGTTTGGGCGAGCGCGAACTGGCTTTGTCCGCGCCACAGAAATGATGTGAAAGGAAACGACCATGGGCAGTGCAGCAGAAAGCAGTGCAGCAAAGGGAAGTGCGGCAGGAGGCAGCGAAGCGACAGGCGGCGACATGCCGGGCGGGACGGGGCAGAGGATCGCCTTCATCGGCTTAGGCCACATGGGCGGGCCCATGGCAGCGAACCTGGTGGCTGCCGGCTATGGCGTAACAGGCTTTGACGTGGTGCCGGAAGCGCTCGCCACGGCTGAGGCCTCAGGTGTTGTGGTGGCGGATTCGGCGTCAGCCGCAGCGGACGGAGCCGATGTCATCATCACGATGCTCCCTGCCGGGAAGCACGTTTTTGCCGCCTTTGAAGGCGAGGGTCCCGGGGGAGGGGTGCTGGTTGCGGCCAAGCCGGGGGCAATGTTTTTGGAATGCTCCACGATTTCCGTCGAAGATGCCAGAGCCGCCCACTCGCTGGTGGTCTCCAGCGGACACCGCGGCCTGGATGCACCGGTCTCCGGCGGCGTGGTGGGCGCCGAGGCTGGAACGCTGACGTTCATGGTGGGCGGCGCCGAGGAGGACTTTGCCGCTGCCCTTCCCCTCTTTGGGATCATGGGCAAGCGCATTGTGCTGTGCGGTGGGCCGGGCATGGGCCAGGCCGCCAAGGTCTGCAACAACATGATCCTTGGCGCCTCCATGATTGCCGTCAGCGAAGCATTCGTGCTGGCGGAGAAGCTGGGGCTAACCCACGAGGCACTCTTCGACGTGGCCGCGAACGCCTCCGGGCAGTGTTGGTCGCTGACCACCAACTGCCCCGTCCCCGGACCTGTCCCGGGCAGCCCGGCCAACCGAGACTATCAACCAGGCTTCGCCGGTGCGTTGATGGCCAAGGACCTGGGGCTGGCCGTCGAGGCGCTGAACTCCACCAGAGTGGATGCCGTGCTGGGCCGGGCCGCCGAAGAGATCTTCCGCGAATTTGCCCTGCATGGCGGGGCCGGCACGGACTTCTCCGGCATCATCAACGCCATCCGCGACTCCTCCGAGAACGCCGGCGCCGACCGCGCCAACACAGACCCCGCAGACTCCGCAGACACAGACCTTGCCAACACTGACCTTGCTGACACCGATTAGACGGCCGTCTTGCCCCGCCTCTTCCGAAACCGTGAACGGAACGTACCCCACCATGACGCAGTATTCCTTGATTCTGACCGAACAACGCGGCCGAGTTGGCCTCATCACGCTTAACCGCCCCGAGGCGCTGAATGCCCTCAGTGACGCGATGGGGCAAGAAATTCTGGCCGCCGCACGGGCCTTCGACTTGGATGAGGGGGTGGGGGCCATCGTCATCACGGGGTCCTCGCGCGCCTTTGCCGCCGGGGCGGACATCAAGGAGATGGCGCAAAAGTCCGCCGTGGAGATGTACACCTCCCAGTGGTTCTCGGTCTGGGACGAGCTGGCGCGTGTCCGCACGCCCATGATTGCCGCAGTGGCCGGACATGCCTTGGGAGGTGGTTGCGAACTGGCCATGCTCGCCGACTTCATCATTGCCGCGGACAACGCCAAGTTCGGCCAGCCGGAGATCAAGCTCGGTGTCATCCCCGGCATGGGCGGATCGCAGCGGCTCACCAGGGCCATCGGCAAGGCCAAGGCCATGGAAATGGTGCTGACGGGCCGCGTCATGGGGGCCGTGGAAGCCGAACAGGCGGGGCTTGTGGCCCGAGTGGTGCCCGCGGACTCGTTGCTGGAAGACGCAATGGACACGGCCGCAACCATAGCCTCCATGTCAAAGCCGGTGGCCATGATCGCGAAGGAAGCCGTCAATGCCGCCTTTGAAACAACCCTGGCCGAGGGCGTCAGGATGGAACGGCGCTCCATCTACGCCTGTTTCGCCACCGAGGACCAGAAAGAGGGCATGGCGGCCTTCACGGAGAAGCGTCCGGCCAAGTTCAAGCACCGATAGCCAACCGCATGTTCGTATGTCCGTGGGTTCCCCGCACATGCGCACCTTCCCCGCTTGTGCGGCGGGAACCAGGTACGCATAAGCAGCCAAGGTGCTTATCTGCGTGCAAGCCACGGTCCGGTGGACCGCGAATCGGGTGTTGCGGCTCCAACGCGGCTCGGGACGGCTCGTTTCGGCCCGACTCGGTCAGATTCGGTCCGACGGGGCCTCGGATTTGGTGTTTGGTGGAATCAACTGTACTGTTGAGGACGCAACGCGGGGTGGAGCAGTTCGGTAGCTCGCCGGGCTCATAACCCGGAGGTCACAGGTTCAAATCCTGTCCCCGCAACCAGATGAGGAAAACCCTCGGCCAGATGGCCGGGGGTTTTTCGTTGTCCGCAGCCATTCCTGCCGCTAATGCTGCCCGGGGCTGCCTGCCAGCGCCTGCGCAAAAGTGGCAAGATCGCCGGCCACGCGCCGGGGCTGCTCCCAGAGCACCAGGTGCCCGGTATTTTCATAAACGAGCAGTCGTGAGCCGGCAATGGCCTGGGTGAGGGCCTCCATATCGCTGCGGTCCAACACTTCATCATGATCGCCCCACATGATGAGTGTGGGACAGGCAATGGTGGTGCTGGCGGTGGGCGGCGTAGCGTCGCACAGCCCCTTGAGCGTCTCGCGCCACACCGCGGCAGGTATGCCCGCACCGTCGCGGATCCGATCCTCGAGGTACCACCGCGGAACTGGCTGGTGGCGCGGAAACCAGGAGAACGATTTCCGCACCCACGCGGGGTCAATGGGATCCACCAGCCGGTCCACATCGTCGGCGAACGGGGGACGGCCGTGCAGTGAGCGCGGGGCGCCAATGAGCGCCAGGCCCGACACACGCTGCGGGTGCATGATCGCCACCTGTTGGGCGAGGTAGCCGCCGCTGGAGGAGCCCGCCAACACAGCGGAGTCGATGCCCGCGGCATCCATGAACTCCACCACGTCCTGCGCCAGTGCAGCCAACGAATATCCGGTTACCGGCTCGTCGGATTGTCCGTGGCCAGGCAGATCCAAGGCCACGCAACGCATGGTGGTGGGCATGAGCGGCAGGAGCCGGTCAAAGGAACCTCGCGATTCTGCCCACGCATGCAGAAAGACGATGGTTGTTGCGCAGTGGGGTCCCGCTGACACGTAGGCAAGCTGGACTCCGCTGGGCAAGACGGCCCGCTGGACAGCCCTTTTATCCATGAATCAAGAATAGCCTCGCGTGGGTACTCACGCCGGGTAAAGCACCACTTCGGCAGCCTTGACCACAAAATACACTTCGGCGCCGGGTTCCAGGCCCAGTTCCGCCACCGCTGCCGGGGAAATGTCTGCGGACAGGGCGCCGGCACGGACCCGGATCTGTTCACCTTGTGGTTCCAACTCTCCAACGCTCACCTTGAAACAGTTGCGCGGACTGCCTTGAGGTGGGGCCAGGAACACTGACACGGCCGACGGCGCGAACGCAGCCAGGCCTTCCAGCGCACCTACCGCTTGAGGTGCTTCGGCGAAGGCGGGGATGCGGCGGCCGGTGACCCGTCCGCCGTCGCGCATGCGCAGGGAGTCTGCCTCCAAGACGCCCTGGAGCACGTTCAGCCCCGCCAAGGACGCGGCAAAGGCGCTGCGCGGGTGGGCCAGCACAGTTGCAGTGGGGCCGGATTCAACGATGCGTCCTCCGTCGATGACGATGATGCGGTCCGCCAGCAGCAGGGCATCCAGGACACTGTGGGTGACGATGATGGCGCTGCGCCCCGCCAGCACACGCTTGAGGAGGCTGCGCAGAAACGGTGCACTGTTCACGTCCAGGGCTGCCATGGGTTCATCGAGCAGCAATAATTCCGGCTCGGTGGACAAGGCTCTGGCGAGTGCCACGCGCTGGGCCTGCCCGCCGGAAAGCTGGGATGGGAGCCGGACGGCCAGCTCCGAGGCATCCACTTCCCGCAGCCAGTGGGCGGCGGAGGCGCGGCTGTCTGCCTTCCCCCGGCCCTGGCTGCGCGGCCCAAAGGCCACGTTCTCCAGCACATTCAGATGTGGAAAGAGCAGGGGGTCCTGGGCTAGAACGCCCAGCCCGCGCTCATGCGGTGGCAGCCAGAGAGTGCCGGGGGAGAGGCTGAAGAGGGCCCGGCCCTGCAGAGCCGCGCGGCCGGAGTCTGGCTTCAACAAGCCCGCCAACATTTGCACCACGGAGGACTTCCCGGCACCGTTGGGGCCCATGATGGCGAGTGTTTCACCGGCGTCCAGCGTCAACTCCAGCTCCACGTTGCGGGCTGCAATGGTGGCCTTGAACTCCAACGTCATGGTGTGGCCTCCGGTGACACCAGAGCGCGCAGCGGAGACTTCGGCACCCGGTACGTCAGGGCCACCACCAGCACGGCGACGGCGATGAGCAGAAATGACAGGGCGACGGCGGCTTCGGGGTCGGTCTCACGCTGCAAGTAGATTTCCAAGGGCATGGTCCGGGTGACACCTTGCAAGCTGCCGGCAAATGTCAGCGTGGCGCCAAATTCGCCCAGACACCGGGCGAAAGACAAAACTGCCCCCGAAATGAGCCCGGGCAGCACCAGTGGAAGCGTGATCCGGCGCAGCACCGTGCCGGGGCGTGCACCGAGCGTGGCGGCGACGGCCTCGTACTTTTGTCCGGCCGTGCGCAGCGTGCCTTCCAGGCTGAGAACCAGGAACGGCAGTGCCACAAAGGTTTGAGCCATGATGACAGCTGTGGTGGAAAAGGCAATGTCGATGCCCACCAGGGTCAGCGACTTGCCAATCAAGCCCTGGCGGCCAAAGGTGTACAACAGCGCCAAGCCGCCCACCACCGGAGGCACTATGAGTGGGAGCAGGATCAGCGCCCGCAAAATACGCTGTCCAAGGAACTGCGCCCGGGCCAGCAGCAGCGCCAACGGAACTCCAAAAACAATACACAACGCGGTGCTGGCCGCAGCTGTTTTCAGGCTCAATACCAAGGCGGCCAAAGACGACTCCGAGGTGACAAGCGCCCCAAACTGTCCCCAGTTGACCTGTGCCACCATCCCAGTCAGTGGAAGCAGGATGAACAAGGCACCCACCGCTGCCACGAGGTAAATCCATTTTGGCACTCCGGTGTACTGCCAAGTGCGCCCCTGCACACGGGCAGCTTGGCGGTTGGATTTAGGGAGCACCAAAACCGGCATTCTTCAGCACCTTTTGCCCTTCAGAATCGGTGACAAGGGCGATGAAGCCTTGCGCCAATTCCGGCACCTTCGTCGTGCTGACGGCAGCTATCGGGTACCGGTTGATCGTGGTATTGGCCAAGGTCAGTGGAATGCTGCGGACTTTGTCCCCTTCCGTGATTGCATCGGTGACGTAAACGAGACCGGCGTCAGCCTCACCAGAGGTGACTTTGCCCAAGACGCTTGTCACCGACAGTTCCTCACTGACAGGGGAGAGTGTGAGACCTGCCCCGGCGGCGTCCGCCTGAGCTGCCGCACCGCAGGGAACCTGGGGTGCGCACACCACCAGCTTCACGCCGGGCTTGGCGGCATCGGCAAAAGTGGTGATGTTGGCGGGATTGCCCGGGGGCACCACAAGTGTGAGGACGTTGCTGGCAAAGTCGACGGGGGAGTCCTTGGCCAGACCGGCATTGCTGAGCTTCTTCATGTTCGCGCTGTCTGCTGAGGCAAACACATCGGCCGGGGCGCCCTGGGTGATTTGGGTAACAAGGGTGGATGAACCGTCAAAACTCAGCGACACCTTGACGTGGGGATTCTTCGCCTCAAATTCGTGGGCAAGTTCGGTAAATGTCTGCTTCAGGGACGCTGCCGCGTAGACATTCAACGTGCCGGAGAGCTCGGCTGTGGCATTTTCTGTTGCATTTGAGTCGGGGCCGGCACTCGGAGAGGTTGCGGCAGGCCCGCAACCGGACAAGCCCAATGCGAGCACTGCCGCACCGGCAGCAACGGCACCAAGCCGCAGCCGTCTCGGGCGTGTTGATGTGTTGAACAATGTCATCAGTGGCCCCCGTCGCCGGGCACTTCAATGATGACGTTGGTGGATTTAACAACCGCGGTGGCTACCGATCCCGGTTCAAGTTTCAAGTCCCTGACGGCTTCACTGCTCATGAGGGACACCACGCGGAACGGACCGCACTGCAATTCAACCTGCGCCATGACCTTGTCCATGACAATGGTGGTCACCAGCCCCACAAAACGGTTCCGCGCCGAGCTGCCAACGCGCGTGGGATCCTGGGGCAGCGCGGACTGCTTTTTGGCCAGCGCAGCCAACTCAACGCCATCAACCACCATTCGGCCATGCTGGTCCTTGCTGCCATGCAGCGTTCCGTGGTCCAGCCAACGGCGAACGGTGTCGCCGCTGACGCCCAGAAAACGGGCCGCTTCAGATACGCGAATATGTGTCATAGTCCCATGCTATATCCGCATCTGCGTATCTATGCGCATATTTTCGAAATATCCACGGGTCATTAGGTCCGCACGGGTCGGTACAGGTTTTTATCAAGGTGGCAACACTTTAAACGTGAGAAACTTTTCGATCAAAAACATGAGTAGAACGTGATGTGGCACCTCGACGCACCCGGCCGAAACGGTATAACCCAGGTCAGAGCAACATGTTGAGCGCCGGTCCGGACTTGAACCCACGACCAAGAGAATCGCACCACCTGAGTATTGAGGTGTGTCGTTGACTCTCAAAAACAGTGATTTTTCGCGGCTTTTGGGTCACTTCAAAGGCGTTGACATTCCGTAGACATCGGTAGTTTCTGTTTGAAAAGGGGGAGTGCTTCTTCGTGTGCCTTCGGCACTGTCTGGGTGCGGGTTCAAACTCTCGGCAGAGTTGGCCACGTGCGTGGTGCCCGATCGCGAGCTAGAACATCAAAGTAACTTTTTGGCTTAGAATGCCGAGTGCGTGTTGAACTGGGAGCTTTTCTAGATCGCCAAGTCCGGTGCCCGGGTTTTCCGTGTCCTAGTCTGTCTGGCGGTTGGACCAGTGCTCCATCAGCAGTTCTTGTCTCTGGTGCTCGGTTATTTTGGAGGTCTCTTCTGGGGCGAGGTTGAGCTGGTCGCGGAGGGCGGCCTGAAGCCAGTCCGGCACAGAGGACTCTCTGGAGGGTTCTGCGGCAGCTTCAACAGATCCGTAGAGACGGCCCATTTGGGCAATGACATCCTTCAATGGTTGAAGTTTAGGGTCATCACCTATCCGAGCGACACGCGCTTTTAGTTCCTCGTATATCTCGCTGTCGGATCGGACGCCTACGGCCCATAGTTCAGAGATGTCACGGATCGGTGTGCCATCTGTGTCTGCGGTGACTCTCCAGACAATGCGCCAGTCGCGGTCACCGACAACGAGTTTTCGGAAGCCAATGAGGGCACCCAAGAGGGGGTCGCCGGCGTTGGTCGAGCGCTCCAGGAGCAGCATTTTCTTGAAGACAGTACGGACGATCTGGGGGTCTTTCTTGCCGAGTCGGTGAAGGTCGGCAACGGCATCTTCTGTGAGTCGAACCACGCAGGCTCGCCGGGGATGTGCCGTCACGCTCGCCCTGCGACGATGTCGGCGGCTATCTCGGCCTCCAGCTCAGCGCGGGTGAAACCGAAATGTTCCATGGCCTGGTCCAGGCCGGTGCGGACGCCACTGTCGGTGGCGAAACGAGCCATAACGAGTGCTGCATCGCGCAGAGTGTCACGGTCACGCCTTAGGCTGGAGATTTCCTCAGCGGATACAACTTCGGCGACGACTCGGCCGTGTCGGGAAAGGGGGACGTCGTTTCCGGCTTCAGCCGAGGCGACCAGTGATGACAGTCCGGCACGTGATGCTTCTGTGATGGTCATGGTAGTCATACATAAACTATATAAATTTCTGTGTAGATTCTCAATGGGTCGCCTGCAATCGTAAGCGAAGTGTGGTCGGTGTCCATCGGGAATGGCTTTAATTAGCTGTGCAAGTCCGCCGAAAAGACCGACGGATCAAAGTGGAGCATAATGGCTTCGATGTCCCGTATGGGGAACCTCGACCGGGGCGCTATCCACGCAGCTCTCCCCCACCGAACCCACTCTCCGCAACGAAATCCTGCATTTCGCTACGCAAACGGGCCGTGAAACTGTTGGCGCCTTCGGGCGGATAAAGCCCGACCCACATTTCCTCGTCATGCACAACGACTCGGAGAAGCAAGTCCTCACTGATAACCGCTGATGACGTGAGCGGTTCGCCCTTCACCGTCAGCACATCCACATGGGTGCGCTCAAGCTCATTCGGCGTCAGAATTGCCTTAATCGCTGGCTCTGCTGCGAGCAATATTTCTTCCACAATCATCATGTGTACATACTCGCAGCCAGCGAAGACCTGGGCCAGAGAGGTGTCTGTTCAAGGCGCCTTCCACGGAACAGTTGGGCACACGGTGATCTCGACAATGTCGGCACCATCCTCGGCGGCCTGCACGATGCCTTGAACTGAATTTTCCGGGTAGGTGCGCCACTGGCCGCGGTGAGCGACGATCATGAGGTCAGGCTCGTTGCCGTAGGGCAGTACGAGGGAGTTCTGGGGTGGGGTTTTCGAAGGGGAGGCTGACGGCCGGTTATTGGCAAGGAGGCTGGCGGTCGAAGCAAGCGATGCGTTGACTGGCAACTTGCCGGCTATCTGGACTTCGTGTTGGGGTCGTTCGCCGAGCAATGCAGTGGTCGCACTCTTTTCGGATATGAATGGATCGGTTGCCTGGCCGGTGGTTGCGCAGGCTGTGCCTGCGAGCGTACTCACTGCTATTAGCCCGGCAATTGACATCGTTCTAAGCCTCATGGTTCCTCCATGGTGAGTGGTAGGTGAGCGTAGCGCTTCAACAAGAATGAAGTCAGATAAAACAGTTGCTAGTTCTTTGAACGCGCTTTCATTTTGGCATCTGGATAGATGACTGCCAAGAGTTGACCCAAATTTCTTGAGGCGCACAAATCGAACTCTCCCCTGCGGGTACTCAGGTCCAGGTATCTAGTCATCAACTTCGTCGAAGTGAATTCTCGAAACACTGTCAATTTGGTGAATTGTGAGAATGGCAGCTTCCACGGCGCGTGGGGAGCCACTGACGCGCAGAACGATGTCCAGTCGTTCTGCAAGTCGATTCTCACTTTCTTGTTTCATGACTAAATTGCTGACCAGTAGTCCATGTTCGGCGGCTACTCTGATGATTTCCCGGGGAATACCTTGTCCGTCCAGATACTGAATTTGCAGTGCCTGAGTGGACGACTTTGCGTGCGACAAGTCAGTCGCTGGCAGCTGTTGTCAGGCCTCGCACAAGGTCTCTTCTCGCAAAAATAAGTCCGACGCCGAGGAACCCGTTGCCGGAGGCTACTGGGGCTGCAATCCTTGAGCCGTCGAGTGAGTACCTGGGTTTGCCGCTAATGTCGTCGAATCCGTACTTGGAGATGATCATAAGCAACGCAGAGCCCACTCCGACCAACATGTGGGTGCGCAGGCCCGCCGATTTCTGATGTATTTCCCGTTCTGCTCCTATGGGCATTGATAGTAGGAAAGCCACGGAGAGATGGATGAGGTAGTGCACTTCTGATTGCATGTAGTTCTCCCAGGTTGGTGGATGATTGCGTGGTCGATGCCGACTGTTCATCAGTGTGTTACTTGGAATTTGACCCGCGTCCGTGTGATTTTTAGTTCTGAATGCCACAATGAGAGCGCGTTCAATTTTGAGGTGATTTATACCGCCTCGCGATGCTGGCCCGCTGGGCACTCGCGCAACTTTCCCAAACCACACATGGAGACATTATGAAACGTCGGACTGTATTGATCGCTGGCCTTTTGGCCGCAAGCACTGCTGCCGCTACGGCGTGTGCGCCTGGCCAGTCAACGGGGTCGGCCTCTGAATCGCTAGTGATTTACAGCAACTCAGTCTCGGAAGGCCGCGGAGACTGGCTGAAGAAGGAGGCCCAGGCAGCAGGCTTCGCGTTGACGTTTGTTGATCTGGGCGGTGGCGATGTCATGAATCGACTCTCGGCAGAAAAGAACAACCCCATCGCGGACGTGACCTTCGGCCTGAACAACGTCTACTTTGAGAAGCTCAAGGCCCAGCAGGTTCTGGAACCCTACACACCGGCGTGGGCTGGCGACGTGGATGCCTCACTGGGCGACGCCGCCGGCGGGGAATTTTGGCCCATAGTCCAAGAGCCCATCATGCTGGTTTATAAGAAGGATGCCTACGCCTCGGCGGCGGAAGCTCCCCAGGATTGGACCGATCTGTGGACCAAGGAGCAGTTCAAGGGCCGTTACGAGGTGCCGAACAGCCTGGGCGGTGCCACCACCCAGATGGTGCTCTCCGGAATACTTAGCCGGTATGCCGATCCGGCAGGGGAGCTGGGGGTCAGCTCCGAAGGCTGGGATCAGGTCAAGGCATACTTCGCCGGCGGCAGTCGCGCCATCAAGGGTGAGGACCTCTACGCCCGCATGGTGAAGGGAGAGGTTGAGGCCGGACAGATGTGGCTCGCTGGCAAGTCCGCCCGCGAAAAGCAGTACGACATTGTCACCGAGGCTGCGATGCCCACAGTGGGCGTCCCCTTCGCGGTGCAGCACGTCGCCCTGGTCAGCGGCACCAAGAAGGCCGAGACAGCCAAGAAGTTCATCGACTGGTTCGGCTCGGCCGAAACCCAGGGCAAGTGGTCCAAGGAATTCTTCACGGCACCCACGAACACCAAGGCTGCGGCACTTGCCGATCCTGAAGCCATTACGCAGACCGAGGCGTTCACTAAGCAGGACATCGACTGGACCCTGGTTGCCGACAACATCGACAAATGGGTTGAAAAGATCGAGCTCGAATACTTGAAGGGCTAACTGATCATGATCACCTTTAGCAATGTTGAGGTCCGATTCGGCGATTTCACGGCACTGCACAATTACGACCTAACAGTGGAGGAGGGGGAGTTCTTCACCCTCTTGGGCCCCTCCGGTTGCGGGAAGTCCACCGCACTGCGCACCCTGGCTGGCTTTATTCAACCCAACAGCGGGGACGTCACCATTGCAGGGAAGCGGGTCACCCACCTGCCCAGCCACCGCCGCGAAATCGGGATGGTCTTCCAAAGCTATGCACTGTTCCCCACGCTCTCGGTGTGGGAGAACATCGCGTTCGGCCTGAAAGTTTCAAAAGTTTCCAAGGCGGAGACCGAGCAACGAGTCCGGAACATTGCCCGCGAGGTCAATCTGAGCGAGGCACAGCTGGCCAAGAACATCACAGACCTTTCCGGCGGCCAGCAGCAACGAGTGGCCATTGCCCGCGCCCTGATCCTGAAACCCAAGATCCTGCTGCTGGACGAGCCGCTGTCCAATCTAGACGCCAAACTCCGCCTGCAACTGCGCGCACAGCTGAAGGATTTGCAGCAGCAGTTCGGCATCACCACCATCTATGTCACGCATGACCAAGAGGAGGCCCTGACCATGAGCGACCGCATCGCCGTCATGGACCAAGGCTGCATTGAGCAGGTGGGCACACCGCAGGAAATATACACCAGCCCCACCACGGAGTTCGTGTGCAACTTCGTAGGAGACGCCAACAAACTCTCAACCGAGGCGGTACAGTCCCTGAAGTACGACGGCGGCACTCACCTTGATCCCTCCCAGCCCGCCTATGTGCGGATTGAGAAAGTGAAGTTCGCTGACGCGGGTGAATCTGGCAACAGCAGCGTTCGCACTCTGGCTGGAACGGTTAGTTCGCGCCATTATCACGGCATCTACAGCAGTTACCAGGTCTCTACCGGGCAGGGCATGCTCCGCGGCATCCTGCAAGAAGACGGCAGCCGGGGCTTCCAGCCGGGGGACTCGGTCAGCCTGCTGGTAGATCCCTCCGATGTCCTGCAATATTCGGAGACATCGTGAACGGGTCCCTGCGCCAACTATTGAGGTCGCCACTGTTCATTACCGTGGTGGCTGTCGTGCTGTGGTTTTCCATCACGTTCCTGATTCTTCCCAATGTGAATCTGTTGGCGACTGTTTTTATGCCGGAGGGAAAGTTTTCCTTCAGCGCCATTGAACGGTTGCTTTCTTCTGAACGCGCCATGGACTCGATTCGTAACAGTTTTATTCTGGCGGTAGTCCTCTCGGTGACGGTCAACCTCGTCGGAATTTTCATTGTCCTGGCAACTCGGTACTTCGATATCAAGGGTGCGCGGCTGCTGTGGCTGGGCTATGCCACGACGCTGATTTACGGTGGCGTGGTCTTGGTTGCGGGCTACAAATTCATTTACGGTGACAGTGGTTTTGTGACGAAACAAGTGCAAAACTTCTTTCCTGGAATGGATGCCGGCTGGTTCAGCGGTGTGTTTGCCGTGGTGTTTGTCTCGACGCTGGCAGGCACAGGAAACCACCTGTTGTTCCTAGGCAGCGCCTTGGCGAAGGTTGATTTTCAAACCATCGAAGCAGCCCAGATGATGGGCGCTTCCAGCTGGAAAGTGCTGCGGAGCATTGTGCTGCCTACCTTGATGCCGATGGTTTACGCCATTACCGTGTTGACGTTCCTTGGTGGTTTGGGCGCGCTGGTGGCTCCACAGATTTTGGGCGGGGAGGATTTTCAAACTGTCACCCCGATGATCCTGACCTTTGCCAACATGCCCAGCTCACGCGATCTGGCGGCCACTTTGGCCATTGTTCTGGGCCTGTCCACCATCATCTTGCTGGCCGTTCTGAACCGTTTGGAAAAAGGTGGCACGTACTTTAGCGTGTCCAAGGTTCCGGCCAGCATGAAGAAACAAAAGATTGAAAACCCGGTGGCTAACGTTGTGGTCCACGTGGTGGCGTATGCGTTGTTCGCGGTCTATGCGCTGCCACCGGTTTTGATCCTGCTCTTTTCCTTTACAAACGCGGCAGCGATCAACAGCGCCAGCCTCAGTTTCGACAGCTTTACACTGGATAATTACCTGCGCGTGTTTACCGACTACTCTGCCATGTGGCCGTTCCTTGTGAGCATCGGCTACAGCGCAGTGGCAACTATTATAGTCGTTTTAGGGCTGCTCTTCGTTGCGCGGCTGGTCCAGAAATTCAAGAACCCGGCGACAGCAGCCATTGAGTATGTGCTTCACATACCTTGGATACTGCCCTCCACCATGATTGCACTCGGGCTGATCGTCACCTTCGACCATGCCCAGTGGTTGGTGGGAGATCAGGTACTCACCGGGACCCTGGTGCTGTTGGCCATTGCCTATGTGATTGGCAAGATCCCCTTCACCCTCCGCATGCTGAAAGCAGCCTTCTCAGCTGTTCCAGACCAATTGGAGGAAGCAGCTGCCATTTTGGGGGCAAGTTCCTTCACCATTTTCAGGCGCGTTCTGCTGCCCATCGTTGCACCAGCAGCGGCAGCCATTGCGGCACTGAACTTTAACGGCCTGCTCGACGACTATGACACGGCAGTCTTCCTTGCCCACCCGCTGTACCAGCCCCTTGGTATTGTCATCAAAAACGCCACCGGTGAGGACACTCTGACTGATGCCACGGCACTGACCTTTGTATACACCGTGATCTTGATGGTCATCATGGGAATCACCATGTGGTTGGTGTACGGAAGGGGAGTCAAACTGGGTGCCCCGCGCCGCCGTCGAACGCCATCCACAAGCAACAACCCCATTACACCGCCCTCACTTGAGGCGGGCGTCAAAACAACGCGCGAGCTCGTAACGGTCGGCACGGCCCATAACCAGGAGAAGTAAATATGTTTGGACAGTCTCGCTTTGCACCACAGAACGCCCCACTCAATGAGGCATTCCAACAGGCCCGGCCACTGGTTGCTGTGCACCGGGGAACCGGGCAGGGCACCATCGCAGAAAACACCCAACGGGCCGTTGAAGCCGCCCTTCGCCAGGGTGCCGAAATGGTGGAGATTGACATTGTGGAGTCCACGGACGGGGAATTCTTCCTGTTCCACGACGGCTACGAACCGATGCACTTCGGGATTGCCGAGAACATCAGAACCCTCGACAGTACCGCGATCCGCGCCCTGGAATATCGATGGTGCTCGGCGGCGGAGGCCGAACCCTACAGGGTGGCAACCCTCGATGAGGTGTTCCGGCGCAATCCGCAGGCACTCTACAACGTGGACAGATCGTGGACGTCATGGGACCGGCTGCTGCCGTACATGGACTACTACGACGTGGTGGGGCGGGCCGTGCTCAAATCACCGGTCGCCGGGGAGTGGTTGGACGTGCTGGCCGCGCATCCGGTCAAATACGGTTTTGCGCCAATGGTGCACTCCCACGCCGAGGTGTTGAAAACACTCGAATACGCCGATATCAACACGGTGGGCATGGAGTTGCTGCCCGACGGACCCGACCATGAGTTCGTCTCTCCGGAGTATGTTCAGTGGCTGCATTCGCAGGGATTGTTCGCGTTGATGAACGCGATCAACTTGAACAATCGAGTGCCCTTGTTTTGTGGCTGGGACGACGAGACGTCGGTGCTGGAAGACCCGGACCTGGGGTGGGGCAGGCTCGCCCGCTTGGGTGCTGATGTCATCCAGACCGATTGGCCGGGATTGCTCGTGCCGTACCGCAACACCGTATTGCAAGGAGTTGCGGCAGGCCGGGCGTGGCAATCGGTAAAGTAGGCACCGTGACAGATTCGGCTACGCCGCCACGGCGCAACGGTGGAACCCCGCTCGGGGTAAGGATGGATGACGTCGCCGAGCTCGCCCAGGTGTCCCGGGCCACTGTGTCTCGGGTCATCAAGGGCTATGCTCCCGTGTCGAGCAAGACTCAGGAAAAGGTCAATCAGGCCATGCGAGAGCTCGGCTACGTCCCCAACCTGATTGCCAGCGGCCTGGCAGCCAAGGGCTCAGACCTCGTAGGCCTGCTGCTGCGCGATCCCAGGGTTCCGGCCTACGGCCTGTTGCACAGTGTGATTCAAAACGAAGTCAGCAAGTCAGGACTGGAACTCATCACAGTGGTTCCTTCATCTTCCGAAGGCGTCACAGATGAGCTTGACAGCCTGCATCGACTCCTGGGATTAAGAGTTGGCGGACTCTTAGTCTCCACCGGCGTCATCAAAGACCATGACCTGGAGCCATTCCTCGATTCGGTCCCGGTGGTTTCCGTAGGGCGTCTGGAAGATCATCCCCGTATTACCGGAGTGTCGTACGACGAAGACGTCAACGGGTCCATCCTCGCAGACAAGGTGGTGATGGCCGGCCACCGATCTGTCGCCGTCGTCGTCCCGGCGTGGGCGGTTTCAACAGGTGAGAACCGCCGAGGCGTGGCCATGGCCTCCCACCTGCGGGGAAGAGGGATCGACGTGCATCAAATGGACACCGACATCTTTGGAACGTGGACAGACCGATGCGATGACATCATCCGGTTGGTCCGTGACAAGCAAATAACTGCTGCGATGTTTCCCACGGACACCCGAGCCTTGGCATTCATGTCCCTTGCACAGGCGGCTGGATTGTCTATCCCCAAAGACGTTTCGATCACCGGCTGTGACGGCATCGCCATGGGTCTGGAACAGATCGGTTTGGCAACAGTGAAACTTCCCGTTGAGGAAGTCGCTGTACGAGCGACTGCCGTGATGGCTGAGCTCCTGCGAAACTCTGCCCCAGGCCCAGTGCATCACGAACGCCACGCCGGAGTATTCATCCCCGGACGGACACTGGAAGCACCAACTCCGGGAAGATAATTCCCGTTTATGCGTCCTCGTCGCGGGGCCCCGGCATGGAACGTCCCCACGGAACGGGGTCTCGTTTGCCCTCAAAACCGATCGGGCCTACGCAGTCATCCCGTGGAGGCGGTCGTAATCAAGATGGTGTCGTGGAGTGGCAAGCGCGGCGATCGGAGGGTCAATAATTAGAAGCCACCGGCCAAAAAGGACAGACTCGGAAAAACCGCGGATTCCCGCGGTTTTTCTGCCCATAGTTGAAAAACGTGACGACAACTGGCGGCTGAATTGGCCCTTAGTATGCCGTAACCGTGAGAAACTTTTCGATCAAAAATGTGAGTAGAACGTGATGTGGCACCTCGACGCACCCGGCCGAAACAGTATGACCGCAGGTCAGAGCAACATGTTGTGCCCCAGGCGGGAATTTAACCCACGACCAAGGGATTCCGGGGGTGATGCCGATCCTGGGCTGGTACGGGACCCCTTCCGGATTGGCCTTTAATAAAATCGTCCGAAGCGACTTGGAATGCTGTGGCAACGGTGTCCAGACCCGCGTCCAAGTGAGCCTCCCAGTATGACGTTTTGGGTAGATGCGCCGATTTTGAACACCCTTGCTCCAACAATATCTATGCCATGGCGCACCCCCGGGGATTAGTCACCAAGTTGGACGCTTGGAGGGGCGGGCGCCCAAAAGCGGAGCGGAGGGTCTATCCAGCGTCGCCAGCGGCGGCGCTGATTTCCCGGCGTAAGGCGGCGAACCTGGCGCTTTCCTTTTCAATGCTGGCCACCTCGCGCGGCACGTAACCGGCAGCTTCAAGGTCGCCGCGCAACGCCTCAAATGCCAGCTGGAAGCGGTCAATTCCGGCGAAGAAAGCCTGCCGCCTGGGCGCCTTGTCCGCCGCCGACTGCACACCGTTGCCGGCAAAAAAACGATATATTGTTTGGCCGCCATGGGCACTGCCACGTCCTCGCACAATTCCCGGAGGTCCCCTGAAGCATCTTCCAACTCCGTGCGGCGTGTAGCCAAGTCACGCTCTCTCATGCTTCCATCGTCGCCCCTGCCCGGCGCCACAAGGGTCCCGAGGTGAAACGTGCGCTACTGTTCCCCGGCCCCGTCCGTCAGACCCATGAACATGGTCCGGTGGAGCGTGTCCACATGGCGCCGGGAGATCTCCACGGCTGCCTCCGTCCGCCCGTTCCTCAGGGCGGCAACCAGTGCAATATGGTCCTGGTTGGAGACGTGCAGGGACTCAATGGGGTACGGGATGAAGTATTCGTACAGTTCCATGAGTCCTTCGCAATAGGCGTCCACGGCGCTGCCCATTCCGGAGGCGCCGGCCACCATGCGGTGGAATTCCTCGTCCAGCTGGTGGTAGCTGGACCAGCTGGACGCCGAGGCCATCCGCACCGTCAGTGTGTCCAGCTGCTCCAGCTGGTGCGTGGAAATGTTCTGCGCTGCGAAGTGTGTGACGGCGCATTCGCCCAGCAACCGGCGGTCCACGAGGCGGTGCACGCGGCTAAATTCGTCCGGCCGGGCTAGCAGTGCGGCAAGCGCCTCCCGCGGCGGGGCATCCGCCACAAACGTTCCCCCATTACGGCCGCGCCGGCGAACCACCACGCCTTCCTCGGCCAGGCTGGTCAGTGCCCTGCGGGCCGTAATGGGGCTGACCGACAGTCCAAGCGCCACGTCATCCTTGTCCGGAAGCCGCTCCCCGGGCTTGAGCAGGCCCAGGTAAATGGCCGTGGCGATGCGCAGCCGCACGGCGTCCATGGCGCTGCGCCGTGCGAGGCCGGCCAATGCCGCACCGTCGATCGGCGGGGCCTGCGCCCCCTCACCCGTTTTCAAGCTCATAGACATCACTGTAGGTGAAATTTATGAAAACCTTCCCCATAACTGATCAATATGATCTATTATGAATCAGGTCACAACCCCAACCATGGAGCACCACATGTCCCGCATTTTGCCCGTCATCGCCGCCCAGGCCCCGCCACGGCTCATCGGCGAGCCGCTCTCCGGCTTCGCCCAGGAGGTCAGCAGCGCCCTTGCATACCAGCCCGAAGCCAAACTGGTGGTCTTCCCTGAACTCCACCTCTTTGGCGACGGCGCCCCGGACCAGCAGCGCACAGAGGCGCTGCAGGAGGCAGCCGAACCGCTCAGCGGTCCGCGCGTGCGCGGGCTGCGGGAAATGGCCGCGGACCTTGGCATCTGGCTGGTGCCCGGCAGCGTTTGCGAGCGAGGGGAGGACGGGCAGCTGTTCAACACCCAGGTGGTCCTGTCCCCCAACGGTGGGTTGGCCGGTTTTTACCGGAAGATTTTCCCGTGGCGCCCCTTTGAACCGTACGATCCCGGGCACGAATTCATCACCGTGGACCTGGGCAGTTTTGGCCGGGCCGGGCTGAACATCTGCTACGACGCCTGGTTCCCGGAAGTCACCCGGCAACTGGCCTGGATGGGCGCGGAGCTGATCATCAATGTGGTGAAGACCACCACTGCCGACCGTGAGCAGGAACTGGTACTGGCCCGGGCCAACGCCATCACCAACCAGGTCTTCATGATCAGCGTGAACTGTGCCGGCCCCGTAGGGCAGGGACGGAGCATCATCGTGGATCCGGAGGGCCACGTCATCACCGAGGCCGGCACGGCAGACCCCACCATACTCACCGCCCAACTGGACCTCTCCGCCGTCGAACATGTCCGCACCAACGGAACCGCGGGCCTGAACCGCATGTGGTCGCAGTTCCACCCCGACGAGCCCGCAATCGAGCTCCCCGTCTACCAGGGCCGGATCGACCCTGCCAGCTGGACCCCCACACTCCGCTCACCGAGGAGCATCGCATGACAACACAGCCACACCTGATCCGCACGCTGAACCTCCGATCCCTGGTCCTCTTTGGACTGGCCTACCTGACCCCCATCATTGTGCTGGGCATCTTCGGCATCATCGCCGAGAGCACCGGCGGCGCCGCCCCGGCCGCCTACCTGGTGGCCATGGTGGCCATGCTCTTCACCGCCCACAGCTACGGGCGCATGTCCATCGCCTACCCGGTGGCGGGCTCCGCATACACTTATGTGCGCAAGTCGATCGACTCGCGCGTGGGCTTCCTGGTGGGCTGGGCCATTCTCCTGGACTACCTGTTCCTGCCCATGGTCATCTGGCTCATTGGCGGCTCCTTCCTCAGCGCCCAGTTCCCCGGCATCCCCATTGCGGTGTGGATCCTGCTGTTCATCGTCATCACCACGTTCCTGAACATTCTGGGCCTCAAGGTCGCAGACAAGGCCAACTACGCGCTCATGGCGTTCCAGATCCTGGTGATCGTGTTTTTCGTGGCCCTCTCCATCGCCCACATCGTCAACAGCTCCGGTGCGGGCGGGCTGGCCAATTCCACCCCGTTCCTCAACGCCGGCTCCAGCCTGGGCACCATCAGCGCCGGCGCAGCCATTGCCGCCTACTCCTTCCTGGGGTTCGACGCCGTCACCACACTGACGGAGGAAACCATCGACCCCAAAAAGAACATGCCCCGGGCCATCATGCTGATCGCGCTGATCGGCGGCGGCATCTTTGTGGTGGTCGCCTACTTCACCCAGCTGGTCCACCCCGGCGGCGCGTTTGCCGACTCCGCGTCCGCAGCCAGCGAGATCGCCCTGCAAATCGGTGGCACGTTCTTCGGCGCCGTGTTCCTGGCCGGCCTGGTGGCGGCACAGTTCGCCTCAGGCCTGGCCGCGCAGGCAAGTGCCTCCCGGCTGATGTACGCCATGGGCCGCGACTCCGTGCTGCCCAAAGCGGTGTTTGGCCGCCTCAACGCCAAATACCACACGCCCGTGGCGAACCTTGTGATCTCCGCGATCATCGGCCTGATCGCCATCTTCCTGGACGTGGCCACCTCGACGTCGTTCATCAACTTCGGTGCCTTTACCGCCTTCACCCTGGTGAATATTTCCGTCATTTTCCACTATGTCCGCCAGCGACGCGCCGGAAATGTGCTGAACCCGTTCAGCTATCTGGTGATCCCCGGCGTGGGTGCCGTGATCTGCGGCTACCTGCTCTCCCGGCTGGACATCCATGCGGTCACGTTGGGGCTTTCCTGGCTGGGCATAGGCATCGTGGTGCTCTTGCTCATCACCAAGGGGTTGCGCGCGGCCCCGCCGGAGATGGACACCCTGGAAGAAGCTGTAGTCTAGGCCCACCAAGCCGCCCCCAACGGAAAGGCATTCCACGTGCGCATTGCCCTGGGCCAGCTGGCGTCCGGCACGGACATCGCGGCAAACCTGCGCGTCATTGACGCGTACACGGCCGAGGCCGCGGCGTCCGGCGCCGCCCTGGTGGCCTTCCCCGAATACGCCACTTATGAAAAGAAGAAGATCGACGCCACTTTCCCGGCAGTGGCGGAGCCGCTGGACGGGGACGTGGGCGCCGAACTTTCCCGGATTGCCCGCAGCCACGGCATTGCCTTGGTGGCCGGGCTGGTGGAATCCTCGCCCGACCCGGCCCGTGCCTACAACACATTGGCCGCTTTCGACGGCGGGGGCCGGCTGCTCGCCGCCTACCGGAAAATCCACCTCTTTGATGCCCAGGGCTTTGAGGAATCCGCGTTCGTGGCCCCGGGCCCGTCCACGGAACCGGTCACCTTCGACGTGGACGGGCTGCGCTTTGGGTTGCTGACCTGTTATGACCTGCGGTTCCCAGAACAGGCGCAGGCCCTGTCCGACGCCGGATCCCAGGTCCTGCTGGCCTGTTCGTCGTGGGTGCCGGGGGAGTTGAAGACAAACCAGTGGCGCACACTGCTGGCCGCCCGGGCCATAGAAAACAGCCTTTTCGTGGCCGGGGTGTGCCAGGTGCCGCCGGTGTCGGTGGGCAATTCCCTGCTTGCCGGCCCGATGGGCAACGTGGTGGCCGAGCTGGGGCTTGCACCGGGCGTCCTGCCCGTGGACGTATCACCGGACGCTGTGGCCGTGGCCCGCAGGCACTTCCCCACGCACCGGCAGCGTCGCATCCGCCAGGCCCCGGCACCGCGTCCCGATACCCGCAGCTAGCCTTCACGGTTCCGCTGTTGCTCCGGCAGCGCCGGAGCAACAGCTGCGGAGTCCTCGATGCAGCGCTTCGGGTTGATCATGACGCCGCCAACCAGTATGACCACCAGGCACAGGACCAGGGTTGCGAAGGCCAGTGTCCAGGGCCCCGTGGGTGGTCCGCAGCGGGGACACGGCCGGCTGGTTCGAGCTCCCGGGCGCCTCGGTGACAAGCTGGCGGCCCTCATTGGAGCCAGCCCCGGAGAGGTGGTGGCCACCGACACCACCTCACTGAACCCGTCCAAATCCCTGGCCGCCAACCTGCGCATCCAACAGGCGCAAGAACCAGCATGCAAGGTCATCGTGACTGTGTGCGTATAGGGCGACGGCGACGGCCGTCAGCGTTGTTGCGCTCGCGCTGCTTGCAGGGGGCTTGTTGGTGCTGCTGCAGGTCTCCTTGATTGCCGCCACTGAAACGGCAGCGAACAACAAAACGGTGGCCGCCACTGCACGAAGTGGCCAGTATGTGCCGATCATCGGAGACACCGATGAGTTCTTGATTGTGGCCAGCCGGGTGCAAACCAATGAAGGCAGCTTCACGGTGGTTGTGCCATCACCGGTCCAGATCCAGACGGACTCCGTGGCTGCGGCGGCGTGTTTCCTGCTTGGGGCAACACCTTTGGTGGTGGTTGGCTTGGCAGTGTGGTTTTTAGTGGGCAGGTCCCTGCGCCAGCCATGAGCTGTGCAGCCAGCGCCGCACAGTGTCGCCGCTGACGCCCAGGAAACGGGCCGCTTCAGATATTCGAACAAGTGCCATATTACGAGATTGTATCTGCATATACTTGTGAATGATCCATTTTTCAACGCAAATGCTTAAATCTGTAGGTTTTCTGCGGCAGGGAGGGTGTTTTTCAGCGCTGACACCGGGACGCCTGGGTAGGCGCCAGGGGGACATCCGTCCGCGTTGCACGTGCCTCAGCCGGCCGGTGAGCCTAGGCTGGTGGCAACCGCCCTTTGCGGCGGAGGCAAGGAAGGGAATAAGTTCTTATGACTGACTCGAAAACCGCAGCGGAAGCTGCTCCAGGGCTGACGTTGAACAACGGAGTCTCCATCCCGCAACTGGGCTTCGGCGTCTTCCAGATACCGCCGGAAGAAACCCGGGTGGCCGTCACCGAAGCCCTGGCTGCCGGCTATCGTCACATCGACACGGCTGCCGCCTACCGCAACGAAACCGGCGTAGGGGCAGCAATTTCCGAATCCGGGCTGGCCCGCGAAGACATCTTCGTCACCACCAAGCTGCGCAATGGGGACCAGGCTAGCCCCCGCGCAGCCTTCGAAGCCAGCCGCAAGGCACTGGGTGTGGATTGGGTTGACCTGTACCTGATCCACTGGCCGGTGCCGTCACAGGGGCTGTTCACCCAGGTGTGGAAGGAGCTCGAATCCCTGTATGCGCAGGGATTGATCCGTGCCATCGGTGTTTCCAATTTCCTGCCGGATCACCTGGATGAGCTGCTGGCCCATTCCACAGTGGTTCCCGCGGTGAATCAGATCGAATTGCACCCGAGCTTTCAACAGCTCCGGCTAGCGGACAAGAGCAGAAGCCATGGCATTGCCGTGGAAGCCTACAGTCCGCTGGGGCAGGGCCGGGACTTGGAGAACGAGGTCATCGCCGGGTTGGCTGCCGACCATGGCGCCACCCCTGCACAGGTGGTGCTCGCTTGGCACCTTGGGCTGGGCAACATCGTGATCCCGAAGACTGTCACTCCGGAGCGCATGCGCGAAAACCTGGCGGCGGCCCGGATCAAGCTCAGCGCCGAGGACTTGAACCGCATCTCCGCGTTGGAGGCCGGCGGCCGCATCGGTGCCGATCCCGCCGTGGCGGCATTTACACAGATGTAGACAAATGAAAGGGGCCACCGCTGCACTGCAGCGGTGGCCCTTTGCGGCCGTGCCGGCTCGGCCAAGGCCGATGGCCCGTGGAACCTCTCCTGTTACAGCTTGTCGAACTCACTCTCGTCCAGGGTGTCGGGCGCGTCGATGGCTGACTGGGCCGGGGCGCCGCCGCTCTTCAACGCGGCCAGCCGGGCTTCCACCTCGGTCTGCTCGCCCAGATCTTCCAGGGAGTTGAACTGTGCGTCCAGACTGGAGGCGGCAAGCTCGTTCTGGCCGCGAACCTTGGCTTCTTCGCGGCGAATCTTTTCCTCAAAGCGGCTGACCTCGCTGGTGGAGTCCATGATGTCGATGCTCTTGAGCGCGTCGTGCACCTGCGTCTGGGCTTGAGCAGTCTTGGAGCGAGCAATCAGCTCGTTGCGCTTGCTGGCCAACTCGTCCAACTTGCCGTGCATCTGCTGCAAGCCAGTCTTGAGCTTGTCCACAACGTCGTTCTGGGCGGCGATGTTGGGCTCGGCGGAGCGGGCTTCGTTCTCGGCGGAGATCTGGCGCTGCAGGGCCACTTTGGCGAGGTTGTCGAACTTCTGCGCGTCGGCCGTGTCGCCGGCACCTCGGTATTCGTCGGCCTTGCGGCTGGCTGCCAGTGCCTTTGAGCCCCAGTCCCGGGAAGACTTGATGTCCTCGTTGTAGTCATCCTCGAGCATGCGCAGATTGCCAATGGTCTGTGCCACGGCCGATTCCGCCTCGGTGATATTCGCCTTGTAGTCGCGGACCATTTGGTCAAGCATCTTCTCCGGGTTCTCCGCCTGATCCAACAAGGCATTGATGTTTGCCTTGGTCAACTGGGCGATCCGGCCGAAAATTGACTGCTTTGCCATTCTTTATCCCCTTATATTTGCTGGTTGCATCAGTATGAAATCTCAATGTGTGCTGCCAGTTGTGTCCAGTGGAACTGTGATCCTGAACGATCTTTTTCCATTCTTGCCCTTGCCGACTTGCTTCGCAATCTCCGCCAATGTCCAGGCGTGAATAGGCTGGCATGAATATGCCGGATAGTGAAGCGCGGCCGTGTCGCTGCCGGCTTAGAAGTTGCCGCCGCTGCCACCGAATCCGCCACCGCCGCCTCCGCCAAAGCCTCCGCCGCCACCGCCGAAGCCGCCGCCGCCGAAGCCTCCACCACCGTGGCCGCCTCCGGAGAGCAAGCCGCCGATGATGCCGCCAAGGATGGCGCCTCCCATGCCGCCACCCATGGAACCGCGGCCGCCATAGCCGCCGCGGCCACCGCCGCCGAAACCATCCACGTCATTTTGGGCGGATTGGATGGCTTGCTTGGCCAATTGCTGGGCCTGCTGGGCATAAGTCAACGCGGTGGCCGGGTCGGATTCAGCGATGGAAACTGCGTAGTCAAAGTTGCGTTGGGCCTCGGACAGGCGCGTCCTGGCCGCCGCACCGACGCCTCCGCGGCGTGCCGCAATAAAGTCCTGGGCCGTGGCGATCGCTGACTGGGCCCCTGCGAGCGTCTGCTGCAGGGAGGCTTGGGCACGCAGCGCCTGCTGTTGCTGGTTGCGCAGTCCGGTGAGCAGTTCATCGAGTTGGCCGTGGGCGGATTCCACGGCGTCCAGCTGGGCCAAGGGGTCCTGTTTCTCGGCGGCAGCATTCATGCGAACGTCGTTGAGTGCAACTTCAGCGGCCTGGACCGTTGGCGCGTAGCGGGCAAACTTTTCCGCCGACACCATCGACTTGGCTTGTCCCAGGTCGTTCAAGGCATCCTGGAGGGCTGAGTCCAGGGTGGCGGCGGCGTCCTTGATGGCCGCCTCCGTTTTGGCAATTGCTTCCAGCAGCACCTTGCACTGGTGCAGACTTTCCTGGGCGGAGTGGACGGACATGGCCGCGCCGGCCGTGTCCGAAGCTGCCAGCTTTGTGTCGGCATCGGCTGCGGCCGTCTCAACAAAGTCAAGGCGTTCGGTGGCTTCGCCAACATTGTCGCGCACGGGCGCCACGGCGTCGTCGGAGTAGCGTGCAGTCAGGGTGGCCAGCTTTTGTTCTGCGCCGGTCAGCGCGGCACGCGCCTCGAGCGCTTGGGTGCGGATGGTGGCCAGCACGGCCGGCGCGGTTCGCTCCAGTTCGCGCAATTCGTCAAAGGCCGCTTTTTGCTCATCCAGGGCCGCATTGGCGTTTTCGCTGCGCTTGATGATTTCCCCAAGCCATTGGCGCTGTTCTTCAATGGAGTCCGGGATTTCATCGTCCAATTGTTGCTGGAGCTTGAAGGATTCGGCGAGGTGTGTCTTGGCACTGGCCAAGGCTGCCTGGAACGGCTTGACCGACTCGTCGCCATAGGAGGCCTGGGCAAAACCAACTTCGTGCTCACTAGTCTTGATGGCGTCGTCGGCGGCAATCAACAATGAACCAGCCTTGGAGCGCAACTCGGCAATGGTCATGCCGGCATTGGCATCAAGCGGCTTCCCAGCCGGCCCATAGCCCTTCTCCGTGGCCTCCGCCGCTGATTTCTTGCGTTTTTTGCGAAGGTACAGGGCTGTGCCGGCACCGCCGCCGACGACGACGACGACGATTCCGAGCGCCACGAAACCGCCTGTGGGATTGGGGACGTTGCCCTTGCCGCCGCCAGCCGCATCGCCCAGGGCGGCTGCTGTATCGATGGCCGCCGCGGACCAGTTGCTGTCGACCAGCTGTGGCTTGAGCACCTTGCTTTGAATGTTTTCGTTCTTGGCTGGAGGAATCACGGAGGTGTCGGCCAGCAACGCGTACTTGCCGTCCTGGGTCGCCACCACCAGCAGGGCGTCGTTGGCCCCCAACTGCTTGTCGGTGGCAACCTCGGTGCCCCAGGCTTCGCCGCTCATTCCGTCGAAGGAGTCCACGTAGACCACGAAAAACGTCAGGCCGTGGTCTTGGCCCAGCTTGTCAATGGCTGCCTGGACGCCAGCCTTGTCCCCGCCGAGCGCATTGGCGTTGTCAACAATGTAGGTGCCGCCAGGAATACTCACCGGGGGTTCGGCCTGTGCCAGGGCAGCCGGGGCCAGCAGGAGAAATAAAAGTGCCAGTGCTGCCAGAAAGGGGGAAAATAGTCTTGACCGTGCAAACATTGCTCACCTTTTGGATATGGGGCCACTGCGGGATTCGGCTCTAATACTTCACACGATACTATGGCGTTGTCCCGACGCGTGGGCAGGATTCCTTGCCCAGCGAACAAGGCCGGAGCCGAAAGCGCTGCGACATCATGAAGAACGACGAACCTTCACAGCTACCTTCCAGCGAACGTTCGTCAACGCATCAGCCACGGACGACAAGATGAAGATCAATCAAGAATTCATCACCTGAGATTTCAATGAAGGGAAAGCTGATGTCAGAGAACAACGGCGACTACACCACACGCAACGACGGAGAGCACGAGCAGACACCTCCAACCTCTGAGCAGGCCGCCGTTCAGCAGCCCTCCGAAGCCTCTGCTCCAGCGAACACCGAAGCTGCTGCTTCGCCGACGGTGCCACCGGCGCCCGCTGAACGTCCGCGAGCCAACTATCCGGCACGCCCGTGGCAGACCCAGGAAAATGCCCCGGCCACTCCGCCGTCGACTGCCCCAAGCTACGGCGCGCCGGTTGCCCCGCCTGCGACGATTCCGAACTATGGTGCGCCCACGTACGGCGGATCGGCCTCGTCAGAGAACGAGTCCGGGAACCCGACCGAGCGCATTCCCGGCAACTATGCCGCCCAGCACCAGCCGAACCAGCCTGCTGAGCAAAGCCAGTACGGCCAGCCCAGCCAACAGCACGGACCGGGCGGGCACCCGGAAATGGGCCACGCGGGACCGGGATACCCGGCGTCGAACGCGTATCCGCACTCCCTGGCACCGGCGGTCACAGCCAAGCACAAGGAACGCAAGAAGGTGGGCATGGGCTTGTTCTCCGCCAGCGTTGTGGCGGCGGCGCTCGTGGGCGGCCTGGTGGCAGGCGGAACCAGCTTCCTGCTCGACGGCCAAGGCAACAACACGGTGGCCAGCTCGAGCCAGCAAAGCTCACCGCTGGTCGTCAACAACCCCAACTCGGTCAATGAGGTCAGCGCGGCCGCAGCCAAGGCCATGCCGTCGGTGGTGACCATCTCGGCCACGAGCGGGAACTCCGGCGGGACGGGCTCGGGCATCATCTTGGACACCGCAGGCCACATCCTGACCAACACGCACGTGGTGACCCTTGACGGCGCTGCGGCACACGCCGACATCGAGGTGCAGCTGAGCAACAACAAGGTGTACAAGGCCACGATCGTGGGAACCGACCCGCTCTCCGACTTGGCTGTGGTCAAGATTGATGCCCCGAACCTGGTGCCCGCGTCGCTGGGCCAGTCGAGCAAGATCAACGTCGGCGACACCGTCATCGCGATCGGCTCCCCGCTGGGCTTGAACGGAACCGTCACCGACGGCATCGTCTCGACGCTGAACCGCACCATCCAGGTGGCTTCCTCGGCCGTCCCGAAAACTCCCAGCGACTCCTCGCAAACCCCGTCCGACGGCGGCAACGGCTTCCGCTTCTCCCCTCCAGGCGGCGGGCAGGACAGCCAAGCAGCCCAGGGCACGGTGAACTTGAACGTGATCCAGACTGATGCTGCCATCAACCCCGGCAACTCCGGCGGCGCCCTTGTCAACGGAAAAGGCCAGATCGTGGGTGTCAACGTGGCCATTGCCTCCGCAGGCAGTTCTTCGGGCGCCTCCGGCCAGAGCGGCAACATCGGAGTTGGCTTCTCCATCCCGATCGACCACGCCCAGCAGGTGGCGCAGCAGATCATCAAGACCGGCAAGGCCACCCACGGCCAACTGGGCGTCTCGGTGAGCGGGACGTCGGCAGCCGGCTCCAATGGTGCCTTCTCCAGCGGCGCCACTGTCAAGGACGTGACGGCCGGCAGTGCCGCCGCCAAAGCCGGATTGCAAAACGGGGATGTCATTACCCAGCTGGGCGACCGCACCATCAGCGATCCTGCCGAGCTGACGGCGGCAGTTCGCGAACAGGCCGGCGGCGCCACAGTGAAGCTTGACTTCACCCGCGGCGGCAAAGCCCAGTCGGTGGATGTCACACTCGACACCATGACAACAAGCTAACTGCCACCACGCACAAAAGAGTCCTTCTCCGGTTCCCGTTTCCAGCGGCAGCCGGAGGGGGATTTTTTGGTGCGCCGTCAGGGTTTCGGGGGTATTTTGCGCAGCGAAGCCCGGGGACGTAATGTTCGCCACGAGTAAAGAATCGTCCCGGTAAATATACGTCGGGCCAGCTTCGAACTAAGCTGTTGGGGTAGGCCAAGGGCGAACCCGCGGCGTCCGCCCCGGCATGGGACGGGGAGCTGCGCACCATCCGTCCATGACACAAAGGACAGCAGTGGAAAATTCAGCACTGAACATTGTGGTACTGGTGAAGTACGTGCCAGATGCACAATTCGACCGTCATCTCACCGGCGACGCTCACACCATCGACCGCAGCGAAAGCATCCTGTCCGAACTGGATGAATACGCCTTGGAAGCCGCACTGGCCTTGACCGACGCCCGCGGCGGCGCGAAGGCCGGCAACGTGGTGACAGCCTTGACGCTGGGCCCGGCCTCCGCCGCGGCAGCCGTGAAAAAGTCGTTGCAAATCGGAGCCACGCAAGGCTTGCACGTCACCGACGATGCACTGGCCGGTTCCGACGCCTCGGCCACCTCGCTGGCCCTGGCTGCAGCCATCAAAACACTGGGCCCGGTGGATCTTGTTATCACCGGCATGGCGTCCACGGACGGGGAAACCTCCCTCATCCCGGCCCAGCTGGCCGCCCGCTTGGGCTTGGCACAGCTGACCTTCGCCTCGGAGTTGGAGGTTGAGGGCGGCACCGTGACGGCCCGCCGCGACGGCGACGACTACTCGGAGGAAATCGAGGCATCACTGCCGGCCCTGGTTTCGGTGACGGACCAGGCCAACGAGCCTCGCTATCCCAACTTCAAGGGCATCATCGCGGCCAAGAAGAAGAAGGTGACCACCGTGTCCCTGGCGGACCTGGGGTTGGCGGCGTCCGCCGTCGGAGCTGAAGGGTCGCTGACAACTGTCAGCGCCGCCGCTGAACGCCCCGCGCGCACCGCCGGCACCATCATCACCGACTCCGGCGACGCAGGCATCCAACTCGTTGACTTCCTGGCCGCGCAGAAACTGATCTAAGGACCCCTCAATGACTGCAATTGTTGTTTATATTGATCAGCTCGACGCCCCGGGCAAGCTTTCCACCACCGTCGGGCAGCTGTTGACGCTGGCCCGCGGCGCCGGGGAACCGGTGGCCGTGGTGGCCGGTCCGGCCAGTGCCGCACTGCTCGCCGAGCTTGGCGCGTACGGCGTTGCCCGGGTGCTGCACTCCGAGCAGGCGGAACTGGGCGAATACCTGGTGGCGCCCAAGGCCGACCTCGTCGCCCAGGCCGCAGCCGCTGTATCCGCCAGCGCCGTGCTGGTGGACAACAGCCCGGCCGGCAAGGAGATCGCGGCCCGCGCGGGCGTGGCCCTGAACGCCGGCGTCATTACCGATGCCGTGGCCGTGACGTACGACGGAGGCACGCTCGTTGCGCACAAGTCCGTCTTGGCAGGTTCCTACACCGTGCAGGCGCGGGCCACGTCGGCCGTGGCTGTCATCAGCGTCAAGGCGCACAGTGTCGAAGCGTCGCTGGCAGCCGAGGCGGTCATTCCCGCCGTCGAAGCTGTCGAGGTGGCCTTTGCCCCGGCAAGCCTGGCAGCGCGCGTCACCAAACGCACCCCGCGTGCAGCCTCCGGGCGTCCGGAACTTGAAGATGCCCGCATCATTGTGGCCGGCGGCCGCGGCCTGGACGGCGACTTCACCCCGGTGGAGGAGCTGGCCGACGTGCTGGGAGCAGCGGTGGGTGCCTCACGCGCCGCGACCGATGCCGGCTGGATCTCGCACGCTTCGCAGGTGGGGCAGACGGGGAAGAAAGTTTCCCCGCAGCTGTACATCTCGGTGGGCATTTCCGGTGCCATCCAGCAAAAGGCCGGCATGCAGACCTCCAAGCTCATCGTTGCTGTGAACAAGGATGCCGAATCGCCCATCTTTGAAATTGCCGACTTCGGCATTGTCGGAGACCTGTTCAAGATCCTGCCGCAGGCCGTTGAGGAGATCAAAAAACGCCGGGCCTAATCCGGCACAACGGAAAAATGCCGTCGTTTGACGGTTTTGCCATGGAACAAACCCTGGCAAAACCGTCAAACGGCGGCATTTGTTGTTGAGGCACCGGGCGCGAAACGTTCGGGGTTGTCCACAGACCGCAAAATTCAGCTGTTGTGCCACGGAGTCTGGTGCAAGGCTTGATGCATGGACACGCCCAGACTCATCCGGTCGGCGGACTATGACCGGCTCGGCCAGGACCGCCGCAAGCTTGCCACGCTCCATCACCGCGGCGAGATTGTTCGCATACGCCGCGGATTCTACGTCCGAACGACTGAATGGGACGGGCTCCAAACGAAGGAACAATACGGTTTGCGTGCCTTGGCCTTTGCCCACGGAGCGGAAAACAATCCCGTGTTGTGCCACGCCACGGCGGCACTCTTGTGGGGCCTGTGGATTGTGGGAGTGCCGCAAAAGCTGCACTCCGTGACTGAGGTGACCACCAGCGGGCGCAGCACCAACAGCGTGGTCCGCCACGCGGCATCCTTGTCTGAAGGGGTGGTCCAGTGCGGACCGTTCCTGCTGACCGACAAGCTCACCACCACACTGCAGCTGATCCGCACCTTCGCCTTCCCCTATGCAGTGGCCGTCTGCGATTCCAGCCTGCGTGTTCCGGACCGCCGGAATCTTGTCAATCAATTTGCGGTTCCTGCAACAAAGCCCTTGGGGCACATGCCGGTCTGGGAGACCGACTGTCCGCAGGGTCCGCCACTGTCCCTTGAAGAACTGTGCGCCGGAGCGGGGCAGTTGCGCAGCCAAGCTGCCCGGAAGCGGGTCTTGGCAGTGATCGATTTCGCTTCAGGGTTGTCGGGGTCGGCAGGGGAATCCCTCAGCCGGGCGAAGATTTTTCAGTTGGGATTTCCCGCACCCGTCCTACAGCAACGGTTTATGCTCCGTGACGGCAGTGACGCCTTCGTCGACTTTTGGTTTGAAGAACAGCAGGTGGCGGCTGAATTTGACGGGATGGGAAAGTACCTCAGGCCAGATTGGGGCGGAGGACTTTCACTTCAGGCAAGAATCCTTGCTGAAAAGCAACGCGAGGACCAAATTCGGGCTCACGGTGTGGGTTTTGCCAGGTGGGATTGGAAAGAAATGATGAACCGGGACAGGTTGACGTGCATACTGCGCCAAGCGGGATTGCCACAAACATAGTCCGTCATGCCCGCTGCGTCCTGGTGGCGCAAAAGTGCCGCGGGGTTGGCCGTAATGTCCGGAGACTATCGCCTGCCCTGAGCGGCACACCCCCCGGGGGTACCCCAGGGGGGGAAGGTAGGAGCACGAAGGGCGGGGCGGGTGGCGGGGGGAAGAGGGGGTTGGGGGTGTGTAGGTATGTGGGGGGCCCCCCGGGGGGTGTGGGGGGGGGGGGGCGGGGGGTGGGGTGGGGGGGGGGGGGGGG
>NZ_JASISP010000015.1 GCF_030063185.1 Arthrobacter sp. H35-D1
CATAGTGGCTCCCGTTGGAGTAGATCAGTCTTGGTGGACCGAACTACTCAAACAGGAGCCACACCTCATTCCGCACTAGACACGCCGACTTGACATCAAACACCACGGCCTAACCGAACGGCATTGCTGTTAGGGGGCGGTCACGGCTCCGCAAGCTCCGCCGCGCCCACCCCTGTTTTCTACGCTGCGCATTTTTTGGTTGCTGTCCTTCGGATTTTACGTGTCCGCTCCACCCTGTCTAGCCCCTCCTTCGTCGGGGCCTGCACCAGGAAAAGCATGTTCCGGCGCTCGTTCCTCGCTTATTTCCACCACACGCTTTTTCCTGTCTTGCCGTAAAGGCCCAGTGCTCCTGTAACTGCCGTGGGGGCAATGAAGTGAGAACTTCCCCTGGTTTTAGGGGATTTCTCTGGCCTGGCGTTGTGTCAAGTTGGGTTCTTAGGCTCATGGGCTTCGGTGTCCAGAAAACGAGATATGGAGTCTAATCTGACAGATTCTGGTCCCATATTGGACGTCTGACTCGGCTACACCCCAACCAGACGCGCGATTGCCCCTGACGACGCGCTCAGGAGTACTGGGCCTTTTACGTGCGGCTGTGCCAGTCGGGAAAGGCTGCATCTAGAGCTTGGAGTCTCCATGGTAGGAGTGTGTTCTCGGCTCTTTTTTGGTGTTGGACGTGGAGCCAGACACAGAGAGTGTGTTCGTGCTCGGTTTCGTAATTTTTGTATCTGGGTAGCTGACCATGGGCTGCCAGGTAGTCCTTGAATTGGGTGAGCCGGATGAGCCATTGGTGGTCGAGTTCCGGCTGCCGGTTGGAGGTGTCCCAGCCGGGGAGGCCGCCTAGGAGCACGATTTTGGGTGTTGACAGAGTGAGACACATTTTTGAGACTTTCCAGAGTTGACCCAAGTTGCGTAGATTCGGCGATTTAGGTCGTGAGCTGTAGGTATGGGGGAAGGGTGGGTGGTTGTCTTATCAATGGAACCATTATTGAGGTTGAGCTGTCTCGCACTCGTCATCGGTGGTTGCCGGCGCGGCGTCTTGAGACGCATGCGATGGAAGACAACTCGGAGCGCTGAACTCCACAGATCGTGTTATCAAGCGATGACAGAATGTCACTGTGCACTGCCAGACTCTGTGATTGTGGGATCGTCTGCTGTTATTTTCTGCCATGGTCCGTTTCTATAGGGCCACTGCTGCGTCTTGCGTCGGTGCGAGGGATTCATAGTACCCATTCGGTGGCGGTGGCGGTGCCGGTGCCGGTGGCGGCTCGGGTGCGGTGGGTCGGCTAGATGCAGGGCCTGGTGGGGAAGCGCAAACGTTATTTCAAATTGTGGGCGGTGTTGGGTTGTAGTTCACTGAGGCGGTGGTTGGATGGGGGTAGATGAGAGGGATGGGGCAGCCGCCGCATCCTGCACCCGACTATTAAGGCAGTTATGGATTTTTTCGAGGCGGAGCATCCCCGGCCGCGCCACTTCCTGCTTCATCTGAGCGACACCCACCTGCTGGGTGGGCTGGGTCCCCTTTATGGGGCTGTGGACAGTGAGGAGCGGTTGCGTCAAGTCTTTGCTGAGATCGCGATGTCGGGCGCCCGGCCGGAGGCGGTGATCTTTACCGGCGATCTCACCGACAAGGGCGAGCCCGAGGCGTACGCGAAGTTGCGCCGGATCGTGGAGCCGGTCTGCAAGGACATGGGTGCCGAGGTGATCTGGGCCATGGGGAACCATGACCATCGCGGGAACTTTCGTGCTGGTCTGCTGGGGGAGCCAGCGAACAATGCGCCGGTAGACCATAGCCATTTCCTGAACGGGCTGCGGGTTATCACCTTGGACACTTCGGTGCCGGGTTTCCACCACGGTGAGCTCGGTGCGGACCAGCTGGAGTGGCTGGCTGGTGAACTCGCCACACCTGCCCCTGACGGCACCATCTTGGCACTCCACCATCCACCGGTGCCCAGCGTGCTGGATCTGTCCGTGCTCGTCGAGTTGCGCCAGCAGTCCGAGCTGGCTGCTGTGGTGCGCGGCTCCGACGTACGCACCATCCTGGCCGGGCACTTGCATTACTCGAGCACCGCCATGTTTGCCGGGATACCGGTGTCTGTCGCCTCCGCCACGTGTTACACCCAGGATCTGAACGTGCCGGTGGGCGGGACCCGCGGCCGCGACGGCGGGCAGGCCTTCAACTTGGTCCATGTGTACGAGCACACCATTGTCCACTCAACCGTTCCGCTGGGCACTGGCCTGTCCGTTGGGGAGCAGGTCAGTGCCGAGCAGACGCAGGATCGTCTGGCTGCTGCTGGGGTGCGCATCCCGGATCACGCGCTGCGCACCACGGGCCTTCCTAGCCAGGCGCGACGGCGCGAGCTGCCTCCGCGCTAAAGGTCGGGACCTTTGTGGGTCGGCGGAGTGGGCGGGCTACTGTTCCCAAGGGGCCGTGATCGGGAAATACTTTTGCAGGAATCCGGTCACCAATTCGGCACGTTCAGCGGCGGGGACCTCCGGGAAGCTGCCGTCGTTAAGGCAGAAGAAGTCCATGTTGCGCTTGGTTAGCAGTTTCGGCAGGTACTTCAAACCCGCTCGTGCCGTTGTGTCGACATACCCTACCTTGGCGTCAGTCTGGACTGCGGCCTTGCCTGTGAGCAGCCCGTAGTAGTGATACAGCGAGTTGGTGACGGAAATATTCTCCGCCGATCGAAAGGTGCTGGCCGCGGTGGCCTTGAATTCCGCTGGGAATTCCCGCTCCATTTCCGCCATGACACTGCGGCGCAGGGGAACGGGGGCATGTTCGAGATGTCGGGTGGTGATGCGTCCGAACCGGTCCCACAGTAGCTTCCGGTTCACCCGGGCCGCGTTCTCAAAGCCGCTGCGCTCGATGTCGCTTTCACCCAGACCTATCCTGGTCTCCGCTTCGATGAACTTCGTGATTCCCCCGGGTGTGAAGAACATGTCCGGGCTCACGGGACGGCCGAAGAACATGTCGTCATTGGAGTACAGAAAATGTTCTGACAAGTCGTCAATGTGGTGCAGTTGGCACTCCACGGCCTGTGAATTGTGAGTGGGCAGCACCGATGGGTCGGCGAAGAATTCCTCACTGCGCACCACCGTCACCGATGGGTGATCGGCGAGCCAGGACGGAGCGGGGGAGTCTGTGGCGATAAAGATACGTCGAATCCATGGCGCAAACGTGTAGACGGAGCGCAGCGCATACTTGAGCTCGTCGATCTGCCGGAACCGAGCCTCATGATCGTCACCCTCGCCCACTACGACACCCTTCATCCGGGCGCGCCTGGCGGCAATATATTCCGGTGAGCTGCCGTCAACCCAGGAAAAGACCAGGTCAATGTCGAAGCCGATGTCGGAGGCGTGGTCGGCGAACATGTTCTCAATGGTCGGCCAGATGTGCCCATACCTTTCCACCGTTCCACGCACGGCGTCCTGTGCCAACAGTGTGCGCCGGGTCAGTGAATTCTCGACGGGCAGCACCAGCTGCTCGCCCTCAAAGCTCCACAGCTCAATCTGCACCCCCAACGACGCCCCGTAGCTCAGCCCGCCGCCGGGCTCCCACCGTGGACGGTACAGGCGCAGAATCCGGGACCTGCTGTTCCTGGTCAGTGCACCGTCGGCTACCAGCAACGCAGACTTCGTGCGGGTATCCACCGTCAAGGCATAAAACGGTTCGTTGGCACATGCTTCAACAAGTGCCTTGCACAGCATCGCCCGGTTCTTCCAGTCGACAGAGATCACCGGCCGTTCGTCGTTGCCACGCACCAGTAGGTACTCCAGCCGGGCCGCTTCCAAGGCACCGCGGATGAACAACAGGTCATCGACCATGGCCTCATTCGGTGTGCGGTCCCGGTTGACCAAGACGTACCTGCCGCCGTGACGGACGACGTCCGGCCTGTCCTTGAAGCGGATGGCAGCGGACGGCGGGGTCAGCTCAATAAGCTCAAGGTCCTCGTCGGTTGCAGGATTGCCATAGTAGACATCATGCGCGGCGGTTACATCTGTAATGGGGGCTCCAATGCTGTGTCAAATAATGCTGGAGGGGAGAGAGTAGGTTGTCTTTCTTGAATAATAGTCCGTAGACGGTATACCGCGGACCAAAACAGCAGGATAATACCGGGCAGGCCACTCAGGTCGTAGAAACACACCCAAAAACGGGCATTTTGTGGTTAAACCACCGCTCACACAAGAACTTTCATCGATGAACGAGGTAAACACGCAGCAACTATTTTCCTTCAGACGTACAAGATGAGCCAAACAGCGATCTGTGTAGGGGATTGGCCGGGAATCATCTTGTCAATGGTTCCATTATTGAGACTGAACGGTCTGGCACGGGCGCTGGTTTTCTGGCCGTGTTGAATGTCCGACACTGTCCGCAGACTCTGCCTAATCGACCGTCGTTGGAAGGCCCGAGCACCACGAGGTTACAAGCCCCGATAGAATCTTGCCGACAGTATCGAGCAGTGCGATGTTGACGCATCATTTTTATGTTCGGCTGTGCCAGCCGGGATGGGTGGAGTTCAGTGCTTCCAGCCTCCATGGGTGGAGTGTTTTTTCTGCCCTTTTTTGGTGTTGGACGTGGAGCCAAACACCCAGAGTGTGCTCGTGCTCCGTTTCATAGTTCTTGTAACTGGGTAGGTGGTTGGTGGCTGCGATGTAGTCCTTGAACTGGCTGAGCCGGGTGAGCCATTGTTCATCGAGTTCGAATTGCCGGCTGGATGTTTCCCAGCCGGGAAGGCTGCCCAAGAGGACGATTTTCGGTCTTGAGAGTGTTCCTCGGTTTTGGGCGCGTCGTTGGGCAATGATCCAGGTGTGGAGGGGTGCCTCGACCGGCAGGTCAGAAAATGAGCGAGTCACACCCGGCCGGAGTAGCACCAGTCTGCCAGCCAGCCCCGGGCCAGCCAATATCCATTAGAGAAAATGACAGCGACCCGTGCCATTGTCAGGAAATCCATTGCCATGCAAGCGATCGCACCACACCCCAAAAGGGGCCTTTGTGCTAACTGCTGTTCAGTTCCTACTCCACCCCCAGGAGGACAACACCATGAACCACCTGAGTGGTTACCCTCAGTGTTGCCGCTAGCGAGGAGCTCACGCGCTTCCTCGGGGGTGGGCTTGGTCCAAGATTCTCCTGTTTCCATGTAGGCAACACCAGCACGTGTTGCCTACGTGGAAACATCCCTCTTCCAGTACGTTGAGAACGAATTCCCGGAAATTGCGGCAAGTGTCCCGCATACCGGTCCATCACTAGCGCAAGCGACCCCCAATATCCGCAAGACCACTCTCATCGCGTTTCCACCACCGGCCGATTCCCTTATGCCCCGCCCGCAAAGAAGCCCTGGGCGCTATGCGGGACAAGGCATGGAGCAGCCCAGACGTGATCGAGTCGCGTTCCCATGGTCCAGGTGTAGTGAGATGGGTCCACTTTGGATGAGACAGGACGGCCGTTCCAGCCGCGTGGCGGATAGCCCGGCTGCGGACGACGGGAACGCGGTGCCACGGCCGATAAGCTTGTGTCCATGACCGTTGTCCCGCCTTCGCCCGAGCCGCCCGCACTGAAGACTTCCCTCCTGCGGACTGCCTTGATGCAACCCCAAGGCTGCTTTGGGCGGGTGGAGGTGGTGGGCGCAACCGGCTCAACCAATGCGGATTTGGCCGCCAACGCCGCCGCACCGGGGGAGCACTGGCCCGACTTGAGCGTGCTGATTGCAGATGCCCAGGAAGCCGGGCAGGGCAGGATGGGCCGGTCCTGGGAGGTCCCTGCAGGGGCTGCCATGATTTCCAGCGTGTTCCTGCGCCCCGGGGAACAGTCCCTGCAGTCCGGCGGGAGCCCGGACTTTGCTGCACCGGCCACTGCTGCACCGGCCATTGCCGCACCAGCCTTTGCCGCTACTGGCTATGGATGGCTGTCCGTGCTGGCAGGGTTGGCACTGTGCGGTGCCGTACGCACCTGCACAGGTGTTCCGGCCGAACTGAAATGGCCCAACGACGTGGTGGTGCGCGGGCGCAAGCTCGCAGGGATACTCGCCCAGGTGGTCCCGGCCCGCAGCGTGCAGGGAGGCTCCAGCGCTGCGCCGGGGCCCGGCGTCGTGGTGGGGGTGGGCGTCAATGTCTCTGCCCGAGCCCATGAGCTCCCCGGAGACAAGGCGACGTCGTTGCTGTTGGAAGACGCAGCGGAATTGGACAGGAATGTGCTGCTGCCGGCGTATCTGTTGAAGTTTGCGGACCTTTACCGGGAGTTCGTCGCGGTGGGCGGGGATGCCATCCGGCCGCTCACCGGCGGGTCCAGTGTGCTGGAACTGGCGCAGGCGTCGATGGGCACCTTGGGCCAGAAGGTGCGGGCCGAACTGCCCGGCGGGGCCATGCTGTACGGCACGGCCACGGCCCTGGCCAACGACGGGTCGCTGTTGCTGCGCGATGCCGCTGGAGCGGTTCATGCTGTCAATGCCGGGGATGTGATCCATTTGCGCAGGACAGGAACCGACGGTTCGGTGAACTATGCGTAGCTGGCTGCAAGAGGGGGAACAGGTTGAAATTCGTTGCCGGCAACATGCGCGCATCCTGATCTGGCCTGTCACGGTGGCCTTGGTGCTGGTCTTTGCCGCTGCCGCAGGGCTGGCCAAGCTGCAGCCGGTGCCCTTTTCCCAATGGGCGTACGGCGCCGGGGAGTGGCGGGAGCCGGCCGTGGTGGTGCTGTTCGCCGTCGGCGTTTTCCTGCTGCTGGCCTATCCTGTCCGGCGCGTGCTGCGCTGGGTCAATACCCGCTACGTGTTGACGAACCAGCGGCTGCTGGTGCGGCGCGGGCTGTTTGGCCGGATCACCGAGGTCCATGTGCTGGAACAGGTTCGCCAAGTGCTCCCCCACCAGAAGTGGCGGCAGAAAATGGCCGGCTCCGGGGACATCCAGCTGCACATGCTGGCCGGATACGTGCGCACGGTGGTCGAGGTGCCCGAGCTGAAACGCTTCAATGAAGAAATTCAAAAAGCATGGACCGCGGCTTTCCGTGCGGCCATTCAGCAAACACCCCCTGAAGGGGACTACGCTAGTGAAGTTGGAATGAACGAGAAGGAGCTGCGCAAGCTTGGAAGAGACCAATGATCCACCCGAGCCGATGCTGCCTCCTGCAACACGAAATCAAACACGGGACTTGGAAACGCAACTTTTAGGCGGCGAGCGGACGCTCAAACGCCGCGACGTGGCCGCCGGGGCCGGTGTCTCGCTGCTTTCCGCACGCAAAATTTGGCGCGCCATGGGCTTCCCCAACTTGGGCGACGACGACGTAGCCTTCACCGAACGCGACCAGGACGCACTGAAAACCGTTGTCACCATGGTCAGGGAAGGGCTCCTGACGGAGGAAACAGCAATCTCCGTGACCCGATCCATCGGCCAAATGACCGACAGGATGGCTGTCTGGCAGATCGAGGCCCTGGTGGAGGACCTCGTGGCGGAGCACGGAATCAGCGACGCCGAAGCGCGCCGTGCCGTGGTGTCCGAGCTGCCCAACTTGATTGCCCCGCTGGAAGAACTCTTGGTCTATTCCTACCGGCGCCAGCTCAATGCCGGAATCCAGCGTCTTGCCGTGCGGGCCGAGGAAGGCCTGGCCTCCAGTGAACTGGGACGCGGCGGCGACGAGGACGACGCACCTCTGCCCCTCGCCCGGGCCGTGGGCTTTGCCGACCTTGTCAGCTACACCTCCCTGTCCCGGCGCATGAATGAAAAAACGCTGGCCCGCCTGGTGCAGCGCTTTGAAAATGTTTGTTCGGACATCATCAGTGTTGGCGGCGGTCGGCTGGTGAAGACCATTGGCGATGAAGTCCTCTTCAACTGTGAAACGCCCGTGGCGGGAGCCCAGATTTCGCTGGCCCTGGCGGAAGCGATGGCGGCGGACGACTTCCTGCCCGAAGCCCGGGTGGCCATGGTGTGGGGCCGGGTCCTCTCGCGCTTGGGCGACATTTACGGCCCCACGGTGAACCTCGCTGCCCGGCTGACCTCGCTGGCGCAACCGGGCACCGTGCTGGTTGACTCCGTGACGGCCTCGGCGTTAACCAACGACGACAGGTTCGTGCTGACACAGCTGCCGGTTGAAAACGTGCGCGGATTTGGCGAGATTGCCCCCGTGCTGCTGGGACGCGGCACGGGCAAGGGCATCGTCGTCGACTGACCCCTTTGGGTACTGCGCCAGGTCAACGTTGGGGCCGGGTCGCGTGCCGGGAAAGATCTAGGCGGTTGGCGGCACCGCTCTTGCGCTAAAGGTGTGAGATGTGAGTGCTGACTGTTTTCTCGCTGATCACCAACGACGCGGCGATTTCAGCGTAAGTGCGTCCTGCAACAACAAATTCGAGAATTTCCCGCTCACGGGGAGTGAGCCCGGTCAGCTCCACTTGGTTCGGTTCCGGACTGGGGGCTGCTGGCTTGTCAACGGTGATTCGGGCACCCATGGAGAGTTTGCGCAAACATTCCTGGAGGGGACCGGCGTGGAGTTCTTCGGCGAGAGCGACTCCCCGACGCAGCACGGTGGATGCCAACGCCCGCTGCGAGTGGCCATGCAGCAGCAGTGATTCCGCGGCCCGCCAACAGGAGTAAGCCTCCTCCCAGGGCAAGGTCGCCGCCTGACAGGCATCGGCTGCCTGAATCCACTGGTGTGCGTTCCCTGCACTCTGGAAGGCCCGGCCCACCTCGGCACCGTAGAGCCTGGTGAACGCTTCAACGTGCCGGTCATAGTGTTCGGTGTGAGTACCAGGTTCGCGCAGCACGGAGGGAAAGTTGGCTACCAACGACTCGGTACGCGCGAGCAGATCTGTGCTGGGACACTTCTGATCCCGCGAGATCTGGAGCAGGTCTGCCAAGGCGCGTGCGGCCAGCGGGGCCAGCCATTCGCACATGGTGGGTGGCTGCCCGTCGGCGCTGAGCCCGGTCATGGCAGCACCATAGGCGGCTTCCGCATTGCCAGCGGCCAGCTTCACTTCGGCGCGGACGGCGTCGAAATCGAGGTTGTGGAAATCTGAGGCCTTGGTGAAAAGTTCCTCGGCGCGGGCGAGGTGAGCCTCCGCCTCCGACTGCCTGCCCTGCCACGACGCCAACCTGGCTGCCGTCAGTCTTGCCGCCACGTCGCCAATAGCTCCGGGGTCGGATCCCAGTGCCACGCGAAGCGCCTGCTGGCACTGTTGCCAGCGGCCCACGGCCAAATAGCCACTGGCTTCGTCGGCAGCCGCCTTGGCAAGGTAGGTATGCGGGGATCCAAGCCTGGCCAACCGTTCCCTTCCGACACGCTTCAGATCGGCGAAGGCTAAACTACTCCACGTCTCCGTCGCGTTGGCCTGCCAACTGGTTGCGTGCAGTAGCGCCCAAGGATCCCGGGCCTGTTCAGCCGCGCTTGCCGCGTGGCTCGCCAAGACCCTGGCTTGGGCAGGCTGTCCAGCAAAGAGTGCCGCCATGGAGTTGGCCGTCAGGGCATAGGAGAGAGCCTTGGGGTTGCCTGCTTTCCTTGCCACTGCGAGGGCCTGCGCAGCCCGACCCGGAGACTTGGGGTCGTTTTCCCATAGCCCGATGTGGCCAAGTTGGCCAACGAGTAGGCGTACTGCCAGCTGTGCGGGACTGCACTGGCGAGCTGGACTGCGCGCCGCAACTGACTAGGGGAGAAGAACTCCCGGCCCGTGACAAAACGCAGCATGGTGCGGCGCACCAGCAGCTCGGCAACGTCCAGCGGCCGTTCCCTGCTGTCCGTCCCCGCCAGCAACGCTTCGACCGCTTCCAACTCACCTTCCTGGGCGCCCGTCTGCTCTGCAGCGCTCCGCAGCTTGGACCACAACTCGTTCAGGCTCTCCTCCGCGTGGGGAAGCCCGCTGTGCAACGCCAATGCGCGCCGCAGCAAGCGGAGTATCTCGGCCGCACCGCCTGCACGACCGGCAGCAGCTGCTGCACGCAAGGCCCAGCGATAGGCCTCGGCCGTGTGACCGGCATGAAAATGGTGGTCCGCCAGTGACACCAGGGAACCAAAATCGGGGTCGTCCTGGACTCCCAACAGCTCTTCCCCATGGGCTGCAAAGCGGGCGTGCAAATACTTCCGCTCATCAGCATCCAACCTCTGTTGCAGGACCTCGGCGATCAGTGGATGGCGGAACCACCAGCGGGTTCCGTCCGTACTGCGCTCGAGAATGCCAGCATCGGCAGCTTCATGCAGCAGCACCAAGATGCTGTCGGTGCTGCTGGGGCCGTGGTCCAGCCGTGCCACGGCGTCCAGATTAACGGGTTGCAGGGGCTGGCCGCCCACAGCCATGAGCGTGGCCAGCCGCCGTGCCTCGTCGGACAGACCGCGCCATGAACGCAGCACCGTCCCCTTCAAATCGGCTGGCAGCTCATCCGGCAGATGCCGCGACTGCGGATCCAACCCTGCAACGACCAACCGGTTGAGATAGGCATTTCCAGCGGTTTGGGCAAAGACTTCCTGCAGTAGCGACTGGTGCGGGGGAGCGCCCAACAACTGCGTCAATTGAGCATCCGTGGCCAGTCGGTCCAGGGGCCCAAGTTCCATCCAGTCGATCCGCGGCATGCGGCGGATATCGGCCAGCCAGCGCTGCAGTGGATGGTCCTCGCTAACTTCACCATTGCGCAGCGTGGCAATGATGGCCAGCCGCCTGTCGGCCGGGCCGGCAATCAAGTACATCAACACATCCAAGGTGCTTTGATCCGCCCACTGCAGGTCGTCAATGACCAGGACCACCGGCCGGCGCTTGCAGAGCTGGTCAAGCCAGGCATCAATCGCCAACGGCACATCGTAGGCCAGTGCCCCCGCCGCCGGCAGTGTGGGGCGCGCATCGCCGTCGAACGTGGGAGCGGCACGGAATGCTGAACGCAGCGCCAGGAACGGGATCGTGGTGGTTGTCATCGGCAGGGCGGCGCCGCTGAAGATCCAGCCGGTGAATTCCGCAGTTGCGCAGGAATGCTGAACCAACGCAGTTTTCCCCACCCCCGCGTCGCCGGCGACCACCAGCGTGCCGGACATGCCCGCAGTGGCACCGGCCAAGAACGCGCCTAGGAACTGCAGTTCCGTTGCCCGTCCCACGATGTCGGCGCCATGGACGCCCGCATGCTCGACCACCCTTCAAGTTTCCCACCACGACGGCCAGAAGGGCAGCGTGAAAAATATCAGGGTCTTGCCCGACTTTCTCAGGTGCCGCTCCCGATGTTTGGCACGGCGCCAGGGAGGAGCGTGGAGGTTCAGAAGCGCAGTCGAAGAAAGGCAAGAAAGTGTTGACATCACGTTTTACATCACGGAGAGCATCACGGTGGACGTGCTCGGCAGCAGCCGTACTGTTTTTGGCTGTTTTCATCCCGTCACCGGCCGTCGCGTACCAGGATCCCGGCACGTTGGAGGGAATGGTGGACAGCCCCGCCAGCCAACACTGTCCGCTGAGAAGAATCGGCGCGCAATTTGTTCGCTGCGACGCACTCACAGGAGCCGGGGCAGCTGCACCATGCTGGGTGCTGGAGGACTGAGGGGAGTGCGGATTAATCCATTCGACGTATAATGGCGTGGGGCGCCATGCATATTGGCCGCGCCACAACAGGGGGAGCAACAGGAATACTTCCCCTGCGGAGACAGGTATTGGGAGTTAGTACATGGCATTGCAGGCGCTCACAGGAAGATCCTTGCGCAAAAAAGACATTTTCGGGATCTCCGGAACGTTTCTTGTTGCAGCTTCGCTGGTGACCGGCGCCGTGGTGTATCCCGGCTTTGCCACGGCAGACGTGGACCTCAACGACGGCAGCGTCTGGGTGACAAACCGCGCCGACGGCCTGGTGGGCCACCTGAACGACCAATCAAAAGTGCTTGACGGCGGATTCAGCGCCACCACCACCGGCTTTGACGTGGTGCAAAACGGCGGCGACGTGTTCATGAGCGGAGACGGCGGCAATCTCCTGAACCCCGTCAACGTCCCCATGATGTCCATGGCCTCGGAAACGGATCTTGGCGGCGGCAAGGCCACGTCCCAGGGCAGCAACTTTGTGGCACTGACGGATGCAGGCATGGGCAAGGTGTGGGCCATGCCGAGCGCCGAGGTGCCCGGATTCAACGACAAAACCTCCGTCCCGATCCTCAGCGGCCTCGACAACCCCGTCTCCGCCACGGCCCCCGACGACACCATTTTCACGGTGGCAACCAAATCCTCCGAACTCATCACCACGCTCATGAACGACGCCGGCAAGGTCGCCTCCCAGGAGCGGACCAAGGTTGAGGGGCTGGCCGGGTTGAACGACGTCCAGCTCACAGTGGCCGGCGGCAAGCCCGTCGCGTTTTCACCCGAGGCGGGAAAGCTGTTCCTGCCGGACGGGAAGAGCGTCACTGTCCCCGATGCCCAAGGCGCGCTTTTGGCCCAGCCCACCGCCGAAGGCAACTTCGTGGCAGTGGAGACGGCCACGGCGCTCGTCACCCAACCCCTCGACGGATCCGCGGCGAAGGTCCTGCAATTGGGCAGCACCGGCAAGGCTGTGGCCCCGGTGGTGCAAAACGGCTGCGTCCACGCGGCCTGGTCCGGCGCCAACAAGTACGCCCTTTCCTGCGAGGGTGGCGGCGAACTCGTGGACATCCCCAAGGCCGGGGGCAACTCGGAGTTTGTGTTCCGCAAGAACCGAGAGGTGGTGGTGCTCAACGACATCAACTCCGGCAACGTGTGGCTTGTCAACCAAAACATGCTGCTCGTGAACAACTGGGACGACCTCAAAACTGATTTGAAAAAAGCCGACAACGCCGACAAGGATTCCGCGGACCCCAATGTGGTCAGCACCCTGCCGGACAGGACAAAGCCCAACCGCCAGCCGGAAGCCCTTCCGGACGAATTCGGCGTCCGGGCAGGGAAAACAACCATCCTGCCGGTGCTGTTCAACGACTCCGATCCGGACGGCGACGTGCTCACGGTGGAGCCTCCCGCCGTCGAACCTGCCCTGGGTGCGGTGCAATCCATCTACGGTGGCACCGGGTTGCAGATCAACGTCCCCGAAGGCACCAAGGGTGCCGCGCAATTTGGCTACGTCGCCAATGACGGCCGTAGCGGCACGGACGGTGCCACAGTGGATGTGCGGGTGGTGCCGGAAAGCGAAAACTCCCCTCCGCGGGCACTGCGCGACGCCACCCTGGTGGTGGAGCAGGGCCAAACCATGGTGCAAAACATGCTGGCGGACTGGATCGACCCCGAGGGCGACGACATCTTTTTGACGGATGCCGTCTCCGATGATGAAACCGCCGTCATTAAAACCAGCCCCGACGGCGAATTGAAGTACACCGACGACGGTGAAGAAGCCGGCATGAAGTCCATGACCATCACCGTTTCCGACGGCGTGGACAGCACCGAACGCAAGATCAAGGTCAACGTCAAGCCCGGCGGCACCGTGCCTCCCGTGGCCAATGCCGACTTCTTCCGGGCCGTGGTGGGCCAGCCGATAGCGCTGTCGCCGCTGAAAAATGATCAGGATCCCTCCGGCGGAAAACTGCGCCTGGCCAGCGTCTCCAAGCCGCCCAATGCCACAGTCTCCAAAATTGCGGACAACGGCACCGTCACGTTTACCGCCAGCAGCCCCGGCCCCGTGTACCTGGAATACCAGGTGACCAACGGACCCATGAGCGCCACCGGCCTGATCCGCGTGGACGTGGTGGCCGCGGACACCAAGGGGCTGCCGGTCGCCGTGAAGGACCTGGCCATGCTGCCCTCCGGCGGCTCCGTCCTGGTGGACGTGCTGGGCAATGACATGGACCCGGCCGGCGGCGTGCTCGTGATCCAGTCGGTGGACGTGCCCGGCGGCTCGCCCGTCACCGCCACCATCCTTGAACGCAACGTGCTCAAGCTCACCGACGTGCGCGGCCTCACCGGCAACATGAGCATCAAATACACCATTTCCAACGGCGAAGGCAGCGCCGTGGGCGAGATTTCCATCATCCGGATTCCGGCCCCCGACAAGCTGCTGCCACCGCGCGTTGAGCCCGACACTGCCGTGGTTCGAGTGGGAGATATTGTCACCATTCCGGTCCTGGCGAACGACGTCGACCCCAACGGGGAGGTGCTGAAGGCACCTGTGGTGGTGGAGACGGGGGACCCGGAGGCAGGCAAGCTCTTTGCCGACCAAAACCAGCTGCGCTACATCGCCGGCCAGACAGCGAAGAAGGTCACGGGCGTCTACAAGGTGGCCAACAGTTCGGGGCAGTTCGCCTCGGCCAAGGTGGACATCACCATCATTGCCGCCGACCCCGAACACAACCTGCCGCCGGCGCCCAAGAACCTGACCGGACGCGTCATTGCCGGGGATCAGCTGAGGATCCCCGTGCCGCTGAACGGCATCGATCCCGAGGGCGACTCCGTGGAGCTCGTGGGCATTGACAAGGCACCTTCGCTGGGTACAGCCGAAACCGGCAACGGCTATATTTTCTACACCGCCGGCGGCAGCTCCGCAGGCACCGATACCTTCAGTTACCGGGTGCGGGACCGCCTCGGCGCCGAGGCCATTGCCCGCGTGGACGTGGGCGTTGCCCCTCCGCTGAACATGAACCACCCGCCTGTCACCGAGGACGACTTCATCACCATCCGGCCGGACCGCAAGGTGGCGCTGGATGTGTTGCTCAATGACTCTGATCCCGACGGTGGCCAGCTGGGCCTCGTCAAGGACGGCTTCAAGGGTCCCGAGACCATGGCACCCTCGGTCACCGACAAGGGGAAAGTGGTGGTGACCTCGCCGCTGGAGCCGGGCATCGCCACCATGTTGTACACGGTGGTGGACAAGTTCGGCGCCCGCGCCACCGGCAATATCCGCATGACTGTCACCCCGGACGCACCGCTGAAGGCACCCATCGCCCGCGACGACCGTGTCACCGTGAAGCAAATGCTGGGCAAGAACACCGTCGACGTTCCGGTGCTGGAAAATGACGCCGATCCCGACGGCGTGACGGAAGCCTTGAAGGTGGCCGTCCAGTCGGCGCCGGGCAAGCCGGCAACAAGCGCCTCGGTGCTTTCCTCCGGCGCCGTGCGCGTGGTGCTCGAAGCCGGGGAGCAGATGGTTCCCTACACCATTAGGGACCAGGACGGATTGAGCGCAACGGCCGTGATTTGGGTCCCGGGCCTGGACAAGCAATACCCCGTGCTCAAAAGCAACAAGGTGATCCGGTTGACGGCGGGGGAGTCGGCCACCATGAACCTTGCCGACTATGTGCAGGTGCGCGAAGGGCGCAAACCTCGCCTGACCGAGGCGGCCAAGATTTCCCTGTTGGGCGCCTCCAACGAGGACGTCATTGTCGGAGACGGTGCTGGGATCAAGTACAACGCGGACATCAAGTTCTACGGCCCCGGCTCCATCACTTTTGAAGTCACCGACGGTTCCGGCCCCGATGATCCGGACGGCTTGAAGTCGACCCTGACAGTCATGACACTCGTGGACCCGGCCCCCGTCGAGGAAAAGGCGAAGGACCCGGAAAAGAAGGAAAAGAAGAAGGAAGAAAAGAAGAACACCCCTCCCACGTTCACCGGTTCCACCCTTGATGTCCCACAGCAGGAAACCGTCACCTTGGATGTTGGCCCGCTGGCCTTTGACATCGATCCGGGCGACAAAGAGAAGTTCACGTTCTCCCTGGCCGGTGGCGCACCGGACGGTTTCACCGTTGATTTCAAGGGCACTGTGCTGACCGTTTCGCTCAAGGACGGCGCCACAGTGGGCACCGCAGGCACCCTCCAGGTGCAGGTCGACGACGGCAGCAACGATCCCGTGGTGGCCAGCGTCGCCCTAAAGGCCATCTCCTCCTCGGAGCCGCTGGCCGTGGCGAACGAGGACATTGTCAAGGATGGCCATGCCGGACGTGCGGAGGTGGTCAAGGTGCTGGGCAATGACGTGAACCCGTTCCCGGACACCCCCTTGAAGGTGGTGGACACCGACGTCGAAACCGGCAACGAGGGCATCATTGTCACGCATGTGAACGACGCCGTCACCGTCAACACCGATCCCGACTACAAGGGCACCGTGGTGGTCCGCTACACCGTGGAGGACAAGACCAAGGACAAGGACAGGTACGCCAACGGCCGTATCCGCATCACTGTCAAGGGCAAGCCGGAGGCCCCGGCCAAACCGCAGATCGACGAGGAAAAAGACAAGGCGGTCCTGCTCACCTGGGCTCCGCCGGCTGACAACGGTTCTCCCATCAAGAAGTACACGGTGGAGTGGGCGGGCGGCTCGCAGGATTGTGGCACCAACACCTGCACCATCACCGGGTTGAAGAATGCCAAACCGTACAAGTTCAAGGTCACTGCCACGAACGACGTCGGCACTTCCGCTGCGTCGTCGTCGTCTGTCACTGCCACGCCGGACCGCGTCCCGGACGCACCGGCCGCCCCGAAGGTCACCTTTGGCGACAAGAAGGTGGAGCTGAAATGGGTCACCCCGGTGGGCGAATTCTCCGCCGTCAAAAAATTCAACGTGGAGATTTCCCCGGCTCCGCCAGGACAAAATGGCCAAAAACCCAATATCACCGGGAACACCCTGAGCTGGCCGGGGCTGGTCAACGGCACCGATTACCAGTTCCGGGTTCAGGCCGTCAACAACGCGCCCAACCCGTCCGATTGGGGCGCCTATTCCGAGACGGTGACCCCGGCTGGCCCGCCGTCGGCTCCCGCCGCACCCACCGTGAGCACGGCGCCGGCTGTGGGCTCCAACAGCCAGGTCAATGTCAGCTGGGCAGTGCCGTTCATCAACGGCGCGCCCGTCACGAAGTATGAGGTGGAGCGCAGCGGCGGCGGCAAGGCAGCCATCTCCCAAGTGAAGAGTGGGACCAGCGCCACGTTCTCGGTGGGGACTTCCACCGTGGGCTACCAGTACCGGGTCAAGGCCACCAACAAGGCCGGGACAAGCGCCTACGGACCCAAGTCCGCACCACAGCGTGCCGTGGGCAAGGTGGCGCCGATGGCGGCACCTGTCATCAAGCTGGTGGGCACCACTGGTGCCGGCGGGGCGGTCAAGGTGACGTACACGCCGCTGAGCGCCGCACAGCGCAACGGCTATTCCGCCGGTGAAGTGCAGTACTGCGTCAAGCTGTCCACTGCCGCGGAAAAGTGCGGCGTGGCCTCCGGCGCCCAATACAGCTCGCCGAACGGGAGCAACGTGTTTGCCACCGTGCGGGCCAGGGCCGCTACCGGATCCTCGTCCTCCGTGGGGGACGCCTCCGGCGCCTCGGCTACTGTGAGGCCCTATGGCACGCCCGGCAAGCCATCGATCAGCGGCACCAACGGCGCACAAGACTCAACCCGCATTTCCTATAGCTGGAGCGTCCCCGGCGGTGCAGTGGATGTGGCCAAAATGCAAATCAAGCTGCCCGGAGGCTCCTGGTCCACGCGAGCCGCCAGCGGCACGGCCACCTACAACACAGGCGGCTACAGCAAGTCAGTCACCATTAAAGCCAGGACGCTGAACTCGGTGGGCGCCCCCGGAGATGTCGCTGAAGTCACCAAAAGCAGTGGTGCCAAGACCCCGCCGCCTCCGCCGCCGAAGGTTACTGAAGTCATTGTTGAATCCGGCACCTGGCACTCGTGCACGCAGGGGCCAGGGGAGGGAGACAACTTCACCAGCTCGCCTGCAACCTGCGATGGCAACGTTTCACCCGGCGGAGATGTGAACCTGGGTGGAAAGTGGCTTGACCGGGCCGATGGCTGGGTCAAGGTTTCCAAATGTGGTGCCGGCTATTACAGCGATTGGTACGTCATATCCAGTGGACAGCAGGCCGGCCGTTGGGTCCGTGGCGACACAGTGGACGTGCGGGACCGCGACGGCGGCAATATCCGCTGCAGGTAATGGGCGCCATTTGATCCGGACCGACGCCGCCGCAATGGGGAGTTGTCCCGCAGGGCACAACTCCCCATTGCGGTGTTTGGCGGCATCGGGAAAACTGGCAGTGGCCCGAGGGTCGAATGCTGCGCCGCCGGCACCACAACTTAGACAGCACAACAGTTTTACAAGTTTCATCCAGCCGCTTCCAACCAACCGGCTGAGCTAAGGGTTTTTTCATGGCTTTAAACGTTTTCGCCCACCAGAACACGCGCAAACGGCTCTTTTCCGTTTCCGCCGCGGCGTTGATGGGCGCAGCCGTCGTCGCCGGCGCGCTGGTTTACCCTGGCTTCAGCACCGCCGATGTGGACCTGAACGACGGCAGCGTGTGGGTGACGAACCGCAACATCAACATGGTGGGCCACCTCAACGTCCCCTCCAAGGTCCTCGACGGCGGGTTCACCGCTACCACCGGCGGCTTCGACGTGCTCCAGGACGCCGGCACGGTGTTCATGGACAACGACTCCGGCACCCTGCTGAACCAGGTGGACGTGCCGGCCATGACGCTGACCCAGGACACAGCCTTGGGCGGGGCAAAGGCACTCTCCCTCGGCAGCGCCATCACCGTGGTCACCGACCCGGCCGCCGGCAAGGTCTGGGCCGTTCCCACCTCCGAGGCCGGCTCGTTCGATGAGAAAACCAGCAAACCCATCCTGGCGAAAATCAGCAACGCACGGGCCGCCGTCGCACTTTCAACGCACGACGGCGCCAGTCAAGTCTTCGTGCTCAACCCCCGCACCGCCGTGCTCACGCAGTCGACGGTGGGCGGCGACGGCAAGGTGGTCGAGGCCAAGGAAGACGCGGTGGACGGCTTGCCCGATTCCGGCAAGCTCGCCATGACGGTGGTGGGGGAGGAAGCCGTGGTGCTGGATCCCGACACCGGCACGCTGTTCCTGCCCGGCAACAAGCGCGTTGAAATCCCGGCCGCCAAGGGAGCGAAGCTGCAGCAACGCAGCGAAAAGAGCGACTTCGTGGCGCTGGAAACCGGCAACGCACTGGTGCTGCAGCCACTGGACGGCGGGCAGGCAACCACCCTGGACATCGGTTCGCTGGGCCAGCCCATTGCCCCGGTGCAGCAGGACGGCTGCGTCCACGGCGCCTGGAACGGCTCCAACCAATACCTCTTCCACTGCCCGGGCGGCGACTCCAAGCCCGTCGGCATTCCCAAGGCCACGGCGGCGTCGGAGCTTGTGTTCCGCAAGAACCGCGACGTGGTGGTGCTCAACGACATGGCCGGCGGCGACGTGTGGCTGGTCAACCAAAACTTGATGCTGGTGAACAATTGGGATGATCTCACAGTTGATGAGAAGAACGCCGACAACGCCGACAAGGACTCCTCCGACCCCAACGTGGTGAACACGCTGCCGGACCGGACCAAGCCCAACCGGCCGCCGCTGGCCGAACCGGACCGGTTTGGGGTCCGGGCCGGCAGCACCACCTTGCTGCCGGTGCTCTACAACGACTCCGACCCTGACGGCGACGTGCTGACAGTGCGGGACAGCGCCAGCGAGATCAAGGCCGGCGCCCTGCAAACCGTGTACGGCGGGACGGGACTGCAACTGGTGGTGCCCGCCGACGCTGCTGCCGGCACGGAAACGTTCAGCTACACCAACGACGACGGCCGCGGCGGCACCGCCACAGGCAACGTCAGCGTGCGCGTGGTGCCTGAGGCGGAAAACTCGGAGCCCGTTTCCATGCGCGCCACCACCATGGTGGTGGCGCAGGGTCAAACCATCAGCCAAAACGTGTTGGCCGACATGATCGACCCCGACGGCGACAGCATCTTCCTGGTCGGTGCCAGCACGGCGGAAGAAACCGGACAGGTGAAATTCACCCCCGACGGCGAGCTGAGCTACACCGACGACGGCTCCTCCAACGGCCTGCGCACCGTGACCATCAAGGTCTCGGACACCCGCTCCATCGTGGAAAAGAAGATCAAGATCAACGTCTTGCCTGCCGGCGGAGTGCCGCCGGTGGCCAACGCCGACTATGTGCGCGTGGTGGTGGGCCAAAGCGCCATCGTGGAGCCGCTGAAGAACGACCAGGATCCGCTCGGCGGGGAACTGCGCTTGGCCAGCGTGGACAAGCCGGACACCGGAACAGCATCCCCCATTGCCGACAACGGCACGTTCACCTTCACCTCGGACACGCTCGGCGCCAGCTACCTGAGCTACCAGGTCACCAACGGGCCGCAAAGCGCCACCGGCCTCATCCGCGTCGACGTGGTCCCGTCACAGGAAGACCTTGCCCCCATCGCCGTGAAAGACATGGCGCTGCTGCCGGTGGGTGGCACCGTCGTGGTGGATGTGCTGGGCAACGACACCGACCCAGCCGGCGGCGTGCTCGTGGCGCGTGGAGTGGACGTTCCTGAAAATGCCGGTGTCTCGGTGACGGTGCTTGAACACAACGTGGTGAAGATTACCGACATCCGCGACCCCGGCCTGCCTGTCACCGTCGGCTACACAGTCTCCAACGGCCAAGGTACCTCCACCGGTGCCATCTCCGTGGTTCGCATTCCCTCCGCGTCCACCCTGCAACCGCCCGTGGCGCGCCCCGACGTGGTCGATGTCCGTGCCGGGGACGTGGTGCGCATCCCCGTGCTTGACAACGATTTCGACCCCAACGGTGAAAAGCTCAAACGCCCCGAGATAGTTGATGCGCCCACTGCCGAGACCGGCAAGCTGTGGGTGGACCAGAACTCGCTGCGCTTTCTGGCCGGCGACACCGCCGGATCGGCAACGGCCATTTACCAGGTCACCAATGACTCGGGACAATCCGATTCGGCCTCCGTGACCATTAACATCGTTGCCGCAGACCCCGAGCGGAATCTGCCGCCGGCCCCGAAGAACGTTGAAGGCCGGGCGATCGCGGGCGGCCGGGCCAAGATCCAGATCCCGTTGGACGGCATTGACCCAGACGGCGATTCGGTCCAGCTTGCCGGGATCGACATTGCCCCCACACTCGGCACGGCCGTGGCAGGCAAGGGCTTTATTGTGTACACGGCGGCGGGGAACTCCGCCGGCACCGACAAATTCACCTACAAGGTCAGGGACCGCTTGGGCGCCGAAGCCATTGGCACGGTGGAGGTGGGCATTGCCCCGGAAGACTCCAGCAACCGCCCGCCCGCGGCCGACGACGACTTTATTTCCATGCGCCCCGGCCGCCAGGTGGCCCTTGACGTGGTGCTCAATGACTCCGATCCCGACGGCGACGCGCTGTTCGTGGTCAAGGACGGCTTCACCGGGCCCGAGGAGATGGCGCCTTCAGTAACGGAGCTGGGCCGGGTGCTGCTGACAAGTCCTGCCGCTCCCGGGATTGCCACCATGGGCTACACCGCGGGCGATCCAACGGGAGCCACTGCCACGGCGAACATCCGCATGACGGTCACCCCCGACGCGCCGCTGCGTGCTCCCATCGCCCGCGACGACGAAGTGACCATCTCGGAAGCGTTGGGGAAGAACACCGTGGACGTGCCGGTGTTGAAGAACGACGAGGACCCCGACGGCGTTGCCGAACAGCTCAAGGTGACGCTGGGGCTGCCCAACCCGAACGCGTCGGTGAATTCCGACGGGACGCTGCGCATCGCGCTGACGGCGGAATCCCAGATGGTGCCGTACACGGTCACCGACCAAGACGATCTCGCCTCCACCGCCATCGTCTGGGTGCCCGGTTTGGACGCCCAATACCCGGTGTTGGCCAGCAACGAGGTCATCAAGGTCCAGGCGGGGGAATCCGCCGTCGCCAAACTTTCCAAGTACGTCAAGGTGCGTGCCGGCCGGACGCCGCGGATCACCCAGGCGGACAAGGTGAAAATGATTGGTGCCGACGCCGCCAAGGCCGTCACGGCCGACGGCGCCGGGCTGAAATATGCTGCCAAGCTCGACTTTTATGGCCCCGGATCCATCACCTTCGAGGTCACCGACGGCACCGGCCCGGACGATCCCGACGGGCTCAAGTCCACGCTGACCATCATGACCGAGGTTGCTCCTGCCCCGGCGAAGAACCTGCCGCCGAAGCTGCAGGGCACTTCCCTTGCCGTGGCGCAGCTGGAATCCGGCACCGTGAACCTTGGGCTGCTGGCCAGCGACCCCGAGAAGGACGCGCTGAAATTTGCCCTGACCGGCGCCACGCCTGCGGGCCTTTCCGCCAAGCTCGACGGCGAAACCCTCACCGTGGAAGCGGGCAAGGATGCGGCGTTCGGCTCGGTGTCCACCGTGGGGATTTCGGTGGAGGACGGGCACAACCCGCCCGTGGAGGCGGCGGTGGGCGTGAACGTCACGTCGTCCACCAAGCCCAAGGCCGTGGCGAATGACGACTCGGTCCCGGACGCCCACGCCGGTCGGCTGGAAACAGTGCCGGTGCTGGTCAATGACGTCAACCCCTTCCCGGACACGCCCTTGAAGATTGTCAATGCCAAACTGACCACAGGCGCGCCCGGCACCCAAGTGGCCGTCGTGGGGGACCAAGTCAGCGTCCAAGCGCCGGAGGACTTTACCGGCAACGTGGTGGTGGGTTACACCGTGGAGGACAAGACGGGGGACCACGACCGCTGGGTTGAGGGCCGGGTCACCATGAAGGTGAAGGGCAAGCCGGCGGTTCCTTCGGTGGCGCTGGTGCAGGAGGTCAAGAATAAATCAGTGCTGTTGAAGTGGAACACGCCCGTTGACAACGGCTCGCCGCTGACCGGCTACACGGTCAAGCGCAGCGACGGAGTCACCCAGGAATGTGCCACCAACACCTGCCTGATTACCGGCTTGAAGAACGCCAAGCCGTACACCTTCAGCGTGAATGCGAAGAATGCGGTGGGGGAGTCCGCCTTCTCCAAGCCGTCCGCTTCGGCCACCCCGGACCAGCAGCCGGACAAGCCAGCGGCGCCCACCATTGCGCGCGGCGACACGCAGCTTGATGTCAGCTGGAGCACTCCCGTCGGGGAATACTCCCCGGTGAAGAAATTCAACGTTCAGATCTCCCCGGTGCCCGCCGGGCAGAACCCGCAGCGGACGGTTGGCCAGGTCAGCAAGCTCACCTGGAAGGGACTGACAAACGGCACCGAATACACCTTCCGTGTGCAGGCGGTGAACAACGCGCCCAAACCGTCGGCATGGAGCGAATACGCAGCCAGGCCCGGCAAGCCCGCCGGGAAGCCCTTTGCTCCGGCAGCACCCACCACCACCTTGCTTGACACAGTGGGAAACCAGAACCAGGTGCGGGTTAACTGGACCCAACCCAAGCTCAACGGCGGAGAGTTGAAGAAGTACACGTTGACCACCTACCTGGACGGTGCGGCGCAAAAGTCCACTACAACCACCACACGCAGCGCCACGGTCAGTTTGCCCAACGGCACCGGAAGCTACAGTTTCCGTGTGGCTGTTGCCACTGAAGTGGCGGCCTCGGACCGCAGCGCCCCGTCGGCCGGGCGGCGGTCGGTGAGCAAACCGGGAACGGTGGGCAGGGCGACCATCGCGCCGGCCAACACGGGAGCGGCCGGTGGCAGAATCACCGTCAACTTCACCCGGCTCAGCGGGCCCGGCTTGGGCGGATCCACGGCGGGGGAGATGAGCTATTACGCCAATGTGACCCCGGGCGGGAACAACATTCCCATTACGCCAGGGGGAAGCGTGTCTGCCAGCAACGGCAAGAACACCACGGTGACCGTCTACGCGAAGTCATCGGCTTTTGCTTCGGCAGGGAATGCCTCCACGCCCTCCAATGCAGTGAAGCCCTACGGGACGGCCGGTGCGGCGGGGCTCAGCGGAACGGACGGAAAAAAGGACAGCAAGAACGTCAGCTACGCATGGAGCATTCCCGGCGGCGCCGTGGACTCGGTGCGGGTCGAGGTTCGCATCAACCGCGGTGCCTGGTCCGCCAAGACCAGCAACGGCAGCGCCACCTTCAACACTGGAGGGTACGGCAAGACGGCCACGATTGAGGCACGGTCGGTGAACTCCATTGGCAAGTTCGGCCCCGTGAAAACGGTGAAGCCAAAGAGCGGAGCCAAAACTCCGCCACCGCCACCGAAGCCCACGTCCTGGACAGTGGAGGCGACGCCAAACCGAAGCTGCTTGGAGAAGGCATCCGGCAGCGGAGACCATTACACACCCGGCAGCCCCGCCAACTGCTCATCGCAGTGGCTGGAGGCCAAAACGCCGGTGCAGGTGAATTGCTACAAATATTGGGGCAGTGCAACCCAAGATCACAAGTGGTACCACATCACCACACCCGGTTACAGCGACTGGGGGTTTGTGAAGGCCCTGTCCACCAACCTGACAGCCGTGCCAGGCATGCCGGAGTGCAAGTGATGCCGGAGAGCCGCGGCCCGCAACTTTGGTCGCCGAGAACGGTGTGTTGTGACGCCGTTCTCGGCGGACGCAAGGCCTCGACAACGGGTTGTTCGTGCAGCGGGCGGATGAGATGGCCTGTGGCATCGTCGGCTGGCAGCGTTCGCGCCCCCTAATGGCAAGTAACACCAACTACTGGATAAACTAATGCAGGTTTGCCGTGTGCGGTGCACACGGCAACACGACTGAAAGAGGATGAACTATGTCCATGACGCCGGAACAGGCCACGTGGTTTGCAGGAACGTTTGAAAAACTGGTGGCCAACGTGGGCCAGGCGATCTTGGGCAAATCCCACGTCATCAGCCTGACGCTGTCCGCCATGCTTGCCGAAGGCCATGTCCTGTTTGAGGATGCTCCCGGCACGGGCAAGACCATGCTGGCCAGGGCGATTTCGGCGACGGTCAAGGGCACCAACTCGCGCATCCAGTTCACCCCCGACCTGTTGCCCTCCGACGTCACCGGCGTCATGATCTACGACCAGAAATCCCAGGAATTCGAATTCCACAAGGGACCCATCTTCGCAACCATCGTGTTGGCGGATGAGATCAACCGGGCCTCGCCCAAGACCCAGTCCGCACTGCTGGAAGTCATGGAAGAATCCCGGGTGACCATGGACGGCACCACGTATGAGACGGGCCGCCCGTTCATGGTGCTGGCCACCCAGAACCCCATTGAACAGGCCGGCACCTACCGCCTCCCGGAAGCCCAGCTGGACCGCTTCCTTGTCAAGACCTCCATTGGCTACCCGGACCACGCCTCCACCGTGCAGCTGCTCTCCGGTGCCAGCCAGCGTGACAGGACCTCGACGCTGCAGGCGATCATCACACCCCAGGCAGTCTCCGAGATGGCCGACCTTGCCGCCACCACGCACACCGATGCGGCCGTGCTGGAGTACATTTCCCGCCTGTGCGAAGAAACCCGCAGCGCTTCGGAAACCCGCTTGGGCGTTTCCGTCCGCGGTGCCATCGCCATGGTGCGCCTCGCCAAGGTCTGGGCCGCATCGAAGGGACGCAACTACGTCCTGCCCGACGACGTGAAAGAGCTCGCGCCCTACGTGTGGACGCACCGTTTCGTCATGGATCCGGAAGCTGAATTCGCCGGCGCCACCCCCGAGGTGGTCCTGGCACGCGTCTTGGCCGAAGTGGCAGCACCCCAGCAGCGGGCCTCTGTTTAGGCGTCACTGCAAGGTCTAGGCGTCACCGCACGGTGGTTTAGGCACGGCAGCACGGCAGCACGGCAAAAACGCCAGTTCGGCAACAGCACATTCAGGCAAAGGTTTAGCATGAGCATCAAATCCAGCGCGGAAAAGGTCGGGAACGTCCTCTCCCGGCCCTTCCACCGCGAAGGAACACCCACACGCCTGCACCCCGCGTCCTTGTGGCGTGAAGCGGGTGCGGTCGCCAAAATTTATGTGGGGCCCGTGTGGTCCAAAGTCACGGCTTGGTGCCGCCGCTACATTGCGCCCGGCCTGGCAACCATCAGCACCCTGGGCTTCGTGGTCCTTGGCGCGGCGCTGGTGCTGTGGATCCTGGGTGTCGCCTTTGGCTGGCAGGAAGCCAAGGTGGCAGGCCTGCTGGCCGTGGTGCTGTTGCTGATTGCCATCGCCTTCATCCTGGGCAAGTCCATGTATGCGGTGAAGCTGGATCTTGCCCGCACCCGCGTCGCCGTGGGCGACAACGCCGTGGGCAGCATCGCCGTCGCCAACACCTCCGCACGCACCGTGCTGCCGGCCGCCGTCGAACTTCCCGTGGGCCAGGCCACTGCGCTGTTTCACCTGCCGCGCATGAAGACCGGCGAAATTCACGAGGATCTTTTCACCATCCCCACCACCCGCCGCGCCGTCATCACCGTGGGCCCCGTGCGTTCCGTGCGCGCGGACCCCCTGCACTTGCTGCGCCGCCAGCTGTTGTGGACCGATCCCACCGATCTTTATGTGCACCCCCGCACCACCTCCCTTGACGGGCCCGCCGCAGGATTCCTGAAGGACCTCGAGGGCCTGACCACCCGTGACCTGTCCAGCTCGGACATCGCCTTCCATGCCTTGCGCGACTATGTTCCGGGCGACGACCGCCGCCACATCCACTGGAAAACCACCGCACGCACCGGCAAGCTCATGGTGCGCCAATTCGACGAGACGCGCCGCTCCCACATGGCTGTCGCCCTGTCGATCAACACCGATGAATACGAGCACGACGACGATTTCGAGTTGGCGATTTCGGCCGCGGCCTCGCTGGGCCGCCAGGCCATCAAGGAAAACCGCGAGCTGAGCGTCCTGACCCAGCGCGGGCCCATGCACTGTGAAACAGGCAAGAACCTCCTCGACGACATGACCCGAGTGCAGGGCTTCAACCGCCGCGGCACCACCGTTGACTTGGCCCGCACCCTCTCCGACGCCGTCCCCAACGCCTCGGTGGTGTTCCTTGTGGTCGGTTCGAAGGTGACACCGGCCCAGCTGCGCAGTGCGGCCGCCGCGGTGCCGCCTGGCGTCCGCGCCTTTGCCGTGCGTTGCTACACGGGGGCGCACGCGGGACGTGCCAACATTGCCGATCTGACCGTCCTGACGCTGGGCGACCTTGATGATCTGGCCCTCGTACTGAGAAAGGCTGTCGCATGAGCGCCCGCAGGAGCGCGGCAGCACAGCCGCAGGAAAAGTCCGCCGCAGCACCGCGCGGCCCTTCCGCCTTCAGCGGCGGACGCCTCTGGTGGCACTTCTTGATTGACGCCGGTGTGCTGGCCGTCCTGCTCGGCATCGGCGTCCTGGGGTTTGGCCCCACTTTCGGCCACGACCCCCTCTACCTGGTGGCCGGCTTTGGCGGCATTGTGCTGGGCCTTGGCGTGGCGGCCTTGGGTGCGCACTGGCGGCTGGGCCTCATCACCATGGTGGGGCTGGCCTTCATGGTGTACATGCTCTTTGGCAGCGCCTTGGCCGCAAGCCACGAGGCCATCCTTGGGTTTATCCCCGGCCTGTCCTCCCTGCGCGGCTTGCTGCTGGGCATCATGCTGTCCTGGAAGCAGATATTGACCCTTGCCGCACCGGTGGGGACAAGTGTTGATGTCCTTGTGGTTCCGTATCTTGCCGCCTTCCTGGCGGCCGTGGGTGCCGGTACCTTGGCATGGCGGCTGCGCAGCGCGTATTGGGCAGTGCTTCCGGTGGTGGCCTTCTTCGCCACGGCCATCCTTTTTGGCACGGCCGAGCTCTTCCTGCCCGTCCTGCGCGGATCGCTGCTGGCAATTGTCGCCATCGCGTGGCTGGCCTACCGGCATGAACTGCTGCGCCGGGAAATGGCAGGCGCCATTTCCGCCAATCAGCAGGTTCAGGACAAGGACAGTGCACGGACAGCTTTTCTGCGCCGGATCGGGATGGCCGCCGGGGTCATTCTGGTGGCCGGCGCCGTCACCATGGCGGCCGCGCCCGTCTTGACCTCAAGTGCGAGTCGCGAGGTGCTGCGCGACACCGTGATTCCGCCCCCGGATTTGCATGAACTCCCGTCGCCGCTGACCAAGTTCCGGGATTACGTCAAGAATGAAAAGGACACCGTCCTCTTCGACGTTTCGGGCCTGCCCAAGAACGGCCGCGTGCGCGTGGCGGCCATGGACAACTACGACGGCGTCGTGTTCAACGTGGACCCCAACAGCTCGGCCTCCTTCGCACCGATCGGCGATCCCAAGTCGCTGAACCAGGGCGGGGAGGGCGCCGGGTCCGACGTCGGGCTGGTCATCGACGGCTACACGGGCGTCTGGATTCCCAGCCTCTCCGTGGCGCACAGCCTTAGCTATGAAAGCGCCCAGGGGGAGACCCCGACGCTGTACCTGAACACGGAATCCGGCACGGCGCTGAATCTTGAAAGCGTGGCCAAGGGCGATTCGTACTCCATGGACGTGCAGTTCCCCACCGTTGAGGCAAACAAGTTGGCCGGCTCCGACTTTGGCTCCGTGCGCCTGCCCAAGCTGGATAATGTGCCGCAGGTTGTTGCCACCAAGGCCAACGAGATTGTGGGCGAGGCGGACACCCCGCTGAAGAAGGTCCAGGCGTTGGAGGGGGCACTGCAGCGCGAAGGCAAGTTCAGCAACGGTCTTGACGGGCAGACGCCCTCCAACTCGGGCCACAGTGCCGCGCGCATCACCAAGCTGCTCAGCGGCAAGGAGATGGTGGGCGACGACGAGCAGTACGCCACCGCCATGGTGCTGATGGCCCGCCACCTGGGTATTCCCGCACGCGTGGTCATGGGCTTCTACCTTGATGAGAAGGACCCTGCCAATGGTGCGCAGGACGTGAAAATCAAGGGAGCGGACGTCCATGCCTGGGTTGAAGTGAACTTCGCCGGACAGGGTTGGGTTCCGTTCTTCCCGACGCCGGACAAGGACCATGTGCCGAACCCGCCTGAGCCGCAAAATGCGTCAAAGCCGAAACCGCAGGTCCTCCAGCCTCCGCCCCCGCCGCAGGAACCGGCCGAACTGCCCCCGGACAGTGCACCCGACGCCCTCGACACTGACGGCAAAAAGGACGAGCAGGCCGGCATCTTTGGCACCATCTTGATGATCGTGGGAGTGGCAGCCATTCCGATCCTTATTATCGCCCTGCCGTTGATCCTCGTGGTGGTGCTGAAAACACGTCGGCGGAAGAGGCGCCTTACCACGGGTATGCCCAGCGACCGGGTGGGCGGCGGTTGGTCCGAGGTGCTTAGCCTGGCCACGGACCTCGGCGCCGGCGTCGACGGCAAGGGGACCCGGAGGGAGAGTGCCGTTTCGCTCACCAGCGCCTTCCCCGCCAGCCAAAGCACGACGGTGTTGCTCGCCGAGCGCGCCGACGCCGCCATCTTCGGCCCCGGCCAACCCAGCGAAGAGGACGTTGCCAGTTATTGGGAAAACGTGGACCAATCCGTCAAGGGCATGGGCGATTCGGTAGGATTCTGGAAGCGGCAGCGGGCAAAGTTCTCCCCGAGGTCGCTGCTGGCAGACATGAAGGCGCGGGCCCGGACCAAGGCTCGCGACCGCAATTTGCGGGCCGGCGACCAAGCGAACAGCAGTGCAGGAAATACCGGTGCAGGAAATACTGGTGCAGGCAACGCCGGTGCCGGCAATGAACCGGGCGGAATGGCGATACGCGCCAAACTGACCCGGATGATGAAGAAGTCCTAAGAAGGGTACTAAGCAAATGGCGCAAAAAGTGGCGGATCCCTGCCGGAACTGCGGGGCGGCACTGGCACAGGGTGCTGCCTTCTGCACTTTGTGCGGGACCACGGTGACAAACCGCGCGGCGTCCCCGGCGGCTGCTTCGGTGCCTTTGGGAAACTCTGCACCTTCGGGGAGCCATGCGGTTTCCGGGAGCTCCGCGGGCACTTCTTCCGGTCGCCCGGGTGGAGGCCACGGATCCCTTCCAGGCATCGTTTCCGTGGGCACCTCGTCTACCCAACCATTGGTGGCGCCGCGCCAAATGGGTGTTGACCCGAGGATCGCCGCCGCAACGGCCTTGGCCCCTGGAGGGGCCGGTCGCCGGCTTGCCGCCAAGATCATCGACGGCGTTCTGCCCGCTATTTTGTATGGTGTGGCCGCTGGAATCGGTGCGAGCCTCATCAGGGTCACCCAGGTGGGGGAGTTTGCCCAAGTGGACTTTTCCTGGCTGCTGATCCTGTTGGGCATTGCCAGCGTCTTGTCCCTCGGTTACGCCATTTGGCTGTGGCTGTGGGAGGCAAAGTCGGGGAAAACTCCCGGCAATCTCATGGTTGGGCTGCGCACCACCAACATGGAGGGGCATCCGGCCGGTGTGGTGGCCATCTTCCTGCGTCAGTTGATTATTGTTGTCAGCTCCATTGTTCCCATCATCGGCCCCGTGCTGGTGACCATTTCCAACACCTGGGATGCGAATGAGAAGAAGCAGGGCTGGCACGACAAAGTCGCCAACACGCTCGTCTTTAACATAAAAGCCGGCCGCAATCCCTTGGAAACCGGCGGCATCGCCGAGCGGGCCGACTTCGTTCCGGCAGCGGTGCCCACCATTTCAGAGGTGCGCTCGCCACTCGCCCGTCCAGCACAGGGAAGTCAAACTCAGGGCGGTCAGTGGCAGGGGGGTCAAACTCAGGGCGGTCAGTGGCAGGGGGGTCAAACTCAGGGCGGTCAGTGGCAGGGAGGTCAAACACAGGGCGGTCAAAATCCGGGAGAAGCAGCCCCGGCAGCCCCGCCTGCTCGCGGCGGACGACGGAAGCGAAAGGCTGCCGCGGATCCCTTTGCGCCAGCGGTGGTGCAGTTCCACGGCCAGCAGGGACAGCCCGGCCAGCCGACGCCCTGCCAGCAGGAGCAAACCGGCCGGACAGCTCCCGCCCAAACGTTCCCGACCCAACCGATGCCCGACGAGCAAGGCCAGCAAGGCCAGCATGGCCGGCCGGGCCCTGCCCAGCCGATGCAACAGGGCAATCCTTTCGCGCCGCCGTCGTCGCCCCAGGCAGGGAACCCCCAGGCAGGGAACCCACAGCCGCTGAGCCCGGTGGATCAGGGCCCCATTACCGCGGTGCCGGGCTTTTCCCGCGCTGCCCAGCCTGCTCCTGCCCAACCCGCTCATCCCCAGCCTCAGCCCCACAGCCAGCAGTTCCGGCAGGACCAGCCGCCTGCCGGACAGCCGCCTGCCGGACAGACTTACAGTCAGCAACAGGCACCGCCGATACCCCAAGCAGCCCATGACGACGACGCCGCAGGGGAGACCCGGATACGTCCTGTGGGCGTGCAGTCGGTCCTGCGCCTGAACTTTGACGACGGCCACTTCGAGGACGTCGGCACGGTGGCACTGATCGGACGCAACCCTGCCGGATACGATGGTGAGATGATTTCCCGTCTTATCTCCGTTCAGGACTCCAGCCGATCCGTGTCCAAGACACATTTGCATGTGCGCATCGGCGCTGAAGGCTTGTGGGTGACTGACCGGAATTCCACCAACGGCAGTTCCCTCAGCGATGCCAATGGCATGGAAACTGCGCTGGTTGGCGGTACGCCCGCCCTCGCCGAAATCGGCTCCCGCGTCCACTTCGGGGACCGCTCGTTTGTGGTGGGCCACCCGTGACCCCGGTAGAAAGCGGCCCGGTAGAAAGCGGACCGGGTGAAAGCGGGCCGGGTGAAAACGGCCCGGTAGAAAACGGCCCGGGTGAAACTGCTTCCGGCGAACGGCACTCGGGTGTCACGCTCAGTATCGGCTTTGGCACCGACCGGGGCCTGCGCCGGGAACTCAACGAGGATTCCTTCATTGCCGCCGACCCGCTCTTCAGCGTCGCCGACGGCATGGGCGGCCACGAGGCAGGCGAGGTTGCCAGCCGCGAGTGCATCAGTGTCTTGAGCACCCAGAGCTTTCTGAGCGCAGGCTCCCGGGAGGCAACGGCGTCGGACTTGCAACAGGCCCTGCGCCAAGCCGATGCCCGAATCCGTGAAATCTCCAACGCCCGCGCCGGCACCACAGTCACCGGAGTGGTCTTGGTGGAGGAACGCGGCGTGCCGTACTGGCTCGTTTTCAACGTGGGCGACTCGCGCACCTACCGGCTGAGCCAAGGCAAGCTTTCCCAGGTCAGCGTGGACCATTCCGAAGTGCAGGAGATGGTGGACAACGGTCTCATCAGCGCCGAGGAAGCGTTGACCCATCCGCGGCGCCATGTGGTGACGCGCGCACTGGGTGCAGGCTCGGACACGGAACCGGACTTTTGGCTGGTACCGGTGGAAGAGGGCGACAGGATGCTTGTGTGCTCCGACGGTCTCTCCGGCGAGCTGGGCGACAGCGCGATCCACCGGGTATTGGGCACCCTGCGGCACCCCCAGGATGCGGTGGATGCGCTCATTCAGGCGGCCTTGCGCTCCGGCGGGCGGGACAACATCACGGTGTTGGTGGTCGATGCCAACAATGTCAGCGGCGGGGTGGGGGAGGATACCCTCAGCAACGAAGAGTCGGCCCCGTCCGCCGAAGAGAACACGCTGCCGCGCATGCTGGCGGCGGAGGAAACCCCCAGCCGGCAGCCGCTGGAACCGGCCCGGGAAGATGTTCTTGAAGGCATCCCCGAAGCTGTCCGGAACCCTGCAACCAGCAGCCCCGAAGCATCCACGCCCCCGTCCGCTCCATCTGCTGCCGAGCACCACACACCCGCAGACCCCTTGCACCAGGAGAATCATGGTTAGCACCACGTACAGAACAGGTTCCTGGCTGGGAATCGTACGCAACGGATCCGTCATTGTCCTGGAAGGGCAGACCGACCCGGCCATTGTCCACCACCTGTGGGATTTCCTTGGCCGGCAGCCCACCATCCACGGCGTCCTGAACGAGGTCACGGAGAAATTCGGCACCGGGCTCACCGGCCTGCCCGACTTTGCCATTGTGGTCCAAAGCGACCGCCTGCACGCGATTTTGCGCGGCGACATCACACTGCTGGCCCGCACTGGGGACGCTGAGGACATGGTCTCCGGACGCGATGTCACCACCTGGAGCGAGCGCTCGCTGTCGCTGCCCGAGACGTTCGTGCTGACCCTGGCCGAGCCCGAGGCCGGCGAGTCCCTCCTGCTGCCAGTCGGCGAGGCGGTAGTGCCGTTGCAGTTGTTGAGCATGGACATCGAGGTTCCTGCCGGACCTTCCACGCACGACGGCGGGCAGCTTGCGTCCGCTACCATCGCGCCGGCCGCCGCGCCAACAGCAGGCAACGGCGATTTTGCCCACGACGGCATTTCCCTGCACCAGGGCGAGGGGCGGGAGACTGCCATCTTCGCGCCGGCCGACAGCCGGCTTGACGGGGATCAAACTGCAGGGGTTCAGGTCGGCGCGGACCGGGCCGATGCGAAAGAGCCTGCCGGCCAGGATTTGACTGGGCAGGATTTTGCCGAGCAAGATTTGGCTGGGCAGGATTTGGCCGAGCAAGATTTGGCCGAGCAAGATTTGGCCGATGCGAAAGAGCCTGCCGGCCAGAATTTGGCTGGGCAGGATTTTGCGGGGCAGCAGCCTGGCGAGGAGGCGGACGATGAAGAGTACGCCGGTTTCGCCATGGCTGCGGCGGCTGCCGATGCCGAATGGAACGCCCAGCTGGCCCCCGTGGGTGTTTCCGCCGGAGCTGAAACCGACCTGAACCTGACCATCCGCCCCGAGAACGCAGACGACGAACAGGCAGACGACGAGGAACAGCCCGTCGCAGCGGACCCCGTGGATCTGGATCCTGACAACCCGGAATCAGCAGAGGCGGCCCCTGAAGGCCTGGCTGTTGATGGCGTGGCTGCTGAAGACTTGGAACGGGACGAAGCGGAACTGCACGCGCGGGAACAGGACGAGCAGGGACAGGCAGAACAGCCAGCCCATCCGGCCCCGCATGTGTCCGAAGCAGCGCTGGAAACTGCCGAAGAAGGGTTCACCACCAACTACGACTATCTTTTCGGTGCCACCATCGCCAAGAGTGTTGAAGACGCGGCCGTGCGCCTTGACGAAGACGGCCAGCCCGTCCAGCCGAGTGCCGACCCCGTCATGCCACCGCTGCCGCCCCTGCCGCCGGTTGCCGGCAACAGCGCAGGGCATCCCCAGGATTCCGGTGCACCTGCCGCACAGGATACGGCGCAGCACCCGGAACAACCCGTCGGGGAGCAAGCAGTCGCAGCCCATGGGGATGGCTGGGAGCCTGCGGGCCTGCTGATCGACTCCGTCCCGTGGGGGAAAACCGCAGCAGCCGCAGTGCCGGCCCCGGCGTCTGCCGACGCGTTGGAATCACCGGCCAGCGTGTCCGCGCCGCCGGCCAATGGGTCCTTCGCACCAACGAATGAGCGTTCATCGGAGTCCAACGACCCCGACCATTTCGAGCCGGCCCATTTCGATCCCGACCATGACGGCAACACGCTCATGCGCAGCGATGTCACTGACCCGCAGTCCCAAGCTGCCGAGGAGCCATTGGAATCGCGTCCTCCCACCGGTCCCATGGTTTTGGCACGCATGTGCCCCCACGGACATGCCAACCCGCCCAGCCGTTCGCAATGCTCGGACTGCGGTGCCTCCATCAACTCCGAACCGCGTGAAGTGGGCCGCCCGCGGCTGGGCAGCATGCATATTTCAAGCGGTGAAGTGGTTGAACTCGACCACTCGCTCGTCATTGGCCGCCAGCCTTCCGTGTCCCGCGTCATGGGTGGTGCCATGCCCCGGCTGGTCCAGGTCAAGAGCGGAAACGACGATATTTCACGCTCGCACGTGGAAGTTCGCCTCGACGGCTGGGATGTGCTGTTGGTGGATCTCAAGGCCACCAACGGCACAGTGCTGGTCCGCGAGGGCCAGGCACCGCGACGCTTGAGCCAGGGAGAGGAAGCGATTTTGCTCAACGGGGACATTGCCGAACTGGGCGACGGTGTGTCGCTGCTCTTCGACGGTCTGCTGTGAGTGCCAGGCGTGCGCCGGCAGCACCCCCTCCGCTGCCGGGCTACAGGTTTGTCTCAGTGCTGGGTTCGGGCGGTTTTTCCGATGTCTACCTGTACGAACAGGACAGGCCGCGGCGCAAGGTAGCGGTCAAGGTGCTCACGGCAGACCTCAAGACCGAGGGCGCACGGGCCAGCTTCGAGTCCGAGGCCAACCTCATGGCACAGTTGTCGGCCCACCCCTACATCGTCACCATTTTCGAAGCCGAAATCACCGACTCGGGGCACTCCTACCTGGCCATGGAATACTGCTCCCGGCCAAGCCTTGACATGCAGTACCGGCAGGGCAGGTTCAGTGCCGACAAAGCCTTGGAGATTGGTATTCAGGTGGCCTCCGCCGTGGAAACGGCGCATCGGGCCGGCATTGCACACCGGGACATCAAGCCTGCCAACGTGCTTGTCACCGACTACAACCGTCCGGCCCTGACCGACTTTGGCATCTCCGGCACCGTGGACTCCGCACAAAACGACGGCGGTGGAATGTCCATTCCGTGGTCGCCGCCGGAATCATTTGCAGCTGGTGCCACCGACGGCGTCAAGGTCGATATTTGGGCCTTGGGCGCCACCATCTACACCCTGCTGGCCGGACATTCGCCGTTTGTCATTCCCGGTGCCGACAACTCGCAGCGCCAGTTGACGGACAGGATCGGCTCTGCGGCGCTGCCGCGGTTGGGCCGGGCCGATGTTCCGGAGGCGCTGGAACTTGTTTTGGCCACGGCCATGGCCAAATCGCCCAATTCCCGCTATCGCACGGCCAAGGACTTTGCCCGTGCGTTGATGCGCGTGCAGGCCGACTTGAACTTGTCCGTCACGCCCTTTGAGGTGCAGGAAGAAGTGGTTGCCCACGCACCGCGGACCGGAGACACCAGCACCGAAGACACCAGTGAAGCCACCCGGGTGCGCAGCATTGTCTCCATTGATCCCGAAGCCGGCAACTCAAACGCGAGCTTTCCGACCCACTCCGGAACCGGGAAAACAAGCTCGGGACAGCCAAGTCCAAGAAAGCCCGGTACGGGGGCGCCCGCTGCCGGCAGTGCAAACACTGGGACCGGCAACGGGGGTGCACCCTTCTCCGGCCCGCCGCAGGTCAACACGGTTCCCGGCGTTGCAGGGTCCACCACGAGTCTTACCCGGAACGGTCAAACGGTGCCGTCTGCATCGCCCGGCACACCGAATCCGGCCGCTGGCAATGGCCCCGGCTCCTCCGCCAACGGCTTCACGGAGAACGATTCCACCGGCAACGGTTCCACCGATACGGCGGGCGGGCCCACCGTTGGCAAAAGCCATTCACAGGTAGCTTCGCCCACCGAATGGAACGACTCCGCTGCCCGCCGACCGGAGACCCGTTCCCACGACTTTGTGTTGGACTCCACTGTCCAACGCGGGGAACTGCTTCAGCCGGTGCCGGCCGGACGGGAATCGGCAGGGCCCGATCAAGGTGCGCCTGCGGGGAAGAAACGCTTGTGGCTGGGACTGGGCTCGGGGCTGGTGCTCGCGGCCGCCGTCGTGGTTGGCCTTGTGGTGTTCATCAATGTCGGTGCCCCGGACAAGGCGGAAACCGTGGCGGAACAGACAGCAACGCCACCGCCGGCGCTTGTCATCGGCGCGGAGGTGCCGCCGGTCACCGAGCTGACGGCGGCGCCGAAGAACGGCGGTTCCGAATGGTCCTGGACCAACCCGGACCCGGAAGCCGGCGACAAATACCTCTGGGCCTCCGTCAGCGCCGTTGATTCGGGCGTGCCGAAACCGACCACCGACACCAGGGTTTTTGTTGTCAACGGGCCCAACGAACAGTCCTGCATCTCAGTGAAACTAGTGCGCAAGAACGGCCAGACTTCGCCGGAGCTGAAGAAGTGCTCGTAAGGACCACCGAAACCACCGGAAACAGCATGCAAACAAGGGGGCTGCCGCCATGGCTGAACTGACCATTGATTTTTGTGGCGAATGGTACGAACCGTCGCCGGAGGCCATCTTTAGCATTGGCCGCGAAGGCGACATAGAGGTTGACGACAACCCCTATCTGCACAGGAAATTCCTTGAAGTGAGCAAGTACGACGGTATTTGGTGGTTGACGAATGCCGGCACCATGCTCTCTGCCACCATCGCCGACGCTGCCGGGGGCATGCAGGCGTGGATGGCGCCCGGTGCCCGCATTCCGTTGGTGTTCAGCCAGACAAACGTGATTTTCACGGCCGGTCCCACCACGTACGAATTCTCGGTCCACGTGGCCGCGCCGTCGTTCATGTCCCAAAGCAGGGAAGACGACTCCGCCGGCTCAACCACCATTGGGCCAGTGGTTTTCACCCCGTCGCAGAAGGCGCTCATTGTGGCCCTGTCGGAGCCCATGCTGCGCCGCGGCGGGACTGGATTTAGTTCCATTCCGTCCTCTGCGCAGGCAGCCAAGCGCCTTGGCTGGGCGCTCACGCGTTTCAACCGCAAGCTCGACAACGTGTGCGACAAACTCGACCGGGTGGGCGTGGTTGGCCTGCGCGGCGGCGGTGGCAAGCTCGCCACGAACCGGCGTGCCCGCCTCGTGGAGCACTCCGTCACCTCCCACCTTGTCACCCCCGACGACCTGCCCCTGCTGGACTCGCAACGCGGAACGGACCATGAATGAGGATCAGGCTGACGCTCAGGCGTGAACCGCAGGAGGACAAGGACCTGGCCGTCACAGTGGACGGACTGGCCTCGGTGGGGGACATCGCCACGGAGCTGTACCTTGCCGATCCCTCCCGCAAGGGGGCCCAAGCACCCGCGAACCTCTCGCTGCTGGTGGAGGAATCCATGGTGGGTGGCGTGCGCGGACGCACCCTCCCGCCGGAGGGCAACCTGCTGGAATCGGGGCTGCGTCCCGGGGCCACCGTCTCGTTGACCCAGGTCAGCGACTCCTTCGCCGTGCCGCACCAGGACCGCGGGCCGGCTGCCGCGACAGTGCGCGTCGTTGCCGGCCCGGACACGGGCCAGGAATTCGCGCTGCCACAGGGCACCAGCTATGTGGGCCGCGACTTTGACGTGGACGTGCGCCTCAGCGACCCCATGACCTCCAAGCGCCATGCCCGCATCACCGTCGGGGACACCATCGAAATCGCGGACACTGGTTCCGCCAACGGCCTCATGATGGAGGGCACCCAAATCTCCCGCGCCGTCCTGGGCTCCTACGACGAGGTGACCCTGGGCGAAACCACGCTTTCCATTGTGAGCCTGGGCCGCGGGGCGCAGTCCGGACCCAGCAGCCCGCTGGTGGAATTCAACCGTTCCCCACGTGTGGTGCCGCATTTCAAGGTGGAGGAACAAACCCTTCCCTCCGGCCCGCAGCGACCGCGGCGCGAACGCTTCCCGTTGCTGATGCTGGTTGCCCCGATCCTCATGGGCGCCGTCATGTTCGCCGTCACCAAGAGTCTTTTCAGCGTCGTCTTCATGGCCATGATGCCGTTGATGATGATCGGCAGCTACATGGACCAAAAAGCCAATATCAAGCGCGACACCAGGGACGCCATTGTCCAGTTCCGCGGTGCGATGGTGGAATTCCGTCGCCAAATGACGGCCCGCCAGCAGGTGGAACGGGCCGTGCGGCTGGCCGAGAGCCCGTCCACGGCCGAAACAGTGGACGCCATCTACAAGCTCGGCCCGCTGATGTGGACGCACCGGCCCGAACACAAGTCATTTTTGTCCCTGCGGCTGGGCGTGGGCCGCCAACCCTCGCGCACCCCCGTCAAGGCGCCCAATGACAACAACACGCTGCCCGAGTACATGGCCGAGATCCAGGACATCAAGGCCGAATTCGCCGACATTGACGCCGTGCCCGTTGTGGCGCAGTTCCGCACCAGCGGTGCCCTCGGCGTGGCCGGTCCGCGCGGGGTGGTCGACGACGTGGCACGCGCCCTGGTGCTGCAGGCGGCGGGGCTGCATTCCCCTGCCGAGTTGGCCGTCGCCGCCATCACCTCCGCCGAGTCCAAGGAACGCTGGGAGTGGCTGCAATGGCTTCCGCACGTGGGCTCGGTGCACTCCCCGCTGCCCGGTGACCATCTGGCTTCCGGCCACGGGGCAGGAGGCGTGCTGCTGGCGGCGTTGGAGGAATTGCTGCTGTCCCGCGGCGCCACCATGGTGGCCCATGGAGCAGCCCATCGCGGCGCACTCGACCCGGACAAGCACGACATCCCGCAACCGGCCACGCCCGCCCTGCTCGTCATCATTGAAGACGACGTCAAAGTTGACCGGGCCAGGCTGACCCGGCTGGTTGAACACGGGGCCGACGTGGGCGTGCACATCCTGTGGGTGGCCGGCTCCATTGAGGCACTGCCGGCCCCTTGCCGCGACTTTGTCCACGTGGCTGAAACCGCCACCACCGGCCAGGTCCGGCTGGGCCAGCTGACCTACCCCGTCAGCTGCGAGAGCGTCAGCGCCGAACTGGCCGCCCAACTTGCCCGCATGCTGGCCCCCGTGGTGGACGCCGGCAAGCCGGTGGACGACGACTCCGACCTTCCTCGCAGCGTCTCCTATGTGGCCCTGGCCGGGCACGACCTGGTGGAGAGCACCACCGGCATCGCGGACCGCTGGCTTGAAAACAACTCCGTCTCCTCCCGCGCCGTGAAGAATCGCAAGCACCAAGGATCCCTGCGCGCCCTTGTCGGTTCCAAGGGCGTAGAGCCCATGTACCTCGACTTGAAAACCGAAGGCCCGCACGCCCTGGTCGGTGGCACCACCGGTGCCGGCAAGTCCGAGTTCCTGCAAGCCTGGGTGCTGGGCATGGCCGCCGCCTACAGCCCGGACAGGCTCTCCTTCCTGTTCGTGGACTACAAGGGCGGCGCCGCCTTTGCCGACTGCGTCCAGCTCCCGCACACCGTGGGACTGGTGACGGACCTGTCCCCGCATCTCGTGCGCCGGGCACTGACGTCGCTGCGTGCGGAACTGCACCACCGCGAGCACCTGCTCAACCGCAAAAAAGCCAAGGACCTGCTCGCCATGGAGCGGGAAGCGGATCCCGAGGCCCCGCCGTCGTTGATCATTGTGGTGGACGAGTTTGCCGCCCTCGCCAAGGAAGTGCCGGAGTTTGTGGACGGCGTGGTGGACATTGCCGCCCGCGGCCGCTCCCTGGGACTGCATTTGATCCTTGCCACCCAGCGTCCCTCGGGCGTCATCAAGGACAGCCTGCGCGCCAACACCAACATGCGCATCGCCTTGCGCATGGCCGACGTCGACGACTCCCGGGACATTCTCGGCGAAGACACCGCGGCGTACTTCAGCCCCTCCATTCCCGGACGCGGGGCGGCCAAAACCGGCCCAGGGCGCATCCAGGGCTTCCAGACCGGCTACGCCGGCGGCTGGACCAGCCGCACGCCGCAGCGCCCCCGCATCGACATCGTGGAAATGGACTTTGGCTCCGGGACACCGTGGGAGCAGGAACTGACGGCGGCACCGGTGGAGGATTCGGCCGGCCCCAACGACATCTCCCGGGTGGTGGGCAACATTTCCCTGGCTGCCGTGGAACTGGGCGTCAAACCGCCCCGCAAGCCGTGGCTGAGCGAGCTGTCCGAGATCTACGATTTCTCCAAGCTGCCCGGACAACGCACGGACGAGCAACTGCTGCTGGGCGTCATGGACGACCCCGAGCACCAGGCCCAGCCCACCGTGTTCTTCGAGCCGGACAAGGACGGCAACATGGCCATCCTGGGCGCCAGCGGTTCGGGCAAGTCCGCGGCGCTGCGCACCATCGCCATCGCCGCGGCCATCACCCCGCGCGGCGGGCCCGTGCAGGTGTACGGCATCGACGCTGCCTCCAACGGGCTACAGATGCTCGAGGCGCTGCCGCACGTTGGCGGCATCATCAACGCCGAAGACAGCGAACGCGTGGGCCGGCTGCTGCGCTACGTCCGCGGGATCATTGAAGAACGGGCCGAGAGTTTTGCCCAGGTCAAGGCCGGCACCATTGCCGAATATCGTCGCCTGGCCGACAAGCCCTACGAGCCGCGCATCATCGTCATGGTGGACGGGCTGGCCACATTCCGCGAACTGTACGAATTCCGCACCGGCATGAACCAGTTCGAAACACTGCAGCAGATCGCCACCGACGGCCGTCCCATGGGCGTGCACATTGTCATTGCCGGCGACAGCCCGAAGTCGCTTCCGGCGTCGTTGGCGTCCTCGGTGCAGCGCCTGCTCGTGTTCCGGCTGGCCACCTCCGACGACTACTCCAACCTGGGACTGCCCCGCGACGTGCTGACCCCGGCATCCCCGCCCGGCCGCGGCATGATCGACGGCGGCGAAGTCCAGATCGCCGTTTTTGGCGGCACCTCGAACCTGGCGTTGCAGGCCCGGCAGGTGGAAAGCCTGGCCGAGTCGCTGCGGCGCCAAGGCATCAAGGCGGCCCCGCAGATTGAATCGCTGCCTGAAAACCTGGACCTGAACGTGCTGCCCGCGGCCTCCAGCGGCAACGTGGTCATCGGCGTGGACGACTTCAACCTGGAACCGGCAGGGCTGAACGCCACGGGCGCGCTCATGCTCACCGGGCCGCCGTCGTCCGGACGCACCACCGCCCTGGTCACGCTGGCCGAAGCACTGAAACGCTCGACGCCGGGCACCCGGCGCGTATACTTCGGCTCGCGCCGCTCGGCCATCGCGAACCTGAACGTGTGGGATGAATCCATTGTGACGGCCGGAGCGCTGGAGCCTGAACTGCAGCGCTTCATCGAGCTGGTGGAGAGCGAGAGCCAGCCCGTTGCCTTCTTCATCGAGGGAGTCACCGAGTTCGCCGACTCGGAGGCGGAAATGGATCTGGTTGAGCTGATCAAGGCGGCCGTCAAGGCCAACTTGTTCGTGGTGGGCGAGGGCGAAACCTCCACCTGGTCCGGGGCATGGAGCATCGCCGGGCTGTTCAAGGCAGGCCGCCGCGGCCTGCTCATGAACCCGGGCGACATTGAGGGCGACACCTTGATGAACACGTCGCTGGGCCGGGTGAGCAACAACAAGTTCATCCCGGGCAGGGGCTACGTGGTGGGTCGGGGCAAGGCGTTCAAGCTGCAAGTGGCAAGCACCATGGACCACGAACGGTAGGCGAGCCGGCTCTACGGAGTCGACGCACCAAATCGACCGCGTCACAATTCGATGGGGGAGTTGTCCCCATCGACGGTGGTGGCGGGGTCGGGATAGATTCATATCAATCGCTTGGCCGGAACCCTCCGGACACGGTGAAACAAAAAAGCGGGATGGCCCGCAAATTTTGAACAAGCAAATTTCTAGCAAAGGATGTGCATCATGGCCGGTATGCTCGGTAACGATCCCCAGGACATGGCCGATTTGGCCTCCAAGCTTGGCAACGCGATTGACCAGATCACCCAGGTCATGGGGACCTTGGACGGCAAGGCCCAGTCGGTTCGCTGGGAAGGCCCCGACGCGACCCGCTTCAAGGGTACGCAGTGGCCCACCTCCAAGAAGTCGCTGTCCCGCGTCATCGCCGACCTGGGCGATGTGAAGACCATTGTGAACAAGCAGAAGCAGCAGCAGATGGACGCTTCCAAGTAGTTCACCACCAAATGCCGGTTTCCGCCCGAGGGCGGAAACCGGCATTTTTTGTTTGTGGCCCGAAGCAGTCCACGGCATTCATCGGACAAGGGCATTCATGGGGCAAGATAGAAGCGTGAGCAGCGAGCCAGCAGAAACCCAGCCAGCAACCCCCGAGACGATTTCCGCCGGGGGTGTTCCCGACGACGCAGTATCTGTCGAAGCGACACGGAATGACTCAGTTCCCGCAAATGCAGTACAGGGCGACGCTGTGCAGAGTGGCACAGTGCCCGCCGACGCCGTGCGGGAGCGCTACGGAGTCTTGGTGGACCTGATCCAAAAGTACCGGGCGGCGTACTACAAGGATGATGATCCCCTTGTCTCCGATGCCGAGTTCGACGTGCTCTACAGCGAGCTGGAAACACTCGAAGCGCTGCAACCGGAACTTATCAGCGGCGATTCCCCCACCCAGCAGGTCGGAGGGGAAGTCTCCGCGGCGTTTGCCGCCGTCGAACATCTTGCCCGGATGTATTCGCTGGAGGACGTTTTCTCCCTCGAAGAGCTGGAAGCCTGGCTGCGCAAGGCCGCAGCATCGGTGGAAAATCGGGGCGGAAAGGCGCCGCAATGGTTGACGGAACTTAAGATCGACGGCCTGGCCGTGAACCTGCTGTACCGCGACGGGGTGCTGGTGCGGGCCGCCACGCGCGGGGACGGCACCACGGGCGAGGACATCACGCACAATGTGGCCACCATCAAGGACATTCCGCAGCGCCTGCACGGGAGCAACTTTCCCGCCGAAGTGGAGATCCGCGGCGAAGTGTTCATCGCCTCGAAGGACTTCGCGGTCCTGAACGAGGAAATGGTCGCCGCCGGCAAGGCACCCTTTGCCAACCCGCGGAACTCTGCAGCCGGATCCCTGCGACAAAAAGATCCTGCCGTGACGGCCAAGCGGCCGCTGAGCATGGTTGTGCACGGCATTGGTGCGCGCGAGGGGCTTTCCACGGGGACGCAGTCCGAAAGCTACGAGCTGCTGAAGTCCTGGGGCATGCCCATCAGCCCTTACTACAAGGTGCTTGACACCCTGCCCGAGGTCTTGGAATTCATTGCCTACTTCGGCGAACATCGCCATGACGTGGTCCATGAAATTGACGGCATTGTGGTCAAGGTGGATGACTTGGCCACCCAGCGCGAACTAGGCCACACCTCGCGAGTGCCGCGCTGGTCGGTGGCGTACAAGTATCCGCCCGAGGAAGTGAACACCAAGCTTCTGGACATTCAAGTACAGGTGGGCCGCACAGGTCGCGTGACGCCCTTTGGCATCATGGAACCGGTCAAGGTGGCAGGTTCCACGGTGGAACGGGCCACGTTGCACAACCAAGATGTGGTCAAGGCCAAGGGTGTGATGATTGGCGACATTGTGGTGCTGCGCAAGGCGGGGGATGTGATCCCTGAAATCGTGGGTCCGGTCATGGCCTTGCGGGAGAAGCAGATCCCCAAAGTGCGTGAGTTCATCATGCCGACGCACTGCCCGTCCTGCGGCACCGAACTGGCGCCGGCGAAGGACGGCGACATCGACATCCGCTGCCCCAACACGAAATCGTGCCCCATCCAGCTCACCGAACGGGTGGCGCACTTGGCCGGCCGCGGCGGCTTTGACATTGAATCGCTCGGCTACGAGGCCGCCATGGCGTTGACGTCCGGTCCCGGCCCCGACCCTGCCGGGAACGGCGGCATCAGTGCTCCTGCCGGTCCCGGGCCTTTGACGAGTGAAGCGGAAGTCTTCAACATCGCCCAACTGGACCTGTCCGGCGTCGTAGTTTGGCGGGAGAAGCGGGCCAAGAATAAGGAAACCGGCAAGTTTGAGGGGACAGGCGAGTTTGAGCTGGCGCCCTACTTCTACAGCAAACCCACCGCCAAGAAGCCCTCGACGCCCAAGAAGACGACCACAGATCTGTACGACGAGCTGGAAAAGGCGAAGTCGGCGCCGCTGTGGCGGGTGCTCGTGGCGCTGTCGATCAGGCATGTTGGGCCCACGGCTTCGCGTGCCCTGGCCACGCGGTACTCCAACATGGCCGCCATTCAGGAAGCACTGAAGGCGCCCGACGCCCGCGAACGGCTCGCCGACGTGGACGGCGTCGGGACGATCATTGCCGAGGCGCTGATTGAATGGTTTGGCGTCGAGTGGCACCAGGACATCGTGGCTGCTTGGGCGAAATCCAGGGTGCTCATGGCCGACGCCGTGGATGAATCCGCCCCGCGCACCCTTGAGGGGCTGACCATTGTGGTGACGGGAACGCTGCCCACCCTCAGCCGAGACGAAGCCAAGGAAGCCATCATCACCCGCGGCGGCAAGGCAGCAGGCTCAGTCTCCAAAAACACGTCCTACGTGGTGGCCGGAGAGGCTGCCGGAACGAAACTGGACAAGGCCGAAGCGTTGGGCATTCCCGTGCTGGACGAAGAAGCCTTCCAGCTGTTGCTCGCCTCCGGGCCCGCCGCCTTCGCGGCACCGGAAACCGATCTGCCCGAATCCGACGTGTCGGAAATCGACGCGTAATCCCCAAGCAAAGGAACACTATGACCCCCGCTGTTGCCACCGTCAATGAACTGCTCGAAGTCGCCCTGCGGGCTGCTGCCGCAGGGGCCGCCGTGCTGGCTTCCCGGGACCCGGGCCAGTTTGGTGCCACGGAGAAATCCTCGGACGCCGATTGGGTCACGGAGTTTGACGTGGCTGCCGAGAACGCCGTCCGTGCCGTGATTGGCGAGGCCCGCCCCCACGATGTGATCACGGGGGAGGAGCTTGCCCCTGCGCTGCCCGCGGAGCCTTCGGGGTACCGGTGGAGCATCGACCCGCTCGACGGCACCATGAACTTCATCCGCAACATCGCCTACTACGGCACGTCGGTTGCCGTGTGCGGACCTGACGGCCAATGGCTGGCCGGTGTGGTCAACGCACCGGCGCTGCGGAGAGTCTACTTCGCCTCCCACGGTGCCGGCGCCTGGTTGGATGAAATCCGTGCCGACGGAGTCCAATCCATGCGCGCACTGCACGGGCCCACCGAAGCCCGGGGCGGGACGCTGCTGTCCACGGCGTTGACGTACGACGCACCGGTCCGGCGTCGTCTGGTGTCCGAACTGAACGGACGCATGGACAACTTTGGCGACTTCCGGCGCCTGGGGTCGGCTGCGCTAGAACTGTGCGCCGTGGCCGAAGGCTCCGTGGATGCGTACCTGGAATACGGTTTGTTCGAGCACGACTTTGCCGCCGGCGGGTTGATTGCCGCGGAAGCCGGTGCCTGGGTGCACAGGCCCGAACTCAGCCCGGCCGTGAACGGACTGCCGACTCGGGAAGAGGTACTTTCAGTCTGGACGGCCGCCTGCGTTCCCGGGCTGGAAGGCAGCTTCGCTCCGGCTGAATAGGGCCGGGTTCGCAGCCGCGTAGGCCCGGATTCGCAGCCGGCGGATTGGCGGCGGGCTCGGCAGGGGCCCGGCGACTGTGCGGTTCCGTGCGAATGTAGGGTTCGGTGCTGTGCGACTGCTCGGTTCGGTGCGGGGTGACCGCTCGGTTCGGTGCGACTGTGGGGTTTGGTGCTGTGCGACTGTGGGGTTTGGTGCTGTGCGACCGTTTAGTTCTCTGCCAGGCTGCTCATCCCACAGCTCCTGTGGGTTGTCCGCCGCACCGGACCTTCATACTGCAGCTCCGGCGGGTGTTTGGCGCCCTGACCCGCAGGAGCTGCTGTATGAATGCGGCGGCGACACCCTGACCCGCAGGAGCTGCTGTATGAATGGTGCTGCTGTGCCGTGAACCCGCAGGAGCTGCTGATCATTTGCCGGTCAATTGTCCAGTTCTTGCTTCGGCCGCCATCCTTGTTGCCGAAGGGCCGTCTCAAACATGGCCACGATGTGGGTGTGCCCGCGTTTCATGTCGGCGTGGTAGACCTTGACCCGCACCCAACCACGGGTGCGGGTTCGCTCGTCCCGAGTGCGGTCGTGGAGCTGTTTCTCGGTGTTTTGGTGGATTTCACCTTCGTATTCGCTGCACACCTTGTATTCCTTGCAGGCCAGGTCGGGGCCGACGTCGAATTCCCCCGGCCCTCCGGAGATCTTGCAGTTCGGCACAAACTCCGGCAGTCCTGCACGCTGGAGAATCAATCGGAGCCGCGTTTCAGGAGGTGAGTCCACCCCAACCCGCATGAGGTCCAGCGCCTTTTTGGCCTTTGCCAGTCCGGGCACATGGTGGAAGCCGGCAATGTAGGCCCGCAGCTGCTCCTCGTGAATGATGGCACGTTTGGGAGGCTCAAAGTGCCGGTCATGCTCGCAAATCAAGTAGTCCGCCACTGCGACCAAGTCGTCGAGGCTCAGCACGCTCGCCAAATCCAGGAATGTTCGTGCCGGTGTTGTCACGGGCACTCCCTGGATCCTCAAGATGTCGGTGCTTGTCAGATTGATGCAATGGCCCGCCACACCGCGGCGCCGGGGTTGGGCACTGCCGGGCGTGCGGGACAAGTGGAGGATCCTGATGTCCTCGTCAAACCACGGCAGCGGCATTCCATGGATTTGCGCGGCAGTCACATGGGAGACGCAATTCTCCACGCCAAGGCTGGTATACGGCCGCACCCGCTCAAGCAGGGGTTGGTGGTTTCTCTGGGGCACCCGTATCTCCCTGCTTGGAGCCGTCAGGTCGCTTGCCCGCATTCGGCTCACCGAGGCGCCCGCCAAGAGCCCCTCACGATAGGTGAAGGATAGCTGTGATAGTTTCCCCGGAAGCCTTGATCGAGCCGTCATGAAAGAAGTCTGGTGCAGAAATCAGAATCCTGCCTGGAGATATCCACAGCAAGGAGTTGTCCACAGGTTTGTGCTGCTTCATACTGCAGCTCCTGCGGGTTCCGTGCCCGCCGGGAACGTTCATACTGCAGCTGATGCGGGTCTGCTGCCAAGCAAATATTTCATTCTGCAGCTCCTGTGGGTGTTGTCGCGCAACACTCACAGGAGCTGCAGTATGAGCAGGCAGCAGCCGCGGACACCCGCAGGAGCTGCAGTATGAGCAGGCAGCAGCTGGGAACACCCGCAGGAGCGGCAGTATGAGCGGGCAGCAGCTGGGAACACCCGCAGGAGCTGCAGAATGAGCGGGCAGCAGCCGCGGGCACCCGCAGGAGCTGCAGCATGGACCGCAGAGAGTACCGAGGGGCCGGAAATCTCCATGGATGCAAGAAGTTTGGCGGCGAATAACCATTCCCGCTTCTTGTCCGGGCCCTTGACCAGTCCACCGGCTATCCGTGTGCGGCGGCGGCCGCCGTCGATGCGTGGCGGGAACGCCTTGGCGGCACGGTCCGCAACGCCCGGTTTTCGTTGCCGCGGACGGCTTCGAAATTGATGAAAAGGCTACCCCGGATTCCGTGGCGTCGAAGCCGCTGGCCACTTCCGTCCACTGGCTGGCGGAAGAGACGGCGTGGGGGGCCGGGCGGAGGCTGTCGTCCGCCGTCGAGGTTGGTGGCTTTGACCCAGCCACCGGCACCGGGCCAGTGGGTTCGGCTCGGCACCGGCGCGTTGGCAATGAGTGCCGAGGCAGTGCGGGTCCCCACGTGCGGCGCCACCGATGCTGAATGAGCGCCTTTTGAGCATGTCCGCTACATCGGCATCACTGTGCCGCAGGTCCGCCCTGCACACGTTGACCTGCAGCCAGCCGCGCGCAGCCGTCCGCTCACGGCGAGTGCGGTCCCGGGGCTGCTGGTGATCGATGCCGAAGCGTTTGGCCATGGGATGCAAGGACTTGCGCTGCCCCTCCAGCATCAACCCCTGCGGGTGCAAATTCGATTTGTCCCGCCGCTCCCGGCTCGCCGGCACGGCGAAGATCTCGTCGACGCAGCCGTCAATCCCACCTCGCAAGGCGTGCTCTGATCTTCCTTCAGCACACAAAATTAACAGAGCCCGCACAAGACTAAAAGATCCACCATCAAACCCCAACAAAGTAACAACTTCGGCTCTGCGCCCATTCAATCTCTTGCCGCCGCTGCCCGCCGACCGTTTTCCTCCAACGCTTCAACTGCCTTGGAATACTTCCCGGATGTCCATTTCCCTGATGGCAGGTTGGCCTGACGTCGCAAGTGCTGCGGCGTGGTTGTCACCCGCCGGCACCCAGGCGATCTCCATTCCGTGGGTTTCCCCAAGAAGCGGTGAGTCGACGACGGCGGCCCAGCAGCTCGCTGTTGTTCCGTGAGGTGCGGGGGGCGGCAGCCCACCAAGGCACAGCGCGTCCGGCTCGACAGCCAAGCCGTGTCCTGTCGCCTTGAGCGCGGCCTCCTTGGCCACCCATAGCCGTATGCGGGACTCGACATCGGTGTGTGACAGTGCCTCCCGTTCCACGGGGGACAGCGCGAAAGCGTCGAAACCGGAATGCAGCTGTCGCGGAAAGGCTTCCAGATCTGCCCCGAGGGGCTGGCCGGTGGCGGCGGAGGCAACCAGCACCATGTCCCTGACACGGGACAGGCTCAGGTTGGAGCCTTCGATCACGGGCTTGCCGTGTGGTCCTCCGCAGCTGCGGCACAGCCTGTGGGCGGCCAAGCCGCGTACATTCCGCAGGTTGCCGCCCAACGCCCGTGCGGCCATGACGCGGAAAACGATGTGGGCTGCGGCGTACCCCAGGCCGTCCGCCGGGTTTCTGAAACGTTCCGAAGCGGCCATTTCCGGCTGGCTCAGCAGTTCCCGTGGCCCTCCAAAGCGGGCTGCCTGGGCGAGAACCTTCTGCGCACTTGTGATGACGTATTCCACTGGACCCGCCGTGTTGGCCGGGATCACCGCTTGCTGATCCGCACGTACTGTGAAATAGCCAGCGGGGCAAAAACCGCTATGATGGCCGCGCAGCACAGTGCCGCGTAGAGCAGGGCATTGTCTGCCGGCCAGCCGCTGGGAGCTGCAAAGCCTTGGGGTGCTGCGTTGCCGAACAGCTCTCGCACAGCCGTGGCGACAGCTGTCACGGGGTTCCACTCGGCGAAAGCCCGCAGCGGACCGGGCATGGACTGCACCGAGACGAAGGCACCGGAAATGAAAGTTACCGGGAAAAGCCAGATCAAGCCCAGGCTTTGGGCCACTTCAACGCTGCGCGCCGTCAAGGCGATCACGGCGCCCACCCAGGACACTGCAAACGTGAACAGCAGCAGCAGTCCCAAGGCCAGCAAGGCCGGACCCAAGCCGTTGTTGATTCGCCAGCCGATGGCAAGGCCGCACATGAGGGTGACGGCAATGGACAGCAGACTGGTGACCAAATCCGCCGTTGATCGGCCCAAGATGACTGCCCCGCGGGACATGGGCAGGGACCGGAACCTGTCAATGAGCCCCAGTTGCAGGTCCTTGGCGAGGTAGACGGCAGTAAAGGAGGCATTAAACGTCAGGGTCTGGGCCAGGATGCCGCCAATGAGGAACGTGCGGTACTGGTCCCCGCCCAGGGTGCCGCCAAAGACGAAGGCGAGCAACAGGACGAACATGACGGGCTGAGCCACGCTGGTCACCATGGCGCCGGGGGTGCGGATGACATTGCGCAAGTTGCGCTCGGCAATCACCGAGCTGTCACGGATGGCGGCGTTGAGACTGCTCATGCTTTTAGTACCTCGTGGTCCTGGCTTGTTCCGGTTGCTGTTGCATTGCTGGGGGCGGGCGCGGCCTGCTCCTGCGCCCGTTGTCCTGTCAGCTGCAGGAAGACATCGTCCAAGGTGGGGCGGCGCAGAGTCGCCTCGACCACTTGGACGCCTTCGTGTTCGAGCTCGCCCAGGGCCCGCACCAGCATGTGATGCCCGTCGGGGGCGGCGACACTGACTTTGCGTGCCGACCGGTCAATCTCGGGTGCGCCGGAGGCGATCCGGGCCAAGATCGCCGCGGCACGGTCCACGCCTTCCGACTGGGCTGCGACGACGTCTATCCGTTCGGAGCCGACCCGGGACTTGAGCTCATCGGCGGTGCCCTCCGCTATGACGCGTCCGGAGTCGATCACCGCGATGTTGTCTGCCAGCTGGTCCGCCTCCTCGAGGTATTGGGTGGTCAGCAGCACGGTGGTTCCGGCGCCGACCAGTGAGGAGATCACGGCCCAAGTGTCCAGCCGTCCCCGCGGATCCAGCCCCGTAGTAGGTTCATCGAGCACCACCACCTCAGGCCGCGCGACGATGGCACCGGCAAGGTCCAGCCGGCGCCGCATCCCGCCCGAATAGGCCCCTGCGCGTTTGCCCGCAACGTCGGAGAGCCGGAATTCGTCCAAGAGCTCAACAGCACGAGCCGCCGATGACTTCCGGTTCATCCCGTAAAGCCGACCCACCATGACCAGATTCTCGTAGCCCGTCAGCTTTTCGTCAACGGCCGCGTACTGCCCGGACAAGCCAATGGAGAGGCGCACGCTTTCTGGATCCGTGCGGACACTGTGGCCGGCCACGGTGACCTCGCCGGCGTCCGGTGCCAGCAGCGTGGTGAGCACCCTTACGGTAGTGGTCTTTCCGGCGCCATTGGGGCCCAGAAGCCCCAACACTTGCCCGGGCTCCACATCCAGATTCAAGTCGTCAAGTGCGCGGAAACCGCCGAAATTCTTGCACAGTCCCCGTACCCGGATCATTAGGAAGCCGCTAGTGCGGCCACGGTGCGCGGCGTCATGTCCGTCCAGCTCCGGGATACGAAGTCCAGGCATTCCTGCCGACCCCCTGGGCCGTACATCACCATCCAGCCGTTGGGAACATCGGCAAAGGTGGGCCACAGTGAGTGTTGCTGCAGATCGTTCACCAATACTCGGAAGGTTGCGTTCGTGTCATCAAATGGGTTCGTCACGTAATTTTCCTCAGTTTCCTCGGTGGATTCTTCTGACAAGCGAAAGGCCGGAAACGGTGCCGAAACAACCGTGCAGCGACACCGCCGTCGTCAGCTATTCGGTGCCCTGGCCCAGCTGGATTGCCAGCATCGGCAGGATGTGATCGAGGGCACTTTCACTGAGCATCGCCGAGTGCCGTGCCGGAACGGTTGTCTCGGAAATGGGGCCGTTCACGAACGGCTCCCAGGAGGACGACGTCGGCGCGCCGGCTGGGACGTCCTCGGTGGCACGGAAGACGTGCATCCCGCCGTCGAACACGCCGACAGCGTTCTCGCGGATCATGCCGGCCAGCACCGAGAAGTTCGCCACCATGGCGTTCAGGGACTCGAGCGGGATACTGCCCAATGGATTGTGGTTTTCCTGCAGGACCTCCAGCACGCGTGCGCCGTCCAGGCTTGCCGCCTCGTGGGCCGGAACGGGAAAGCCGGCCGCATGAAGGTAGTTCGCCCACAGGGCAGGGCCCGTGCCGATGTCGGCATTGGAGTCCTGCCTCGTGGGGAACGCATCCAAGATCCCCAGGAAGGCCACTTGGTGCCCCAATTCCTGGAGCCGGGTGGCCAGCCGGTGTGCAAGGTTGCCGCCGAAGGACCAGCCAAGCAGGTGGTAGGGGCCCTCGGGCTGCACCTCTTGGAGCTGGCCAATGTAGTCGTCGGCCAGCTCAGTCAGTGTTTGTGCCCGGAGCCCTTGATCGCGACCTGGAAGCATGCCTGGCATCTGCAGCCCGATCAGCGGCCGTGCCTTGTCCAGCCGGCGCAGCATCGCCGCGTAGCCCCAGCTCACGCCGGTGGCCGGGTGCACGGCAAAGAGGGGCGCCTTGCTTCCGGTGGTGCGCAACGGCAGCAGCTGCCGCAGGCTGTCCGCAACGTTCTCCTGCTTGCCCTTGGAAGCCTCGGCCAGCAGCTGTTCCACACTGGGGGAGCGGAACAGGGCCTGCACGGGAAGGTCGGTGCCCAGGGCGTCATTGACTTTGGAGATGAGCGGTTGCGCCAGAAAGGAATGCCCGCCCAGTTCAAAGAACGACTCGTCGATCCCAACCCTCGGGAGGGAAAGAACGTCCTCGAAGATCTGCGCCACGGCCTTCTCCCTGGGGGTCCGGGGGGCCAGCCCGGCACTGCGGTCCTGGCCGGCAGGATCGGGCAGCGCCGCGGCGTCCACCTTTCCATTGAGCGTTAGTGGTATGCGTTCAACAACCACCACGGCGGCGGGAACCATGTAGCCCGGCAGCATCGAACGCAGCTGCGAACGGGCCTGCCCTGCAAGTTCCTGGACCGCCAGTGGGGCCGCATCTGCGGAGTCCGCCCGGTGGCCCGGTTCCGGCACCACATAGGCCACCAGCCTTGCAGTGTCCGGAAGGCCGGTTCCCCCGCCGGCGTCGCCGCCCCGCACCAAGGCCGCGGCGGCGGCGACCCCTGGCACGGCACGCAGCGCCTGCTCCACTTCGCCAAGCTCCACCCTGAAGCCGCGGATCTTGACCTGGTGGTCGTTGCGTCCCTGAAAGACGAGCTCGCCACCGGCACTTCTGGTCACCAGGTCGCCGGTGCGATACATCCGGTCCCCGGCTGCAGCGAAGGGGTCCGCGACAAACCGTTCGGAAGTGAGGTCCGGCCTGCCCCTGTAACCGCGGGCCAGTTGCGGCCCGGACAAGTAAAGTTCGCCGCCAACGCCTGCGGGCACGTGCTGCAAATAGCCATCCAAGATGTAGGCGCGGGAATTCCGGGTGGGGATGCCGAGCACGGGTTGTCCGGTGCTCGGAGCTGTTCGGGAATCTGCGGCACGCGGCACGCTGGCGACCAGCGAGTCAACTGTCGACTCGGTGGGTCCGTAGAGGTTCCAGGCGCGCAACGAACTGCGGGAGGCAAGCTCGTCCCACAGGGCGGTGTCAAAAGCTTCCCCGCCCAAGGCCAGCCGAAGCGGGGGACGGCCGTTGGCGGCGCGTTCGTCCAACATCGTGGAAAAGGCCGGTTCTGCGAGCAGTTGGCGAACATAGCCCGGGGTGGTTTCCCACGCCCCGATGCCGTGCTCGGCAAAGTATCCGGCGAGCCGTTGGGGATCCAGCCGCACCTCGTCGGTGACCAGGTGCAGTTCATGCCCGTCTACCATCCACAACATCGGATCCCAGGAGGCGTCAAAACCGACACCGGTGGTGTGTGCCACCCGCACCGGACCTTGGACAGTGCGTTCCACGGCAGGGGGGAACAGTGTTCCTCGGTGTGATGCCAGCAAGTTGGCGAGGGCGCCGAGACTGATCTCCACGCCCTTGGGCCGGCCCGTGGAACCCGAAGTGAACATGACATAGGCCAGCTCGTCCGCCCCCCGGAGTGCCTGTTCACCCTGCTGGGCGGGGTGCTGGTCTGCCGGACTTGGGGCCGGAAGGTCCTCCATTTGAAGCACGGTGGTGCCCACCATGCCGGCGGTTGCGAGCCCGGAGTTGAGGGCCGGCTCCAGGGCTTCGGTGCTGATGACAGCGACCGCGCCTGCATCTTCCAGGATCGCCGCCACCCGGTCGGCGGGGTAGTCGGCGTCGATGGGATTGTAGACCGCTCCGGCCCGCAGCACGCCCAGGGCCGCCACCACCGTGTGCAGCGACCGTGGCAAGTACACCGAGACCAGCTCCCCGGCCTGTATTCCCGAGCCAAGTAGCGCGCCCGCCACTTGTGATGTGGCCGCATCCAAGGCCGCAAACGAGAGCGACTGGCTGCCGCAAACCACGGCCGTGTCATCCGGTTGACGGGCGACTGTCTCGGCGAGGACCTCCAAAAGCGGCGGGGCCGGGGTGAGGACGACAGGGCCGGTCGTGGCAGCGACCAGTGCGTCGATTTCGTCCGCCGAGAGGATGTCGAGAGTGGAAATGGCGTGGTCCGGTTCCTGCACAGCCAGGGCCGCAAATGCCTCGAACCGTTCGATCAAGGCCCCGACGGCGTGGCTGCTGAACATGGCAGCGTTGTAGTCAAGCGTGGCGGCCAGGCCCTGCTCAGGGCCCAGCTCCCGGAAGGTGAATGACAGATCGAACTTTGCTTCTCCCGTAGCCGATTCAGGCTCGGCCACTGCGTGCACGCCGGGAAGTTCGACGGTGGCACGGGCGCTGGTTTCCACCGCCAGCATGGTCTGGAAGAGCGGATGCCGGCCCAGCTCACGGTGCGGGTTGAGCGCCTCAACCAGGCGCTCAAAGGGGACGTCGTCATGGTCGAAGGCGTCGAGCACGCTGCGCCGGGCGGTGCCAAGCAGTTCACGGAAGCTGGGATTCCCTGCCACATCCAACCGGATCGGTACGGTGTTGACGAAGAAGCCGATGAGTTCCGTCAGGGCCGGATCGCTCCGTCCCGCAGTCGGGGAGCCGATCACCAGGTCACTGCCGGCACCAACGCGCGAGAGAAATCCGCCGAGTGTGGCGTGCAACGCCATGAAGAGGCTGGCACGCTCCGAGGAAGCAAGCCGGACCAATGCGGCCGTTGTCTCCTTGCCGAGCGTAAAGGATTGTTGGCCGCCCGGCTGGCGTGCCCCCGGATCACGTGTCCCGTCCGTGGGCAGCGCCAACTCCGGGGGAGCCCCTGCCAGGGTTTCCTTCCAGCTGGTGAGCTTGGCGTGCAAGGCTGGTTCGACCGTGGGGTCGCCGGCGGACCCGTTCTCGGCGGACCCGTTCTCCGCGGACCCGCCTGCTGCGGAACCGGACTGCGGCATGCCTTCCAGCACTTGACGCTGCCACAGCGCGAAGTCCGCGTACTGCAGTCCCAAGGCCCGTTGCAGGGGGCGGGCACCGCTGCAGCGGGCCGAATAGGCGGTGGAGATATCCCGGGCCAAGGGGGCCAGGGAGGCTCCGTCGCTGGCAATGTGGTGGACCACGAGCTGGAGCACCCATTCGTCGTCGTCGATCCCGAAGAGGGTGGCGCGCAGGGGAAGCTCCAGGGCGACATCGAAACCGCGGGCGGCCTGGTCGGAGAGCAGACGTGCCAACTGTTCCTGGGACGTGACGTCCTGGAAGGACAGCAGCCCGGTGACGCCGGATGCCGGGTGGATCAGCTGTTCCGGTGTGCCACCCTGTGCGGGGTAGGTGGTGCGCAGGACCTCATGGCGCGCCACAAGGTCATCGAGGGCGTGCGCCAGGGCTTCCGGGTTGAGTTCCCCGGTGAGCCGGACGGCCAAGGCGATGTTGTAATCGGAGGAGCCCGGGTCAAGCTGGTTGAGGAACCACAGCCGTGATTGCGCGTAGGAGAGTGGAATCCGGTCGGGACGGTGGTTCTTGTTCACCTTGGCCCAAGCATCGACGGAGGTGCCAGGCGCCTGGCCCGCAAGGTCTGTGGCCCCGGCTGTGGCCCCGGCGTCGGCTGTGGCGGACAGAAGCTCCAACAGGGCTGCCGGGGTGGGGGACTCAAAAACGGCCCGCAGCGGCAGTTCCGTGCCGAAGCTTTCGCGCAGCTTGGCGATCAGTGCCACCGCCAGCAGTGAATGGCCGCCGAGTTCAAAGAAGTCATCATCCACATGCACCTCGTCAACACCCAGGACGGTGCCGAAGGCCGCGCAGACCTTCACTTCCTGCTCGGTCCGCGGTTCCCTCGATCCCGAGCCGGAGATGGCAGGGGCGGGGAGTGCGCGTTTGTCCAGTTTGCCATGTGATGTCAACGGAATCTCCGCCAGGGCCACGAGGGCCTTTGGCATCATGTAGTCGGGCAGGCGGCGGCTGGCGAAGCGCATCAGTTCATCCGAAGAGGCATCTCCGACGTAGTAGCAGATGATGCGTCCGGTCGCACCGGATTCCACCACCACTGCGGCGCGTCGAACCTGTTCGTGGGCTGCGATCACGCTTTCAATCTCCCCGGGCTCCACCCGGAAGCCGCGGATCTTCAGCTGCTCATCGGCACGGGCCACGAATTGCAGCTCCCCGCCGGGGAGCTGGCGCACCAAGTCGCCTGTGCGGTACATCCTGGCACCGTCCAGGTGGGGGTTGGCGACGAAGTGGCTGGCGGTCTCGGCAGTTCGGTTGACGTACCCGGCGGCCATTCCGGCACCTGCCAGGTACAGCTCGCCGGCAATGCCCTGGGGCACGGCCACGAGGTAGTCGTCAAGGACATGGCTTTCCACATTCCGCACAGCCCGGCCGATGTTCGCCACGGGGCCGGTGATGCGTGTCAGCACAGAGTCAACAGTGAATTCGGTGGGCCCATAGAAGTTATAGGCTGCAACGCCTTCGTTTCCGGCCAGATCATCCCACAGCTCGGCTGGAACGCTCTCGCCGCCCAAGACCAAAACCAGCGGCGCGGACCTCGGGGTGTCCAGCAGCCCTGACAGCAGCAGCGCGCGCACGTGGGATGGGGTGCTTTCGAGCACGGTGACGGCCTGGGTGGCGCAGAACTCCACCAGTGCCTCCGCATCGGTGCGGATGTCGTCGTCGACCATGTGCAAGGTGGCGCCGGCAACCAGCCACAGCATCGGATCCCAGGCCGCATCAAAACCGAGTCCGGCAACGTGGGCCACTGCAGGGCCACCGCCGTCGTCGGTGTCAAGGGACGCGTTCCCGAAGGTGTCGGCGTAAATGGTGTTTCGGTGCTGGAAATACAGGTTGGCCAGGGCCGCATGGCCGACGGCGACCCCTTTGGGGGTGCCGGTGGAACCGGAGGTGTAGACCACGTAGGCTTGGTCGGTGGTTTTGACCGTCAGCTCAGCCAGTGCCGCGGTGGCGGATGCCTGCCGTCCTGCGGCTCGGAGAACTTCCAGGTTGCTTGCCGTGATGGTCAGAGCCGGCGCGCTGTCGTCGAGGATCAGGGCTTTCCGTTCGGCGGGATAGGTCAGGTCCACGGGAACATGGACCGCACCGGCACGCAACACGGCCAGAGTCGCGCAGACCACGTTGTTCGTGCGAGGCAGTGCGACAGCGACCCGCTCGCCCGGTTGAACTCCGGAGGCGATCAGGCCTGCTGCGAGCAGTTCGACGGCGTCGAGCAGTTCAGCAAAGGTCAGGGTGGCAGTGCCGTCGCTGACGGCCATCCGCGCGGGGTGACGGGCCGCGGTGTCCGCAAATTCATCGAGCACCGTGGACTGGCCGTTCGCTACCACAGGACCTTGGCCCAGGGCTTCGGCGTGAGCGCTTTCTTCCTCCGTGGCAACCGAAAGCTTGGACAAGGGTCTGTGGGGATTGCCCACAAACTGTTCCACCATGTGCAGGAAACGTTGGGCGATCAGGGCAGCGGATTCCGGGGCAAAGAGGGCAGGATCGAAACTCAGCGATCCACGCAGGCCCGAGCCTGCGCCCTCCTCGGCGAGGTCCAGCAGCAGGTCGAATTTTGCACCTCCCGGTTCTGCGGTCCTGTCAGCCGTGGTGACCAGACCGGGCATCGAGAGCTGTTCAGGTGCCGAGTTGGCGAGTGTGAGCATGACCTGGAACAAGGGGTGCCGGTCCCGCGAACGGGCTGGCTTGAGTTCTTCAACAACCCGTTGGAACGGCGCGTCCTGGTTGGCATAGGCACGCAAGTTGGCGTATCTGACGGTGTCAATGAGTTCACCGGCTGTGGGGTTGTTTGAGGTGTCGGTGCGCAGCACCAGGGTGTTGACAAAAAAGCCGACGAGGTCATCCAGGGCCGTGTCCGGGCGGCCTGCAACCGGAGTGCCTATCGGGATGTCCGTGCCGGCACCGAGCTTGGTCAACAATGCGGCGAAAGCGGCCTGCAGCACCATGAAGAGGCTGGCATTGTGCTCCCTGGCCAGGTCCGAGAGCCGTTCGTGAGTTTCGGCACCGATCGACACGGGCACAGCAGCCGAATCCCACGGTGCTGTCCGTGTCCCCCTGGCATGGTCGAAGGGCAGGGCCAGCTCCTCGGGTGCGCCGTCGAGTTCGGCTTTCCAGAACGCCAGCTGCCGCGAGAGGGGGCTTTCGGAATCGTCTTCGCTGCCCAGCTCTGCACGCTGCCACAGCGCGTAGTCGGCGTACTGGACAGGCAGCGGTGTGAAGTCCGGACACGTGTTGCCGAGACGAGCGGAGTAGGCCGTGGACAAGTCCCGTGCCAGCGGTCCAAGCGACCAGCCGTCGGCGGCAATGTGGTGAAGGGTCAACAGCAGGACGTGCTCGCGGGCACTGAGCTGAAACAGCGCAGCGCGCAGCGGAAGCTCGGTGGTGACGTCGAAGCCGCGGGCCGACTCGGCACGGACCACGCGGTCCAGGTGCTCCGCCGTGGTTTGCACGGCGGAGAGAGGAACCCGGGCTTCGCCGACCGGGATGATGTGCTGTTCCGGCTCGCCTCCCGTGAACGCGAACACGGTGTGCAGGCTTTCATGGCGGGCCACAACATCGTTGACGGCATCTTCCAAGGCAGCGACATCCAGCTGTCCGGAAAGCCTGAGCACGATCGGAATATTATAGGCCCCGGACGTGGGGTCGAAGCGGTTGAGGAACCACAGACGGCGTTGGGCAGGGGAGAGCGGCAGCGGACTGGGGCGCTTTTGTCGGACCAGCGGACGCGGCTCCGCCACGGGTGCGTCAAGGGTCGCGGCGATGCCGGCGACCGTGGGAAATTCAAAGACCGTGCGCAGTGCCGGTGCAGAACCGAGCTTTGCACGCAACACTGCCACCAGCCTGGTGGCCAGCAGAGAATGGCCGCCCAGTTCGAAGAAATCGTCGTCGCGCCCCACCCCGTCCAGCCCCAGCACCTCCGAGAAGGCAGCCGCAACAGTACGTTCGGCGTCGTTGTGCGGTGCAACGGAAATGCTGCTGGTGGTGGGTTCCGGCAGCGCCTTGGTGTCAAGCTTTCCGTTGGCAGTCAGCGGGATCTGCGGGATGCGCACAATGGCCGACGGGACCATGTAGTCCGGCAGGCTCTGGCGGATGGCGCCGCGGATGGCTGCGACGTCCACCTCGTCCCCACTGGTGATGTAGCCCAGCAGCTGATCGTAGCCAGCTCGGTTTTTAGACACGACGACGGCGGCACGGTCCACTCCGGGGGTGCCACGGAGTACCTGCTCAATTTCAGAAAGCTCTATCCTGAATCCTCGGATCTTGACCTGTTGGTCAATACGGCCCAGGAACTCAACCCCGGTGTTGTCCAACCTCCTGACCACGTCGCCGGTGCGGTACATGCGCGAGCCGTCGGACGCAAAGGGGTCCGCGATGAAGCGTTCGGAACTGAGTTCGGGCTGGTCAAGGTAGCCTCGTGCCACGTTGTGCCCGGCGACGTAGAGCTCGCCGATGGCGTTTCCCGGTACGGGGTTCAATCCGGAGTCCAGGATGTAGTGGCGGCTGTTGGCCACCGAGGAACCCAAATGCGGGGCCGTGCCAGGCTCCATGATGGCTGTCATGCTGTCCACGGTGGTTTCGGTGGGGCCGTAAAAATTGTAGGCCGTGACGCCTGGGATTTGGGCCAGCGCGCCCCAAAGCTCGGGATCCACCGCTTCCCCGCCCAAGGCCACCACCGAGGGGTGGGCGCCGCCGTCGAACAGTTTTTCCGCCAACAGCGCCTTGGCGAAGGACGGTGTGGTTTCAATGCTGTCGATCTGCTGCTCGGCCAAGTATCCGGCCAGGGCCTGCGGGTCCCGTCGGGTAAGGTCGTCGACCAGGTGGAGTTCGTGACCGGCCATGAGCCACAGGATCGGGTCCCACGAGGCATCGAAGGAGAGTCCTGCCGTGTGTGCAACCCGCAGGGTGCGGCCCAGCCTGGCCTCGGCGGGGCGGAATATGTCTTCACAGTGCGAGGAATAGAGGTTCAGCAGTGCGCGGTGTTCCACACCGACGGCCTTGGGCCGGCCGGTTGAGCCTGAGGTGAAGATGACGTAGGCGAGGTCGTGCTGGCTGGCCACGGCGGTCTCCGGCCGGTGCGATGGCAATTCGGCAAGGGTTGCTGCCATGGTGGCGGAATCCAGGGCCACTTCCCGCACATGGCCGGATATGTGGTGTGTCAACTGCGAGTCGGCATCGTCCGTGGAGGTCAGAAGGAGCAGCGGTGCGGCGTCTTCCAACATGCCCTGGACGCGTCTTTCCGGATAATCGGGGTCGATGGGAACGTAGGCAGCGCCGGACTTGAGTATCGCCAGAATAGCAACGCCCAGGCCTGTGGTCCGTCCCAGGCGCACGGCCACTGATTCGCCGGGACGGGCGCCCCGACGGCGCAGGTAATGTGCCAGCTGGTTGGACTTTTGGTCGAGTTCGGCAAAGCTTAGTTCTCCATCCGCTGCCACCAAAGCCCTGGCCGTGGGGTTTGCCGCTGCATGGGCTTCGAATTCCTCGGCGACTGTGTGGGCTGGCAGATCCGTGGACTCCGCACCCCCTTGAGCCAACAGTTCCTGCTCTTCCTCCGGCGTTGTGAGGGTGAGGGCGGCAACTGTGGTGCCGGGGGCGGAGGTAATCTTTCCGAGCAGACGCGTAAAGCGGTGCAGGTGGTTCATGACGGCTTCGCGGCTGTACAGCTGGGAGTTTGCCTCGAACTGGATGGTGACAACACCGGCGTCGTCCGCGGTCTCAACGGCGTTCCGCCGACCCGGCTGCAATCCATGGATCACCATCGAGAGGTCGTCGATCGGACCGGTGGACAGGATGTTCATGCAACCGGTGGACGGGCCAAAATTGATGCCGTCAACGATCGGGAGGATGTTGATCGACGGACCAATATAGCCTGGGCGCGTCGCGAGGCCCTCAGAGCGGAACCGCTGGTGGATCATGGCATTGCGCACGGCGCGGCCCGCGTTGACGATGGTGTCGCGCACCGTATCCTCGGGCGAGACTTCGAGCCGGACCGGAACAATGTTGGAGAGCATCGACGGAACGGACTTTGCGAGTGCGCCGCGGCGGGCCGTGACGGGCAGGGCCACGGAAACGTGCCTCTCCGCCGTCATCTTGTGCAGGTAGATGGCCATGGCGGCGACAATGAGCGCTGGTGCACTTGCTGTGCCGGCGTCAAGCGCGGCCACAATATCCCGGGGCAGCGGTGCTGACAGCCGAACCAGTGCTGTGGCAATGCCGGTGGGGCGCTCGGCCAGCCCGGACGCCGGCTCCGCATCTGCCAAAGCGTTCTGCCAGAATTCCTTGTCGGATTCGGCATTTCGGGAATCCTCGTAGCCGGCCTCGTCCAACAACAGCGCGTCCAACGACGGGAACGCCATCTTTGCTCGCTCCGTCGTGTTGGCGTCGTCGGGCACCCCTGAATCGTTAGCGAGCAGTTCGTTGTAGATCGCTGCGATCCGCTTGAGCACAAGCACGGCGGAGTAGCCGTCCAGCATCAAGTGGTGCACGCGCTGGTAGAAGTAGTACCTGTGGTCCTCGACCTGAAACAGTTCCACTCGGAGCAGCGGGTCCGTGGCTACATTGCGCGCCGTGGCGAGATCGTCATCCATCAGTGCCCGTGCTTGCGCCCCTGCCGTGCAGGTATTCTGCTCCAGAGTGCGCAGGTCCGTCACTTCCAGTTGCACCCTCGAGGGCGAGATCAGTTGGTGCGGGCCGTCGTCGTCCTCGGCAAAGCGCACGTTCAACGCATCCGTCTCAGCGACGGCGGTCTCCACCGCCCGGCGCATCAGCCCGGCATCAAGGTCGCCCTGGACATCCACAAACTGGGCAATCTGGTACATCGGGTTCTCCGGGTCCAGGTTTTGGGCGTACCAAACACCCCGCTGCGCCGTAGTCAGACTGCGGCGGGCGCCAGTGTGGAACGAAGACATGGAATAAGCGTGCTGGGACATGGGCCTTCTCAAGATCGCGGTTGCCCGGGGAGGTACCCGGGTGGCTTGTTCGTGGGAGTGATGAATGGCACCACCGCTCCGTCCCGGGGCAGGCCCAGATCGGTCCTGCCTCGCGCGGAGCGGGGGTGCCATTGGAGGAAGCGCTGGTTACTGGAACTGGCCCAGTTGCAGCGGGCCAATGGGGAGGGACACCAGCGGCCCGTTGATCAGGGGGGCTCCCACAATCGGGCCCTGGACAAGAGCGCCGTTTAGGAAGGATCCGCCCAGAATGGAGGTGGATGTCGCAGGGGCAGATTGGCTGGCAGCCGCAGGGGTTGTGGTCGCGGCGGTCGCCGGACCTGTCATAGCGGCTAGTCCGCCGAAGGCAATGGCTGCTGCGGCGGTGATCGTTCCAATGGTCTTTGCTGACTTTTTCACTGTTTGTCTCCTGCTGTTGTCGGTGTGTTTGCACTGTTGCGGGGCATGACCTGCCGGGCAACCTCATGGGACATTCGGAACAAAGCCGGCTGTGGATGGGTAATGCCTGCCACCTCATGAATTGAGGCTGCGTCGTGGGGGCAATGGCCGTGGGTAACACGGATAGCGCCATGCCGTCCCGTGCGGTTCGGTTCGGGAGACCACAAACGGGTCAACATTTAAAGAAATGCTTGTCTTTGGTCGAGCAATGAAACCCGGATGAGGTCCCCGTCGGGATCGGCGATGACGAAGGTCCGGCCGAAGACGTTGCCATGCGGCTCTTGAACCACGGTGACTGCCTTGGAGGTCCATTCGCTGCAGCAGTCTTCGACGGCAGCATGAGATCCCGCCAGCATGAGCCTTACCTCGCTGGCGCGCGGAGTCGTGGCTTCCGCGTTGTCAGGGCTGCCGGGCAGGAGGGCGAAGAGCACACCGGGGCAACCTCGAACGGGATGTAGTGAGGGCCGACTGTGACGGGTTCCATGTTGAACAGGTCGCTGTGGAGGCGAGCGGAGCGCTCGACGGCAGTGACGTGGATTCCGGGACGTGGATAAGGAACAGGTTCGGTGCGGCCATTGAGGGGTCTCCCACGTTGGGATTGTCTGATTGCGCCAGCATGGCATCCATACATGACAGCTCTTGACTGATAATGACTGACAAGGGGGCAATGAAAACTCAGCGTCTGCTCTCGATGCTGTTGCTGCTCCAGACGAGGCGCCGGATGACCGCACCGGAGCGGGCGGACGAGTTGGGTGTCCCGGTGCGGACGGTGCTACCAGACGTGACAGCGCGGTCGGATGCCGATGTGCCGACTATTGTCGAACGTGGACGCTACGGCCGTGTTGTGCTCCTGCCGGGATCGCAGCTGGACGTATCCCGACTAAACTCCGACGGAGATCGAAGCGTTGAAACTACAGGGTCTGGACCCCGGTCAGGCTCAGCAGATCGGGCCTGAGGCGCCGACACGCACCGCCGTGCACGAAGTTTCTTGGCGGACGGTGGTCCCGTGCGGTCTTCTCGCGAAAGCGGGCCAGCGTTACTTGGCCTCCGATTCAAACGGGGTACCTCGGCTCCGCGCGTTGCCGAGGCTGCAGTCGTGGGAAGTCTGGTGCAGAAATCAAAATCCTGCCTGGAGATATCCACAGCAAGGAGTTGTCCACAGGTTTGTGCTGCTTCATACGGCAGCTCCTGCGGGTTCCGTGCCCGCCGGGAACGTTCATACTGCAGCTCCTGCGGGTTCCACCTTGGCGGGTGCGTTCATACTGCAGCTCCTGCGGGTCTGCTGCTAAGCAACAACTTCATTCTGCAGCTCCTGTGAGTGTTCCGCGACAACACCCGCAGGAGCTGCTGAATGAGCGGGCACCAACCGGGAGCACCCGCAGGAGCTGCTGAATGAGCGGGCACCAACCGGGAGCACCCGCAGGAGCTGCTGAATGAATCCCGGTGCGAACCAAAAGGGTGAGAAACCGCCATGGCTGCAAGGAGTCCGGGAGCGTAGCCTGAGCCCATGACGATGGAAATAGCGCAGGGCGCTTTCACGGAGCCCCAGGGAGTGGCGGTGCAAGGCTACGGGACCCTGCCCTCCGCTTTTGACGTCTCGGGATTCGCGGTGTCAGCCATGGCCGAGGCTGCAGGTGCGGTGGCCCGGCTTGCCCGCCACCGGGGCGCCGGTCCCGACGGAGAGCGCGGGACCACAGAATCCACCGGGGGCATTTCCATCGACAGGGACCTTGCTTCGCTGTGGTTCGGCCTCTCGTTCACGCCCGTCGGCTGGGAGCTCCCGCCTGTCTGGGACGCCGTCGCCGGGGACTACCGCTGCGCCGACGGCTGGATCAGGCTGCACACCAACGCCTCGCACCACCGAGCGGCGGCCCTGGCAGTCCTGGGGCTGGGAGCCGGGGCCGACCGCACCGCGGTGGGGCACGCCGTCGAACGTTGGAACGGGGACGAGCTGGAGGCTGCGGTGGTCGCCGCCAACGGCTGTGCGGCCCTCATGCGTTCGCACGAGCAGTGGCTGGCACACCCACAGGGAGCGGCGGTGGCGGAGGAGCCACTGGTTGCCTGGGGCGCTCCGCGCATGACGGCCGACGGCGGTACGGCCGGACATTCCCGGCCAGCCGCTGCGGGAGGGCCGTTGGCCGGGGTGCGGGTGTTGGACCTCACGCGGGTCATTGCAGGGCCGGTGGCCACTCGATTTCTAGCGTCGTATGGTGCACAAGTGCTGCGGATAGACCCTCCCGGCTGGGTGGAAGCGGGGCTGGAGGCGGAAATGACAGTGGGCAAGCATTGCGCGCGGCTGGATTTGTTGCAGCCTGCGGACCTCGCCGTGCTGGAGGAATTGCTGGCCGGGGCGGACATCTTCATCCACGGCTACCGCCCTGACGCGCTGGACAAGCTGGGCCTCTCGGACGCAGCGCTGGCCGCACGCCACCCGACGCTGGTCGCCGTGGCGCTGGATGCCTACGGGTGGAGCGGGCCGTGGGCCAACCGGCGCGGCTTTGACTCGCTGGTGCAAATGAGTGCCGGGATCGCCCACGCCGGGATGGTGCACTTGGACTCGGACTGCCCGCACCCGCTGCCCGTCCAAGCGCTGGACCACGCCACGGGGTACTTGTGCGCGGCCGCCGCCGTCGATGCTTGGCGCGGGAGGCTGGACGGGACAGTTCGCAGTGCGCGGCTGTCGCTGGCCCGGACGGCGGTGGAACTGATGAAAACGGGGCCGTCGGACCCGGACGCGCCGTTGCCCGCTCGGGACCTCGGCGCGATGCTGCCGGAGAACACCGCCTGGGGACCCGGGCAGCGGCTGCCCCCGGCCGTGAATATCACCGGGCTGGCTCCGGAAGCGACGGTTCCCGCGATGGGCTTCGGCAGCGCCTCGGCCCGTTGGCAATAGTCGCCGCTGGCTTGGGTGCGGATAGTCCCCGCTGCCGCTGGCCCAAGTGGCAGTGATGCGCTCGCAGGTGGTGGAAACTGTGGTTGGCCTTGCCCTGCACAGGCAACGCGGACGGTGCACAGGCATAATAGTCAGTGGCTAATCACTTGATTCCCATTCTTTTTCGATCCCGAGGTTCCCCACGCGCATGAGCATTGCAGTTCGGCCCATCACCACAGAAGATTACGACGCCGTTGCCCGAATCACGGCCGACGCCTACCTGGGTGCGGGGTACTTTGACAGTGTCGAGTACCCGTACATGCAGAAAATCATGCGCGTGGGGGAGCGGGCGGCAGCGGCCCGCATCATCGTCGCCGAGCGCGACGGAGTGGTCATCGGTTCGGCCACACTGGCCGTCTTCGGCGACGAGTGGGCCGACATTGCGTTGGCCGATGAACTCGAATTCCGCCTTCTGGTGGTGGATCCCAGTGTGCAGCGTACCGGTGCCGGGCGAGCCATGGTGGCCTGGATTCTGGACCGGGCCCGCGGCGCGGAAGGTATTCGGGCCGTCAGCCTCACCACCGGCGACGATTGGCACTCGGCGCACGCCCTGTACAAGAACCTTGGCTTCTCCCGGGTGCCGGCACGCGACTGGCCCATCCCGGAAAATGGCAAGATGCTGCGCGTCTATCGCTTGGAGTTGTGACACCGGGCCGGGGGCGCACCAAGATCCGCGGCTCCGCACTATGATGGCCAGATGTGGACCACCTCACATTCCGGCATCAAGGCCCGGCGGCAATGAAGAAGCCGTCGAGGAGTCATGGGAGTGCCCGGCGGAAATCCGTCAATGCGCTGGTGGACAACTTTGTCTTCGCCTTCAGCGGTCTCGCGGCGGTGTGGCTGGCGTGGCTGGTGCTTTCGGCGGGATTCGACTGGGGCTGGTTCCTGGTCGTGTTCTTCGTACTGTTTTGGCTGGTCCTGGCCTATTTGGTGTTGCCTAGACTCCACCGGATCCTGACATCCATCTACGTTCCCGACTATTTCATTGGCCGGGCCCGGACCAGCGACGGACTGCTGGGTGATCCCATCAACTTGGCCATTGTTGGAACCGAAGCCCAGGTCCATGAAGCCATGACACGCGCCGGCTGGATTCGGGCGGATCCCGTCACGTTTTCTTCCAGCCGCCGCATCATCACCTCGACGCTCTTCAGGCGAAGCTATGACGAGGCTCCGGTGAGTCCACTCCTGCTGTTTGGCCGGCAGCAGGACCTGGCCTACCAGCAGGAAGTGGCAGGCAACCCGGCCAAACGGCACCATGTGCGGTTTTGGAGATGCCCGGATGGCTGGCTGCTGCCGGGCGGTCATCAGGCTGACTGGATGGCTGCGGGCACTTTTGACAGGGCCGTGGGCTTCTCACTTTTTACCTTGCAAATCACGCACAAGATCGACGCCGACACGGACACCGAGCGGGATCACATCGTGGAGTCGCTGCAGGCGGGCGGCCCCGGGGTCGGGGTGCGGGTGATCGAGGATTTTGCCACGGGCTACCATTCACGCAACGGTGGCGGGGACTCCATTGAGACCGACGGCGACCTGCCCGTGGTCGACGTCGGAGAAGTCGCCATTCCCGCCAATGGAAACCCGCTCGGCCCGGACCTGAACGCCCGGCGGACTGCCATGGAGCAGCGCCGACCGGTCTCCACGGCATTGGGGGTTGTCCTGATGGTCGTGCGCGTTTTGGCGGGAATGGTGACGGTGGCCGCGATAGTGACCGAATGGCCGTCCATGTTCAAAGAACCGGGTATGCCATTGACCGAACAGGACATCCAATTGCTGGCGATCCTGCGCCCCATTGTCATTGGAATCGGAGCCGTTGGAGTTGCCGCCTATCTTCTGCTGGCCATTGGCGTCTTCCGGGGAAGCAACTGGGCCAGGAATGCTTCGATGGCGTACAGCGGAATGCTGGTGGCCGTCTCCGCGATTGCGTTTTTTTCCGGGGAATCCGTCACACTAACCACCAACCTGTTTGGACTCCCGCTGGACATCCTGGTCCTCTTGGCCCTCTCTGCCCGCAGCTCGCGCGTCTGGGCGCGAAGGCCTGCCGCGGGCCCAGCTGTGGGATCCGGCGCCGAGGCGCACTCCGGTACGGGGCCCGGTCAAGGCTCAACACTGGTCAACAATGCCGACAATGTCTTCGCTTCTGGCGGAAGCATTGGTGAGAAGAACCGCAGCCAAGCTCGGGCGGGTTTTCCCCCCGCCGAGGGCGACTAAGCTAGAAGCGACACAAATATTCTTTTTCTTTTAGGGGAGATCCATGGCTGCGATCAACCGTGACGAGGTGGCGCATCTGGCGCAACTGGCTCACATCGAGATGAGCGACGACGAACTGGGCCGCATGGCCTCCGAACTGGCGGTGATCGTGAATTCGATCAAGAGCGTCAGCGAGGCTGCAGGGGACGACGTTCCCGCCACCTCGCATCCGATTCCGCTGACAAACGTCATGCGCGACGACGTGGTGGGCCACGTGCTCACAGTCGAGGAAGCGCTCTCCGGCGCCCCTGATGCCTCCGACGGCCGATTCAAGGTGCCCGCAATTTTGGAGGAAAGCTAAACCATGCCTGCCAACGAACTGATCCGTTCCAGCGCGTCCGCCATGGCCGCCAAACTCGCTGCCAAGGAGGTGTCCGCCGTCGAACTGACGCAGGCACACCTTGACCGCATCACCGAGGTGGACGGCGGAGCACGCGGCGTCCATGCGTTCCTGCACGTCAATACCGAAGAAGCGCTGGCCGTCGCTGCCGACGTCGACGCCCGCCGCGCAGCCGGCGAAAAGCTGCATGAACTGGCCGGCGTGCCGATCGCCGTCAAGGACCTGATCGTCACGAAGGGCCAGCCCACCACGGCCGCCTCCAAGATCCTCGAGGGCTGGATGAGCCCCTACGACGCCACCGTGGTGAAGAAGCTGCGCGCCGCCGGGATGCCGTTGCTGGGCAAGACGAACCTCGACGAATTCGCCATGGGGTCCTCCACGGAGCACTCCGCCTACGGCCCCACGCGCAACCCCTGGGACCTTGACCGGATACCCGGCGGTTCAGGTGGCGGCTCCGCTGCCGCAGTGGCAGCGTTTGAAGCGCCGCTGGCGCTGGGCACCGACACCGGCGGTTCCATCCGCCAGCCCGGCGCCGTCACCGGCACCGTGGGCGTAAAGCCCACCTACGGCGCCGTTTCGCGCTACGGCGCCATCGCCATGGCATCCTCGCTGGACCAGATCGGCCCGGTGTCACGCACCGTTTTGGACTCCGCCCTGCTGCAGGAAGTCATCGGCGGCCACGACCCCCTCGACTCGACCTCCCTCACGGACCCCTCCACCGGCCTCGTGGCCGCTGCCCGCTTGGGCAATGTGAAGGGCATGAAGATTGGCGTCATCAAGGAGCTCCACGGCGAGGGTTTCCAGACGGGCGTTGAAAATCGCTTCAACGACTCCCTGGAGTTGCTGCGCAGCGCAGGCGCCGAGATCGTCGAGGTCTCCTGCCCGAACTTTGGCTACGCGTTGGGCGCCTACTACCTGATTATGCCGTCGGAGGCTTCCTCCAACCTGGCCAAGTTCGACGGCGTCCGCTTCGGCTTGCGCACCCTGCCCACCGAAGGGCCGCTCACCATTGAGCGCGTCATGGGCGCCACCCGTGCCGCCGGGTTCGGTGACGAGGTCAAGCGCCGTATCATTCTGGGCACCTACGCCCTGAGCGCGGGCTACTACGACGCCTACTACGGCTCGGCCCAGAAGGTGCGCACCTTGATCCAGCGCGACTTCGCCGCCGCGTTTGCCCAGGTGGATGTGTTGATTTCCCCGACCTCGCCCGTGACGGCGTTCAAGTTGGGCGAGAAGATCGACGACCCGCTGTCGATGTACTTGAACGACATCGCCACGATCCCGGCCAACCTGGCCGGTGTGCCCGGACTGACCCTGCCCGGCGGCTTGGCCGATGAAGACGGCCTGCCCGTCGGCATCCAGCTGCTGGCCCCCGCCCGCGAAGACTCCCGCCTGTACCGGGTTGGCGCCGTGCTGGAATCCCTGCTGGAAGCACAGTGGGGCGGGCCCATCCTGGACCAGGCGCCGTCGTTGTCCCAATCAGTGCTCGAGACTGTCGGCACCGCAGCCAAGGAGGCCAACTAATGAACACCGAAACCATTTTGAGCTTCGAAGAAGCCATGGAAAAGTACGATCCCGTCCTGGGCTTTGAGGTTCACGTTGAACTGAACACCAAGACCAAGATGTTCTCCTCGGCTCCCAACGTTTTTGGCGACGCGCCCAACTCCAACGTCAACGAAGTGTGCCTGGGCCTGCCCGGCGTGCTGCCGGTGGTGAACAGAAAGGCCGTGGAGTCCTCGATCCTGATCGGGCTGGCGCTGAACTGCAAGATTGCCGAGCACTGCACCTTTGCCCGCAAGCAGTACTTCTACCCGGACACCCCGAAGAACTTCCAGACCTCCCAGTACGAGGACCCCATCTGCTACGACGGATGGCTGGACGTGGAGCTTGCGGACGGCACGGTGTTCCGTGTTGAAATTGAGCGCGCCCACATGGAGGAAGACGCCGGAAAGCTCACCCACATGGGAGGGGCCACCGGCCGCATCCAGGGCGCGGACTTCTCCCTGGTGGACTACAACCGCTCCGGCGTGCCGCTGGTGGAAATTGTCACCAAGCCCATCGAAGGCGCCGGTTCACGCGCCCCCGAGCTGGCGAAAGCCTACGTCGCCGCCGTGCGGGAGATCGTGAAGAACCTCGGTGTCTCAGACGCCAAGATGGAGCGCGGCAACGTCCGCTGCGACGCCAACGTCTCCCTGCGCCCCTACGGCCAGGAAAAGTTCGGCACCCGTACCGAGACAAAGAACGTGAACTCGCTGCGCGCCGTCGAAAATGCCGTGAAGTTTGAGATCCAGCGCCATGGAGCCGTCCTCGACTCCGGGGTGAAGATCATCCAGGAAACCCGCCACTGGCACGAAGATACGAAGTCCACCACGTCCGGCCGCCCCAAGTCCGACGCCGACGACTACCGCTACTTCCCCGAGCCGGACCTGTTGCCCATTGTGACCACGGCCGAATGGGTGGAGGAACTCCGCGCCACCTTGCCAGAGCCGCCCGCCGAGCGCCGCAAGCGCCTGCAGGCCGACTGGGGCTACACGGATCTGGAATTTCGCGACGTGGTCAATGCAGGCCTCATGGGCGAAATCGAGGAGACCATTGCCGCCGGAGCTTCGGCCGCAGCAGCACGCAAGTGGTGGATGGGTGAGATTGCCCGCCGCGCCAAGCTGGCCGACGTCGACCCCGCCGCCCTGGGCGTCACACCAGCCGTCGTGGTGGAGATTGAAAAGCTCATCGCCGCCGGAAGCATCAACGACAAGCTGGCCCGCAAGGTCCTTGACGGCGTCCTTGAAGGCGAAGGCACGCCGGCGGAGGTCGTTCAAAAGCGCGGCCTGGCCGTGGTTTCGGACGACGGCGCCCTGCAAAAGGCCATCGACGAGGCCTTGGCAGCCCAGCCGGAGGTGGCGGAGAAGATCCGCGGCGGCAAGGTCCAGGCCGTGGGCGCCATTGTGGGTGGCGTCATGAAGGTCACCCGCGGACAGGCCGACGCCGGTCGCGTGCGTGAGCTGATCCTGGCCACCCTCGGCGTCGAAGGCTAGGAAAGAGCACAACAAACAAGAGCCTCCGTTCGTGCTTTTGGCGCCCCCACCGGGCGCCGAAAGCGCAGACGGGGGCCTTCTTGTTTTCAGCCTCCATGCACCCGCGGACGGCACGAATCTCAGAAGACACTCCGCTGCCGGGGCAGGGCGTGATGTTCGAATTTTCCCCGTGTTTTGGGGTGGCTTGCTGAGGAAGCAAAATATCCGACGCTACGAAAGTATGGGGCAGAGGAACATTGATCCAGGGGACGTCATCCATATTCGCGCCAAGGGGGCAGCTTCCATGTTCGAGGCGATGCCCGGGCGGACCGGGTCAGGCGTGTGAACAGTTCCCTCTGAAGGGCCTGCTGCCGAGGAAGAGTGCGAGAGAACTTGCCCCGATCAGGGCTAGGAGGCCTCCGCCTATCAGACCGAGCAGTACGCCAGGGGTCCCGTAACCCAGCACATTCAACGCGACGAAGGCAGTCACAATGAGCACAATGAAGACGAGCAGGCAGCCGACGATTGCGCGCAACATCCCGTAAGCCGACGGGCCGAATTTTTGGTCCCGAGCGAGTGCGAGAATCCGCAATCCCCTGAGGGCAGCGACCTGCCAGCAGGCGATGGCCATGACGCCCCAGATGACGGAAGGAAGCATGATTGGGGTGACCTCGGGGAACACCGCAGCCACATGCGCGACCTCCAAGGGCAGCGCTCGAACCTGGATAAATACGGACAGGAGCAACAAGGCGAGAAGCCCCATCATTGCCGCTGGTGAGGTTCCGCGACGCATCTTTCTCTCCTACAGCAGCTTGGTTGAGGGACAGGGGCCGTTGTGCACCCTGAAACGCAATCTTGTACTCCGGCTTGGCAAGCACTTAGGCTAAAAATCATGACTTCGCTGATCTCACACACGTCCTTCGACAGCCTCGATGCCTTCGCCGCGTCGGTCTTCTGGAGCGCAGTGCTTGGCTTCGTTGAAGATCCCAACGACCCGAACAACCCCGGCGACGAGGAGTGCATGATTTTCTCCACTGACGGAGTTCAGCGACTGTTGTTCATCGAGGTCCCCGATTCCAAGCAGCTCAAGAATCGCGTGCACCTGGACCTCAAGCCCGCTGCAGGCACCAGGGATCTGGAACTCAAGCGCCTGTTGGAGCTGGGAGCCAGCGTGGTCGCTGATCGACGTCGTACAGATGGGTCGGGATGGGTCGTGCTCGCTGATCCGGAGGGCAACGAATTCTGCATTCTGCGCAGTGAAGCAGAGCGCGCGTCGGAGTGATCGATCAAGGTTTACTCGACGCTGCCGATTCCGGAGCAGACTGAATTGGCACGTTACAAACGGCGGCTCCAAGCCACTTCGCGTCGCAATTGACCGGTTTCGGAAAATAATTGCACCTGGTGGGTGGACGCAAGAACAAGTGCAAGGTCATGCGTGTCTGCAGCGGTGAATCCGATTTTTTGCCAGAAGGGGCCTGATCTGCGGCTGAACAGCCATGCCCGTTCGGCGCCATCATCAGCAGCACGATCCATGGCGAATTGTGCGAGTTCCTGACCAATCCCCGCACCTCGGAGAGAAGGACCAACGGCGACACTTCGGATCAGCGCGTGGGTACCGTTGTTACTGGCTTCATATCCGGTAGTTGCGAAAATCTCGCCTGACTTCTTGTCGCGTGCAATCCACAATTGCACGGACGGCGAATCGAGACCGCTCAAAGTCAGGTCCGCAATGTGCAGGAACGCCGAAATGTCATCCATATCGGCGGCCGCCGCTCGATTCAGTTTGATCACGCCTCAACGATATCCTCCAGAATGCGAGTTCCTCGAAGTCACAAGGATCGGGGCAGACTCTCGCTGGATGGGCAGGTGATGCGTTCCGCAGGGGGCGTCCCGTAGGGGCGCCATTGAAGCGTCCCACAAGCCGGGGGCCTCCACCCAACAGGTCCGGCCTTGACCTGCCGCGTTGGAACTAGTGGCTGCCGAATGTTCCACGTGATCCGTCCGGTGGTCCATCCGGTGGCTGCCCGCCCCACATACGGCAGGCTGCTGTGGTATCCGGTATCCGGTAGCCGGTAAACGATAGCCGCTGGCCGGTGGCGTCGCCAAAGTCCAAGGCCAAACGAGCTGCCGTATGGCGCTACCTTGAGATATTCAACTTTTCACAAGCCACCCCGGCATTGCCCGTTTGGCTCAATTTGAAACAATACCAACCAGTAGCTTGCAGAAGTGATCTGCGACACTTTATCTTTGTTAAACGGTTAACCAATCTGCAGTCCCGAAGTGCGAGCCAAGGCAAGCATGTTGGGAAGCGCCGTTGAAACGAATCAGGAGTATCGATGAGCCAGACCCAGCAGGAGTCGGTGAAGCAACTGGAGGCAGCCGTTGAGCTGCCCATCCCACCGGCCGGCACCAACAGGGCCCCGAGCCGTAAAAAGCGCTCGAAAAAGCCTGTCGACCACGATGGCGTGCCAGTACGGGCGGTTTCCTGGAAGCTGCGCCTGCGCCGCGACAAGCAGATGCTGCTGATGATGATTCCGGGCGTCATATTCCTGGCCCTGTTCTTCTACACCCCCATCCTGGGCAATGTCATTGCCTTTCAGGATTACCAGCCGTTCCTGGGCATTGGCAACAGCGACTGGGTTGGCGTGCAAAACTTCATCGATCTCTACTTCAACCCGGATTTCTGGGTTGCCTTGCGCAACACGGTGGTGCTTGCCGTCTGGCAGCTGGTGCTGTTCTTCCCCGTTCCGCTGGGACTGGCCCTGATCGTGGACTCCTTGATCAGCACCAAGACCCGCCGCTGGTTCCAGTCGTTGGTTTACCTCCCGCACTTCCTGTCCTGGGTTTTGGTCATCGCCTTGTTCCAGCAAGTACTCGGCGGTGCCGGGCTGGTCAACAACACATTGCGCGACATGGGTTTTGACAGCATCCCTTTCATGACCAACCCGGACACATTTCCCCTGCTTGCCACCGTGCAGCTGGTCTGGAAGGACGCAGGGTGGGCCATGATCATTTTCCTGGCCTCCCTCGCGGCCATCGACGGCTCGCTCTACGAAGCAGCCGCAGCCGACGGCGCCGGACGCTGGCGCCGCATGTGGCACATCACGCTCCCTGGCCTGCGCTCCATCATTGTGCTGCTGCTCATCCTGCGTATCGGCGACATCCTCAGCGTCGGCTTCGAACAGTTCCTCCTCCAGCACGACGCCGTCGGGCCGGGAGCCGCCGAGGTGCTGGACACCTTCACCTACTTCGCAGGTGTGGTCGGCGGTGGCTGGAGCATGGGAGCTGCGGCAGGGCTGGCCAAGGGCGTGGTGGGAGCACTGCTGATCTTTGCCGCCAACAAGGTGGCGCACAAATTCGGCGAACCCGGAATCTTTCAGAAGAAGGTCGGCTAGTTTCCGGCCCCGGCCGGGACAATGCCGCAATAGGAGACAATCATGGCGACAACAATTCATGAACGGCGAACAGCCAAACGCCAGGCCAAGGGCCTGACCTTCAACCCATCCCGGCCCGTCTGGAAGGAACCGGCTTCACCGTTCTACAATGCCATCAAGGCAGTGATCATCGGCGGGATCACGCTCTCCATCGTGCTCCCGATCCTTCTGGTGGTCTCCACCTCCATTGCCGACGACGAACAACTCACCGCGGCCGGTGGATTCGGCCTGTGGCCCACCCACCCAACCCATGCCGCCTACCAGGCGATCTTCAGCGGCGAGTTCATGTTCCGGGCATTGGGCGTCAGTGCCTTCATCACGGCGGTGGGCACCTTCCTGGCGCTCTTCATTACCATCACCATGGCCTACGCCACCAGCCGGCCTGTCATGTTTGGCCGCCCCGTGCTGCTGCTGGTCCTCTTTACGTTGCTCTTTGCCCCGGGACTGATCCCCATGTTCCTGATGGTCAAGGAGTTGGGACTGCTCAACACAGTGTGGTCGCTGATCCTGCCAGGCACTTTTGCCGCGTTCAACTTTGTGGTGATGCGCTCCTTCTTCATGAACATCCCCGTGGAACTCATTGAAGCGGCGAGGATCGACGGCGCCAGCGACTTCATGATCCTGCGCAAGATAGTCCTCCCGCTCTCCAAGGCAGTCATCGCCGTGGTGGGACTGTTCTATGCGGTGAGCTTCTGGAACGCATTCTTCAACGCCATGCTGTACATCAACGACCAGACCCTCTACCCGGTCCAATTGGTGCTGCGCAACTACGTGGTGCAGGGCGGTTCGATGGCTGAAGCCATCGGCGTCACGTCCGCACCGCCGCCGCAGTCGATGCAAATGGCCATTGTGGTGATCGCGCTGCTGCCGATCCTCATTGTTTATCCCTTCCTGCAAAAGCACTTCAACAAGGGCGTCATCACCGGCGCCATCAAGGGCTGACCGGCACCAAGCCGGGCAGCAACAGCACCGTAAAACCATCCCCACCAACTACAGAAATGGGTTCACCATGAAACGCTCCAGCAACGGCGTTGCCGTTTCCCGCCGCAACTTCCTCGGACTCGCCGGGATCTCCGTCGCCGCAGTGGCGCTCACCGGCACGTTGTCAGCTTGCGGAAACGAAGGCTCCAAGGGTGGCGGGGCCGTGGCGTCCACGAAGGTAACTCTTCCCACCTACAAGGAGTTCACGGCCGTCACCGCGGAACTGCCGGGCGGTTCGGACGGTTTGGAAGCAGGGTTCCTCACCATGCCCAAGCCGGTTGCCTCAACTACGGCCAAACGGCTAACCGGCCCTGTCAGCGTCCTGTCCGAGACGTTTGAGGTCATGGCACCGGCCATGCAGGACAACGAATTCTGGCAGCGCCTAAACACCGCACTGGGCGGAGAATTCAACATGCAGATCGTGGAAGACATCGGCGATGGCTACCCCGCCAAGTTTGCCACGATCCTGGCCAGCGACACCCTGCAGGATCTCATGTGGATCCCGCCGAACCAGGGAATCCCGAACGTGGGCCCAATGCTGGAGGCCAAGTTCGAGGACCTGACACCGTACCTCTCCGGAGATGCGGTACTGAAGTACCCCAACCTCGCTGCGCTCAAGCCCGACTCCTGGCGGACGGCGGTGGTCAACGGGAAGATCTGGGGAGCTCCCATCCCCAGCACGCCATTTGGCCAGGTCATGATTGGCAACAAAGACACTTGGTCCAAGGTTGGCGGGCTCAACGCCAAGGACGCCGATGAGTTCTTTGACAAGGTCAAGGAGCTCAGCAATCCGGCCAAGCAGCAGTATGCCCTGGAACCGGCCTACATCAACATGCTCCACATGATCACCCAATGGCTCGGCGCCCCGAATAGCTGGGCTGTCAACTCGGACCGCACACTGACCCACCTGTACGAGACGGATGCCTATGTGGCAGGGCTGGAATACGCGGCCAAACTGTTTGCCGCCGGCGCGTTCTACCCCGATGTCAACGTCACCAACACCAAGGCCCGGATCATCAACGGTTCCCTTGGAGCAGTGGTGACCTCCGGCCCGCGCGACCTCGGCAGCTACAAGGCCCTGGACGCGAAGACCGACATTGAAATTCTGGTTCCCTTCAGCTTTGACGGCACCATCAAGCCCACCTACGACATGGGCTATGGAACTGTCGGATTCACCGCGTTCAAGAAAGCCGACGCGAAGCGCATCGAGGAACAGTTGGAACTTGTCAATTGGCTCACGGCGCCCTTTGGCACCGAGGAATACCTGATGAAGAACTTCGGAGCGGAAGGCAAGGACTTCGACTTTGACGCCGACGGCAACCCGATCCTGAGCGAAGACGGGTTGAAAAATTTGCCCGGAGTGGTCAGTGCGCTGAACATCATGACAGCACCGGAGCGCGTCAACTTCAACCCCGGCTTCCCCGACGTGACAAAGTACGTTTACGAGACGGAGAAGCAACTGCTCGAATTTGCTTGGCGCAACCCCACGAACGGTTCCTACTCCGACACCAACGCCAAGGTTGGCCCGAAGATCACCAAGATCATCCGAGACAAGACCATCGACATCATCACCGGCCGTGCGAAGGTCTCCGAGCACGCCGACGTCCTTAAGCGGTGGAAGTCCGAAGGTGGTGACAAGATCCGGGAAGAATACGCCGCCGACCTGAACCCCGAGGCCCCCGATTTCACCTTGCAGCCCGTCCAAAAGTAGCGATCCGCCCGTCCCGCGGGTTTCCGGCACACCGACATAGTGCGCCGGAAAGCCGCGGCACGCAATACCATCAAACGAAAGAAGGAGGCGTTCGGCATGAGTTTGCCCACCATCAAAACAGTGGCAGCAGAGGCGGGAGTCTCCACGGCAACGGTCTCCTACGTATTGGCCGGACGGACCAAGAGCAAAGGCTCGGGCATTTCCGAAACCACCGCCGAACGAGTCCGTGCAGCCGCTGGCCGGTTGGGCTACCGCCCCAATCAGGCCGCACGAACCATCCGGACCGGCAGATCGAATTTGATGATGCTCTCCCTGACCATGCTCTCGGATCCGTGGTCGTTGTCGGTGAGCAAGGCGGTGGGGGCCGCTGTTGCCACAGCCGGAATAACGCCGATGATCCTCGCCGACACGGATTGGCGCACGGCGATCAAGCGCCAAGGGGCCGACGCCATCTTTATCGACGCCGCGGAGCAGGACGGCGACGCGGAACTATTGACCAGATTGGCCAAGAGCAACAAGTTGGTTGTGTTCAGTGAAACGTTGGAACCCGACGGCTTTGATGTCATCCGTTCCATTGCCGGAAGCAGCATGGATCAGGCCATGGACCATCTGACCGCCGGCAGCGGCAAAGTTGCATGCCTGACGCCCGCGCAGAGTCTGCGCGCCGTTGCGCCGGCCAGATACGGTGCCTACCTCGCGGGGCTCGAACGTGCCGGCCTCGCCTTCCGCAAGGACTATGTTGCGCCTTTCGAGGGCGAGGAAATGGGCGCCTATCAGGCCGCCTTGGCATTGTTGCAACAACCGGACCCGCCCACCGCCATCTTTGCCACCTCCGACTTCGCTGCCATTGCCGCGATCCAAGCGGCGCTGCGGCTGCGGCTGACGGTTCCGCAGGACCTTGCGGTTCTGGGCGTGGGCAACACCACGCAGGGGGAGGCCATGGTGCCGTCGTTGAGCACGGTGGGCCCCGTCGGCTTCTTTTCCGGCCTTGCCGAATTCCTGGTGCATCGTGCGCAGCAACCGGACACGCCTGCCACTGTCCTGGAATTTCCGTGGCAGCTGCTGGTCCGTGATTCCTCGGCAGAGCTGCAAGACAAGTGAAATTTGTGAATGATTTGAAAGAGAGAAGACTTCTTGTGACTGATTTGCTGGCAGATGTGCCTGATCGCGTACGGAAAAATCCTGACCTGCGAGTTGGAATCGTTGGATTCGGCCTGCGGGCTTCGCTGTGGCGGCATGTGCACAAGCCCGGCGCCGGCTCCCAAGTGGTCATGGTGTGCGACACCTCGCAACGGGGCCTGAAGGATGCACAGCAGAAAATTCCGACGGCGGCGCTCACCTCGAATCTTGACGAGCTGTTGGGCGCCGGTTTGGATGCGGTGCTGGTTCTGACTCCGGACAACCTCCATGCCGAAGTGGCTGTACAGACCCTGAAGGCCGGGATTCCCACCTTCTGCGAAAAGCCCCTTGATGTCACGCTGGAGGCGGCCGATGCCGTCCTCACCACGGCGTATGAGTCGGGCACTCGCCTGTACGTGGGCCACAACATGCGCCACATGCCGGTGGTGGTGCAGATGCGCGAGCTCATCCAGGCCGGCACGATCGGGGAGGTCAAGGCCGTATGGTGCCGGCACTTTGTTGGCAATGGCGGGGACTACTACTTCAAGGATTGGCACGCCGAACGGGCCAACACCACCAGCTTGCTGCTGCAAAAAGGTGCCCACGACATCGACGTGATCCATTGGCTGTCCGGCGGCTACTCCAAACGCGTTTCGGCGATCGGCGATCTGGCCGTCTACGGGGACGTGCAGAACCGCAGGGACAACAGCGACAGGCGCATGGGCGACTGGTTCTCGCTGGACAACTGGCCTCCCACCGAGCAGACGGAGTTGAACCCCGTCATCGACGTCGAAGACATCTCCATGATGCAGATGGTGTTGGACAACGGTGTGCTGGCTTCCTATCAGCAATGCCATTTCACACCCGATTACTGGCGCAACTACACGGTCATCGGCACCAAGGGACGGATCGAGAACTTTGGCGACGGCCCGGGGGACTTCATCCACGCCTGGACCACACGGAGTCAGGACGGGTTTGTCGAGCCCGATCTAAAAGTGGAGATCAAGGACGGCGACGGCGGACATGGCGGCGCGGATCCGCTGCTGATTGCCGAGTTCCTCCGCTTCGCCCGCGACGGGGGAGCCACAGCCACCTCGCCGATCGCGGCGCGGGCCTCCGTGGCTGCCGGTGTTTTGGCCGCGGAATCGTTGCGCAGCGGTGGCGGCGCCCGTGAAGTCCCGCAGCTGCCTGCTGAGCTCATCAGCTACTTCAATGCCGGCCAGCCGGCCCGGTAGATGGCCGCACTTGCGGCGACGGCGTGCCATGCTGGCGGCGGCTCATGAATTTCATGCTCCCTCTCCAGCACGGCACGCCGCCCGTGTATCGAAGGAGTTCAGTCGCGCGTCAGCTCGGCCATGACCTCCTGCAAGGCACGGGCCACCAGCATGACCGAGGTTCGTTTCAGCGTTTCCGGACGGGCCAGCAAGTCTATCCGGCGCCGGGTGCTGATCCCGGTGAGCGGGCGAAGCACCACGCCAGGATTCAACGCAGGACTTGAGGTGTACCGGGGCAGCAGGCCGATGACCTCGCCCGTGGACACCAGTGCGGCAGCCGCCCAGTAGTCGTTGATGCGGTGCACCACGTTGACGGGCTGGCTGGCAACTGCCCCAATGGCGTTGAGCATGTCCGCCGGAGAGTAGCCGCCACGGCTGGCCACCCACGGGTAGGCCACCACGTCCTGCGGCGACAGTGCGGACTTGGTGGCCAGGGGATGGTCCGCCGCCACGGCGATGTCCAAGGGTTCATGGGCCAAGGGGATGGCACGCACTCGCGACTGCGGCCATTCCGGGCTGTGGTCCATGCGGTGCGCCAGCACCAGGTCGTATTTGGCGGTCAGTGCCGGAAAGTCTTGTTGGGCCACGTCCTCGTCCGAAAGTTTGAGCAGCGGCACAGCTGCGTGGACGGCCGCGACAGGCTGGCCCTTGTTGAGCTGCCCGGCGTCGAGCAGTTCTGTGTCGAGCAGTGCCGGGGAATCGGCCATCGCCGCATCCCGCATGCCTGCCAGACGGCGGACCAGCGGCGCGAAAAGGGCTTGTCCTGCGCTGTGGAAGCCGCAGATCGTGACAGTCCCGCCGGCGTCGTGCTGGTAGGCGCCGATGGCGGACTTGGCCGAGGCCATGGCATCGACCACTTGGGCCCCGGCGTCGGCCAGCACCCGGCCAGCATCCGTCAGGATCAGATTTCGGCCATCCTTGCGCGTCAGCGGTATGTCCACGTGGCGCTGCAGCAGGGAGATTTGCTGGGAGACGGCCGACGGCGTGACAGACAGTGTTTCCGCGACCGCCTTGACGCTGCCCAGTTCCCCAAGCTCACGCAGCATTTGCAGTTGATGAAGTTCCACCCGGCCACAATATCAGTTAGCAAACGCTTAATCGATGATGGAGAAAATATCGATTGTGCTAAATGGTTTTGCGGGTTGTAATGGAAAGCACACCACCAAGGCAAGGAAGCTGCACCCATGAAAGCACTTTACAAATCCGGTGCACATGCCGGGTTCGAACTCGTCGACCGGCCGGAACCTGAAACCGGCCCCTCCGACGTGAAAATCAAGGTCAGCACCACCGGCCTGTGCGGCACGGACCTGCACATCCAGGCGTGGGATGCATGGGCTGCCGCCACCATTAAGGCCCCGCTGATTCCCGGCCACGAATTTTATGGCGTGGTGGTGGAGGTTGGCGACGACGTCAGCAACGTCAAGCTCGGAGACAGGGTCTCCGGCGAAGGCCACGTGGTCTGCGGCATGTGCCGCAACTGCCGGGCCGGGCGCCGCCACATGTGCATCAACACGGTTTCGGTCGGTGTGCAGCGCGACGGCGCGTTTGCAGAATTCGTGGTGATCCCCGAATCGAACGTCTGGGTCCACCACGACCCCGCCATCACCGATGAACTGGGCGCACTCTTTGACCCGCTGGGCAATGCCGTGCACACCGCACTGAGCTTTGGCTTGGTGGGGGAGGACGTGCTGATCACCGGTGCCGGGCCCATCGGACTCATGGCCGCTGCCGTGGCACGGCACGCCGGTGCCCGCAAAATCGCCATCACCGATGTCTCGGAAGCTCGGCTGGCCATGGCCGCCTCGATGGGCGCAGACCTGGCCGTCAACGTCGCCACCACACGGCTGAGGGACGCGCAGCGCGAGCTGGGCTTGCGCGAGGGATTCGACGTCGGCATGGAAATGTCCGGGCACAATACCGCTCTGCCGGAGATGATCGAGAACATGAACCACGGCGGCCGGATCGCCATGTTGGGCCTGCCCAGTGAGCGCATTGACATCAACTGGTCCAAAATGGTGACGCACATGCTCACGCTCAAGGGAATCTATGGCCGCGAAATGTATGAGACGTGGTACACCATGAGCGCCATGCTCTGCTCCAACCCCGTGCTGCGTGCGGCGGTCTCCTCCGTGGTGACCGACCGCCTGCCCGCCACCGAATGGGAAAAGGCCTTTGCCATTGCCAAGTCCGGCCAAGGTGGCAAAGTGCTCCTTGACTGGTCCGTTTTTTCCTAAGCTCGCCCACCCAACCGCGCCCCCTCCACTGCGTCCCAGCAATTCCCGCCCCATCAAAGGATCTCCATGTACACCGCAATGAAAGACCAGCTCGCCGTCGAGCTGGATGAAATCCGTGCCGCCGGCCTGTTCAAGACCGAACGGCGCATCACCTCGCCGCAGTCCAGCCACGTGTCCGCTGGCCCGCTGGACGGCGCCACCTCAACGGTGCTGAACTTTTGCGCCAACAACTACCTGGGCCTGGCCGACCACCCGGACATCATCGCCGCTGCCAAGGCCGCCATGGACAGCCACGGCTTTGGCATGGCCAGCGTCCGCTTCATCTGCGGCACCCAGGACCTGCACCTTCAGCTGGAAGCGGCCGTCTCGGACTTCCTGGGTACCGAGGAGACTATTCTGTTCTCCTCCTGCTTTGACGCCAACGGCGGCGTTTTCGAGTCCTTGTTCGGCGCCGGGGACGCGATCATTTCCGACGCGCTGAACCATGCCTCCATCATCGACGGCATCCGCCTGTCCAAGGCCGCGCGCTTCCGCTACGCCAACCAAGACATGGCCGACCTGGAAACACAGCTGCAGGCCGCGGCTGCCATGAACGACGGCGCCGGGGCCCGCCGCACCATCATCGTCACCGACGGCGTGTTCTCCATGGATGGTTTCCTGGCCCCCTTGGAAGCCATCTGCGACCTCGCCGAAAAATATGATGCACTCGTCATGGTGGACGACTCCCACGCCGTCGGCTTCATGGGCGCCACCGGTGCCGGCACCCCGGAGCATGCAGGCGTCGGCAACCGCATCGACATCTACACCGGTACTTTCGGCAAGGCACTGGGCGGAGCGTCCGGCGGCTACGTCTCCGGCCGGAGTGAGATCGTGGCCATGCTGCGCCAAAAGGCCCGCCCCTACCTGTTCTCCAATTCGCTGGCCCCCGCGATCGTGGCCGCCACCCTCAAGGCCTTGGAACTGGTGGCCGGTTCCGCCGATCTGCGCACGCGCCTGTTCGAAAACGCCGAGTTGTTCCGCCGCCGCATGGCCGAGGAAGGCTTTGAACTGCTCCCGGGGGAGCACGCCATTGTTCCCGTCATGTTCGGCGACGCCGCGGAAGCCGCCCGCGTGGCCGACGAAATGCTGGATCACGGCGTGTTTGTCACGGCGTTCAGCTTCCCCGTGGTTCCCCGCGGGGCGGCGAGAATCCGGGTGCAGCTCTCGGCCAGCCACAGCCCGGACGACGTCGAAGCGGCCGTCCAGGCCTTCATCGCAGCCCGTGGCTGAGCTGACGCACAGCTGGCTGTGGCCGCACTGTTCCGCGGTATGAAGCCGCGTACGGTTAGAGGGCGAATGGTGCGCGGTTCCTGTTGTGGCGCACCATTGGCAGCAAACCGTGCGCGGCTCCCGTTCAACGGCGTGCGGACCCACTGCGCGAAGCACTGTCGGTGCGTGCATGGCAGGATGAAAGCATGACTTTTGCTTGGGAAACGCGCGCCCGCGTCCAATTCGAGGGCGACGCCCACGTTCAGGAAGACAGCTGCGGCTTCAACGGTCCCAACGCCTGGATCATCGATGGCGCCACGACGCTGCTCGAACCGCTTGACCTGCCGGCGGCGTCGAACCCGCAGTGGCTGGCGCAGCACCTGAACATGGCGCTGGCCGAAGGCACGTCCAGCACAGTCGGTGTGCGTGCACTTTTGGCAGCGGTGCTCTCCGACATCGACGCCCGGGCCACGGCGCTCGTGGGTTCGGAACGGGTTCGTTTCCCCAGTGCGGCGCTGTCCCTGGCCCAACTCAATGAGCAGGGCGTGGTGATCGCCAGCCTGGCTGACTGCTCGGTGGTGGTGCGCACGCACGACGGCGCCACCCACCTCGTGCGCGCAGAGCTCGCCGACGCACGGGTTGAGCTGGAGGCGGCCCGCCGAACGGTGGATGCACAGGAACGGGCGCGCCTGCTGCGCCTGGACCGCGAACGCCGCAACACTGCCGGGAACCTGTGGGTGGCCCGCCGTGAGGCCGAAGCTGCCGACCACGCCCATGTGGTGCAGCTTGGACCGCCCGAGCTGATGGTGATGGCCAGCGACGGGGCTTGGCGCGCCGTCGACCTCGGAATTGTCGCCGGGCCCGAAGAGTTCCTGGCCCGCAGCAGCACCACACTCGGTGCGCTGGCCCTGCTGCACGAACTGCGCGTCCACCAAGCACGAATCGGCGAAACGGCCGACGACGCCACCGTCCTGACGCTGGCCCCGCGCCCCACGCAGGCTCCGCAGCCATGAACGAGCGCATCGGCTGGTGGCAGCTGCCGCCGTCGGTGCGCGCGGGGGTGGAGCGCATCCTGGGCGAAACGGTCCTCTCGGCACAGTCGCAGTCCGGCGGCTTTTCCCCGGGATCGGCTGACAGGGTGGTGCTGGCCTCGGGGCGCCGGGCGTTCGTGAAGGCGGTCGGCACCGAAACCAACGCCACCTCGCCCGTTCTGCACCGCCGCGAGGCCGCAGTCGCCCGGGTTCTGCCGCCGGGTGTTCCGGTCCCTGAGTTTTTGGGGATGCACGACGACGGCAGCTGGGTGGCGCTGGTCCTGGCCGATGTCCAGGGCCGGCACCCGCAGGAACCCTGGCAGGAAGCAGAACTCGCCCAGGTGCTTGACACCTTGGCGGATATTGCCGGCTTGGAGTTGGACGCCGATGCGCCGCTGCCGCGCTATGAGGACTCGCTCAAGCGCGCCTTCCTGGGGTGGGAAAAGTTGCAATCACGTCCACTGGTGGGGATTCCGGCGTGGGAGGGTGGGCACTTGGAGTTGTTGGCGGGACTCGCCCGGGACGGTGTTGCCGCGCTGGCCGGCAACTCGCTGGTCCATGGAGACCTGCGCACCGACAACATCCTGCTGACCGATGCCGGACCGGTGCTGCTCGACTGGCCATGGGCCGCTGTGGGTGCGCCATGGGCCGACGCACTCAGCGTGCTGGTCAATGCCAGGACGCTGGACCCGGCGTCCGGTTGCGTACATTTCCTGGCCGAGCACCGCGTCTTTGCCGACGCCGGGGAACAGGAAATCACCGGCGTCCTGGCAGGCTGGGCGGGCTACTTCCTTGACATGTCTCGCCGGCCGGCCCCGTCGGGCATACCGACGTTGCGTGCGTTCCAGGCGAGGCAGGCGGAGTCGATCAGCGGCTGGCTGCGCCGGCGATTGTCCTGAAGCCCAAGTTGCCACTGGCCGATTCAGGGGTGTTGGAACTGCGCGCGGCGAGCCTGTAGCGGTTGCAATAGGAGTCGTGGCACAGGTAGGAGCCTCCGCGCATGACCCTGCCGCGGCCAATCGTGGGCCCGGTCGGATCCTCCACGGTGCCCTTGGCCAGGCAGCTCCTGTAGTACTTTGGCAGGAACCAGTCCGAGCACCATTCCCAGACGTTGCCGCTGGTCTGATAGAGCCCATATGCGTTGGCTGCAAAACTTTTCACGGGCGCGGTGGTGAGGAAACCGTCGTCGCACGTGTTGACGGTGGGGAAGGTGCCCTGCCAAATGTTGCAGTGGTGGACGGTCCCGCCGTCGTCATCGGTGCCGTGGAGTTCGCTGCCCCACGGATAGCGCGACTGCACCAGGCCGCCGCGGGCGGCAAACTCCCACTGCGCCTCGGTGGGCAGGGACCGGCCGGACCACGAACAATAGGCCAGGGCGTCGGAGTGTGAAACCTGAGTGACGGGGTGGTCGGGTATTTCCTGCCACGAGGAGAGTGGTCCGGCCGGATGCGCCCAGTCGGCTCCGCGAACATTCAGCCACCACGGGGTGCCGGAGGCGGTGCCCAGAATATCGGCCTTGTCCGCCTGCACGGCCAAGTGGAAGACGGCCGAGGTCCCATAGGCTTCCGACTCGGTGCGGTAGCCGGTGGCCTGCACAAATGCGGCAAAGGCCGCATTGCTTACGGCCGTTGCGTCGATGCTGAACGCGGACAGCGACACGTGGTGGACAGGCGTTTCGCCGTCGGACGGGTAGCCCTCGTCGAAGGGGTCTCCCATGGCAAAAGTGCCGGCCGGAATCAGCACTTCGCTGTGCAAGGCGGCCTTGTGCGGGGCGGCCTTGTGCGGGGTTGCGGCGTCGGGCCGGGCTGCCTCGGTGTTCAGGGGAGCAGTTGGTGAAAACGGCTGCAGGGCTGCGGGGGAGGGAGCTTCGTGGTCTGAACGGCCGGGACTGCAACAACTGGACATGGGCTCACTTTAACAACAGGGGGGATTGGTGTGCTCTCCCCAGTCTATGCAATGTGGCTCCATGCAGTGGCTCCATGCAGTGCAGCCCCCGTGCGGTGGGGCCGTTGGTGTGCCAGCATGACATCATGGACTATGACGGGCTGATCATTGGCGGTGGCATTGCCGGGTTGTCGCTGGCCTGGCGGCTTGGCCCACAACTCTCGGTGGTGGTCGTGGAAACGGAACCTTCGCTGGCCTTCCACTCATCGAGCCGCTCGGCTCGACAGATGCAGCCCAGCTACGGTCCCGCGCCCATCCAGGAACTGACCATGCGCAGCCGCTTGATGGTGGAGCAGATCTCGGCGGAACTGGCCGCCCCGATCCTGGTTCCGCGGCCGCTGCTGACCCTCGGCACACGAACGGAAGTGGCGGCACTGGTGGACGCCAACGACCACCTGGAGGCGCTCAGCCATGCTGAAACCTTGGAACGGAGTCCCGACTTGCGCGCCGGGGTATTTGAGGCTGCAGCTTTGGACAGCACGGCCCTGGAAGTCGACGTGCCGGCCCTCATTGAGTTTTACCGCAGCCAGGCGGTGGCAGCAGGAACGCTGGTGCGGACGGATTCGCCCGTTGTCTCAACCGTCCAAAACACCAACGGCACGGGTTTCGCCGTCACTGCCGGGGACCACAGCTTCACGGCTGGTGTGGTGGTCAACGCGGCGGGTGCGTGGGCCGACACCGTGGCACAGCTGTGCGGTGCTCGTCCTTGCGGCCTGGTCCCGCACCGGCGCAGCGTGGCCATCGTTTCCACCGAACACCCCGTCAACGCTGCCGGACCCATGGTGGAGCCGGCCGATGAATCCTACTACTACCGCCCGGAGGGCGCACACTTGCTCATTTCTCCCTGCGAGTCGGTCCCGGCGGAGCCAGGGCACGCACAAGTGGTCGATGCCGACATCCGCGAACTCATCTCCCGCATTGACGCCGTGACCACGTTGGGGATCACCGGCGTCGAACGCGCTTGGACGGGGCTGCGCACGCACCCGGCCGACGGCCTGCCCGTGGTGGGACACGACGCGGACGTGCCGAATTTCTTTTGGTTGGCCGGGCAGGGCGGCTACGGCATTCAAACCTCCGCCGCCATGGCAACGCTGGCTGCCGCGCTCATCACCGGCACACTCGAGGACGACGACGACGAGCTGGCTGCCGCGCTCAGCCCCCGGCGCGCGGGGCTGGGTTGATTCAAGACGCCGATTGGCTCGCGGAACAGTTCCTCGAGGTCACGGATGGTCGCGGCCTTCGGGAAGCCGCAGCAAACGCACTCGTTTTATATGGCGGGGCCGGATCTGCCGGACTCGGCAGCCCATGACATCCAGCAGGTGTGCCTTCATCGTCGGAATGCTTTGGCAGCCGCCGAGCCGACCCGGGCCCTGCCTCGGTGATGACGACCCGATCGAGCTCGCCAGGCGAAGCTGCCCGGCAAGGGAACACTTGCTGGGCTGAAGAATCGGTGGATCAACTTGGGGCAAGCAGAGCCGGATGCGTATCCGGCCCGGTGAGGTGGAATTGTCTCGGGCTTCAGGCGACGGTCCTGATTGGACCAGCCACGGTTTTTCGTGAGGTGCAGTCACTGACGTGGGCTGTGCCGGCGATCTCCCGCAGGGCAAACACGCCTTCCAGTGCTGCTTTTCGTGTGTCGAAACGAATGGATACGGCGAGTGTGTTCTTGAGATCGTCGACCATTTTTACGTGGTACAGCCCGTCGATCTCCTGATGCAGTTCAATGCGTCCAGTCATTGGTATCTCCTCTTTGATTCATGGTTGTTCAGTCGGTCAATGCCCGGTGTCGGCGCTTGCCAAAACTTCCGTTTCCACTGTCCGCTATCCGATCCGTACCCAGGCGGAAGTCTTAACGTGGCGGCCGCTGTTGGCGTCCCCAGTGGTTGTGGCACCGGCGTTGAGAAGTGTGGCTACCTGCTGGACGGTGGCGCAATGGCCGTGGATGGCGCCGCAGGCAGAACATGTGTACTCGATGGAGACACGACCCGAAGCTGCAGGAATGCTGGTTCCGATGGCCTCGATGATCAAGGCCTTGGCGCTACCGCATGTAGTGCAGAGTAGATCCGTCGGCCCAAGGGCGCCGGACCCGCCGGGAAGATTCGCAGTTGACGAATTGGTGATGAAGATTCCCCCCAAATAGCGTCCAAAAGAGCAGGACTTGAATTCTTGGGTGGTGGTCGGATGTGATCCAGCCATTACCTACCCCAAAAGAGTGTGCACGCTCCCCAGCGACTCATTCACATAATCATTAGTATCCCATAGCCTAATGAAAATGTGTATGACCTATGTCACTATTTCACGGTACTGAACCTGTATCACAGTCAGACCAGTACCCTGCCGGTGGTCCCGAGCAAACGGGACGGAGCGCAAGGAGAGGGGCCCATAGCAGGCCACTGTTGCTCGGCGGGCAGCCGTGGAACGCTGTCGCACAGGCAACGTTGAGCCGTCCGATTCACTGGCACGCCATCACTGGGCCTTGTCCAAAGGACCCCGTGGACGCGAACGTGGGCGGCCGGAATTGCCATCACTCAACTAGGGCATCAGCATCCCGTGGCCCATCATGATCAAGTACTTTTAGCTTGGCTCGTCGACAGCCAGAAAGAAGGCTACAGCGTACAGCGACTGCCTGCCGGGTTCGCGAATCTCAGGAAGATTCCCGCAAACCGTGCAGGACGTCCATGGCGCGTTCCCGGTCGGGTGCGGCGACCAGAATGTGGTCGTGGTAATAGCCCGCCAGAACGTTGCAGCTGATGCCGGCCTGAGCGAGTGCATGGGAGAACGCGGCCGTGAGGCCCACGGCATCCAAGGACGAGTGAACAGACAAAGTGAGCCATGCTGCCACGTATTCGTAGACAATATTGTGGGAGTCGGCATCGGTCCTGCGCAGAACGGCCGTCAACCCTTCCGCTTCAGTGATGGTCGCCTTGGCCAAGTGAACGGCAGGATGATCGGAGGGCATCGTCGCGTACACATATTCTTCCGGGCGGCACACCACTTCCAGGGTCCGCAGCATCGCCGCCAGGTCGGTTGATCCGTTCATGTCCAACGCCCCATCCTTTCGATTCTTTTCACGAATTCACCATGGAGCCAGCGTGGCCCCTGCATCTATCGGCCCACGGCCGGCCAGCCACGCCATGAACAGCTGCCGTTCACTGGATGAACCAATCCGTTCAGGAGCCGTGGCAAGCAGCACCGGAAGATCCCAAGCCACGTATTCTTCCGGCCAGTCCAAAGGAGTGTAGCCAAGCCCGAGGTCCACATGGTGCATCTCCACTTCGCGCAGCCGGTGTGCCGGGCAGCCGGCCGCGCCGTAGTCGCCTCCGCCGCGGAAGTGGCCATTGGGCCAGCCGGCCCCTGCGCACAAGGAGAAGACTTCCTCGAGATGCGATTGGCTGGAGCCGAGGTCGCCGATGATCTCACCGGCCGAGCGTCCAGCCCCGTCCTCAATTTCGTCCCGACGCTGTTGCTGGCCATTTGCGTACTTCGGCACATTTTCTCCGCGAAGTGCACCGGCCAAACGGCGTGCGTGGGCATCCGCGTTGCGGGCCAGATGGGTCAGGACGTGTCCAACGGTCCAGCCGGGCAGCAAGCTGGGAGCTTGGACGTCCTTGTCCGCCAACGTCGCCACGCTGTGCATCAAGCGTGCCTGTGCTTCGCCGCACAGTTGCGACGCTCGCTCGGGGTTGTTCTCAAGATTCACGAATATCCCTGCTCTCCTCTTCGCCAGGCCCTCGCAGACCCGGTTTCCGCCGGATCAAGTCAGCCCATCCGCACTGCAGTTCAGTTGGCAGCCGCGGAGGCCACAACCCCTGCGCCCAGAACAGCGAGAATGGAGCTGCTGATGCGTTCGATGATGGCGTTGACCTTGGGTTTCTTCAACCATTTCATCGTCTTGTACGCCACCATCGCAATGACCACAAGGTACAGGAAACCAATGATGGCAAGCGTCAGGCCCAGGATCATGGCCATGCCCAGGGTGTTGCCGCCCGGCGGGATGAACTGGGGCACAACGGCCAGGTAAAACAAGCCGACCTTGGGGTTGAGCAGCGTGGACAGCGCACCGGCGCCAAAGGCGCCACGGTGGCTGAACGTGAGGGGGGCCTGGCCCGTGGATCCCTCGACTGTGCCGGCCTTGCGGGCCTTGCGGGCTTTGCGGGCCTTGAGCAGGGCTGAAACACCCAAGTACATCAGGTACAGGCCCCCGGCAATCTTCACGACCCTGAACACTTCGGCGGACTGCTCCAACAGGGCTGCCAAGCCCAAGCCAACCAGCACGCCCCACATCACGGCGCCCAATCCGCATCCCGCCGCAGCGGCAATGCCGGCGCTGGCGCGGTTCAGTGATATCCGCAAGATCAAGAAGGTGTCGGGCCCGGGAATCAATGCCAGCATGAGGCACAACCCGGCGAAGCCCAGGAGGGAAACAAGAGTCATAAGAACTATTGTCCGCCCTCCCGACGTGCGCCAAAAACAAGACCTGCACGGCAGCGTCTGCCATGCCGGACGCCGGACCCAACGCCGCGCACCCGCCGAGCCGGACGCCGTCGTACGCTTGGGGCATGAGCGAACTGATCGAGAACATTGGTGAATTGATGAGCCAGGACGCGGAGATTGGCACGCTGGCCAATGCTGCGCTGGTGCTGGAGGGTGAGCGGATCGCCTGGATCGGTCCCAGCGCCCAGGCCCCGGCCGCCGACACCCGCACCGACGCGCAGGGGCGTGCCGTGCTGCCCGGATGGGTGGATTCGCACACGCACCTGATCTTCGCGGGGGACAGGACCGCCGAATTCGAGGCGCGGATGGCGGGGGAGGACTACAGCGCCGGCGGCATCGCCGTGTCTGTGGACGCCACCCGGGACGCCAGCGACTACGACCTCACCCGGCTGGGGATGGGCCGCGTGGCCGAAGCCGTATCGCAGGGGACCACGTTCCTGGAGACGAAAACCGGCTATGGACTGGATGTGGAGCATGAGCGGCGCAGCGCCCGGATCGCCTCGACCGTCGCCGACACTGTCACGTTCTTGGGTGCGCACCTTGTCCCCGCCGGCATCGACGCGGAGGACTACACCGACCTTGTCTGCACGGACATGCTCGCCGCCGTGCTGCCGTACGTGCAGTGGGCGGACGTCTTTTGCGAGCGTGGCGCCTTCACCGCCGAGCAGTCCCGCCGAGTGCTGGAGGCCTGCCGGGCGGCCGGGCTGGGACTGCGCGTGCACGGCAACCAGTTGGGGCACGGCGAAGGGGTGGCGTTGGCCGTGGAGTTTGGCGCGGCCAGCGTTGACCATGTGAACTATTTGACGGACGACGACGTGTCCCTCCTTGTGCAGTCATGGTCGGCTTGGGACGCGCGCGCCAATGGGGGCCGGGGCGACGGAGTCCGCGGGACGGTTGCCGCGGTGCTGCCTGCCTGCGACCTGTCCACCCGGGCACCCTTGGCGCCGGCCAGGCAATTGCTCGATGCCGGGGTGCCTGTGGCCATTGCCTCCAATTGCAATCCGGGAACGTCCTACACATCCTCCATGGCCTTTTGCGTCACGACGGCCGTGCTGCAAATGGGGCTCAGCGTGCACGAGGCCGTGCGGGCCGCCACCTTCGGCGGCGCGCTGGCACTGGGACGTGGAGCGGGGGTTGATGCCGATGGCCGGCGTGCCGTCGGTTCGCTGGCGGTGGGACACCGGGCGGACCTGCACATGCTCAAGGCGCCTTCGGCCACGCATTTGGCCTACCGTCCCGGGATTCCGCTGACGGCCGGGGTGTGGCGTGCCGGGGAACGCAAGGTGTAGCCGGCGCCAGTGGACCATGTCCGCGACCCAAGGTTGCGGATGAATAATTCCAGGGGGTCATGGCCAGGAGGCGTTGGATGACGCGGGCGATGACACCTGCCGGGGTTCTTCCGCTGTGTAGTTCCAGATCGAGTTGGCCCTTGAGCGTGTCGTTGATGGACTCGATGATTTGCCGCCACGGCTTGAAGAACCGGGCCCCTGGCTGGGTTCTCTCGCCCTTGCGGGTGCCGCAGTCTGGCCTCTGTCCCGCAGCGCGAAACGGTGATGGGGCCGATGACGCACTGGAACATCCATGAACCCGAGTGCCAGCTTGCATGTGCTGACTGATCCAGCATGTGGAGGATTTCTTGGTCCTAGCATGGGCCACGTGGTGGCGGATCCACAGGCCTCAGTCGAGCCGCTTGTCAACGACTAGTCGCAGTTCTGACACGAAAATTAGGTGAGTGGGCGTGGTGGGTTGGTTGCGAGGTGCGTTTCGGTGTGGCCTGTTGGGGCTGCTTCAGTGATGGAGACGTGGTAGCCGAGGGCTTCGAGTTGGCCGATGGCGCGGGCCCGGGCCTTGGCCGGGTCGCGCCGGGTGAAGTA
>NZ_JASISP010000016.1 GCF_030063185.1 Arthrobacter sp. H35-D1
GCGCACCAGCACGCTGCAGCAAACTACGCATAATGAACTGGGCACGCTCCGTGCCACGATCCTGAATCAACGAATCCAAAGACTCAAGCCACTCGGCAGTCTCCTCCGGATCACGATCAGGAAGCTGATTAGTCAACCCGCTAAGGATATGGGAGTTTTCGTCTCGCTGAACCACTGGATACCTCTTTCCATGTTGCCGTTGCACCTCCGCTTTGGTGAGGTGCACGTAGTCCCGCCCGCCATGCGTTCTCCGTCGAACGAGGCGTAGGCGTGGGGCAGTCCTGATAAGGGCCCCATCAGATGATTATCACCATATGAAAACAAAATATTGTATGTTGAGAATACTGTGTGTATCCAAGGGATGCAAGACCTATCCGTCCTTTAGTCATGCGCACGCGTCGGCTTGACCCGCAGTGAGCTGACTCATATGATGTACTTCATATGTCAAAAACGGTTTCGCACTTGCTGAAAACATCACCTGACAGCTGAATGATGCTGCTGCGTCCGCCCCGCGCACCGCCGGGCCGTGGCTTGCCCAGCCACCCACAGCCGGTTTAATGTCATCCCCGATGGCAGCCATCATCAAGGAGCGGACATGAGAAGTGAACCATCACCGTCGGCACACGCCGGGGGACAGGGGCAAGATGCCTCCAAGGTCCTGCTCGTCACTGGGGCCGGTTCCGGCATAGGGCTGGCTGTGGTCCGTGCAGCCCTTGCCGAGGGCTACAGGGTTGTTCTGGCGGGTCGCGGCGAAGCCGGGCTCCTGGAGGCGGCGCAGGGCAATTCACGTGCTTTGTGCGTTCCGACCGACGTTTGCGATCCGGAGCAGGTGGAGAATCTCTTCCGCCGGGCCGTGGATCACTTTGGACGTGTCGATGTGCTCTTCAACAATGCAGGGATGTTTGGTCCCAGCGGGGCCGTCGATGAGATCTCGCTGGTTGACTGGAATGCCACCCTTGCCGTCAATCTGACCGGTTCCATGATCTGTGCCGCGGCCGCCATGCGCACCATGAAGGCACAGCAGCCCCAGGGTGGACGGATTATCAACAACGGTTCCATTTCCGCGCACTCCCCGCGACCGAAGTCCGCTGCCTACACGGTGAGCAAGCACGCCATCAGCGGCTTGACCAAGTCCATTGAATTGGATGGGCGTGCCTTTGGCATTAGTTGCGGCCAGATTGACATTGGCAACACAGCCACAGCCATCATGGCGGACCTGGGCGTCACCAGTGGCGCCCTGCAAGCTAACGGCAGCCTGCTGGTAGAGCCAACCTTCCCCGTGGCCGAAGCGGCCCGGACCGTCCTGTTCATGGCGGGGCTGCCGGCCAGCGCCAACATTGGCCAGCTTGTGGTCACGGCTTCAGGCATGCCGTTCGTAGGTCGCGGCTAACGCGTAGCCAGCCTGGCAGACCTGCTCCTCCCCGACGCTCCTGCAGATTCCGGGGTCAATTGCGCAGCGCTCCGGCACGGACTGAGGGAGCGTTCGGCAAAACACTCCTAAAGGTGCAGGAGCGTTGGTAATTGACGGCGGCGGTGATCCCTGGTGGGGGTCGCCGCCGTGGTTCTTTAAGTTCCCACGTTCTTTAAGTTCCCACTGGGAAAGTTCCAAACAAAAATCGAACGGGCAGTAGATTGCAGTGTCCGCGAAAAACATTGCCAACAACTACCCGTTCGATTTCGAGGGGCGGGGAATCGATGAGACGGGGACCGGGGACCCCCTCCGCATTGTTAAACGCCGCTGCCGCCGTACCCTCGGGAGGGGGACGGCGGCAGCATTGCGGAACGGGTCCGTGGGAACAGCAGACCTAGTGGTCGGCCTCGATGGCACGGATCGGGATTTCATTGTCGTCGGCGTCAAGGAGCTTGCCGTCCGCCCAATGGTCGCCGTGTTGCAGGCAATCCACCACCTCGGCCGGCATGAGCCGGTCACCGCCGGCAGCAAACACCGACGGGTTGTCCGGGTTGCCGAACTTCAAGTGGTTGAACAGCAGGTTCAACAAGATGGCCACCACGGCGGCGGAGCTGATGCCGGAGTGGAAGATCGTTGCGAACCAGGTCGGGAACTGATCGTAGAACGTCGGTGCAGCGATGGGGATGATGCCGGCGCCGATGGAGGTGGCAACGATGATCAGGTTCATGTTGTTCTTGTAGCTGACGGTTGAGAGCGTGCGGATGCCGCTGGCAGCAACTGTGCCGAACAGCACGATGCCTGCGCCACCGAGGACGGGCAGCGGCACTGCTGCCACGACGCGGCCCATGATGGGCAGAATTCCCAAGACTACGAGAATGACGCCGCCGGCGGCCACCACGAAGCGGCTCTTGATGCCGGTGACGGCGACCAGTCCCACGTTTTGGGCGAAGGCGCTCTGCGTGAAGGACCCGAATACGGGGGCCACGGCACTGGAGATCATGTCGGCACGCAGGCCGTCGCCGAGGCGGCGGGAGTCAACCTTGGTGTCCACGATGTCTGCGACGGCTAGGATGTCGGCAGAGGTCTCGACCAAGGTAACGAGAATGACGATGAACATCGAGATGATAGCAGCGAGGTGGAATGTCGGCATGCCCAAGTGGAACGGGGTGGGGAATGCAACAATGGCTCCTTCACCCACCTTGGAGAAGTCCGTCATTCCAACCAAGAAGGCGATGAGGGTTCCGATGACGATGGCCAGCAGGATGGAAAGACGTGAGATGGTGCTGCTGCCCAGCTTGCTCAGCAGCAGCACAATGACAAGCGTCGCTGCGGCGAGGCCAATGTTGGCGACGCTGCCATAGTCCTCAGCCTTCCGGTTGCCACCCATGGCCCAGCTTGCTGCCACGGGCATCAGCGACAGGCCGATGACGGTGATGACGGTGCCGGTGACCACCGGGGGGAAGAACCTAATGATTTTTGAGAAGATCGGTGAGATCGCCAGACCGAGCAATGAGGCGACAATAACGGCACCAAAAACGCTCTGGATTCCGCCGCCGCCATCCACAATCGCCACCATGGTTGCCACGCCGGCGAATGAGACTCCTTGGACCAGCGGAAGCTGGGAGCCGAAGAACGGAACGCCGATGGTCTGCAGAAGAGTTGCCAGACCGCCCATGAACAAGCATGCCGCAATGAGCAACCCAATATCACCGGGTTCCAGGCCAGCGGCCTGGCCCACAATCAGGGGTACGGCAATGATGCCGCCGTACATGGTAAGTACGTGTTGGAATCCATAGGCAAAGCTTGCCCCAATTCCTAGTTTTTCGTCCTCTGGCCTACCTGTTTTTGCTACGGTGGCGGATCGTGAACCCTTGGTCATAGCGGACCTCCTTGTCTGCTTACCTGTGTCAAACGGCAACTCGCTTTGGGAGCTGCCGTGCTAGTTGAGCGGGGGGCCGAAGCCCCCCGCCCAACTATTCGTTCTGTACTGTCATGGGCTTCATGGAAGCCCGGTGTTTCTTAGCAGAAGCCTGCGACGCCATCCCAGACGTTGCCGGCATCCGATGCGTTTTCACGCAGTACGGTTCCTTCGATCAGGCCGTACGGACGGTCTGCTGCGAAGAAGACCTCGTTGGGGTTGTCCTGGCCGAAGTGGGACAGGTCAACGACGAAGTGGTGCTTGTTCGGCATCGAGAACTTGATCTCGTCGATCTCCGGGTGTGCGTTGAGAACCTTCTTGCCCATTTCGAACAGGGTGTTCTGGAGAGCGTGCGAGAAGCCTTCGGTGAAGCCTTCAAGCAGGAGTGCCTTGACGTCTTCGTAGGACTTGTTGAAGTCGAAGTCGGCGTTGATGGCTTCCGGGTTGAAGCGCCAGCGGGCTGCCACGTCGGTGGCCAGAATCCGGTCGCTGGTCTCCTTCAAGGTGGTGTACTTGTCCACCGGGAAGCCTTCGAAGCCGGACTGCGTGGACTTCAGGACGGTGAGGTCCTTCAAGCCTGCCAGCACCTGGGTCTTGTCGCCATCCTTGACAACGACAGAGGTGCGCACTTCCTGGTTGCTCTTGACGAACGAGTGGTCGTGGGCCTTGCCGGCAGCCTGGATGCGGTTCCAGCCGTACTGCTCGGCTGACCAGCGGCCGCCGTCGATCCATGCGAATTCGCTGGTGAAGTGCTTGCTCAGGCGAAGCAGGAATGCCTCCGGTGAGCCGACGCCGTCACGGGCGAACGAGTAGATGGTGTTCTTCTGCGTGTCGGTGGGGACAACGTGGGCGTTGTCGCCGTCGATGTGGGCTGCGTTGAAGTCGCCTCGAACCTCGGACGTGACGTTGAGATCTTCGATCTCGTGGCGGTCGGTCGTGCGGGTGAGCTTGACCAGACGGACCTCGGCTTTGCCGTACTGGTTGGCGCCCAAGATGATGTTGTTGTCAGTCATGATTTAACTTCCTCTGTATGTTGAATAGGCGAATGGACTTAGCAGCAGGGGCACGTGATAGTGCTCCTGGCTTTCCTCGACCGTAAAGGTCAGAGATACCTCCGGGAAGAAGGTGTCCGAATTGATGCCGGCGAAGTAGGCGCCCGTGTCGAACCGCAGTTGGTAGTTTCCGCTCTGCAGTCGCTCGGGGCCAAGGTCTTTCACCCGCCCGTCAGCATCAGTGGTGCCCGACGCAATCTGGAACCATGCCTCGCCGTCGCGGGCGTAAAGCTCGACGGCGACACCTGCAGCGGGTTTCCCTGCTGCGGTATCCAGAATGTGGGTGGTTATATGGGAGACGCTCACGCGCTCATCACTCCTTCGAGCCGCAGCACTGCGATTTCACGCAGCTGCTGGGCAACTATGAGGTTTTCTTCTTCGGCGGTGTTTTTCATCCGCTGGTGAAGGGTGTCAATGATTTCCTCCGGTGTCCGTCCAGCGGCCCGAATCAGGAAGACTTGGTCAAATTTGGCTTCGTAGGCGCGGTTGCCTTCTGCCAGTGCTGTGATGATGGCACTGTCGGTGGGGTCAACGGCGGATTGTTCCTTGCGGGACAGGTTGGCTTCTGTGCTGGGGCCTGCTGCACGCTCACCGATCCGGGGATGGTGGGCCATCGCAGAATCCACTTCTGCTGCGGTAAAAGGATCCGCGACTGTTGTGGCGCAGTCGAGGAGCTGCTGGAGATCGGCGAACGGGCGAGCCGCGACAATGCCGAGGCACCAACGTTCAATATCGATACACGGGCGAAGTACAGTCATCAGCTCTGCTGGCTGTGCTTCATTAAACTCTTCAAGCTGCATGGTGTGCAGTCCTTGCGGGTCTTTGCTGGCATCCACGGTGTCGGCTATACGAAAGAGTATTTATTTTCGTATCGTGGAACTGTTATTTCAGCATATGAATAGTGAACCGCATCACAGCCGAGATGTCAATCACAAGATCCCCTACCTTCCGCAGGCTGGGCATGATGCGTTGCCCGATCCGGGCAGTTTGCCCAGTATTGGCGGCGACGTTGACGCCACGCGATGCCGACTCTAAACTTATTCCGTAGAGCAATATTTCAATTCCACGTGACGAAATTATTGGAGAGACATGTCAACTCAACTTACGCCCGGCCAGAGCGCTCCCGGCTTCACCCTTCCTGATGCCAATGGCAAGGACGTCAACCTGTCCGACTTTGCCGGTCGCCAGGTTGTTGTGTACTTTTACCCGAAGGCGGCAACGCCCGGCTGCACCACCGAGGCATGCGACTTCCGCGACAGCCTTGCTGCACTGAAGGCGGGCGGGGTGGATGTCGTTGGCATCTCCACGGACCCACAGGAAGCATTGACCGCCTTTGCCGAGGAATTCGACCTGAATTTCCCGCTCCTTTCCGACGCCGAGCATGCAGTTGCTGAAGCATGGGGCGCATGGGGCGAGAAGGTCGTGAACGGCAACAAGATGATTGGAACGTTGCGTTCCACTGTTGTGCTCAACGCCGACGGAACAGTGCGCAGCGCTGAATACAACGTGGCCGCAGACGGCCACGTATCGCGTCTGCGCACCGAGCTGGGCCTGTAGCAAACGCCTGGAGCCAAAGCTTGTAACCAAGGCTCGTAAAAGCCTGCGGTTTGGACAATGCCGCCGCTTCCGCACCTGCACCAGGGCTGAATCCCTGGAGCAGGCGTGGAAGCGGCGGCATTTTTTTGTGTCAATACACGATCCCCGCGGTCGCGACGGCAATGGGCTGCCGCTGCAATTCCAGTGAACGGGTGCCAGGGTTCCTCCTTACCCTCTTCTTCCCTCTGTATTATGGGTCTGCATCAAGGAGCCGTCATGGAAACCTTCCGCACCTCCGAGCCCATGGCTGGGCGTGCCGCACCCGGGCCGACTCGGCAGTGAATGCTTGCATGCAAGGCGCGCGGGTGTGACAGTTGAGCTGTGCGCGGCAACGGCCGCAAGGCAGCGAAGCGCAAAGCTTGAAGCACGTGTTTTTTGGTGAAGCAAAGGGGCTTTGGTCATGACAGCACAAACATCCGCCCATCCCGGCTCGGACTGGACCGTCCGCGACCACCCCATGTGGGTCAATGGCGAGCCGGTTCCCTCCGTTGCGGGGCAATGGCACGATGTCAACAACCCGGCCCGGCGTGAAACCGTCATTGCCCGCGTTCCGGCCGGCACGCCCGAGGATGTGGACGTTGCGGTTGCCGCGGCACGGGCGGCGTTTCCGGCCTGGCGGTCGCTGCACTTTTCAGCCCGTGCCGCGGCCCTGTTGGCCATCGCCGACGAAGTGGAGCGGCGCACGGAAGAGTTCGCCCATCTCACTGCCTTGGACACCGGCAACGCACTGCGCACCCAGGCACGCCCCGAAGTCGTCTCGCTTGTGGCCATGTTCCGCTACTTTGCCGGCGCTGCTGCCGAAGTGAAGGGAACCACGCTGCCTGCCGGCGAGGACCAGCTGCAGTACACCCGCTTGGAGCCGCTGGGCGTGGTGGCGGCCATCTTGCCGTGGAATTCCCCGCTGCTGATCGCAGCGTTCAAGATCCCCGCAGCGCTGGCAACCGGCAACACCGTCATCGTCAAGGCTGCCAACGAAGCGCCGTTGAGCCTGTTGCTGTTGGCCGAGGTCTGCAACAAGCACCTGCCTGCCGGTGTGGTGAACACGCTCACCGGCACCGGCGAACTGATCGGCTCCGCGCTGGCGCTCCACCCGGGCGTGGACAAGGTCTCCTTCACCGGCTCCACCAAGGTGGGCCGCCAAGTGGGCGCCCAGGCGGGGGAGCGGTTGGCCCACCAATCGCTGGAATTGGGCGGGAAGAACCCCTCGATTGTCTTCCCCGATGCGTGGACAGGAGGCAAGGACGACGACGAACTCCTCCAAAGCCTGCTGCTCGCCTCCCGCTTCGCCCGACAGGGACAAAGTTGCACGGCAGGGTCCCGGCTCTACATCCACGCCGACATTTTCGACGAGCTCGTCGGCACGCTCGGCGAGCGGCTGGGGGCCATGAAGGTGGGCGACCCGCTGGAGGAATCCTCCGACATCGGCGCCGTCATCAACGCCAAACAGCACACGGCCATCAGTGGATACCTGAAAGAGGGCCGCACCACCGCCGGCATGAAGGCTGTGATCGGCGGGGAGGAGCCGGCGTCGGGCCCGTTGACGGAAGGCTACTATCACCTGCCCACCCTGTTTACGGGGGCTACGAACGAGTTCAGGATCGCCCGGGAGGAGATCTTCGGCCCGGTGCTGCTGGCTATCCCGTGGCGCCGCGTCGATGAAGTCGTGGACATGGCCAATGACACCAACTACGGGCTGGCAGCGTACGTATTCAGCCACAACCTTGACGAGGCACTGACCACCGCGCACCGCATCGAGGCCGGGTGGGTGCAGGTCAACCAAGGGGGAGGGCAAGTGCCGGGGCAGTCGTACGGCGGCTACAAGCAAAGCGGGATTGGCAGGGAAGTTTCCCTCGAAGGCATGCTGGCCGGATTCACGCAGACCAAGCAAATCAACGTGAAACTTCGCATGCCAGGCGCCGGCGGACCCCGTGCCTGAGGATGAGATGGCTGGGGGTGGGGCGCCTGAGGCCGGGTCGCCCGAGGCCGGGGCGCCCGGGCGGGAGACTCCTGGGGCGGATGCACTGGGCCAGGAGCGGCTTGGGCAGGTGCCGCCCGGGTCGGAGCTGCCACTGGCCGGCATCAAGGTCATGGACCTCTCCCGCGCGCTCGCCGGCCCTTATGCCGCCTCCCTGCTTGGTGACATGGGCGCCGAGGTGACGAAGGTGGAAAGCATCAAGGGAGGGGATTCCTCCCGGAGCTGGGCACCCTTCGACGGCGAACACTCGTTGTATTTCGACTCGGTCAACCGCGGAAAGAGTTCCGTGGCGGTGGATTTCTATTCAGCGGCAGGCAAGAAGCTGTTGTGGGAGCTCGCACTGGCCAGCGATGTGCTGATTGAGAACTTCCGCCCCGGCGTGCTGGCCTCCACCGGCCTCGACCCGGAGTTGCTGCGGGCAGCCAAACCGGGGCTGATCATTGCCTCGGTCACGGGTTTTGGCGCCACCGGGCCACTGAGCCAGGCGGCCGGCCTGGACCAGGTGGCGCAAGGCATGTCCGGGCTGATGTCCGTCACCGGTCTCGACGCCGAGCACATGTACAGGGTGGGCGTGCCCATCGTGGACCTTGTCACCGGAATCTACACGGCCTTTGGCATTGCCGCGTCCCTGGTCGGCAGAAAGGCGGGCGGGGCTGGGAGTGCCGTTTCGGCGTCGTTGTTGGAAACCGGGCTCTCGCTCTCCGCCTTCCAAGGCCAGCAGTTCCTCAGCACGGGGGAGGTGCCGGTGCCGCGCGGCAACAACCACCCCGTGCTGTCCCCGTACGGGGTATTTCAGACCGGCGACATCCCGCTCATCATGGCGGTCGGCAGTGAAAAGCAGTGGGTGCAGCTGTGCGAGCTGCTGGGCAGCCCCGAGCTGGCCGAGCACCCCGACTACGCCACGAGCAGGCTGCGCACGGCGCACAGTGAGGAGCTGCGCCTGCTGATCGACGGGTTGCTCGCCGGGCAAACCGCGGCGCAGTGGCTGGCCCGGCTCAAAGCCGCGGGCATCCCGGCCGGGCCCATCTACAACTACGCGCAGGCGTTCGCCGACCCGCAGGTCAAGCACCTGGCGATGGTCCAAACCGTTCACCGCAGCGACGGCACCGTCCTGCCGCTGCTGCGCGGGCCCGTCTCGATCAACGGCCGGGCCCCGCAAGTGGCCAAAGCGCCGCCGGCACTGGGCCAGGACACGCTGGGGATCCTGGAGGGGCTGGGGCTGAGCGCGGCACAGATTGCCGGCTTGGTGGAAGCGGGCGTGGTGTACGACGCCGGCAACCCCGCCGGGCGGGAAGGAACCGTTGCGCCTAGGGGAACCGCCTCGCTTGGGGGGAGCGAACATCATGGATGAGCGGCGGACGGGTGCCGTGACGGTGGATCGTCGTGGCCCGGTGGCGGTGCTGGTCCTTGACAATCCCGTTATGCGCAACGCCCTGACACAGGACATGTGGCGCCAGCTTCCGCCGCTGCTTGCACAGTTGGCGGATGACGACACCGTGAAGGTGCTGGTGGTGCGCGGTGCCGGGGACCACTTCTCCGCCGGAGCCGACATCGCCTCCGTGCAAAAGATCCTGCACGACCCGGCCACAGTGCAAGAGGACGGGGGCGACATCACCGTGGCTGAGGAAGCCTTGGCCGCCTTCCCCAAGCCGACCATCGCCGCCATCGACGGCTACTGTGTGGGCGGAGGGTGGCAGATCGCCGGTGCCTGCGACCTCCGGCTGGCCTCCGAACGCGCCGTCTACGGCATCACACCCGCCAAGATCGGCATTGTCTACCCCCTGTCCGGAATCAAGCGGCTGGTGCAGCTGGTGGGTCCGGCAACGGCCAAATACCTGTTGTTCACAGGTGACTTTGTGGCGGCCGGGGAAGCGCTGGGGCTGGGCCTGGCCACGAAGGTGCTCCCCACGCATGCCTTTTGGGACGACGTTGCGGCGTTTGCCCTCCGCTTGGCTTCGGGCTCGCAGTTCTCCATTCGGGCTCAAAAGGATCTCATCAACCTCATCGGCGGCGATGCTGTGGGTGCTGCCGGGAGTGCTGCCGCCCTGGCTGAACGGAACCTCCATTGGCAGCGGGAAATGGCGGTCGGCGAAGATGCCGCTATTGGAGTCGCGGCGTTCCTGGCCAAGAAGACACCGCACTTCACCTGGGTGCGTACATCCGAATAATTTCCGGGCCAGCAGGGCTGACCCGGAAACCTATAGAACTTTGTTCAGGAAGTCCCGGACACGCGGATTGGCGTTGTCGTCGGCAAAAAACTCCTCTGGAGGCATATCCGCGGCAATCACGCCGCCATCGACGAAGACCACACGATCGGCAACTTTTCTTGCAAAGCCCATTTCGTGCGTCACCACGATCATTGTCATGCCCTGTTTGGCCAAGTCTGTCATTACGTCCAGGACGTCGTTGACCACCTCGGGGTCCAAGGCGCTGGTCGGCTCGTCGAAGAGCATGAGCTTGGGGCTCATGGCGACGGCACGGGCAATGGCGATGCGTTGCTTCTGCCCTCCGGAGAGTTGGCTGGGGTAGGCGGTGGCGCGATGCGTCATGCCCACTTTTTCCAGCAGCTCCATGGCATGGGCCTCTGCTTCGGCTTTACTCTTCCCCAACACGTTCATCTGAGGCAGCATCACGTTGCGCAGCGCCGTCAGGTTGTGGAACAGGTTGAACTGTTGGAACACCATACCCATGCGCGAGCGTAAGCGGTCCAGATCAACTTTTGGTGCAAGTAAGTCCTCGCCGTCAAACAAGACCTGCCCGGACGTGGGTGTCTCCAACAGGTTCAGGCAGCGCAGGAACGTTGATTTGCCGCCGCCACTAGGACCAATGACGGCAACCACCTCGCCCGGCTCTATGGTGAAGTCGATCCCCTTGAGCACCTCAAGCGTGCCGAAGGTCTTCGTGATGGACTTGGTCGAAAGGAGTGCCATTAGATGTAAACCGCCAGTTTCTTTTCGAGGGTGTTGGCGATGAAGCCGATGATGTTGGTGATGATGTAGTAGACCAGACCTATGAAGATATAGACGGTTAGGGCGTCGAAGGTGCGCGAGATAATGGTTTGGCCTACTAGGAACAATTCACTGATGGTCACGAAGGACACCAGTGCCGAGTTTTTGGTCAGGGAGACAAACTCATTGCCCAACGGTGGGAGCATGCGAAGGAATGCTTGCGGGATGATGATGTGTCGCAGTGCAGCGCCGGAGCTCATGCCGCAGGAGCGTGCCGCTTCCATCTGTCCCTTGTCCACGGACTGGATGGCACCGCGGACAATCTCTGTCACGTAGGAACCGCTGTACAGGCCCAAGGCAAAGACTCCGGCCACCAGAGGCTGCAGCTGCAAGCCAAGTTGCGGTAGGCCAAAGTAAATCAGGAACAGCTGCACAATGAACGGCGTGCCGCGAATGACGGACACATAGGCCGTGCCGACCCAGCGGATGGGGGTGATTTTGGACAACTTCGCAAAGCCTCCCAGCATGCCGAACGTCAGGCTCAGCACCAAGGACATGCCGATGATTTCCATGGTGGTGACAAAACCGTTCCACAGCGGGAGGGCAGAGTTGGTGATGGAGGAGATGTTGATCAGTCCATGGGCCTTGGCCGGGCCGGTGACTGCCGTGGCTTCGTCGCCGAACCACTTGGACGTGAGCTTGTCATACGCGCCATTGGACTTCAGCGTCGCCAGGGAGGAGTTGAAAACGTCCCGGATGGCCGTATCGGATTTTTGGAAGGCATACCCGTAGTTTTCATTGGTGAGCCGTCCGCCCACCTGTTTCAGGCCACCCTGCTGGTGGATGAAGTACCGCCCTCCGGGCTGGCCGGTGACCACGGCGTCGGCCTGGCCCAGCTTTACGGACGTGAACATTTGGTCGTTGGTCTGCACCTGCACCAAATGTGCCTTGGGCTGGTTTTGCTCCAGCCATTCCACGGATTTTGTGCCCACTTGCACGGCAACCTTTTTCCCGACAAGATCGGCCAGTGAGGTCACATTCGTGTTGTCCTCGTCGACGAAGATGGCCAGGCCACCGGGATAATACACCTCGGAAAAGTTGATGGCCTTGGCCCGCTCGTCACTGATGTAGATGGCGGAGGCGCCCACATCGATCTGGTTGGCCTGCAGCGCCGGGACGATGTTGCCAAACGGCATCTGGATGAACTCAACGTTCTTGATGCCCGATTCCTTGGCCAGCGCCCGGACCAAGTCAATGTCAAAGCCCATCTTCTCGCCATTGGCGTCAGTGAACTCAAATGGCGGGAACGTCGCGTCGGTGCCGACCCGCAGCGTGAGCTTCCCCGACTGCAGATCATTGAGCTTGACCGAACTTTGCGGCGCCGCCGAAGGGTCGGCGGAGGGTGCAGCTGTAGCGGCCTGGGCAGCTACGCCGGTGATAGCGATCAGGACAGCAAGCAGAATAGCCCAAAAACGGTGGCGGTTGAACAGGTTTTTCACAGGAACTCAATTCCAGGTTGGGGTGAAGACGCCGGGATGGCGGGCGTCTTCGGTAGGACTGCCGTGTGTTCGGTGGCGATGGCGTGGACCAGCCGGGCCGCGGTGCGGGCCGTTCGGCCGTCGACGTCAAAGCGTGGATTCAGTTCAACGATGTCCACATGCACCAGTTTGGAGGAGCGGGCCAGTTGGCGACAGACCGCCAGGATGACCTCAAGCGGCACGCCCAACGTGGCTGGTGCGCTGACTCCCGGGGCCACGTGTGCGGGCAGGACGTCAAGGTCGATGGTGAGGTAGACGGCGTCGACCTCACCCAGGAAGTTGTGCACAAACTCCTTGACGGCAGGCAGCCCGGAGCTGCAGCAGTCCTCATCGAACATATGTTGTACGTTCAGGGCCGACGCCGTCCTGAACAGTTCCAGCGTGTTGTTTGCTTCGCTGATGCCCAGGACCCGATAGGTGAAGTCGCGTCCGGCAGCCAGCTCGGCTTCGGCGATTTGGCGGAACGGTGTGCCGGAAGACGGGACAGGGTCTGTCCTCAGGTCAAAGTGAGCGTCCAGGTTGATGATCCCCAAGTGCTTTCCTGCCAGCGTTCCGGACCCAGCCAGACCCAGGTAGCTGCCAAACGCTGTTTCATGCCCTCCGCCCAGGACCACCGGCAATTGCCCGGCTTGCAAGGCGGCGGCAACCGACAGGCCAAGCCGCTGCTGACCCGCTTCCATGGCCCCGTCGGCGACGGTGATGTCGCCAAGGTCGCAGGCGGTGAGTTCTGCCGGCGCTGACAGTGATGCCAGCGCGTCGCGGATGACAGCAGGAGCCTTGGCTGCGCCGACGCGGCCCCTGTTGCGGCGCACACCTTCGTCGCTTTGGAACCCGATCACGGCAATTCCGCCATGTGGAGCAAGAGGTGGCAAATTGGAGCCGGCAGGGGACAGGGATTCGTTGATGGCATGATGCCAGCGGCGGCGTTCTGGCCCGGGTCCGTCGTCGCGTCCGGTCCATGAGGAGGGGGTCAGTTCGTGGGTCATTGGAGTCCCTTTTTCGCTGTGTTGAGTATGAGGGCGGCTGCACGTGTGACGGCAATAAGCCGTTTTTCATTTCGGATGGCGCGGACAGATGGTGCCATGGTGCTGAGGGTGCCGGAGAGCCGCCCTAAAGCGTTAAAAATCGGGAAGCTGACGCCCCAAACGCCTGAATCAACGGCGCCTTGGCTCAGTGCAAAGCCGCGTGCGGCCGTAATGTCCAGGTCGCGGCGCAGTGATTCGTTGTCAGCAGCGTCCAATTCAAGGACGGATATTCTCTCGGCTCGCTCTGCATCCGTCAGGTGGGCCAGCAGGGACAGAGCGCTGGCGCCGCGGTGCAACGGCTGGGACAGCCCGGCCGAGTAGCTGCAGCGAAGCATTTGCGGACCTTCCGCGGCTTCCACGCAGAGGGCCTGGTTTCCGTTGACAACCAAGTAGGCGGCCAACTCCTGGGTTTCGTTGGCCAGTTGCTGCAGCTTGGTACTGATGTGGCTGGCGACAGTGGTTTCCTGACGGAAGTTGGCGGCCAGTTGGAGGGTTGCCGGACCAGCAGAAAACTGGCTGCGGCTGTTGGCCGGAGCCAACAATCCGGTCTGGATCAGTGCGGACAGGTGTCGATACACTGCACTGGACGGGATGCCCGTGCGTGCCGAAACCTGCGCGGCCGTTAGGACCTGAAGCTGCGCAAACTGCAACAGTATCTCTAGAACGCGCGATTGCGCCGCGGATGGTTGCTCGGCTGTCTCTTGCACTCCACGTGCATCGCCAACTGGGGTGGGTCGTCGTTCAAACATGAAAGCGACGTTAGTGTCCGTAGTCACAAGTGAAAAGAGTTAATTCCCATAAATTGGGAATCTCTTTGCCATGCAGTGGGTTATTTGCCAGTTGTCAGAGTCTCCTTCTTCGTCAGTGACCGGATGGGGACGTTGTTGTGCGCCGAAAGCGGGCGACCACGGAAGGCTGGAGCGCGGTACTTGCCAAGGAAACTCCGCAGTTCAGCTGGATTCGTCCGACCAGCCTGTGATGTAAAACATGCACAGATGTAAAGTTTGCAGTTGTGCAACTTGTGCGTGAGTGCATAAACTGTAGTCATGCATAAAACTCCTGTTAGCCTGCGCGAGCGCAACCGCCTTGACACCTGGGCCCTGATCCACGACCAGGCTTCGAGCCTTGCTTGTGAACACGGCCTGGCAAACACCACGGTTGAAGCCATCTCCGAAGCCGCAGGAGTTTCCAAGCGCACCTTCTTCAACTATTTCCCCACCAAGGAAGACGCCATCCTGGGCGTCCAAGCGCCCACCCTCTCCGAGGAAACCATCGCCGACTTCCGCGCTGGCGGGACCGGGGACCTCTTCGGACGGACGGTCCACCTCATGGTTACCGTCATCCGTTCCATGTTTCCCGAGGCCTCGCGCACAGAGCGGCGCATGATCCTGAAGAAACAGCATCCGGAACTGGCCAGGAGCCTGGTCTCGCATCTGCGAGCCTGCGAGGAATTGGTTGAGGCCGTGCTGCTGGAACGCTATCCCAATGGTCCCCAGGAGCAATCCTGGTCAGGACTGCCTCCCGGCCGGGACTCCGCGCTGGCCTTGTTGATGCTGGCAGGAACCGTCATGCGGTTCGCCTTCGCCAAGGATCCAAGTGCAACCACCAACGAGCAAAGCCCGGCCGTGCAAGAGGCCATAGAAATTTTTAGAGACACCATTAAGGCAACGTTATGAGTTCCACCAAAATAAAAGCCGCAGTCCCAGCCGCCCCTGCGGCCCACGGGCACCCCGACCACAGCGAAAAGCGCAACATCGTCCTCCTCTTCGCCGGCCTGATGGTGACGATGTTGCTGGCATCGCTGAACCAGACAGTGCTTTCCAGTGCACTGCCCACCATCGTTGGTGAGCTCTCCGGCGTCGAACACATGGCCTGGGTCATTACGGCCTTCATCCTCGCCTCCACCATCATGATGCCCGTCTACGGCAAGCTCGGGGATCTGTTGGGCCGCAAGCCCATGCTGCTGTTCGCGATTTCAATATTCCTTGTTGGCTCTGTCATTGGTGCCCTGGCGAACGACATGAACGTGCTCATCATTGCTCGCGTGGTCCAGGGCCTTGGTGGTGGCGGTTTGATGATCCTCTCGCAGGCCACTATCGCCGACGTTGTGCCGGCCCGCGAACGCGGCAAGTACATGGGCATCATGGGCGGCGTCTTCGCGTTCTCCTCCGTTGCCGGGCCGCTCATTGGTGGCGGCTTGACCGAGGGCCCGGGGTGGCGCTGGGCGTTCTGGATGAACGTGCCGCTGGCGCTCCTGGCCATTGCGGCCACCATCTTCTTGTTGCATGTTCCCCGCAAGGTCCATGCCACGCGTCCGAAGATCGACTACGTGGGCATGATGCTCATTGCCTTGGCCACCACGGCCCTGGTCCTGGTCGGCACGTGGGGCGGTACGCAGTATGACTGGAACTCCCCGCAAATCATCGGGCTTGCCATCGCCGCCGTAGTGACAGGAACCCTCTTTGTCATTGTGGAAAATCGCGTTTCCGAGCCGGTCATGCCCATGCTGTTGTTCAAGAACCGCAACTTTGTCCTGACTACCATCGCCGGCCTGCTGACGGGTATCGCCATGTTCGGCGCCATCGGCTACATGCCCACCTACCTGCAGATGGCCACGGGCTTCTCCGCCGCTGAAGCCGGCCTGCTGATGATTCCCATGATGTCTTGCATGCTGATTGTCTCGGTTGTGGTGGGCCGCCGCGTCTCCACCACGGGCCGCTACAAGGTTGCCCCCATTGTGGGCAGCGCGATCCTCGCCTTGGCACTTCTGCTGCTCTCCACGGTCTCCACCGGCACCCCGATCTACTTCATCTGCATCTACTTGGGTGTCATGGGCATCGGCCTGGGTGCCAGCATGCAGATCCTCACGCTGGTGGCGCAAAACTCCTTCCCGCTGAAGTTTGTTGGAACGGCCACGGCCGGGCAGAACTACTTCCGCCAGGTCGGTGCCACGCTGGGCTCGGCCGTTGTTGGCGCCATGTTTGCCACACGACTGTACGATCTCATCGCGGAAAAGATCCCCGGCGGTACCGGTGGCGCCGGAGCCAGCTCCTTCACCCCGCACCTGGTGAACAGCATGCCCGAACCCGTCAAGTCCCTGATCATCGAGTCCTACAACGAAGCCTTGATCCCGCTGTTCCTCTTCATGGTCCCGCTGGCTCTGCTTGCCGCGATTGTGCTGTGCTTCGTGAAGGAAATTGCGCTCGAAACGAAGTCCGATAGAGAGAAGATCATTGACGTCGCTCCCGAGCGGATGGCTGAGTTTGAGCAGGACATCACGCACGACGCCGTCGCCTCCGAATCAGCCGAATCGCCGGCCTCGCCGCCGCGCAAGTAGGCAACGGCAGCATCGCGTTCTTGCGCAACCCTTTCCGAGCCGTGCATGGCTCGCTGGACGGCTCGGGGAGTCGGTTGCGGGATTGTTCCGGCTAGACTAAAACCAGCAACCACATGCCGACTTATTTGAGGGTCACTTGTCAGAATTTACCGCCCGATTTGCCACTGCCGTCGAGATCGACCAATGGGACACATTGGTCACCGCCAACCCCAACGGCGGCAATTTGCTTCAATCCGCAGCGTTTGCGGCTGTCAAGGCGAATTACGGCTGGAACACACAATTCATTGCCTTTGAGGGCCCGGACTACACCAGCTACAACCTGGTGCTGGAAAAGTCCTTCCCCGTGCTCGGCAAGCTGTGGTACTTCATCAAGGGCCCCGACGCCGCCAGTGTGGGCGAGATTCCGGCCATGCTTGATGCGCTGCGCAGCTTTGCCAAGCGGGCGAAGTTGAACATTTTTGCGGCCAAGATTGAGCCGGACGTCGTCGCCTCCGAAGAAGCCCACGCGATCTTGCAGGGAGCCGGGCTCGTCAAGGTTCCTGATTTGCAGCCCAACGACCACACCGCGCTGCTGGACATCTCTCCGGAGCCCAACGAATTGCTGCGCAAACTTCACTCCCGCGGGCGCAATGCCGTGCGCCGGGCCCTGCGCGAAGAGGTCGAGGTGGTCCGGATGGATGCCACCGACGCCACCATGGCCACCATGTACGAGCTGATGGTGGGGACCATTGCGGCCAAGTCCACCAACCAGGTCCGAGGTTTCGACTACTACCGCCAGTTCTGGACCGAGTTCGTCAGCCGCGGCCAGGGACATTTCTACTTCGTGTACGAGGACGGGACCGCGTCTGTGGGCGCGTTTGTGATCAACTACGGATCCAAGGCCACTTACAAGGACGGCGGCTCGCTGCAAAAGCGTTCGCAGTATGGCGATTCGCACCTTGTGCAGTGGGTGGCCATCAACGACATGAAGGAATTGGGGGCCGGTGAGTATGACTTCTGCGGCACACCGCCCTCGGCGAGGCTCAAGGACACCACACATCCGCACCACGGGCTGGGCTTGTTCAAGACCAGTTTCACCAAGACTGTCACTGATTTTGTAGGTTGCTACGATCTGGTGCTCAGCCCCATGCGATATAAATTGTGGTCGAGGATCGGGGAGCGCGTGTTCAGGCAGCTGTACACCCGCCGCACCGGAAAGCAGTTCTACTAAACACTTCAACGGCGCGCGGCGGCAGCAGATCCTGTCGCCAGCACCGGGACTAGGCCCCAGGGAGCATCAATGACCAACCATCCCAGCAGCCGGAACCACGACTCTCCCGGCCATGGCCAAGCAGACACCACACCTGCCAGCCCGGCGCCGTCACGCCCAGCGCCGTCCAACGGTGTTCCCGGCAAGGCTGCGCCAGCGAAGAGTGCGCCGTTCAACGGTGTTCCCGTCAAGGCTGCGCCAGCGAAGAGGGCGCCGGCCAAGTCCGCGCCGTCCAAGACGGTGCCAGCGAAGAAGGCTCCGCCTAAAATGACGTCGGCCAAGCCCACCCCTCCTAAGTCTGCGCCGGGCAAATCTGCGCCGTCCAAGACCACGGGGACGGGCACGGCGCCTGCCGCCGGGTTGATTCCCCTTGTTTCGCCCGTTCGGCCGAACAACAAGGCGGCCCGGTCCGTGCTGCGCAAGCTTGTACAGGGGGAGGCTCCGCCCACGGCGCCCATGAACATCGTCGAAAGGCTGGCAGGGACCCCCTACGCCAACTTCACGATCCAGGTGGGCCAGGCGGAGGAGTCGGCACGGAAAACCATTGACTTTGCCCTGCGCTTGGCCGAGACCATGTTCCGGTATGGCGCGGGTGCCCTGGAAGTTGAGACCAGCATCATCGCCGTCACTGCTGCGCTGGGGCTGCGCAACATTGAAGTGGACATCACGAACCAGTCTGTGGTCATCAACTATGCCCCTCATGAAGCGGTGCCCATCACGCTGTTGCGGGTTGTGCGGTCGTGGACCAACAACTACGCCGGTCTGGTGGACGTCCACGAGCTGGTGACGGATATTGCCGGCGGCGGTGTCTCTCGCGAGGAGGCATCCAGGCGCCTTGATGTCATCACGAAGCGGCCCAAGCCGTTCCCGCGCTGGATGGTGGCGATGGCAGAGGCCGTTTTTGGTGCTGCAGTGGTTGGTGTCATCGGTGGCTCGGGCCTTGGTGCACTCGTGGCGTTCTTGACCATCTTGCTGGCAGGGCAGGTGGCGCGGGTGCTGGGCAAATGGAAGGTTCCGGACTTCTTTGTGACCGCCATCAGTTCTTTTATCATCACCGTGTTGGCGCTGGTGTTCTTCATGTTGCACGTGCCGCTGAGCCCATCCATTGTGGTGGCCGGCGGGATCCTGTTGATGTTGCCCTCGGGTCGGCTTGTCTCGGCCGTGCAGGATGCCATCAACGGGTTCCCCGTCTCTGCCGCGGGCCGTTTCCTCTCCGCGTTTCTGACGTTTGGCGCCATTGTGGCAGGCATCTCCGTGGCCTTGGTTTTGAGCGCCTTGCTGGGGATGGCCAGACTGGATGTGACCGAGGACCTCAGGTCGGTCCTGCCTGTTTATTGGTCGTTGCTGTTGGTCGCTGTTGCCACAGTGGCTATTTGCATCGCCGAACAAACTGCCGTCAGGCTGCTGCTGCCGACCATGGCCGTCGCCGTGGTGGGCTATCTGGCCTATTTCTACGGCCTGGAGCTTGGGCTTGGCGGCCGTTTTGCTCCGGCGGTCGGCGCCGTCGCCATCGGCTTCCTGGCCCGCATTGTTGCCCTGCGCCTGAGAGCGCCGCAGCTGGTGGTGGCCGTCCCGTCCATCCTCTTCTTGTTGGTGGGGCTTTCCATCTTCCGGGCCATGTTTGTCTTGACGCTCACGCCGGACGATTCGGTGACGGGAGCCGTCGGGCTGTTCAATGCCCTTGTGGTCATTCTGGCCGTTGCTGCCGGGGTGGTGTTGGGCGACAACATGGCCCGCCCGTTCACCCGCGGCCAAGGCCACCGGGACAGGCGCAGCAACCGCAGGCGCTGACCCGTCGCCTGTCTGGGGCGCACAGTGGGGTGTTCCGCGGGTGGTGCCCTACAGAATTTTGCCGATAGGCTGCTTCTTCTCGGCCTGGAAGAAGTCTTCCGTGCGGCCACGGGCCCAGTAGCCCGAGAGTGAAACCTGCGAACGCTCAAGACCGCGCTGCTTGAGAAGCACGTCGCGCAGCTGCTTCATGCATTCCCGCTCCCCGTGCACGAACGCGTCCACCCGGCCCGCAGGCCAAGGCCCGTTCGTGACGGCGTCCCGCAGCAGCGAGCCCTCGTCCGTGGTCGTTCCGTTGCGGAACACCCAGGTGAGTTCGACGGCGTCGGGCTTCTCCAAGGGCTGGATGTCCGCGGCCGTCTCGACTTCAAGGTACACGTGGCCGCGGGCCTCTGCAGGCAGCGCCTCGAGGGATGCGGCAATGGCGGGCAGCGCCGATGCGTCGCCGGCGAACAGGTGCCAGTCGGCATCGGTATTGGGCTTGTAGGCCCCGCCGGGACCGGAGAAAATGATCCTGTCGCCCGGGGCGGCAGCGGCTGCCCACGGCCCGGCCAGCCCGGCGTCCCCGTGCACAACAAAGTCGATGGCCAATTCCTGAGCGGCCAGGCTGATCCAGCGAACCGTGTAGGTGCGGGTGATTGGCCAGTGCTCGCGTGGCATGGTTTCGCGCAGTGCAAACACATCAACCGGCTCGGCATACTCCACTCCGGGCTGCAGGAAGTGGATCTTTACGTACATGTCAGTGGCGTCCTTGGCCGTGAACTCGGCCAGCCCGGGACCGCCGGCCACAATGCGCACCATGTTCGGGCCAAGCCGTTCGGTGCGCAGGACACGCAGGGTGAACTGGGTGCGTGGTTTTACGGCAGGCGCCACGACGGGGGAGGATTCGGTCTTGGCTGAAGTCACAGTGAGCTCCTGATGCCGGGCAGACGCCCGGCGTGGTGGGCGCGACGGGCGCGCCTAGTTAGGTTGTCCTAACTAGTCTAGATCAAGGGGAGGGCCCAGTCGATCTCAGCGCTGCCCTGGGTGCGCAACAACTCGTTGATCCGGCTGAACGGCTTGGAACCGAAGAAGCCCCGCGACGCCGACAACGGGCTCGGATGGGCCGACTCAATCACGGCCGTGCCCGCCAGCAACGGGGCCAGACGCTGGGCATCCTTGCCCCACAACACGCTGACAAGGGGCTGATTTCTGGCGGCAAGGGCGCTGATCACCGATTCGGTCACGGTTTCCCACCCGCGACGGCGGTGCGAACCTGCCGCCCCCGGCGCCACCGTCAACACCCTGTTCAGCAGCAGCACCCCTTGGTTTGCCCAGGCGCTCAAATCGCCGTGGGGGGAAGGGGCGATGCCCAGATCTGATTGGAGTTCCTTGAAGATGTTGTTCAAGCTGCGCGGGAGGGGGCGCGTTGCCCCGTCCACCGCAAAGGCGAGCCCCACCGAGTGCCCCGGCGTCGGGTACGGGTCCTGGCCCACGATCAAAACCCTCACGTTCGCCAGCGGGGTGCCCAACGCGCGCAGCACCCGGGTGGGCGGCGGCAGGAAGCGGGTGCCGGCGTCGTACTCCTTCGACAGCATCTTCCCAAGGCTGAGCAAGGTGTTCTCCTGCGGCGCCAGCGCGGCGGCCCAGTCCGGGGCCATCAGGGACAAGGGGTCGCTGCGCAAGACCGCCAGGGCCTGCACCTGCCGGGCGTCCCACGGGTCGGGGGAGCGGAGTTCAAAGAGGCCGGGTGTGCTGTCCATGGTTCCATTGTGGACCATGGCAGGCGCGCGGATACGGCAAGCTACGGGTTGAGGCACGGTCTGAGCTCGGCACGACCGGCGTTCATTGGCCCACACGTGGTGCCGACGGGTTCCCTGTCCACAGTTTCCCGAATGACACAGCTGTCATTCGCCCCTATTATGGACAGAGCAGGCCGTGGAGCACGGCCGGCAAACGTGCACGCCATGCGTGAAATCCAGTAGATGAAATGCAAAGGGAGGGTCGCAAGTGGCCGAAGCAGTCCAGCACGGGCAGGGCCCTACGGACGCCGGCGCAGCGCCTGAACCCGCGGACGGGCTCAGCGAACGCGACCAGCAGATGCTTGACCTTGAACGCCAATGGTGGAAGTACGCCGGAGCCAAGGAACAAGCCATCCGCGACATGTTCGACCTCTCGGCAACCCACTACTACCAAGTGCTCAACGCGTTGATCGACACGGAAGCCGCACTGGCCCACGACCCCATGCTTGTCAAACGATTGCGTAGACTACGTGAGTCACGCCAACAGGCTCGGTCTGCACGCCGACTGGGCAATTGACGCGCCCCGAACCCAACGCACCCACAAGGACAGCACTGCACTATGAGTAATTACCCGCGGGATGAATTCGACACCGTTGAGGAGAATTCGGCACGCCACGGCGTTCACCGGGCCTCGATGGAACCCCACAGGCGCTCGTTGATGCCCCTGATGATCTTTGGTGTGGCGGCGCTGTGCGTTGGCTTGCTGGCGTTTTTCATCATGCCCCAGATGCTCAACACGGACGCGGCACCCTTGGCCGCAGGGACCACGAGCACCGCACCTGGCTCCGCGCCGGCTTCGACCCAGTCCGCTGCAGAAGCGCCCACCCCTGTGGCGGTGGAAACACCCACACCCGAGCCGACGCCGGAACCAACTCCGGAGCCCGCAGTGAACAAAAGCAGCCCCGTTGCCGTCTTTAATGCCACGGGTGTTCCCGGCCTGGCAGCGCGGTACGCGGGCCTTGTCACCGGCGGTGGTTGGCCCGTGTCCCAGTCGTCCAACTGGGCCGGCCAACCGCAGCCGGCCTCGGTGATCTTCTACAGCGACACCGCGCAGAAGGCCAATGCCGAGGCGCTCAGCAAGCTGTTGAATATTCCAACCGTTGTGGAGACCGCCGAGCTGGGCCTGCCACTGGCCGTTGTGCTGGGTCCCGGAGCCTAAATAGCTCCGCAATCGCCAGAAGCCACTTGTGGTGTCCAAAACTAGATTTTGGACACCACAAGTGTCTTCTGGGTGCTGGCCCTGACGTCGTGCCGTGGGCTATTCCTTTAGCGGAATGCCGCGCGCGTCCACCTTGAACGGGTCGGCCCCCACGAGGATCATGATGCCTTCAATGAAGCCCCAGATGCCGCCGATTCCGAAAGTGACGATGGTGACGACAATTTGAATGACGCCCATCTTGGTGTCTCCCAAGTAGAAGCGATGGATGCCCCAGGCCCCGAGCAGGATGCCGAGGATGCCGGCCACGAGCTTTGATTTTTGCTCGACGCCGGGGATGATGCCGTATCCCTGCTGCTGGGGGTAGCCCTGCTGTTGCTGGTAGCCCTGCTGTTGCTGTGGGTAGCCCGGCTGCTGGTAGCCCTGCTGTTGCTGGTAGCCCTGCTGAACGTTCTGCTGCTGGTAGTCCTGCGGCGCACCGGGCTGCGAGTAGCTGGGTGCAGTCGTGTCGCTGGCGGCAGGCGGCTGCCAACTGGGAGCCTGCTGGCCCGCCTGGCTGGACTGTAAAGGCTGGTCATAGCCTTCCGGCACTTCGGTGCGTTTTTCCGGCTGGGCCGGAGTCTGTTCGGGGTTGGTATTTTCACTCACGGTGTCTCCTGGTGCTGGTGCTGTTGCACAAGCTGCTGCCGGGAGGCAGAGCATCCATTGCTTATGCACACTTCGGAATATTTACAGTCCCCACGCTATCCGTTTGTGGGCGCGGCGGATAGGTAACGACGTGGTGTTCAGCCAATATATCCTCTGGGGCCGTTCGCCTGAAGCTCATATCTGACGCTTCGCTTGCACTCCAAGCTCCCCAAGTGCTTATGATTGAGTTAGCACTCTGTAGTGGTGACTGCTAATTACTAGTGGGTCAACCGCCGTCGGGGTTTGAACTTTTCCTCATCGGGTGAGGGTTCGTGGCCGTTGTAAAGAGATCACCGGCTGCTCATCCGTCCGTCGCGGGCACCGTGGTGGGGATTTTGTATCCGGAATGACTGTCCCGAAAGGACTGAAGCCTTCATGGCCAAGCTCATTGCATTTGATGAAGAGGCACGCCGCGGTCTTGAGCGTGGGTTGAATATCCTCGCCGACGCCGTCAAGGTCACCTTGGGCCCGCGCGGTCGCAACGTGGTTCTCGAAAAGAAGTGGGGCGCACCCACGATCACCAACGATGGTGTTTCCATCGCCAAGGAAATCGAACTCGACGATCCTTACGAGAAGATCGGCGCCGAACTGGTCAAGGAAGTCGCCAAGAAGACTGACGACATCGCAGGCGACGGCACCACCACGGCAACCGTGTTGGCCCAGGCCCTCGTTAAGGAAGGCCTGCGCAACGTAGCCGCCGGCGCCGACCCGTTGTCCCTCAAGCGCGGCATCGAGACGGCTGTTGCAGCCGTGATCGAGCAGCTGCTGGCTTCCGCCAAGGAAATCGAAACCAAGGAAGAGATCGCCGCAACAGCGTCCATCTCCGCCGGCGACCCCGAGATCGGTGCACTCATCGCCGAGGCGCTGGACAAGGTTGGCAAGGAAGGTGTCATCACCGTTGAGGAGTCGAACACCTTCGGCCTGGAGCTTGAGCTCACCGAAGGCATGCGCTTCGACAAGGGTTACATCTCCGCATACTTCGTGACCGACACCGAGCGCCAGGAAACGGTTCTTGAAGACCCGTACATCCTGATCGTCAACTCCAAGATCTCCAACGTGAAGGATCTTGTTGCTGTTCTGGAAAAGGTCATGGCTTCAAACAAGCCACTGCTGATCATTGCAGAAGACCTTGAAGGCGAAGCACTTGCCACGTTGATCGTGAACAAGATCCGCGGCCTGTTCAAGTCCGTTGCCGTCAAGGCTCCGGGCTTCGGCGACCGCCGCAAGGCCCAGCTGGCCGACATCGCCATCCTCACCGGTGGCCAGGTCATTGCTGAAGAAGTTGGCTTGAAGCTGGAAAACACCACGCTGGACCTGCTCGGTCAGGCACGCAAGGTTGTTGTCACCAAGGACGAGACCACCATCGTCGACGGCGCAGGCGATGCAGATGCAATCGCCGGCCGTGTTGCACAGATCCGTGCCGAGATCGAGAACTCCGATTCCGACTACGACCGTGAGAAGCTGCAGGAACGCCTGGCCAAGCTGGCCGGCGGCGTTGCAGTCATCAAGGCCGGTGCCGCCACCGAAGTTGAGCTCAAGGAACGCAAGCACCGCATTGAAGACGCAGTGCGCAACGCCAAGGCTGCTGTTGAAGAAGGCATCGTCCCCGGCGGTGGCGTTGCCCTGATTCAGGCCGGCGTGACCGCATTCGAAGGCCTGAACCTCACGGGCGACGAAGCAACCGGCGCCAACATCGTCAAGGTTGCCATCGACGCACCGTTGAAGCAGATCGCCTTCAACGCCGGCTACGAGCCCGGCGTAGTGGTGGACAAGGTCCGCGGCCTGCCTATCGGCCACGGCTTGAACGCTGCAACCGGCGTGTACGAAGACCTGCTGGCTGCCGGGGTCAACGACCCGGTCAAGGTCACCCGTTCCGCTCTGCAGAACGCGGCATCCATTGCTGGCTTGTTCCTCACTACCGAAGCAGTTGTCGCAGACAAGCCCGAGAAGGCTTCTCCGGCCGGCGGCGGCGACGACATGGGCGGCATGGGCGGAATGGGCGGCTTCTAGTCCCCACGCCCTCCCTAAGCCGAGCCGCTGACGCGTCTTGGCTTTGGGGCCCTCGGGCGCGTGGGCCCAAACGCCCTCCTCCTATTTGGGACCTCGGGCGCGTGGGCCCAAACGCGCTCCGTCCGGAAGCTTGTGCGAGAGACGCTCCTGCCATTTGGCAGGGGCGTCCTTCGCATTTAATGGGGCTGTCATTGAACGTCCGGGATAGATGAAAGTATTGGCTCATGACAATTGTTGCAGCTGCCGATGGTTCGGCGTTGGGAAATCCCGGGCCTGCCGGCTGGGCGTGGTACGTGGACGAGAACTGCTGGCGTGCAGGCGGCTGGCCCCACGGCACCAATAACATGGGCGAACTCATGGCAGTCCTGGACCTTTTCAAGTCCACGGAGCATGTGCCGGAAGAACCGTTGCACATCCTGTGTGACAGCCAGTACGTCATCAACTGCATTACGAAGTGGATGCCCGGCTGGAAGCGCAAGGGCTGGCGCAAGGCCGACGGAAAGCCGGTGCTGAATCTTGAACTGCTCAAGGACATCGACGCAGCCATTCTGGGCAGAAAGTACACGTTCGAATGGGTCAAGGGCCATGCTGGCCACGACCTCAACGAAGCCGCCGACGACCGCGCCCGCGACGCCGCCACCGCCTATCAAGCCAAACGCACGCCCAACGCTGGTCCGGGCTTCCCGGGCGCGGGTTCGCCCACAGCCGAGCCCGCAGCGGAGTCCGGAGCGGAATCCGATCCTGTGGCCACCGTGGAGCCACCGGCGGCTCCCATGCAGCAAGCACCTGCGGCTCCCATGCAGCAAGCGCCGGCGGATGAGGTGCAGCCGGATCTGTTTTCCATGCTCGAGGACGACCTTGACCCTTCATTCCCCGCCGGCCGTGACGCGTCACTGGAGGCAGTAGTGCAGCTCGAACGCGAACTTCTTGACCCGGCCGTGCGGGCCGATCCGCTGCGGGCGTCCGAGCTGCTGCACCCCGACTTTGAAGAAATCGGTGCCTCCGGCCGACGCTTGTCCCGGCAGGAGGCCCTGGCCATGTTCAGCGACGAGACGGCTGGGCACACTAGCCTTGAGGTGCTCACACTGAACCGGCTCGACGACTCCACGGCCCTGTTGACGTACCGCAGCGATGCCCCGGACGGCAGCGCATTGCGCAGCTCAATCTGGCAGTTCGCCAGCGGCCGGTGGCAGGTGCGTTTCCACCAGGGCACCTCCGAAGCGTAAGGCCGCGGGGCCTTTAGCGTGCCGTGAACATTCTCGTGTTGGCTTCTTCGGCCTGCGCGTATTGTGTCGCGGCCGTGGACAGGGCGCCGTTGATGCTCTCAAGGGACGCCTCAACTTTCAGTTCCGTGGCGTGCCATTCCTGCAGCAGCGACTGAAAATTGGTGGCGGCCGCGCCCGTCCACGTGGACTGCAGGTCCATGAGGTTGCGCTTCATGGCGTCCACCTCCATGCGGATTCGGTCGACCGAGCCTCTGACGGCCGTGCTTTTGAGTGCAAGGTCGTCGCTGTTGACGTTGAACTGTGCCATGGGAAGGGTCCTGTCCGGGAGGTTGAAACTTCGGTGTGTGCCGCTGACAGTTTCCAGCCTAGGAGCCGTTCCATGAAGCCAACAGCCACCCGGAGGCAACAGTGGGCAAGCTAGGCTGCAGCCTCTCCTGTGGAGGAGTCCTCGCCATCGTCGGCGGTACCGTCGGGCTCCGGCTCCTGGTGTGGAAGTTCGATGGCCATGGTTGCGCCGCCGCCGGGAGTCTGCTCCAGCCGCACTGTTCCTTCATGTGAAGCCACAATCGCCGAGACAATGGCCAGGCCAAGTCCGCTGCCTCCGGTGTTTCTGTCGCGAGAGGAATCGGCACGGTAGAAGCGCTCAAACACGCGCGGGGCCTCCTCTTCGGAGATGCCCGGGCCATGGTCGCGGATCTTGATGACGGAGAATTTCTGTGTGCCCTCCGAGCGGGTGCCGACCACAATTTCAATGGGGGAACCCTCCGGTGTGTGGCGCAGTGCATTGCCCATGAGGTTGGCCACCACCTGCCGCAACTTTGCTTCGTCGCCAACCGTGGGTGCGGGCGTGCCCGGGCCACCCTCGCGTCCGACGACGACAAAGGTCCGCTCCGGTGCCGATGCCCGTGCATCCAGGACGGCATCGTGGCCGATGATCAGCAGGTCAACCAGTTTGAGCTGCAGCTGACGCTGCTCGTCGATCCGGGCCAGCATGAGCAGGTCCTCCACAAGCTCGCCCATGCGCTTGGCTTCGCTTTCAATCCTGCCCATCGCCGTGCCCACGTCCTCGGGTTTTTGCAAGGCGCCGTGTCGATAAAGCTCCGAGAAGCCTCGAATGGTCACAAGCGGGGTGCGCAGTTCATGGGACGCGTCGGCCACAAAGCGCCGCATGCGCTTCTCCGACGCCGTCCGGGCAGCAAAGGCATGCTCAATGTGGGCCAGCATGGTGTTCAGGGAGCCTGACAAGCGCCCCACCTCGGTGGCGGGGTTTTCAATGTCGACGCGTCGAGACAGGTCGCCGGCGGCAATCGCGGCTGCCGTCTTTTCCACCCGGCTCAAGGGCCTGAACGAGCGGGTGACCGTCCAGTACGCGATCATGGTCCCCAGGGTGATGGTGAGGATGGCGACGCCGGCAATGACCGCGGCCAGGCGTTGCATGGTGACGTTAAGATTTTCGTAGGGCAGCCCCACCACCACGTAGCCCACATATTCCGGACGGCTTTGGGTCAAGTCCGCCGGGCCGAAGTTGAACTTTTGCGGCGCGATGACGGTGACCCGCCAAGGCGCTCCGCCATCGGTGCTGGGTACCTTGAACTTCTTGCCGTTCAGTGCCTGCGCCTGCTCCATGGTGAAGGCGGGATAGACGGGCTTGTCCTTGCCTGAACGGTTTTGGTCCGCCAAACTGCCGTCGCCAAAATGGAAACCCACATAGTAGTCAAAGGCGAAGGGTGTTTGGCCGGTGTTTTGCGAATCCACTGTGCCCACCACAACGATGGACTGCTGGAAGGTGGACAGCTGCGTGTCCATCTGGTCTTCCAGGAAGGAATGCAGCAAGAGGAAAGTTGTGGATCCCAGCGCCAGCAACGACAGGCTCAGCAAGGCGCTGATGATGGCCACCAACTGTGAGCGCAGGGAGGCGTTTTTCCACAACTTAAGCAAGGCGATTAGCGCTTGTCGGCCGTTCGCAGCACGTAGCCCACGCCGCGCTTGGTCTGGATGAGGGCAGGCAGCGAGGCGTCAATGTCGACCTTGCGGCGCAGGTAGGAGATGTAGGACTCCACGATGGAGGCATCGCCGTTGAAGTCGTATTCCCACACATGGTCAAGGATCTGGGCCTTGGACAGCACGCGGTTGGGATTCAACATCAGGTAGCGCAGGAGCTTGAATTCAGTGGGGGAGAGTTCCACCGTCTTGCCCGCGCGGCGCACTTCATGGGCGTCGTCGTCGAGCTCCAAGTCGGCAACGCGCAACACGGCGTCGTCGTCTTCCATGGGTTGGGTGCGGCGCAGCACGGCACGTATGCGGGCTACGACCTCGTCCAGGCTGAACGGTTTGGTGACGTAGTCGTCGCCGCCCACTGTCAGTCCCGTGACTTTGTCCTCGGTGTCGTCGCGGGCGGTCAGGAACAGCACGGGGAAGTGCCGTCCGGCCGCGCGCAGGCGGCGGGTGACGGTAAATCCGTCCATGTCCGGGAGCATGACGTCCAAGACTGCCAAGTCGGGGTTGTGCTCCTCGGCTGCGGCCAGGGCCTCGCGGCCGTTGGCTGCTGCAACCACCTCAAACCCGGCGAAACGCAGGGAGGTGGAAAGGAGCTCGCGAATATTGGGCTCGTCGTCAACAACGAGCAGCTTTGCTTCAGGTCCTGTCTTCTTCACCATCACAGTCTCCGACCATTGGCTGGGAATATGCTGAATATTCCTTGGATAAGTACTGTCAGCTTACGCCCAGTCAGCTCCCAGCTGCTAGTACGGGACGCGAAATATTTCCTGCTGGACGTCCGGACCGGCGGATTCGGGCAGCACCAGCTTCTTCAAGAATCCCGTGTCGCCATTCGCCAGTGCCCAGCGCAGGAGTTCCGCACGCATCCCCTCCAACTCGGGGGCGTACCGGGCTTCCACAGCCAGATTCCGCTGCTCGCCCGGGTCGGCGGCAAGATCGTGCAGCTGTTCGCGGTGCCTTCCCCAGGAATACACCGTGTATTTCCATTGCCCCGCGATGATGGCACGGCCCGCCGTTCCTGTACCCGGCATGGCGGCGGCGTCGGCAAACACCGTCTCCACCACGACCGGCTCTTCCGACGGATTCAGCACGGACCCCGCAGCCAAGCCTTCCGGGGCCGGAATCCCGGCTAGTTCGCACAGGGTCGGCAACAGTCCCAGCACGGCGGGCACGGGTCGCTCCTCCACTTCCGCAGCCTGCCCCGGCACGTGGACAAGGAATGGCACGCGGATGCACTCCTGGTACAGGGCGGTCTTTTGGTTCCATGCGTGGGAGGCGTCGCCGTCGCCGTGGTCGCTGACAAGTACGACGGCGGTGCTCTCCAAATCGATCTCGTCCAGCAACTGGCCCATGCGCTTGTCGACGCGTTCCACGAGTGCGGAGTACGTGTGCCGGTAGTGGCGCCAGTCCTCCGGGGTATAGGAATTGCTGCCGTAGACCCTCGCCGCGAAGGCGCGCTCTGCGCCCAAGGCGTCGGGGGCAAAGGGTGCCGCCGTGAAGTTCGCTGGCAGGGGAGGGGTGTCTGCGAGGTCCGCGGCCGGCACCTTGCCGTAGGGCATGGCCTGGCCCCGGGCGTATTCACAAATGGTGTGGGGGTCGTCGAAGGAGGCGACCAGGAAGAAGGGGCGTTCGCCGTCGTTCCCGGCGCTGCCAGCGGGCCCGGTGCTGGTTGCCTTCGCGGTGCTGCCCACGTGACTGGCACGGTTCGCAAGCCACTGGTGGCACGCTTGCACCAATCCTTCGTCGCCGAAGGGATGGATCGCGGAGAAGCCGTCCGCGTCGGTGGCACTGGCCCGCAGGGCATGCCATTTGCCCGCATAGGCACAGTCGTAACCGGCGGCGCTGAACCAGTGTCCCAGCGATTCCGGGCCGTGACCGGGTTCTACGGCGGGAAAGGCGCCGGAGCTGGCGCCAAGACCTGCGTTGGACATGATGCCGAGCTGGTGTGGATATTTTCCCGTCACCATTGAGCTGCGGGCGGGCACACACAGTGGGAACGGCGTGTAGGCCTGGCTGAAATACGTGGAAGCCGCAACGAGGCGGTCAAGATTTGGCGTGTTGAAGTGGGCGTCGGTGGCCCGGCTGCGCTGCAGTGCGTGGGCGGCAAACTGATCTGCCATGACCAAGAGAATGTTCATGGTGTCTCCTTCATGCTGGCCCAGCCAATTCCTTCAGGGCATCTGCCCCGGTCCACTGTTGTCCGGCGGCGGCAAGTGCGGTTTCCAACGTTTTGGCGTGCTCGCGCACCAGCGCCGGATCCGTGATGTTGTGCAGTTCATAGGGATCCGCCACCAGGTCGTAAAGCTCGGTTGTCAGGCCGCCTGCAGGCTGGAATCGGGCGATGAACTTCGTGCTGCGTGATCTGATGCCGCGGATGTCCACATCGTCCGCATCGCGTGGGTAGTAAAAGTACAAGGCCGACTCCCCGGCTCCTGTGGGGGTGCCGGGCTCTCCCCGAAGCAAAGGCGCCAGGTCACGGCCCTGCATCTGGGCCGGAATGCCGGCCGAGAAGCCGAGCAACCCCAAAAGGGTTGGGGCGATGTCCACACTGGAGAGCACGGTGGTGGCAGCGGCTTCAGTGGACAATGCTCCCGGGCCGCGCATCACAAAGGGGATGCGCATGGACTCTTCGTAGGGCACATTTTTGTAGAGCAGCCCGTGGCTGCCCATCTGTTGCCCATGGTCGGAGGTGAAAATGACAAGGGTGTCCTCGGCCAGGCCGAGATCGTCGAGCGCGGCCAGTAGCCGCCCCACTTGGGCGTCGATGGCGTTGACGGCGGCGTAGTACAGCGGGGCGATGGCGGCAGCGTCCCGGCCCGTGTCAGAATCCACGTCCACGTTGGGCCGGTTGAGCAGCTCGGCGGGGGACAACCCGGCATAGCTGGTGTCATACCCCTCCGGGAGTTGGTCGAAGGGCTGGTGCGGCGGGTTCCAGGAAACCGCCAGAGCAAACGGCGCACCACCGGAAGTTGCGCCGGAACCGCCGGAGGCTGCGCCGGCAGCCCGGCGGAGGAAGTCCAGGGCCACGTCCGTTTCATGCGCGGCTGACCAACCTTGAACGTCCACCCGTTCATGCCGTTCGGCGTTCCCGGTCCAATAATGGGGGGAGAGGTGCTCATCGGAGCACCCGTAGGAATACCAAAAATCAAAGCCGTGGCGCCGGTCAAGGGGGGAGTAGGCATCCCAGTAGCGCCTGTCTTCCAAGGGTCCGGTGCCGTAGATCGCATCCGCCGGAACAGGTGCCTCGAGGTGCCACTTGCCAATGTAGCCGGTTCTGTATCCTACGTCCCTCAACACGGCAGCCCATGACGGGGCGTCGTGGTGCAGCCCAACACCCCAGGCGGCGGTTTCTGAGTTCACGTTGTGGGTGACTCCATTGGAGACAGGGTACTGCCCGCTCATCATCATGGCCCTGTGCGGGCTGCACACGGGATAGTTACTGACAGCGTTGGCCAAGGACACGCCGTCGGACGCCAGGGCATCCAAAAAGGGGGTGGAAACGGCATCGCCGCCCGGCTCCAGGCACATGGCCCGGAACTGGTCGGCGACGACAAACAACAAATTGGGATTGGTCCGCATGGGTGCTCTACTTGCCCATTCCCAAGGTCAGGCCCTCCGTGAGTCGGCGCCCGAGCCAAATGTAGATGACCAGCATGGGCAGGATCACGATGCATAGGCCGGCGAACAGTCCGCCCCAGTCGGCACCGGAGTAGGTCTGCTGCTGCACGAAGGAGATCAAGGCTACCGGCAGTGTGTACTTTTCGGTGCTCTGGAGCAGGGTCAGCGCCAGCAGGGTTTCATTCCAGCTCCCAACCACCAGCAGCACAAAGGCGGTGAGGATGCCGCCTTTGGCCAGGGGCAGTGTGACCTGGATAAAGGTGCGCAGGGCGGATGCGCCGTCGAGTGCAGCCGCTTCCTCCATTTCAAGAGGGAGACTGCGGAAGAAGGCCGTCAACAGGAAAACGGTGAACGGCAGCGACAAACCGATGTAGACCAAGTTCAAGCCAATCAAACTGTTGGTCAGGTGCACCTTGTCCAGCATGACAAAGAGCGGGATCAAGATGACCTGGGCTGGGATGCCCAGTCCAAGAATGAAGTACAGGCTCAGACCATCGGTGAGTCGGTTCTCCACCCGGCTGAGGTAGTAGGCGGCAGGTGCGGCAACGGCGACGCACACGAACGAGGACACTGCCGTGGTCAGAACACTGTTAACCGTGGCCAAGGCGAAACCGCTGACGTTCCAGGCCGTGGCGAAGTTGTCGAAGTTGAACGACGTTGGCAAGCCCCATGGGCTTTCCAAGATTGCATGGGTGTCGCGGAAGGCCTGCAGCACCGTCCAGACGAGCATGGCGATGAATAGCACCACCACCGCCCACAGAATAAAGACTCCGATGCTGCGGACCCAGTTGTGATCGGCCTGCAGGGCGGGACTGACGCCGCCACGGTTTCTTTTGCGACGGACCGGCGGTGGAGCAGCTTTCTTGGACGGGGAAGGGATAAGGGTTGTCATGAGGATTCCTTAGAACTCAATGGCGTCACGGCGCATGGCACGGCGCAGGAGCACCACCAGTACGGTAACCAAGGCCAAAGAAATGATGGCTGATGCTGTGGCGGCACCATAGGCCGGGGTGGACATGCCGGAGAATGCGGTGACGTAGGTGTACACGGCCACGGACCAGGTTTGGGTGGGTGGCAGGCCTGCACCGCTACTGCCGCCAAAGACCCAGATGATTTCGAAGATCTTCACTGAAGAGATAGTCCACAGCACGGCACAAGTGCCGAACACGTCCCAAGTTAGCGGCAGAATCACGTACCGCAGGCGCTGGAAGGCTGTTGCACCGGCAAGGGCGCAGTCTTCATAGAAGTACGGCGGAATCCGGTCCACACCGGCCATGATGATGGTGGTGAAGTAGCCCGTGGTGGTCAGCACCATGGTGGCCATGATCAGCGGAAAGATATTGTCCTGGGCCAGCCAAGCCGGCGGTTCCGTGACGCCCAGAGGCTTGAGCAGGCTGTTGACCATGCCCCCCGGGTTGAAGATGAAGCCGGCCAGGATGCCAAAGACAAGGGCATTGATCAGGTGAGGGAAGAAGATGACGTTGCGGGCGATCTTCTTTGCAGCCATGTCCCGAAGAACCAGCGTCATGGCAAAGGCCAGGATGAAGATTGCCGCACCCACCACGAACAACAGGAGCAGCGTGTTTCCGAAGGACTTCAGGAACAACGGGTCTTGGAAGACTTTAATGTAGTTCTTGATACCAACGAAGGTCATGGGGCCGGAACCGGCCCATTCGTTGAGGCTGATCCAAACCGCCGCTATCGTGGGGACGATGAACAACACGGTGTAGAAGAGAAAAGCCGGTCCGACGAACGGTACCAGAAGCTTGCGGCGCTGGCGTTCAATGCTGCTGCCGCCCCGGCCCTGCCCGGGCTTGAGAGCCGGAGCAGGGTTGCGACGGGTGCGCTTGAGAGTAGAGGCGGACATTAGCCCTGCGCCTTCCAGTAAGCGATGGTCTCCGACTTCATTTTGGAGACAAACTCGCCAGCGTCAATCTTTCCCAAGAACAACTGATCGTCGGTCGGGTTGAAGTTCTTCTCCAAGTAACCCGGAGCGGTGACACCGTCGTTGCCCAAGTAGATCTCCTCGGCGCCGTCAATGTTCTTCTTGAGTGCGGCGAGCTCCGGTGAAATGGCGGCATCAGCGCGGACGGGAAGGACCTTGGCTACGGTGCCCATGGCATCCTGGTTCTTCTTGGTCAACAGGAACGCAGCCAACTCCTGGGCGATGGCAGGGTTCTTTGCCTTCTTGGGAATGGCGAAGCCAGTGAAATCAGTGCGTGCCATGCTGGGCTGGCCGGCTACGGCCGGGTACGGGAAGGATGCATACTTGAATCCAGGCGAGGCATAGGTGCCAGTCTCCGTGGGGATCCAGGAGCCGTTGAAGAGCAGATCTGCCCCGCCGGTGGCCCAAGCCTGCTGCTGGGCAGGCCACTTGCTGGCGTTATAACCATCGATGAGGTAGTTGCCGTCGACGAGCTGCTGCACCGTTTTGGCTGCGGCCAGCACTGCGGGGGAGTCCCAGCCAGCGCCGGTCTTGTCCGTGACAATCTTGTTGAACGCACCGGGTCCCTCGCTGTGGACCAGTGCGCTGACGAACCAGTAGGCGCTGTAGCCGGAGATGTCACCGTCTGCAGCAATTGGTGTCTGCCCGGCGGCCTTTTCCTTGTCAAGGAGACTTATGAAGTCGTCCCAGGATGCCGGCGGGTTCGTCACCAGATCCGGGTTCTTTTCGGCGTCGAACCAGATGCCATCCGAAGTGAGGCTGTAAGGCACCATCCACGGTTGGCCGTCTTTGCCCTTGATGTTGCTCACGGCAGCGAACTTGGCGGGGATGAGCTCAGAGAGTTTCTTGCCGTCGATCTCGGTGTTGTAGGCATCCGTCATGGGGAGCGCCTGGCCGGTGCTGCCCAGTGCGATGTCAAGGTTGGCGTTGGAACCGTCAATGATGTCCGGGACATTGTTGGTGTTCAGTGCCGGAATGATCTTTTTCGTGTTGGTGCGGCCCTGCCACTGCACGTCAACCTTGTTGCCGGTCTCCTTTTCGAAGTCGGCGATGGCGCTTGCGAGTACCTTTTGCTGTGCCTCGCCGACCTTCCACATGGACCAGTACGTCACTGTACCGCCGTCCTTGGCACCGGCATCGTTGCCGCCACCACCGCCGCAGGCTGTCAGGGCCATGGATGCGCCGGCCAGGACGGCCAGCGTTCGTACGATTCGGGATTTAGTACTCATAAGTAGACACCTCGTGAAGTTGTTGTGCCGTAGGTCACGACTCAGTGACATGACTCAAACAGTTCGCGAAGATAGGAATCAAGGTGTATTTTCAAACTACTTGGAAAACGAGCGAAAATTTCAATGGTCAACCTCATGGGGAGACGAGGTGCAAGCGCGGCGGGCGCGACAAAATCGGAGCGCGGTACCTTTCAATTACACCTTTATTCATTACTTATTCATCTGTCATGCTCGTCACCGACGGGCTAGCAGAAAGGGCGCCGTGATCAGCCGAGCAAAATCCGGGACGGTGCGCGACACCGACTCCCGCGAACTAAAATTTCAGGCCTTGGCCGATGAGCTTCGTCGTGGCATTTTGGCCGGCACCTGGGCGGCCGGGGCTAAATTGCCCACCGAAGCCCAGCTTTCGGCCGAGACCGGAGTGTCGCTGACTACTGTCAGGCGGGCCTTCGACGAGCTTGTCCAGGAAGGGATCGTGGCTCGCCGGCAAGGGGCGGGAAGCTTTGTCTCCGAACGCCCGGTGGCGCGGCGGCGTACCCGGCTGAGGGTGGGCGTGCTGCTGCCGGACACGCAACTGTATTATCCGCGGGTCCTCAAGGGCATCGAAGAGACACTCTCGGCCCAGAATGTGGGCCTGCAATTGTCCACGTACAACTATGAGTCGGAGCGCGAGGATGCAAGCATCGACTTCCTCATTGATTCCGGTGTGGATGGGCTGATTTTGGTGCCCACCCTGAGCGGGATCGCTGATCCGCAGCAGCGGGTGCGGGATCTGGCGGCCCTGAATTTGCCAGTGGTCCTGTTGGAGCGCAGCTTGACGGACATGGGGCCCGGGGACCGCACGGAGCACGTGTGTTCGGACCACCAAGGCGGCGCGTACGACGCCGTCCGTCACCTTGTCGGCCTGGGCCACCGCAGGGTGGGACTGCTGATACGAAGCCATACCCCCACTGAGCCTGCCATTGTGGCCGGCTATGAACGCTGCGCCAAGGATTTGGGTTTTGCGCCATTGGTGCTTCCCGCGCAGAAGGAAGACTGGGAGTCGGGGGCCGCAGAGCAGCTGTTGGCCCAGCTGCGTGATGCCGGTATCACCGCCGCCTTGGTTTTCGGCGACAGGGAAGCGACATTTTTGGAGGCTGCCGCACGTCGGGCCGGGGTCAGGATCCCGGAGGACCTGGCCCTGGTGTCCTACGACGACGAATTGGCAGATCTCGCCGAAGTTCCCTTGACCGCCGTGGCCCCTGCCAAACACAGGATGGGGAAAATGGCAGCGGAAATCCTGCTCCGGCGTCTGGCGGAGGGCGACGATTGCCCCATCCACCAAGTGCGGCTCCGTCCGCGGCTGGTCATAAGAGAATCTTGCGGGGCCAAGAGGCAACCCGCGCAGCACGAAGAGGAATGAGTTCAAATGCGATTGGGAATTGTTGGCGCAGGCGCCGTGGCTGGTCTGCACGCGCAAGGTGCATCCGTGCTTGACGGCGTCGAGCTGAGTGCTGTCTGCGACCTGAAGGAAGAGGTTGCCGCCGCGGTGGCACAACCGTGGGGCGCTGCCGTCTTCACCGACTACAACGCCATGCTGGCAGCGGGAGTGGTGGATGCCGTTGTCATCAACACCCCGCACAGCCTGCACAAGGACATGGTGCTGGCCGCGGCCAAGCACGGCGTCCACGTCCTCGTGGAAAAACCCATGGCCACGACCCTTGCGGACTGCCTCCTGATGGAAAAGGCCTGTGCCAGCGCGAATGTGGTCATGGTGGTCGGCATGATCCAGCACTTCATGGCGGAAAAGATTGCGACGCAGGCCGCCTTGGCCACGGGGCAGCTGGGACGGGTGCTCATGATTCACGATTACCGCAGCACCGACTACCGTCCGGGCACCCGGCCCGACTGGTTCTTTGACAAGGCAGTTTCCGGCGGCGGGGCGTTCATCAACATTGGCGCACACTGCCTGGACCGCAGCCTCTGGCTGGGCGGTGCGCGCGCCGTGCGCATATCCGCTACCACGCTCAGCCGTTTCGGTGCGCCGGTGGAAACCGACGGAACCATGGAACTGCTGCTGGCCAACGGTGTCCAGCTGCGTGTCACGATCGTCTCCGACACACCCCGGAACATAGACGAGATGCTCGTGGTGTGCGAACGCGGCACAATCACCGTCGACCCGCGTCAGGGAACGTTCATGAAGATCGACGGCGAACGGACCACCCTGCACACCAGCTCCCCGGATGACATTCAGACCGCCTTCACGGCCCAGCTGGCCGATTTCGTCGCCGCCGTGGGCGGGGCCGAACCCGGCGTGAGCGGCGAACATGCCAAACACGTGGTGGAATTGGTGCTCGCCGCCTACGACTCCGTGTCCATGGGCACCGCTGTCGACCTATCAGACTCACCAATGTCCTCCCTGCAACCGACACGATGACGGGCCCCGAGCCCGACTGGGAACAGGCCCCGTTCACCGGATGGGGCCGCCAGCATTGGGAGGCGGCCGCCGACGAACAAATTGCTGCGGCCTGGCGGCATTCATCCCCCGGCGGCGCACAGGTGCGCTTTCCCAGTGAACGCGAGCAAGACGACGTCGACCTTCTGGAAGGCTTCGCCAGGACGTTCCTGCTGGCGGCACAGCGGCTGGCCGGAGCCCGGGGAAACCTTGGCGGGAGCATGTCCGAAACCGCCCAATGGTATGCCCGTGCCCTCGATGCCGGGACGGATCCGGAATCGGCAGAGCGCTGGCCCAGGCTCACCGACCATGGGCAAGCCACCGTTGAAGCCACAGCCGTGGTGCTGGGACTGCACTTTAGCCGCCCTTGGGTGTGGGACGCCGTGCCCCAGCGGGTTCGGGACAATACGGCGGCATGGCTGCAGGCCTCGGCACAATCGTTCGGTGCCGACAACAACCACGTCATGTTCGCCGCAACGATCCAAGCTTTTTTGGCTTCCGCCGGCTACGCCCACGACGCTGTCGGCATCGAGGCGGCACTGGCCAGGATTGAGGACTGGTACGTCGGCGACGGCTGGTATTCAGACGGTGAAGGAAGGCGGTTTGATCACTACAACGCCTGGACTTTCCACCTGTACCCCTTCTTCATTCTTGACATGCTTGCGGAGCCGGACAGCACCGGACGACGGCAGGTCTACAAGGACCGGCTGGCCCAGTTTGTGCACGGCTACAGCCATCTTTTTGGTGCCGACGGTGCGCCGCTGATCCAGGGCAGGTCGCTGATTTACCGCTGGGGTGTCGCTGCACCATTTTGGATGGCCCTGCGCGAAGGCGTCACAGCTGTTTCGCCCGGCCAAGCCCGCCGGCTTGCCTCCGGGACGCTGAAATACTTTCTTGACGGCGGCGCTGCCCCGGACGGCGTGCTCACCCTTGGCTGGCACGGGGCGGACAGCAGCATCCTGCAGTCTTACAACGCCCCCGGCTCACCGCAATGGGCTGCAAAGGGATTTTTTGGTCTCCTGCTGCCTCCCGACCATCCGGCCTGGACCGAGCCTGAGCAGCCCCTGCCCGTGGAGCAGGGCGATTTCACCCTGCCGCTGGCCGGGCCCGGATGGTTCGCGGTCGGCACCCGGGAAACTGGAACTGTCAGGGTGCTCAATGCCGGAACTGACGGGCACCCGCAAAAGGACGGCCCCCTCTACCGGCGCCTGGCATTTTCCACTGCCACCGTCCCGTGGCTGGGACAACCCCCGGGCGTCCGCGACAATGACATCCACGTGCCGGGTCCCGGCGGCGGAAGCCGGCACCGCGGATTGCTGGGCGGCAGCGTGCGGCCCGGCGGCGGCGCCAGCACCTTTGTCCTGGATGCCAACGGCCGCGATGTCAGGGTGCAGTCCTCCTTTGCCGTGATCGACGGCGTTGAAGTGCGGGCCGCGAAGCTCACCGGCGTCGTGGGGCTGACCCCTGCCATCTCCGGATACCTGAGCAGCGCAAACGAGGCACTGCACAGCCGCGCGGAGCCGGGCGCCGCCGAGGCCGGCTCCGCGCCGGGCACCCAGTCGAGCCTGCTCCTGCTGGACAGCAGCGGTGAAGCACGGGCACGTGTGGTTCACGGCGGAGCCACCATCCTTGGCACGTGCTCGGCGATGCCTGTTCTTGACTGGCTGCCGCTGCGTTCCAACGAACTTCGGGTGCTCTACCTGGTGGGCCTTGAAGTGTCCCTGGCCGGACTGCAGGACTTCGCCGTACGGCTTCACTGGGAGTGGGCGCCGGACGGGGTGCAGCTGCTTGTCGACGAGCAGCACGTGGTATTGCCGTGGCAGCGAAAAACGCCCTGGCTGGCCGATTCGATCAACCAGGGCGTTTTCCGTTGGGAACCACCCAAAGACTAGCGGTGCAGTTCGAAGACGGCTGTGCCTCCCACCAGCCCGGCCGTGGAAACGGTGATCACCGTGTTTCCGAAGCTGTCAGAGCCTAAGGTGGCTCCGGTGCCGGAGGTGATGCGCCGGTACTTGAGGCCCTTGAGCGTCACGGAGATGCTCTCGGCAGCCTGGGTGGGATCGGAAACGGCCAAGCTGCCGTGGCCGGGATTGCCTTCCCATTGGACACACGCAGCCTTGTCCGCAGAGACGGGTCCCACCGTTCCGGCTTGCCAAAACACTGCGGCAACGGCGTTCTTTCCCAGCTCCACACCCTGGCCCACGGCGTCGTTGCGCAGCACTTTCGGTGCGTCCTTGCGGGCGGCCTTTTCCGTCTGCTTGGCTGAAGCACCGGGCAGCAGCGCATAGGCATAGGACGCGGCGACTGGTGCGGCACCGTGCTCAAAGAGCAGAGTTGCATACTGCCGGCTGACGACGTCGGGCGTTCCACCGGTGTTGATGTCCTTCCACGCGCCCGTGCGCTGCTCGCGCAAGACAGTGACCTCCTCCTTGCCGAGCAGGAGGTAGCCCCCGGTCCCTTCCACGTGCGCCCACTTCGCGTGACGGTAACGCACAGGGATTCCTGCCGCAGCGGTGTGCAGGTTGCCATCGACAGTCATTGGCTGCCCGCCGTCGGCTCCCAAGTTGCGGTGTTCCATGACGCTTTCGACGGCGGCGCTGCTGGCGGTGTGGATGTCGGCGCCCAACGCCACCATCATGTCCTCAGTGTAGAACCAGGCCTTTCGGGCTTGCAGTCCTGTTCCGCCCGGGCCGATCAGGTGCATGCCGACGGTGCCGGTTCCGTCCAGGGTGAGCCCGCCGGTCCACTCGTTTTGTGGTGTTCTGCCACCCCATTCGCCTTCCACCTTCGGTGGCAGCGGAGTGGTGTCCGCGGTGATGCCCGGCAGGCGGGCGAGGTTTGCGGTGGGCCAGAAGTCGTCGTCGAAGTGTCCCTGGTCGCCGGCGTAGAGGTAGGCCATGCCGGAACCGGTCTGTGCACCAAGGTTGTTCTCGCCGTTGCCGCATTCGTACCAGGTGGTCCGGCGGCTGGACAGCCCCAGGGCCACAGCCCATCCCTTGCCCCGGTAGACCGAGCGGTCCATGCCCGGGAAGAAGCTGTGCCCCAGTGGTTCGGGCGCGGCGGGGACTGTTGAAGCGGAGAGTTCCTTGAACAGTGCCGTGCGTGGGATGGACGCGCCGGTCAGGGGGTTGCTGTACTTGTTGCGTGTCACCGCGCCCTTGCACAACGCCCGCCACCGGGCGGCGGTGGGCGCATCCACGGCACGGGCCAGCCACAGGATGGCCTCGAGGGTGGCGGTCCCGTCGTCGAAGCCGCGTTCCTGGGTCCGTGAGATGGCCCGCCCGCGGACGGAGTCCATCATCAACCCGTTGTGCAGGAACGGGGCAAAGGAATCCTCCACGGTGTCGAACAGGATGCTCCGTGTTGGGTCGCTCACAGCGTGGTCGGATCCGCCCAGCAGTGAAAAGAGTTTCGCCAGCCCGCCAAGGAGCACCACCCCGTAGGTGCCGGTGTAGGGAATAGTGGTGTGCTGGACAAAGGAGCCGTCGGTGTAGAAGCCGTTGCCGGAGGTGACGTACTGCCACACGGGGCTCAGTGCCGTGATGGCTGCGGCAAGTCGAGAGGTGTCGTTGCCGACGATGGAACGGACGATGATCGCCTGGCAGATGTCCACCCTGTTGGCGCCTTCGGAGCGGATCTTGCCGCGGGAGTCCGGGAACTGTTTTGTGGGGTCCGGGATGAAGTGGTCGATGGCTGCGGTGTACTTGGTCAGTAGTGCCGCGTCGACGTTGTTGCCCAGGATGGCGAGGGTGTCCGTCAGGGCCTTGGGGGTGCCGATCTCCCAAGCCCACCAGTTGCCGTATTCGGCCTGCTCGGCGTTGTATACGTACGTATTGCCGTCCTCCAGCGCCCCGATGATCTGGCTCAGCAGCGTTGCGTCGCCCAAGTATTTGGAGCTGGGGGTGGCCCAGGCAGTGGCCATCTGTGCCAGTCGCTGGTAGGTGGTGACAATTTTCGCTTCCTTCGCGAACGGTGCGTCGGTGAAGACGCCCGGCTGGCCGGGCCGTGGGGCCAAAAGTGAGACGGACTTCGCCACGGCCCTGTCCAGTCTGGCGATGGCCGCTGCGAAGTCGGGATCGGCCGGGTCGATCAGCTTGCGGCCGGTAATTTGATCCACCCAGCGTTCCCGCAGGGCGTCAAGGTCGCTTGGGGCTGCTGTTTCGGCGGCCTGGGCCATGGGGGTGAAGCCCGCAGCGAGCAGGCCCGCAAAAGTGAGGGCGCCTGCACCCTGAAAGATGTGTCGTCGGGATAGTTCATGCGTCATTGCAGAAGTCCTTTGCTTGTTCGCAGCCGGCCGAGATGCCGGATGCGTGGGTTGCTTCGCAGTCAAGAGCACCCATGGGAAAGGAATAAAGCACTACTTCCCAACACCGTCCTGATGGACAAAGTTCTGGACACTATCACCGTAGTTTGCGCGAAAGGGGGCACGCAAAACGTCATCTTCGGATGGAACACGAATTGGTACTTGAATCATATTTTACTGAGGATGTGTACTGAATCACATTCGTTTACCAGGAGTGTTATCAGGAAGAGGATCCACATGACCCGCCCACCCATGGAAATCAGCCGTCGCGGACTGCTCACTGTTGCAGCAGCCGGCGCGGTCACCATCGCCGTCGTTCCGTTGTCGCCGGCGAATGCCGACACCCTTGCCATGCAGAAGACCTCGCCATCGACGACACCGACGCCCACAACCGAACCCCCCACAACGTTGGCGGAGCTGGAAGCCAACGCGATGGCCCTCAAGCCGCCGGTATTCCTGCTGGAGACCACAATTCCTTCGCAGTTCAAAACCAATGACAAGTCACCGTTGAGCATTGTTTCCGACGTGAACCACACAGGCAATTCCAGCCTGCGCTGGGACTACAAGTCCCGTTCCACGCTTAGCGTGAAGGCGCCGCTGGGGATTGTGCCTCCCTCGGGCGCTTCCGGCGGCAACGGTGCAGACATCGGTTACGACGTGAACACCTTGGCGTTCTGGGTGTACCAGTCCAAGGCTTCCTCCGGAAAACTGCGCATCGAGGCGGGGCGCGGCCAGCGCACAGACGCCTGGTGTGAGATGAACCTGAACTTCACCGGGTGGCGGACAGCCTGGATTCGCTATCAGGACATGAAGGGGAAGGCCCGGGCGGACATGGACACGCTGCGCTTCGTGGCGCCGTCCAGTGCGGGTACGCTCCACCTCGACCAGCTGATCGTCAACCGACCGCTGCGATCGAACTTCCCGACCCCTGACCGGCAGGTGCCGTTCGTCAACCCGGGCGTCCACACGGATCCGAACCAGCACTGGCAGGACCTACTTTGGTTCTCCGAGCAGGCCGCAAAGCCCCTGCCGATGCCGACTCCGACCGCGGCGCAGCTGGCCGACCTCGCAGCAGTGAAGGAGGCGTTCAACGCCACCGTCCGCAAACAGGTGGCTGTAACGGCGGTTTCCGTTGATGTGCTCGTGGCGAAAATTGACTCGCTGGGGGTGCCGCAGGCCGGAGTGTTCGGCGGTGGAAAGCCGATCAACGGCTACCAGACGTCAATCTACCCGCCGGTCATCGCCGCAGACATAAACCGGCTGGCGCCAACAATTGGGTTGCGGCCCTTCACCGACCAGATGTATGCGGTTGCCTCGGCCTACGACTCGACGGCGGACGCGGCACTGCAGGGGCGGCTGGCCGACTTGTATGTGCGCTTGCTCGACTATTTCTATGACCAGGGATGGACCGACGGCAGTGTCCAGGGGACGATTCACCACCTGGGTTATCAGAACCGGGGATTCTACAATTCGGTGTGGTTGATGCGGGACCTGCTGGCCTCGCGCGGGCGGTTGGTTGATGTGCGGGCAACCCTCCACTGGATGGTGGGTCTGGGTAAGTTCCGGGTGGGGACGGGCGACGCCAATCTGTTCTACAACGGCATTTTCGACATCATCAACACCACGCTGATGGGCTTGCTGGGCAGCGTTTTGATCGCTGACGGCGAGACGGCCCAGGTGGCAAATCTGAGTCTGCTGCAGAATTGGTTCAACAACGCCATTAAACCCTCGCCCGGTATCCAGGGCGGATTCAAGCCCGACTTCGCCACCTTCCACCACATGGGCCACTACCCGGCCTATGCGCGGGACGGGCTTAACGGCGGTTCGCCGGCGCTTGCCGTGCTCGCCGGTACCGGCTTTGCCATCTCCCAGGAGTCGCACGAGCGGTGGAACCAAGCTCTGCTGGCAATGCGATTCTATTCCAACAAAACCAACTTCCCGTTGAGCTTGTCCAATCGCCACCCAACGGGGACCGATTCGCTGAGTCTCAACTGCTACCAGACGATGACCTTGGCGGGCAGCCCGGATGGCAAACACGAGCTGGACCCGGTCATAGGCGCGGCGTTCCTGCGACTGTTGCCGGCCAAGCCCTTCTCGGCGCAGCTTGCAGTGGCGAAACAGCTGGCGGCCGCCGGTGTGGTTGCGGAGCCGGACCCGAGCGGCTGCCAAGTGATGAACCACGCAGCACTCGTCTCGCACCGTCGGGACAACTGGCTGGTGTCCGTGCGCGGACACAACCGCTACCTGTGGTCCACGGAGATGTATGGAGGCTCCAACGAGTACGGCCGCTACATCACCTATGGCCACGTGCAGGTGATGAGCGGCGGTGATCCCGTGAGCAATACCGACTCGGGCTTTGTTCAGCCTGGCTGGGACTGGAACCGGTTCCCGGGCACCACCGCGATCCAGCTGCCATTTGAGCAGTTGAACACGACCATCAACCCCTTGGGCGAGGAGATGTTGCTGACCGACCAACGGTTGGGCGGCGGTGGCACGATCGGCGGTAAAAACGGCGCGTTCTTGATGAGCCTGCATGAGAGCGCCGTGTACGACGGTTCGTTCCATGCCCGCAAGTCGGTGTTCATGTTTGACAACAGGGTGGTGGCCCTGGGCAGTGGGATTGAGAACCACGACCGCAAGCACAGCACACAAACGACGTTGTTCCAGTGCCACTTGGCCAATACGTCCGTGCCGACGCAGGACTCACGGGTCGGGGCGATCGCCTCGGTGCCTTACAACAACACCGAGAAGCTGCATCACGACCCGGTGTGGCTCGTGGATCCGCAGAACGTGGGCTACTACGTGCCCGGCGGGCAGCAGCTGGTGGTTTCCCGCGCAGTGCAGACCGCGCCGGACCAGGGTGCCAAGACGGAGGGCACGCTGCCGTATGCAACCGCGGTCATTGACCACGGGAACAAGCCGAAGCGCGGGACCTACGAGTATTCGATGGTGGTGGGTGCCACGGCAGAGTCGATGGCCTCCTTCACAGCGGACATGGGCCAGCGCGACAAGGCGGCGTACAAGGTGCTTCGGCATGATGACACGGCGCACGTGGTGCAGGACCGGGCCACCGGAATCACTGCGCACGCCGTGTTCGAAGCTGCAAAGAAGCTCACCGACGGTGTGGTGAAGGCGGTTGATACTCCCTCGGTGGTGCTGGTCCAACCCGACGGGGCCGAGCTGGTCCTGTCAGTGACGGACCCGGACCTGCGGTTCTACAACGGCAAGGACAAGTCCGACCCGGCCCAGTCGCCGTTCGGAGTGCCGTGGCGCGGATCGCCCAGCCAGGGCAGCAAGATCACGGTTGAACTGGAAGGTCGATGGAAGTCCGGTACTGATGGTGTGAAGGCGAACGTCGGCCACAACACCACCCAGATCACAGTGAACTGCGCGGATGGCCTGCCGACCGAATTGCGCCTGACCAAGGCCTAGCACGTCCGGCACATCAGGATGGGGCCGGCAGCTGGATGCTGCCGGCCACATCCGTGCAAAAAATCGATATAGCCACACAAAATAGTCAGCATTGGACCCAGATGAACATCATGAAACCTCCAGGCAACAGCGAGACGTGGCAGCGGCCATCTGAGGGTAATGTCGTGGGTATGCCTTCGACACTCCCCGCAAAATCGTCCAAGTCTGCCTTTGTTGCACCAACCGCGGATGAGGGCGTCCATGGCCCGTCGGTCGTGCGACAGACCCCCGAAGACATCGCCCGGCGGGAGCTGTGGTCGGAATCAAGTTTCGGGGTTTTTGTGCATTGGGGCGTATCCGCCATCCTCGGTGGCCTGTGGCATGGAAAACATGTCGAAGGGCTGGCTGAATGGATCCAATTTAGGGCCAAAATCCCTCTGGCAGAGTATGCCGAGCTGGCCAAGGACTTCAACCCGGCCGATCTCAATGCACGGGACTGGGTGCGCATGGCCGCAGAAGCAGGGGCCAAGTATTTTGTATACACAGCCAAGCATCATGACGGATTCGCCATGTATCACTCGCAGGCTTCCGCGTACAACGTCGTCGATGCGACGCCGTTTCAGCGCGACCCGTTGGCCGAAATAGCACAAGCATGCGTCGAGTACGGCATCATGCTGGGGGTCTATTATTCCCAAACCATAGACTGGGAAGATCCTGATGCGGTGGGCCCCAGCTGCAACAGCTGGGACTTCGACACCGAAAAGGGAGATTTTCACAGTTACTGGCGTCGCAAGGCGGCCCCGCAGCTGCGTGAAATCCTCAGCAACTACGGCGACATCGGACTGATGTGGTTTGACATGCCCAGTGGCATCCCGGCCGAGTGCGCCCAGGAAGCATTTAGCCTGGTGCGGGAACTGCAGCCAGGCGCCGTCATCAACAGCAGGCTTGGCGGAGGGGTTGACGCCGACTACAACTCCATGGATGACAACTACTTCAACAACTTCCTGCCTGTGAATGCCTGGGAAACGGCTGCCACCACGAATGACAGCTGGGGATTCTCCAAGCTGGCAGCGGGCTGGAAGCCGGTTGCCAGCCTCTGCGAAACTCTGGCGTACACGGTCAGCCGCGGCGGAAACCTTCTGCTTAACGCCGGGCCCGACGCCAGCGGTGCGATCCCAGAAAAAGTTCAGGAGCAGTTCGCGGGCATCGGAACCTGGATGCAGCGGGCTGTATCAGCCATCCGTGGCGCCGGGCCATCGCCCTTTGCCGCCAGCTTTGACTGGGGCTACGTGACTGCCGGCGAATCGTCGGTCTATCTGCACGTTGCCGATCTCGGGAAGCAGGAACTGTCCCTGCGCGGCATTGCGAGCGCACCTGACTCCGTGCGTGATTTGGGCACGGGCACCCTGCTGCCTTTCACCCTGAGCGAAGCCGACGGCAGGGGGCCGCTTCTTACTCTGGAACTCGCTGCGCCCACCGATGAACTGCCGCGAACGATTGAGCTGGCCTTCACCGAGTTGCCGAGAGTCGATCAGAGCATTGTGCAGGTCCCGGGATCACCCCTTCGACTCGATGTGTGGAACGCGGAAACCGGCGCTGGCGAAGCGCTGCGGTGGAACTTCACTATGGCGACCCCCGGCGAGTACCGTGTGGTGCTTTTGAGTAAGGAGACGTTCGGCAACTTCAACCCACAGTGGTGGGCCGATGGCTTGACGGGGACGCTGGAAACGGAAGCCGGGAGTACGCCGTTTACGCTGCGCAGGGACGGCGAAGAGCTTTACCCGATCCTGCACTACTGGAAGGTGGTTCGCAGCGAGATTGGAGTGCTTCACGTGTCCAGGACCGGCCAGCATAAACTGAATATCGAAGATTTGCCGGTTGTTGACTCGAAATGGGACCGCGGCGGAGTGAACATGATCGCGCTGAGGCTTGAGCCAGTCGCATCCGAGGACTAGGTAAGCCCCGACAGACAAATGGTGGGGTGCCGGACCTATGCGCCGTCCCTATACACCATCCCAATTGGGTCCGGTGAACGCCCCCAGCGGATCTGGCTGCCCGGCGGGGGAGCGCAGCGGGCTGTGCTGGCCGGCGCCGGCGACCGGCAGCGCGGCACCATCAAATTCGGGCACTCCGTGCTGCGAGAACCAGCCAGCCATACGCGAACGCAAGCCAACAAGCACGGGGTGGGCGCCGCCGTCGTCCATCAGGTTGTGCCGTTCCCCGGGATCTGCAACCAAGTCATACAACTCGTGCGGGCCGTGCGGGTGGCGGTGGACGTACTTGTGGCTGCGGGTGCGGATCATGCGCACGGGACCGTATTCGTCATACACCACCACGGCGTTTTCAGCCCGGCCGACAGCCTCGGCTGAGTCGTCAGTCGCCTGTAACACCGGGGCAAAGGAGGCGCCCGGGCCGGTCTCGAACGGGGCCGGTTCCAGGCCTGCCAGTTCCAGGATGGTGGCGGGAACGTCATAGGCGGAGAACAGTTCCTCGCGCACCTGGCCGGCAGCGATGCGGCCGGGCCAGTGGAAGATGGCGGGGACCTTGACGGAGGAGTCGTACATGTTTTGCGGGAACGTGCCGTTGCCCTTCCCCCACACGCCGTGATGGCCTGCGTTGAAACCGTTGTCGCTGCTGAAGATGACCAGTGTGTTCTCCGCGATGCCCAGCTTTTCAAGGTGCTCCAGGAGCGAGCCTATGGCGGCGTCCATGGCACTGACGGCGGCAAAGTAACCCACCAAGGCGGCCCGCACATCCGGTTCGCCGCCAATGGCGACGCCGTCCACTGTGGGCTGCCACGGGTGCGGTTCCTCCTGCGGGCAGCTGTCAAAGGCGCAGTCCGCGTACAGGTCTTCAAACTCCGGGGGGTGCTGGCCCTTCCACGGCTTGTGCGGGGCCGTGTAGTTGACCGCGAGGAAAAACGGCTCCTCGCGGGTGGCTTCCCGGTCAAGGAAGGCGTGCGCATCGTCGGTGATGATGTCGGTCAGGTAATCGGTGACTTCCTCCCGCCTGCCATTGCGATACATGGTGGCACCCAAGTAGGGGCTGCCGCCGCCTTCGAGCCCATACCAGTGCACAAATCCCTTCCTCGGCGCATCGTTGGCGCCAAGATGCCATTTTCCGGACAGGCCCATGCGGTAGCCGTGATCGGCGAGGACGTCTGTGAAGATGGCCTGACCGGCCAGGTAGTCCGGGGCCTGGGCTCCCACTTCGACCCCGGTGAGGTAGTCGTGCACGCCGTGTCGGGAGGGAATTTGCCCTGTCATGAGGCTTGCCCGTGCGGGGGAGCAGACGGGGGAGACGCAAAAGAAGTTCTCCAACCGGGTGCCGTCTGCTGCAAGTGCGTCAAGGACGGGCGTGTGGATTTCCTCGTTGCCTGCGCAGCCCAGCGCCCAGGGGCCTTGATCGTCGCTGAGGATGAAGACGATGTTTGGTGCCGCGGGGGACGAGCTGGCCATTGCTGCTCCTTAAAGGGACGGGATGCACTAGAAATACCACGGAACCGGGAGAGGAATAAAGGTGTAGAGCGGATGCTGCCGATCCTCTTGCGGGCATTGTTGGAAAGCGTTTTCCGGCATAGTGTTGATACTAGAGACTTCGATCACCCCGTTGAAAGGCCCACCATGCCCTTGGCATTTTCCACCCTCGGCTGCCCCGGTGCTTCCCTGGCACAGGTCATCGGCATTGCCCGCGAAGCAGGTGCCACTGGCCTGGAGTTGCGCGCCGCAGCCGGTGAATTTATTTACCCAGGCATGGACGCCGCAGCATGCTCCGCAGTGGCCGGCGAGCTGGCCGACGCCGGACTTGAAGTGCTTGCGCTGGCGAGCTACGTCCGTGTGTGTGCTGCCAGCGACGGTACTGTCGCCGTGAGTGTCGCCGACGGTGCCGCCCCTGGTGCGGCCGACGGTGCGGCCGACGGTGCGGCCGTGTATGTCGCCGGCGGTGCCGCCCCTGGTGCGGGGTATCCGGCCGATGCCCAGGCCGGATACCCAGCCGAGGATCCGGTGCTGGCGGAGCTGCTGGCCGCCTTCGACCTTGCCGCCGCACTCTCCACCGGCAACACGGGGCAGGGTGCACAAGTGCGGGTGTTTCCCGGGGCGGGGCTGGAACCGTGCGGGGTGGGGGAGGAGCCGTCGCCCGCCTTGGCTGCCGCCGACCTTCGTGCCGCACGCAGGCTCAACGCCGCTGCCGGGCATGCCCGCGACCTCGGGGTGGGCATCCTGCTGGAAACCCACGACTCGCACCCGCGCGCCTCCGATGTGGCCCGCATCCTGGCCCATGTTGAGGCGGATGCGCCGGTGAAGGTCATTTGGGACCTGATGCACCCGTGGCGCCACGATGAGACGCCCGAGCGGACGGCCGCCCTGCTGACGGAATCGCTGGCCTACGCCCAGTACAAGGACGGCGTGCGGACACCGGACACCCACGACGTGGTGCTCACGCTGCCGGGGGAGGGCCAGCTGCCTTTGCTGCGGATGAACGCCCTCGCAGCCGAAATTGCCGCCATGCAAGGCATTTTCGATCCCTGGGTTTCCCTTGAATGGGAACGGGCCTGGCACCCGGAGCTGCCGCCTGTTGGCCAGGCCCTTGCATCGCTGAAAGCACTCCTTGCTTGACGAATATTTGACGAAGGACACCGTTATGGTCTTTCGCGCCCGGTAATACCGGCAGCGAAAGACCATAACGGTGTCATTGACCGATAGCCCCGGCACACAGCCCCCTGACAATGAGAAGGATCTTCATGCCCGCCACTGACACCACCGGCCAGCCCACCACGCGCCAGCCCACCACTGACACCACCGGCCAGCCCACCACGCGCCGGCCCAACATCATGGTCATCGTCTCCGACGACCACGGCTACGCCGACCGGTCAATCTTGGGTGTGCAGGACGATGTGAGCACCCCCGCAATGGACCGCCTGGCCGCGCAAGGGGTGTCCTATTCCAACGCTTATGTCACGGCACCCATTTGTTCCCCGTCGCGCGCGGGACTGGCCGCCGGCTGCTACCAGCAGCGGTGGGGTGCGCGCTGGTTCACGGACTCGGAGATTTGCCCGCCCCAGGTGCCCACGATTGCCGAATTGTTGCGCGGGGAAGGCTACGCCACCGGCTACTTCGGGAAAGTCCACTACGGCACCGAGCACAGCGGAGACCGCGGCACGCCCCCGCAGCACGGCTACGACGAGTCGTTCTATGGGCTGGCCGGCGAATCCATGGGCCGGCTCAACTACATGCACCACTCCGAAGAGTCGGTGCAGGACTACGGTGAGGCTGCCTTCCCCATGGCCGTCCAGCCGCTGTGGAACGGGGAAGAGCCGCAGGAACTGGAAGGCTTCCTCACGGATGCCATCGGCGAACGGACCCGGCAGTTCGTCGCCGACCATGCAGACACCCCCTTCCTCGCAACCGTTGCGTTCAATGCGGTCCACAACTTTTGCTGGCAGCTGCCGGCGGAAGAGCTGGAGAAGCGCGGACTGCCCGCCTATGGCGACTGGAATCCGGGAGCCGGGGAATACATTGACTGGTACGACGGCGCCATCAGCCCCCACCTGGAAAACGGCCGTGCCTACTATTTGGCGCAGCTGGAATTGATGGATGCACAGATCGGGCTCATCCTGGACCAGCTGGATGAGTTGGGCTTGGCCGAGGACACCCTTGTCATCTACCTGACGGACAATGGCGGCTCCACCTGCAACTACGGTGTCAACTTGCCTTTGCGAGGCACCAAATACACCTTGTGGGAAGGCGGGGTCAGGGTCCCGTTTCTGCTCCGCTGGCCGGGCCACGTCACTGCCGGCGAAACCCGCGCCGGTCTCACCAGCGCCATGGACATTGTGCCCACCGCGCTCGCAGCCGCCGGAGCGGACCCCGCCGTGCATGCCCACTGCGACGGGCTCGACCTGCTGGCCGCAGCTCCTGCGACCCCGGATGCTGCCACGGAAACGGGCGCGGACGGCACACCAACTACTGCCTCCGGCGGCGGACACGAAGTCCTGCACTGGGATTGCGGCTGGCAATGGTCTGTGCGCAAGGGCGACTGGAAGCTGCACTGGGCGGAGCCGGACTCGCCGGTGGCCCAGGCCATCAGGGACGTTGAGCATGCTGAGCCCGGCAGCGGCTACTTCTTGTGCAACTTGGCCGACGACCCGGCAGAGACCACCAACCTCCACGGAACTGAGCCAATCGTGGCGGCCGAGCTCACGGCACTGCATGATGCGTGGGCGGCCAGCATCGCTGGCGGCCGCTCATTGTCAGCGGCCGGCCGCGACTGACCCCAACCGGGCCTGCATGAGGGCCCGGGCCGGGTGACCGTCCGGTCCGCGAGACGGCCCGGACACCATTTCGGGGAGGCTCAGGGCATGTGCGCGTAGATCTCCACCGGAGCCAGCACACCTGCGCGGAACGCGGCCAGGAGGTTGGCGAACTGGATGTTCTGCACACCCTGGGGCCCGCCTCCCGCCATGCTTTGTTCCAGAAACTTGGCGGCTTCCGCCAGCGGAACCTTGGCCTCAAAGTCAACGCTGAACCCGGCTTGGGCCAAGGCATCGCTATATGCCAGCGGCGGCTGCGGGAAGGATGTCGCAGCGGTTTCGGCCCATGGCAGCGGATACTCCTCAACGTCTCCACCCATCAACATGACCTCGTAGATGGCCAAGACGGATCCCGGACGCAGCACGCGGGCGGCCTCGGCGAAAAGGGTGTCCTTGTCCTGGATGTTCATGCCGACGTGGAAGAGCACGGCCGCGTCGAAGGAATCGTTTTCAAAAGGCATCGACAGGGCGCTGCCGTGGGTGAACTCGACCAATTCCGCCAAGCCGGTGCGGCGGGTCAGCGACGTGGCTGCGGCCACAAACTCGGCCGTGAGTTCCAAGCCATGGACCGTGGCACCGAAATGACGGGCCAAATGCCGGGACACGCCGCCCAGTCCCGAACCGATGTCCAGCACCCTGTGGGAGGCGTTGATCCCCGCCCGCTCCGCAACGAGGGACGTGGCCGCGGCGCCGCCAACGTGGAGTTGGTCCATTCCATGCAGATCGGCAATGTCAAAATGCTCCGGGTCGTTGCCCGAAGCAGCAATTTTGGCCAGAATTTGTTCTTCAATCCTGCCGCGACCGTAGTGCGCAGCAACTGACTCCTCGATGCCCATGACGCCTCCGAGCGCTTGGAACTGAATGCCTTGGCAGCGACCCGCTGTTTTTCGATCCTACTCCTGCAAGTCGTCGGGCGCGCGGGGAGCATCCCGGGCGTCCATGATCCTGTAGGCATAACCCTGTTCGGCGAGAAAGCGCTGGCGCTTGGCGGCAAAGTCGGCGTCCACCGTATCGCGGGCAACCAAGGTGTAAAATCGAGCTGTCCGCCCGTCGGTCTTGGGACGCATCAGGCGGCCCAGTCGCTGGGCCTCCTCTTGGCGTGAGCCAAACGCACCGGAGACTTGGATGGCCACAGATGCCTCGGGCAGGTCGATGGAAAAGTTCGCCACTTTGGACACCACAAGGGTGGAAAGGCGTCCCTCCCTGAACTCCCCAAAGAGTCGCTCGCGCTCGGCCACCGGGGTGGTGCCGTTGATCAGCGGCGCGTCCAGCCGGGCAGCCAGTTCATCGAGCTGACCAAGATACTGCCCGATCACCAGGATTTGTTCCCCGGCATGGGCCCGCACCAGTTGCTGGGCAGCCACCGACTTGGCCAGGGACGTGGCACACAGGCGATACTTCTCGCCGTCGTCCGCCGTTGCATAAGCCAGCCGCTCCGAACGCGCCAAATCGACGCGGACCTCCACGCAATCGGCTGGGGCAATGTAGCCCTGGGACTCAATGTCCCTCCACGGCGCGTCGTAGCGCTTGGGCCCGATCAAGGCAAAAACCTCGCCCTCCCGGCCATCCTCGCGCACCAACGTGGCTGTCAGCCCCAGCCTGCGGCGCGCCTGCAGCTCGGCCGTCATGCGGAAGATGGGCGCGGGCAGCAAGTGGACCTCGTCGTAGATGAGCAGCCCCCAGTCGTTTTCGTCCAACAGGTCCAGATGCTGGTAGCTGCCGTGGCGCTTGGTGGTCATGACCTGGTAGGTGGCGATGGTGACGGGCCGAAGTTCCTTCACGGCCCCGGAATATTCGCCAATCTCATTTTCCGTCAGCGTGGTGCGCTTGAGCAGTTCGGCCTTCCACTGCCGTGCGGAGAGGGTGTTGGTGACAAGGATCAGCGTCGTGGTCCCGGCGGCGGCCATTGCCGCGGCGCCCACGATCGTCTTCCCCGCCCCGCACGGCAGCACCACGACGCCGGAACCGCCGGCCCAAAAGTTCTCCACGGCCGTGCGCTGGTACGGGCGCAGCGACCACGGCGCAGCGCCGGTGTTTTCCGTCAGCGCGATCGGATGGGAGGTGCCGTCGACATATCCGGCCAGGTCCTCGGCCGGCCAGCCTGCCTTGAGCAGCAGCGCCTTGAGTTCCCCGCGGGCGGAGCCGTGCACCACCACTGACACGGCATCGATCCGCGGACCCAGCAGCGCGGCAATCTTCTTGCCATGGGCCACCTCCGCCAGGATCAGTTCGTCGTCGCTGCGCAGCACCAGCCCGTGTTGCGGATCCTTTTCCAGCCGCAGGCGTCCATACCGCGCCATGATCTCGGCAATGTCCAGCAGCAGCGCATGCGGCACGGGATAGCGCGAGTACTGCAGGAGTGTGTTCACGACCTGCTCGGCGTCAAGCCCCGCCGCCCGCGCATTCCACAGTCCCAGCGGAGTGATTCGGTAGCTGTGCATGTGCTCCGGGGCCCGCTCCAGCTCGGCAAAGGCGGCTATGGCGTGCCGCGCCTCGGTGGAGTCGGGGTGCGCCACCTCCAACAAAATGGTTTTGTCGCCTTGCACGATCAGGGGCCCCTCAGTCATGCTCGTCCTCCTGCTCTTCGACCGCCGGTTCTGCCGCCACAATGCGATGGATGCTGAAGCGGCGCTCCCGCCCCGTGCCGGGCAAATGCGCCCTGAGCATGCCGGCCTCCAGCGACACCGGCTCGAGCAGCACGCGCTCAACGGTACCCGTGCCGTCCACGGCCTGCAGCAGGATGCGCCCGCCAATCCCCACAGCCTGGCGCAGTTGTTCCATGACCAGGGCCGGCCCAGACTCGCCACCGCCCGTATCCGCCCAGACGGGCCGACTGCGCAGTTGCACAATTTGCGCCTCCGCCTCGGCACGGGTGGCCGCAGTCTGGAGGGTTTCGGGATGCACGGCTTGGGAACGCTTGGCGTCGGGACGTGCGACGTCGGCCGGGAACTTTTGCGCTTTCACCGGCTGTCGCGGGGGAGCCGGGGAGACGACGCTTGGGGTTGTCGCTATGCCGGCCGGGTTTGCCGCGCCGAAGTTGTTGGCCGCGCCTGAGGGGTTGGGAAGGTAGTTGTTGTTGGGAGCAATGGCCGCGCGGGCTGCGGCGCCAATCAAGTAGCCAAGCGATTGTGGTACAGCTGTGCTGCAATGGTGCTGGAGGAAGCTGAGGATCGCATCTTTGTCCATGCCGGAACGGATGGCGACTTCCAGCGACCCCTGGCTGAAGCGGTAAATGCCGGCTGTGCCGTCGCCCTCCGGTATGGCCATGAGTTTTAGTTGGGCCGCCACGGCGGGTGCCAGGAAGCCGGGGGCAACGGCTGTCAGGTCCCCTTGGATGAGGAAATGCTGGATCGGAGCGGGCAGCAGCCCGCCCACGCAGTCGGCGGCACCGTCCCAGTCGGCATTCGCCACGGCGCACCCTGATCCGGACAAGGCGCCGGCGCCGGTGATGCCCAATAGTTCCAGCTCGGCCAAGACGCCCGGCAACTGCGTGGCCATGTGTTCGCTTTGGCGCGGATGCCGCCAGGCCAGAAAAGAGAGCAGCGATGCGGAAGTCGGCGCTGTCGCGGCCGGAGCTGTGGCAGTTGTTGCTGTCGCAGCTAGCGCTGTGGTGGTGGAAGCTGTCGCGGTCGAAGCTGAGGCGGTGGGCATGCAGCCGGCGGGGATCGCGGCGGCGGGTGGATCGCTCAGCTGTGCCAGGGCCAAAACCACGTTGCGTCGCCAGGTTGCAGCGTGCCGGTGCGGCGTGGCCGGTGCCAGCGGCCTGGCGGCCAGCGGTCCGGCAGCCAGTGGCCTGACGGTTTGGGGCGACTGCCGGCCGTTGCCCGGCGCGAAGCCGGCCGCCGACGGCCGGCTGCTGTTCAACCAAGCCTGCACGAGCACGATCCACTGACCGGGACGGTCCAACGCGCTCCACTCGGCTGCCGCAACCCGCCACCGCAGGGCGACGCCATCCAGGGCGATCAGTCCGGCGATGGCGGCAAGCTCCAAGTAGAAGCACAATCGTGCTTCATCGAGCTGAGTGGATTTGGCCAGCGTTCGCAGGCCGCGGACGCCCACGGCACCGCCGCGCAAGGAGTCAATACCGGCCGCAGAGGCACAGTCGAGCAATGTGGCCATGCCGCGCAGGAGCATGTCGATGGCAGCCGCCGAGGCGTTGTCCCTGATCCGCAAGCGCACCGTGAGGGGCTCGGGCGGCGGGAGGAGCGGCGGCACTTCCGCAGCGAAGCCGCCGCCCAAGACTGGTGCCACGGCGGCGAGGGGGAGGAAATGGTGAGCACCGGCGTCGTGCCCCAATGGCCTGTGGGCCGGGGAAACCTGCACGACAAGGGCAAGATCATGCAGCGCGGGCAGGAAACGGCGGTGGCTGGGGGAGTGGGCCCCGACAACAAACCCGGCCAGCGTCTGCAACTGCAGGACGTTGAGCCGGTCCAGGGCGAGGTTGATGCTGGTTCTCATGGACAGTCGCGCGGCCAAGGCGGCGAAGTCGGGCACCGGCGGGGTCATGGCATCAGGGCGCAGCTGCAACAGGCGCAGCAGCTCCGCGTCGGAACGGCCCGACAATTCCGTAGCCAAAGCGGCCAAAGCGGCCATGGGTGGGGGAGGGAAAGTCAGAGCCGGCGCCGGATGGCCACTGAGCGCAGGACGCTGGCGCCCATCATGAAAAATGCTGCGGGCATGGCGAGCATGGCGATCCAATTGAACCCGGGCCACGGCGTACCGCCTGCCCATTTGCCGCCCAACACCACGATCAGGCAAATAAGTGCTGCAAACGCCAAGGCCATGGCCGTGTAGTTGAAAATCTGCCATCCGCGGTGCACGGTTTGCGGGGCAGAAAAATGCTGGCTCATGAACACAACGCTAACAGCGGACAGGTTCGGCACAAAGCCGCGGAAGTTTCGCCAACACGGTAACCTATAAGCGAGTAGGGCTGCACAAACCGTGGCTGAAGGCACCGGCCGAACAAATCACGGCCTCGTCAACGGCGAGCACGTTTAGCGCAGGCACAGGACACGGCTCGCCAGAACAAGACCTTTAAGGGGTAAAGCAAGTGCCAATCGGCAAAGTGAAGTGGTACGACAACGAAAAGGGCTTCGGCATCATTGCTGCCGACGACGGCCGTGAAGTTTTCCTGCGCGCCAATGCCCTGCCTGCGGATGCTGTTGAGATCAAGCCCGGAATGCGCATGGAGTTCGGTGTCGCCGACGGGCGCAAGGGTGCCCAGGCCATGGCCGCGAAGATCCTTGATCGCAGCGCGTCCGTGGCCAAGGCCAAGCGGATGCCCGCACGTGACCTGGCCCCTATTGTGCAGGACCTGGTCTCCTTGCTTGAAAGCTCCGTGGGACCCCTGACCAACGGCAAGTATCCTGACGGCGACGCGAGCAAGATTGCCGCTGCGCTGCGCAAGGTTGCCGACAACTTCGACGCGTAACGGTGCCCATCATGACCGAACTTTCCGGCGAATCCGCCGCCTCCTCCGCCCCCATCGAAGCATCGCGCCCCGGAGTTCCCGTCTGGCGGTTGGGAAAGCCCGATGCCATCCTCGCTGCCGATGCGGCCACTGCCCGTACTGCTGTGCAGGAGATCGCCGGCCCGGACGACATCGGGGCCCATCTCGGCGCCCGCAGCGAAGGCATCAGGTGCGTGACGCACTTGTTTGAGTCGAAAAAGCCCGGATACCAGGGCTGGGTATGGTTTGCCTCGTTGTCAAGGGTGGCCCGCGGCAAGGGTTCCACTGTCAATGAAGTGGGCCTGCTCCCCACCAACGACTCCGTCCTGGCCCCGGCTTGGGTGCCGTGGTCAGAGCGCGTGCTGCCAGAGGACCGGGAAGCCGACGCGCAACAGGCGGCTGCCGCCGGGTCCGCTGCAGGGACTGGTGAAGAGCCTGCACCGGACGAAACCGCACCGGCCGACGCTGCGACGGCCGAGGACTCCAACTAAATCCAGTTGCACTCGATCGGGACAAGGACCGCCGCTGACTGGTTTTTACCGAGGGTCTGCATGTTATTTCTGGACATAACCGAGTGGGCCCCGCCGGAAACGGGCGGGGCCCACTCGTTTACTGGCAGAATCTTTTAGAGGTTTTCGATCACGTAGTCGATGCACTTGGTCAGCGCCGTGATGTCGTCGGGCTCGATGGCCACGAAGGTGGCGATGCGGAGCTGGTTGCGGCCCAGCTTGCGGTACGGTTCCGTGTCCACGATGCCGTTGGCGCGCAGCACCTTGGCGACGGCGGCAGCGTCCACCGACTCGTCAAAGTCGATCGTGACAATGACGTTGGAGCGGTCTGCCGGGTCGACGACGAACGGGCTGGCCACGTTGGAGGCTTCAGCCCACGAGTACAGGCGACCGGCGGAGTCGGCCGTGCGGGCCGAGGCAAACTCGAGTCCGCCGCTGGCGTTGAGCCACTGGACCTGGTTGTTGAGCGTGACAAGAGTGGAAAGCGCAGGGGTGTTGTACGTCTGGTTCTTCAAGGAGTTGTCGATGGCGGTGTTGAGGTTCAGGAAGTCCGGAACCCAGCGGTTGGAGGCGCCAATGCGCGCTGCCCGCTCCAGCGCTGCTGGAGAGAACAGGCCAAGCCACAGTCCGCCGTCGGACGCGAAGTTCTTCTGCGGCGCGAAGTAGTAAACGTCGCTCTCACGCACATCCACGGCCAGGCCGCCGGCTGCGGAGGTCGCGTCGATCAGCACCAGGGCGCCGTCGTCTGCACCTGCAACGCGCTGCACCGGGGCGGCAACCCCCGTTGAAGTTTCATTCTGCGGCCAGGCGTAGGCGTCCACTCCGGCCTCGGCCACTGCGACGGGGCGGGTGCCCGGCTCGGCCTTGAGGATGGAGGAGGCGTCAAGGAACGGGGCGTTGTTGGTGGCGGAGGCAAACTTGGAGCCGAACTCGCCAAAGGAAAGATGCTGGGCCTTGTTCTCCACCAGGCCAAACGAAGCAACGTCCCAGAACGCGGTGGATCCGCCAACACCCAGGATAACTTCGTAGTCGTCCGGGGCGCCAAAGAAGTTCTTGAGGCCGCTGCGAACGTCGCCCACAAGGTTCTTCACGGGAGCCTGGCGGTGCGAGGTCCCTAGGAGTGTGGATCCGGCTTCGGAGAGCGCCGTGATCTGCTCGGATCGAACTTTGGAGGGACCTGCGCCGAAACGGCCGTCGGCCGGGCGCAAGTTGGCGGGGATGGTGAGGGGCGTGGATTCGCTCACGAGTTGCTCCAAAAATTAAGCGATGGAAGGTGTTTGGTGCCAAGGGCTGGTTTCAATTCTGCCGCAGATGCGGCCTCAAGAGAAAAATGTGCCAGCCGGAGGAATTTTCATGACCTGCCAAGAGTTCCGCAGAGTGGAGTTGTTTCCTCGGATCGTGGCGATCAGGATAACGTAGGCACCAAGAGAGTTGCTCTAGAATCTTGCCCAATTACCGGAGGTTGCTGACATGGCTGATCTGATTGACACGACCGAAATGTACTTGCGGACCATCCTGGAGTTGGAGGAAGAGAACATTGTGGCCCTGCGTGCCCGCATCGCGGAGCGGTTGCACCACTCTGGCCCCACCGTCTCCCAAACCATTGGGCGCATGGAACGTGACGGGCTCGTCATCGTTTCCGGCGACAGGCACCTTGAACTGACGCCGGAAGGCCGCAGCAAGGCGACGCGCGTCATGCGCAAGCACCGCCTCGCAGAGCGGCTCCTCGCTGACGTGATCGGCTTGGACTGGGCCTATGTGCATGAGGAAGCCTGCCGTTGGGAGCATGTGATGAGCGAACGCGTTGAGCAGCGCCTCTTTGACCTGTTGGGCAAGCCGGAGGAATCACCGTACGGCAACCCGATTCCCGGACTTGAAGAGCTGGGAGGCGAAGTTGCCCCCGTTTTTGCCGCTGGGCTGCAGACGCTTGTCAATGCCATGGGAACTTACTCGGCCGGGCAGGAAGTGGTCATCCATCGCCTTTCAGAGCGCATCCAGGTGGAGCCGGAGCTGTTGGCGCAGCTCGATGAGGGCGGATTGCGCCCCGGTGCCAGGATCTCCCTGGAACGGGTGGGGGAGTACATTTCCGTTCGCGTGCCCGGCATTGAAGGGGCCTTGGAACTGCCCCCCGAGGTTGCCTCCCACATTTTTGTTTCCATGAGTTAGATCACACGCAAAGATCCCGGAAACCCGCAGGATCCGCACTATGCTTGATGAGCGGTTATTGACAAGCCAGATCACGGAGTTATCACGTTTACCGCATGTACCGTATAGTAACAATCTGACGCCGTAATCAAAGCGTTACCATCCTGCGACACCGAACCTTGCCTTCGCAGACTGGTCATTCATCACTGAGGCAAGGGCGGAGGAACCACATTCGGCAGACAATCCAGTCTGCCTTGGGGTGAAGTCCTCGCTTGAAAAGCACAGCACTTTCTGACGCATTCCATTCGGCTGCGCCATGGATGCCCCTGTGCCAAGAGCGTGGACCGGAGAACAGAAACACTCTCAGATCCGAATCCGACAGCTAACTTCGCAGGTGCTTTACAGAGAGGTTATTTGTGTCAGATGTTAAACTGCGGGGACGCCGTCGTGCGTCGTCGCCGGCAACTCACGAGCTTTCGGCAAACCCCGGAAGTCGTCGTGAAGCCCTGGCTGCAGAACGTGCAAAATCAGCGTCCAGCATTTCAGTGGCTCAGTTGCTGCGTACTGGTGCAGCCAGCGGTGCAGGCCAAAAAGTGGGTGTGGCCATGGCCGCAACGGGCTTGGTCCTGGCAGTTACCCTGCCTTCGGCCCAGAGCCTCGAGACCGTCCAGATTGAGCCTATCGCCGCTGCTTCAGTGGAAACTGTTGTCTCCGCGGGCGCCGAGATACCCATTGCCTTTGCTGCCCCGGAGATCGCCAGTGAACTGAACCCTGACGGCCACCTCAAGGAAGCCTTGAAGGTCAACGCGGCCAATGTCGCCCCCCAGGCGGCCAAGGGAACCCTCTCCGCGCCCCTGAAGGAGATGGTGACAAGCTCGCCGTTCGGTGGACGAATCAATCCGATCACGGGACAGATGGGCGAGCAGCACACGGGGCAGGACTTTGCCATTGCGTGCGGCAACCTGGTGTTCTCAGCCGCCGGCGGCACTGTGAGCTTCGCAGGCTGGCACAGCTACGGCGGAGGCAACCGAGTGGTCGTGGATCACGGCAACGGCCTCTCAACGTCGTACAACCACATGAGTGAGATCAGCGTCAAGGTGGGCCAGAAGGTCGATCGCGGCACGCAGGTTGGCCTCAGCGGCACAACTGGAGCCTCCACCGGCTGCCACCTGCACTTCGAAGTGATTGTGGACGACGAAACCGTCGATCCCATCGACTGGCTTTAATCCCTCCACAGGCCATATTTAGTTACGACTTAGTCACACGACCGTGACCTGAACGTGACATTGGAAAAAATCTGTTGTACCGTCGTAACCGCGTCTACTTCCAATAAAGGTGACGCCCTTGAGTGGATTGCCTAGCTCTGCCACTGCTCATGGTCCGTTCGCATCAATTCGTCTGGCAGAGGCGGGGGAACCAAGAATCGGACTTCGCATCACGTCGAAGTCCTTGGGGTGAAGCCGCGACACGTTACACACACAAAAGATCAAACGATCTATTTATGTGCCATGACGTGGAGCGGCCGGGTGACTCCCATCCGAATCCGACAGCTTACCTCGCAGGCATTGGGAGAGGAAACCTTTTTGGCTTCAAATACTGCCCTTGGGCGCCACCGCGCCGAGGATACCAAGACCACTTCAATCTCGACCCTCACGAAAGCCGTCAGCTTCAATGCCGGCGGAGTGGGTCGTCAGGCCGCCGTTATCGTGGCTGCAACCGGTCTTGTATTGACTTCCGGCATTGCTGCAAACGCATCCACTCCCACTGTGGAGCGCGCTTCAGACGGTGCCACTACGCTGAACCTGAACACGGAACTTGCTTCCTCGCTCACGGCAGCATCCACGGTGAAGATCGCCTTCCCCGAACCTAAAATTGTTAGCACCCCCGCTCCCGTTGCTCCTGTTGTCGAAGAGCCGGCAGTTGTAGAGGCCCAGAGCAGCGAAGTTGTTGAAGAAGTTCCCACAGCAGTGGCAGAAGCCCCCGCTCCCGAAGCTGCTCCGGCAGCCGCGGTTGCTGCTCCGGCCGCCCCGGTTGCTGCTCCCGCAGCAGCGCCGACGGTAACCACTTCAGCGCCTGCACCGGCGGCCAAACCCGCCACCAAGAGCGGTATCGGCGCCACCATCGCCAGCGCTGCACTGGCGCAGGTCGGCGTTTCCCAGGATTGCACGGCCCTTGCCCGAAACGCACTCTCTGCCGTCGGAATCAGCCACCCCGGTTGGCCCGCAAGCTACCTGAGCCTTGGCCGCACGGTTTCTGCCGCTGAAGCTCAGCCGGGCGACCTCGTTTACTACGCAGACGGTGGAGCGGGCGCTGCCCACATCGCTGTCTACATTGGTAACGGCCAAGCCGTACACGGTGGATGGACAGGTTTCACGACCACTGTCTTCTCCGTCAACGTCGGCTCGGGCCCCGTCTTCATCGCGATGGGCCACTAAGAACGTTTTACCCCAATGAACCCCGTCTTCGGACGGGGTTCATTTATTTAACGGGCCTGAGCCCGGTGAGCGAGACCCAAAGCTCGACGGCAGTCAGCCAGCTTCGCAAGCACAGCCCGCTATCGGCCATCGACCGCCTGCCATCGGCCGTCCGCCGTCGTGCGTCTGCGCCCGGGTGGGGCCTGCTGCCCGGCTGCTTGCCTTCACGGCAGCTTTCGTTTGGCAGCTGATGCGGGTGTTAGGCGAGAACACCCGCATCAGCTGCCAAACAGATGAGCTCGCCCGGGCAATACGAGTCGAGCGGGCTGAGGCCGAGCAGTCGCAGCGCGGCATCGGCCATCTGCCATCGGCCGCCCTCCGCACGCGATCAGCCGTCGTGCGTCTGCGCGCGGGTGGGGCCTGCTGCCCGGCTGCTTGCCTCCACGGCAGCTTTCGTTTGGCAGGTGATGCGGGTGTTCGGCGAAAATACCCGCATCAGCTGCCAAACAGATGAGCTCGCCCGGACAACACCCGCATCAGCTGCCAAACAGATGAGCTCGCCCAGCCAATCCGGTATGAGCTCGCCCAGGCTATACGAGACATGCACGTAGGAACAATACGAGTCGAACGGGCTGGAATCGATCGGGTTCAGCCCCCGGCATTGCCGGTTTCCGGCTGGGCTACCGCTGCATGCCTGCCCCGAGCCTGCGCACCCGCGGCGTAATCTGCCTCTGCCCCATCACGCTCGGTGCCAACATCTTTCGGCTCGGGGCCCTCCTCCAAAATCGGCTCGCGGTCGATGCTGGTGGCCAGCGGAATCTCCTTGAGGAACAGCAGCAAGACCCCGGCCAATAGCAGCAGCGGCACCATGTAGACAAATATGGGTGTCAGGGCGTCGTTGTAGGAGCCGATCACAACCGAGCGCAGCTGATCAGGCAGCTGACGCACAATTTGGGGTGTCAGCGAGTTCAGGCTGCCGGCGCCCGGTCCTCCACTGCCCGCAGCGGCTCCGCTTTCGGCGAGACGTTCGGTCAGGATTTGGACCAACCGGTGGGCAAACAAGCTGCCGACGACGGCCGAGCCCAGCGACGCACCGATCTGGCGGAAGTAATTGTTGGATGCCGTGGCCATCCCGACCTGCGAATTCGGGAACTGGTTTTGCACAATCAAGACGAGGATCTGGATGCTCATGCCCAAACCGATGCCCATGATGGCCAGGTACACGCAGATGATCCACACGGGCATGGTGGCCGTCATGCTGGAGAGCAACACCAGCGCACCGGCCACAATGAACATGCCGGTGATGGGGAGCCACTTGTAGCGGCCGGTCTTGGTCACCAATTGTCCGGAACCGATGGACGTCAACAGCAGCCCGGCCATCATCGGGATCATCAGGAATCCGGCCTGTGTGGCATTGGCGCCGGTGACCATTTGCAGGTAGGTCGGCAGGTACGCAAGCGTGCCAAACATGGCGATGCCCGTGATCAGCCCCGCCGACGTGGTGAGATTGAAGTTGCGGTCCTTGAACAAGTGCAGGGACATGATGGGCTGGTCCGCCTTGTGTTCAATGAAGACAAACAAGCACGCTGCAATGAGGGTGCCCGCGCCCATCGCGATGATCTGCGGTGAATTCCAATCGTATTTAGTCCCGCCCCACGTGCTCACCAGCACCAGCAGCGTCGAGGTGATGCCCAGCAGCGCCATGCCCGCAACGTCGACGCGCGCCCTATTGCGCGGGTGCTTGGGCAGCCGGAGGAAGAAGACGGCCGAAATGATGGCCAGAATGCCCAACGGAATGTTCATCCACAGGCCCCAACGCCAGCCGATCCCGTCGGTGAACCAGCCGCCCAGCAGTGGTCCGGCCACGGCCGAAAGCGCAAAAACTCCCCCCATGATGCCCATGTATCGGCCACGCTCACGGGCGGGAACCACATCGGCAATGATGGCCTGCGAGAGCAGCATCAAACCGCCACCGCCGAGGCCCTGAACGCCGCGGCCAATGATCAGCCACGTCATGTCCTGCGCAAATCCGCCAATAATGGAACCAAAGATGAACACCGAAATCGCCCCGATGAACAGGCCCTTGCGTCCGATCAGGTCGCCGAGCTTTCCATAGATCGGCAGCATGATGGTGGAGGCAAGGATGTAAATGGTGATGACCCAGAGCATCTCGTCCACGCCGTTGAGCTCGCCAACAATGGTGGGAAGGGCCGTGCTGAAGATGGTTTGATCAAGGGAGGCAAGCAGCATGGTCAGAATGAGTCCGGCAAAGACGAGCAGGATGCTGCGGCGATCGCTCGTGACCGGCGGGTGCACCGTTTTTGTAGCTGAAGTCATGGGAGGTTCCTAGCGGCCGGATGACGTGCAGGCGGCTGAGACTGGATGGGTTGGGGAAGCACGACGGCGTGCTGTCGCCGGCTGGGGCCGGTGGCGTTGCTCCGCTTCGGGTGGAGCAGGCAACGACTGGTGGCGGCGGTTTTAGGGCCAGTGTTCGTTGCTGGCGATGCGGTGAACCAGGGCGGAGGCACTCCGGACAAGGTCTTCGGGCGTGTCGTGGAAGTTGCCTGCCACCCACTTTTGCAGGGCAAAGCGCATGGCGCCCGAGACAAGGGCCACCACAAGGTGTGCTTCATCGCTCAGGTCGGGGGTTTCAGTCTCGCTGCGGCCTTGGAAGCGGTACCGTTCCAGGACATAGCCGACATAAATTTCCTCGACCTCGGTGATGCGCGACTTTTCCTTGAGGAGCAGTTCAGGGGTCTGGTGGATGAGCTGGTGCCTTGCTTGGAACAGTTCGAGGTTGGAATCCACCTCGACAAGGGAGTCGGCAACCATGCTGAACAGGTCGTCAAACACGCCCGAGTTGCTGCATTCCACAAAGGATCGCCGCTGTTGCTCACTGGGCATGGCCCTGCTGGGGCTGGCGTAGACGCCTTCCTTGCTACCGAAGTAGTTGAAGAAGGTGCGGGGGGACACTTTGCAGACTGCGCAGATCATGTCCACGGTGACGTGTTCGTAGCCGTGCTCAAGGCCGAGCTCAATGGCGGCACGTCGGATTGCCAGCCGCGTGGCGGCACGTTTTCGGTTGCGCAGCGAGTCGGTGGACGTCGTTGCGCCAAGATGTTGAATGCTCATCATGGCTCCAGCGGTATGCGGCATGTGCCATTCATCACTTAACGGCACCACACCAGCATAAATGCAGTTTCTGCAAATATGCAGTGAATGCACTCTATTTTTTTGGGTGGGTGCGGGCGGTGCCGTTTAGGGGGCAGATAACATGGCATCATGTTCACTTCTAAGGGTTTGTCGTGGTTGCTGTAATTCTGGCCGGGGGGCTGTCTCGCCGGCTTGGCGGTGTGCCCAAGGCCGGGCTGATATTTGAGGGAAAAACGTTGCTGGCACACACTGTGGACGGAGCGGCACAGGCAATCGCCCAGACAACAGACCAGCTGGCAGCCCAGCCAACCACCTCGGGTGGGGGAGCAGGCACCCGGGCAAGGATCGCCGTCGTGGGTCCCGAGGAAAAGACACGGGAATGGCTTGCCGATGCCGAAAGTGGCCGCGACGTGGTGTTCGTGCAGGAAGACCCGCCGTTCTCGGGCCCCGCGGCAGGCATTGCAGCAGGCTTGGCGGCGTTGGCAGCACAGTCCGATCAGTGGGCGCAGTCCGTTTTGCCAGGATCGGATGCAGCCAGCGAACACGTACTGGTTTTGGCCTGTGATATGCCACGCGCCGGGGAAGTGGCCGCGCTGCTCGCCGCGGAGGTGGTTGGATGCGGGGCGGGAAGCGGCATCATGGCCGTGGACGATGGGCGGAAACAGCCATTGGCCGGGATGTATCCGCTGGCGGCGTTGCAGGCATCCGTGGACGCGGCGCGGCAGGCGGACAAGCTGCAGAACGCCTCGGTTTTCTCCTTGCTTGCTAGTGTGAACATCAAGGAATGCGTCGTCCCTGCGGGGCTGACGGCGGACATCGACACTTGGCAGGACGCGCGCGCGCAGGGTATCGGCGCGTCGCCTGCCGAGGCGGAAGGGCAGTAAGTGGAGAATCACGACGAGCTTTTGCAGGAATGGACGAACAAGCTGTTGGAGGCCTTTGAAATTGCCGACATCGATGTGGACGTCCACGCGGTATTGAACTTGGCGGGAGTGGCTGCGCATTCGATCGTGCGCCCCGCCGCGCCACTGACAACTTTTGTGGCCGGGCTGGCTGCCGGCCTCGCCGCCGGATCGGGCCAGGCCGACGAGTCCGTGGCCATGAAGGCCGCAATCGGCATGGCCAAGCAGCTGGCCGCCGCCGAAGCCCCTGCTGAAGCCCCTGCCGAGTCTCCGGCCGCGGCTGACGGCAGCGCCGTTGAAGCACCCTCCGGGAATTAGCGTTTCCGTGGGGGAGCACACCGACACCACAGGCGCCGATGCTGGTACCGGTCCCGATGCAGAAGCCAGGGCAGCAGCGTCGGCAGCGCCGGTGGCGGAACCGATTCGTGTTTTGCCGCACACCTGGGAGGAAGCCCGCGCGCTGGTCTGGAACACTGCCGAGCCGCTTCCGGCCCACACGGTGCCGCTGGCCGCTGCCTTGGGACGGATTCTGGCGGACGACGTGTTCTCCCGCCACGCCATGCCGCATTACGCGTCCTCGGCTATGGACGGCTGGGCTGTTGCGGGCAGTCCGCCGTGGATACTGGCTGACAAGGGCGCCCGGCTTTCTGCTGGCCAGGCCGTTCCCATCGTCACCGGCGGTCTCATCCCGCGCGGGGCCAAGTCCGTCCTGCGCAGCGAGTCGGGTGAGCTGTCCACGGACGACGACGGCCTGCCGGTTCTGGTGCGCGGCGACGCCGCCCGGCCCGGGGAGCCGAAAAACGGCCAGCACATCCGCCCCGCAGGCCAGGAGGCGGAGGCCGGGGAACTGCTCATCAAGGCCGGCACCACCCTCAACCCCGCCCACATTTCCCTGGCGGCCCTGGGCGGTATGGACGAATTGCCGGTGCTGGGCAGGGCGGCCGTGAAGATCGTGCTGACTGGCGATGAAGTGGTGCCCGCCGGCATCCCGGACCCGGGATTTGTCCGCGACGCCTTCTCACCCCAACTCGGTGCGGTCGTCGCCATGCTGGGCGGCTCCGTGGTCGGCCAGCAGCGGGCTGCCGACAATTTGGCATCCATGCTCGATGCCCTCGTCGACAGCGAAGACGACCCCGCCGACGTCGTCATCACCACCGGTGCCACCGGCCATTCCGCCGTAGACTTCCTGCGCGAAGCCATCACGGCAATGGGTGGAATCTTTCACGTCCCGCACATTTCCATGCGCCCGGGCCATCCCACACTGCTGGCAGAACTGCCGGACGGACGCTTCATCGTGGGCCTGCCCGGAAATCCGCTGGCCGCCATGGTGGGGCTGCTGACCTTGGGAGCCCCGTTGTTGGCCAAACTCGGCAGCCTGCCGGAACCCGTCACCAGCGAGGTCGCTTGCGGCGCCCCGATCAAGGAGTATCAAGGTCCCACCCGGCTGATGCCCTACCGACTCGTGTATGGCTTGGCTTCGCCGTGCGCCAACACCGACTCGGCCATGATGCGCGGGTTGGCCGCAGCCGACGGCATCATGTCCGTTCCACCCCACGGCGCCAAGATGGGGGAGACCCTCACCGCAATGACCCTGCCCTGGAAGTAGGCACCGCCTGCGCGGCTCCGATGGGCGCGCATCGCCCGCCTCCGCTTCAGCCCGCTTGATACTGCAGCTCCTGCGGGTGGAAAGCGGTGTCACCCGCAGGAGCTGCAGTACGAATCGGTGGGAAGCGGTGTCACCCGCAGGAGCTGCAGTACGAATCGGTGGGAAGCGGTGTCACCCGCAGGAGCTGCAGTACGAATCGGTGGGAAGCGGTGTCACCCGCAGGAGCTGCAGTACGAATCGGTGGGAGTGCGCTGTCCGGGTATTTACTGGTCAGCGGGCGCTTACTGCTCTCCAGCACCCCGCCAGCTGGCTCACCGCCAGCTGATCCAACGCCGGCAGGCAGGGTCAGCCGATGGGTTCCAACCGGACGACGACCGATTTTGAAGCGGGTACACATCATCCGCGTCCACCCCGGTCCGCTTGATACTGCAGCTCCTGCGGGTAGGAAGGGGGTGCAGTGCCCTGGCTCTGGTTCGTTCTGCAGCTCCTGCGGGTGTCGAGGCTCAACACTCGCAGGAGCTGCAGTATGAACGGGCACTAGCTGGGCGGACTCGCAGGAGCTGCAGTATGAATCGGTGGGAGTGCGCTGTCCGGGTATTTACTGGTCAGGCGATGGGTTCCAGCCGGACTACTACCGATTTTGAGGTGGGCGTGCCGCTGACATCCGCCTTGGAGTCCAGCGGAACCAGCACATTCGTTTCCGGGTAGTACGCAGCCGCGCAACCCACCGGAGTGGAGTAGGCCACCACGCGGAAACCGGGCGCCCGCCGGTCCACCCTGTCCTTCCACTCGGAGACCACATCCACCATGGTTCCGTCGGCAAGCCCTAAGGAATCAAGGTCCTGCTGGTTGACGAAGATCACGCGGCGGCCGTTCTTGATGCCGCGGTAGCGGTCGTCCTTGCCGTAGATGGTGGTGTTGTACTGGTCGTGCGAGCGCAGGGTTTGCAACAGCAGCCGGCCCTCGGGCACGCGCGGATATTCCAGCTCGTTGGCCGTGAAGTGCGCCAGCCCGGATTCGGTGGTGAAAGTACGCGAGTCGCGCGGGCCGTGCGGCAGGATGAAGCCGCCGGGCTTGTCGATCTTGGCTTCAAAGTCCGCAAAGCCGGGCACCACGTTGGCAATGTGCGACCGAATCAGGCTGTAGTCAGCGACCATGGCGGACCAGTCGGCAAGGGGCGCACCCGGACGTGTGCCGCCGTCGTCCGTTTCGAAAAGCAGCTTGGCCAGCTGGCACACAATGGCCACTTCGGAGAGCAGATTGTCCGACGCCGGTGCCAGCCTCCCGCGCGAAGCGTGCACGGCGCTCATGGAGTCCTCGACGGTGACGCGCTGGTCCCCGCCCGCCTGGGTGTCGCGCTCGGTGCGGCCCAGCGTGGGAAGGATCAGCGCCTGGCGGCCGGTGACAAGGTGGGATTTGTTCAACTTCGTGGAGATCTGCACTGTCAGCGACAGCTTTTGCAGGGCCGCCTCGGTAACATCGGAATCCGGGGTGGCGCGCACAAAGTTTCCGCCCATGCCCACGAACACCGAGGCCTTGCCGTCACGCATGGCCTCGATGGCCGCGACCGTGTCAAAGCCGTCGGGGCGCGGGGAGGCGAAGGAAAACTCGCGGTCCAGGGCGTCGTGGAAGTCGGCCGGCATGCGCTCGAAGATGCCCATGGTGCGGTCACCCTGGACGTTGGAGTGGCCGCGGACGGGGCACACGCCGGCGCCGGGCTTGCCAATGTTGCCCTGGAGCAGCAGCACGTTGACCACGTCGCGCAGCATGGCCACCGAGTGCTTGTGCTGGGTCAGGCCCATCGCCCAGCAGACCACGGTGGCCTTGGACGCGAGCAGCCGCTGGCCCGTGGCGCGGATCTGCGCCTCGCTGAGCCCCGTCGCCGTGACGATTTCCGCCCATGTGACGGCCTCCAGCTGGTCCAGGTACGCGCCCAGGCCCGTGGTGTGCGCCTCGATGAAGGCCGTGTCAAAGACCCTCCCGGCCTGCAGGGAACCGGTGCGGCGCTGTTCCTCAAGCAGGAATTTGCCCAAGCCCTGGAAGAGTGCCTGATCGCCGCCGAGCTTGATCTGCAGGAAGTCGTCGGCCAGCGCGGTGCCGCCACCCACCAGCCCCTTGACCGTCTGCGGATTCTCAAAACGCATCAGCCCGGCCTCCGGCAGCGGGTTCACGGCCACGATCACGGCGCCGTTCTTCTTCGCCTTTTCCAGTGCGGAGAGCATGCGCGGGTGGTTCGTGCCGGGGTTCTGGCCGGCGATGATGATCAGCTCGGCCTTGTACATGTCCTCCAGCGACACCGATCCCTTGCCGATGCCAATGGTCTCCGTCAGCGCCGAACCACTGGATTCATGGCACATGTTCGAGCAGTCCGGCAGGTTGTTCGTGCCCAGCCCGCGCACCAGGAGCTGGTACAGGAACGCCGCCTCGTTGGAGGTGCGCCCCGAAGTGTAAAAAATGGCCTCGTCGGGATTGCCCAGCGCCTTGAGCTCGTCGGCCAGCAGGCCCAGCGCGCGCTCCCACGAGACCGGCACGTAGTGCTCGCTGCCCTCGGCCAGGTACATCGGGTCTGTCAGTCTGCCCTGCTGGCCCAGACGGTAGTCGTCCCACTCGTGCAGCTCGGCGATGCTGTGTTCGGCAAAGAACGACGGCGGCACGCGCCTCTTGGTGGCTTCTTCGGCGACCGCTTTGGCCCCGTTTTCGCAAAATTCCGCCGCGTGCCGCTTGTCGGCTTCGGGCCAGGCGCAACCAGGGCAGTCAAAGCCGTCCTTTTGGTTCATCCGCAGCAGTGTACGGGCCGAACGGACGGGGCCCATTTGCTTCAGGGCCACCTCCATGGAATGCATGATGCCGGGAATGCCGACCGCTGTTTTTTGTACGCGGCCCACGGAGAGCTGCGTTTCGTCAATGTTTTCGCGGGGCGCTTTGCCAACCATGATGGGTTCCCTTCAGCGTGGAGCATCTACTGTAGACCTTAGACGACTTTCTTATTAAGGATGACAATGGGACGACTGATCCATCGGGTCAAGGCCACCAGAATAGATCTGGCCGGTGGCAGGCGCGTGTTGCGCGAAGAAGCCGTGGCAGCGGAAGAGCCGCTGGAAATCCGCCTGGGCCATGAATCCTTCAGCGTCACCATGCGGACTCCCGGCGACGACTTCGACCTGGTGGCCGGATTTCTTCTGTCGGAAGGCATCATTTTTTCCCCTGACCAGCTGATTTCACTGCGCTTTTGCGCCGGGGAGGACGAAAACGGCCAGCAGACCTTCAACGTGGTGGAAGCCCAGCTGCGCCCCGATGTTGCGCTGCCGCTGCCAGCCGCCCACCGGCATGTGACCACCTCCAGTGCCTGCGGGATCTGCGGGACGGCTTCCATCGACGCCGTGCACAAGTCCTCACATTTTGTCATGGCGGCCGCTGTAGATGCTCCGCTGATTGATGCCGTGGTGCTCGCCGGGCTGCCCGACACCCTGCGAGAGCAGCAGAAACTGTTTGACAAGACAGGCGGCGTGCACGCGGCCGGATTGTTTGCCCCGGACGGGGAACTACTGAGCCTGCGCGAGGATGTGGGCCGCCACAACGCAGTGGACAAGGTCTTGGGGTCCGCTTTCCGGGACCGGCAGCTGCCCCTGTCCAAAAACATCTTGCAGGTTTCGGGCAGGGCGTCCTTTGAACTCGTTCAAAAGGCTGCGATGGCGGGGGTGCCCGTGCTCGCGGCCGTGAGTGCGCCGTCGTCCCTGGCTGTTGAACTGGCGCGCAGCACGGGGCTGACGCTGGTGGGGTTCAGCCGTGGCGAGACGTTGAACGTGTACACGCATCCGGGGCGTGTGGGCTGATTCCGGCGCGGCTGTCAGCCCTTGGCCGCGTAGGTGCCAATCTCATCCACTGTGGGGGTCTGGCTCAAACCCAGTACGTCGGGGCGGATGCCGTGTGCCTCGTCGCCGTCGGGAAAGACGTAGAATTCCACGCGCGTCACAGGCTTCAGCGATCCTGAAGTGGAGGCCACCGAGCGCAATGAATCATCCAGCACGCTTTCAAGCTCGGCGGAGGGGGCCGCGGCGACCCGCACGTTGACAACCTCAGCCATGCCGCCGGGGTCCGTGTACTGGACCGTGCTTCCGACCACGCCCGGTACAGCGTCGAGGGCGGCTGTTGCCGCGGCAACGAACGAGTCCCCGGCCTTTTGCGCATCGCTGGCTCCGCATGCGGCCAAAAGCGCGGCAAGCAGCCCCATGGCAACAAACATTCTTGCTTTTTTCAACATGGCAACGTCCCAGGGGTTGCGGTGCGCGGTGGGGAGGGCAAGGGGATCAGCCCGTCGGTGAACTGTCGCGGGCGGAATCAGGTGATGCCTTTTCAGCCTTGTCCAGCTCGTTCTGGGCGCCCACCACCGCAAGCACCAGTTCATGGGCGATGTTTCCTGCCGGCACTTCAGCCAGGCGCACTTCGGGCGCATCCCCGCTGCTGGTGGTCAGCGAGAACAGGTGGTTCTCCTTCACGCTCCATTTCCCCGCCCAATTCCGGCTGGGCCGCCCCTCCGCAGCACTGACGACGCTGAGCGTCACATTGGCGTCCTCCTCGCGGACTAGCTCCGCAACGGCTGCCGCCAGTACGGCCGGATCCATGTCGCCATCCAGCACCGCAGCAGGCTCCGCATTCAGCGGTTCACCCGCTTTGGCCGTGGGGTCCGCCTGCACAACATCCAGCGGCGGCAGCAGCCGGGCAGTGGCACCCCACACGTTGTCCATGTCAAAGAGCGTCACCTCCATGCTGTCTTCGCTGCCCACAATGAGCGTGTCCGGGCCGTGCCGTTCGGACATATGGCGTTGGTGCACCGCCAGCCCCCGCCCTGCCCGCAGCCCCAACACGCTGGTGGTGCTGACGTCGTTGTACGTTGCCCGGGCCGTGACGGTAATGGGGGCCGTGAGCAGAAGTGCGACGGCGCCCGTCCACTGCAGCGCCACCTCGCCGGACGACTGGGACATGCCCAGCTCCTTCAGTTCCGACCAAGCAGCCTCCTCGGCGTCCCCGCTCAGGGGCGCGGACTGCCCGGGACCACCTTCGGGTGTGGTGCCCAACGGATCCGCGACGGGAAGGTCAAGGATGGTGCTTGTCGATTCGCACAGCAACTGCCAAGCAGCGGTGCTGAGCTGGACGCGGCCCAAGATTACGGGGTCCTGTGTAACGGGATCAGTCATGGAATTCTCCTGCCTGCAAGGTTGGCCCGCCCGGCAAGGCAAGCCATGGAAGCAACGTCACACCAACATACGTCACTGCTGCGGAGGCCGCTAGATTTCGTGCAGCAGCCGGCGCACAAACGCTTGGGTGCGCTCTTCCTTCGGGTTGCGCAAAACCTGGCTGGCCGGGCCCCGCTCCACCACCACGCCCCCGTCCATGAAAACCACCTCGTCGGCCGTCTGCCGGGCAAACGCCAGCTCGTGGGTGACGATGACCATGGTCCAGCCTTCCTCGGCCAGTTCCTTGATGACAATCAAAACGTCGTCCACCAACTCGGGGTCAAGGGAAGAGGTTGGTTCGTCAAAGAGCAACAGCTGCGGCCTCAAGGCAAGGGCCCGGACAATGCCCACGCGTTGCTGCTGCCCGCCCGAGAGTTCAAAGGGGTGGGCATCCTTCTTCTCCAGCATCCCCACTCGCGTCAACAACGACTCCGCCTCCGCCACGACCTCGGCACGGGGCCGTTTTTGCACCTGGACGGGACCTTCGATGACATTCTCCAGCACTGTCTTGTGGGGGAAAAGGTTGTACTGCTGGAACACCATGGCGCTGCGGTCGCGTAGTGCGGACAGCTGTTTTGCCAACTCCTTTTTGGACGGTGCAACACCGCCAAAGTCCACGATCAACGGTTTTTCGGCGCCTGGTTGGCTTGCGGGTGCTGCGTCGCGGGCGCCCACAGTGACTGTTCCGGCGTCGGGCGTTTCAAGGCCGTTGAGGGAACGCAAAATGGTGGTCTTGCCCGAGCCGGACGGGCCGATGAGCGCCACCACCTTGCCGCGGGGGACCTCCAGGTCGATGCCGCGCAGCACCTGGTTGCTGCCGAAGGACTTGCTCAGGCCGCGCACCTGAAGCACAGGGCCGGCGGGGGACATGTCAGTGGGCGACATAGCGGTCCAACCTCTTTTCCACACTGGTCTGTGCCGTTGACAGGACAAGGCAGATGACCCAGTAAATGAGTGCTGCTTCAAGATAGAGCAACATGAATTCTTGGCTGAATGCCGCCACCTGTTGGGCGACGCGGAACAACTCGGTGACAAGGATCAGCGAGGCCAAGGAAGTGTCCTTGACCAGCGAAATGAACGTGTTGGACAGCGGGGGAACGGAAACGCGGGCGGCTTGGGGCAGGATGATTCGCAGCAAGGCCTGGTTGCGGGACATGCCAATCATGTGCCCGGCTTCCCACTGGCCGCGGGGCACCGAGAGGATGGCGGCCCGAATGATTTCCGCGGCATAGCCGCCCACATTCAGCGAGAACGCGATGATGGCGCTGGGCCAGGGGTCGATCTTCACCCCCACGGCCGGCAAGCCGTAGAAGATCACGAACAGCTGGACCAGCAGGGGAGTGCCACGGATGAGCGAGATGTACACCCGTCCCACGGCGTTGGCCAGCTTATTGGGGCTGATGCGCATGATTGCGATGACAAGGGCTATCACCAGCCCCAGCGCGAAGGAGGCCAAGGTCAGCGGGATGGTGCCTTGAACGGCACCCAACAGCAGCGGGCCCAGGGAACTCCAAAACAAGTCAAAGTCCACGGCCGGCCCCCGTCCCTGATTCCTGTTGAGCTAGCCCTTGCGCGGCCGGGCGCAAGCCTGGTTGCGCGGCTAGGTGCAAGGCGCTGGGCCCGGCTTGGCTACTGGCTGACATCTTGGCCAAAGTACTTTTTGCTCAGTTTCGTCAATGTGCCGTCGGCCTTGAGCTCGGCAAGGGATGCATCCACCGCGTCGGTCAGGGCTGTCGAGCCTTTGCGGAAGGCAAAGGCGGAGTCGGAGGAGTCCTCCGTGGTGGCGGCGATTTTCAGCCCGGAGTTGGGCGTGTTGACCTCGTAGTCCAGGAAGGTGAGCTTGTCATTGACGATCGCGTCCACGCGGCCCTCCTTCAAAAGGGAAACGGACTGCGCCCAGCCCTCGACGGACTCCACTTTGGCGCCACTGTTGGTGGCGAGCGTGTACCAGTTGCTTGTCAACGACTGGGCCGTGGTTTTGCCTTTGAGATCGGCAAAGGAGGAGATGTCGGTGTTGGCGTCCTTCGTAACAATAACGCCGTGGGAGACCGTGTAGGGGGTGGAGAAGCTGTACTTTTCCTGCCGCTTGGGGTTGATCGTGACTTGATTGGCGACCGCGTCAAAGCGACCGGCTTCAAGCCCGGCAAAGATCGAGTCGAATTGGGTTTCCGCAAACTTGGCCTTGACTCCAAGCTTGTCGGCAACGGCGGTCGCGACGTCGACGTCGTAGCCTGTCAGTGCGCCCGCCCCGCCTTCGTGGAAACTGAACGGCTTGTAGGTGCCTTCCGTGGCGAACACGATGGTTCCGGCGTCCTTGACGCTGCTCAGGGAGGTGTCGCCGCCTGAGGATGTGGCGGAATCCGAGGCGCCACCGCAAGCAGCAAGGGCCAGCGATGCTGCTGCGAGGAGGCCAACGAGTCCGAGGCTGCGACGATTCATGGTGATGTGTTCCTTTGCTGTGAAAATACTGCTGTGGATCTTGGGGATCCGCGAAACGGGTGGCTCGCGGCGGGCCCTGTATTTGGACGCTACCACTGGAAAACCCGAACATGGGTGAGAATATTTCATTGTGTTACGTCAATATTACGGATGTGATTTGACGCACGCGCGAGATGTTGGCTAATGGTACCGCTCGGCGGATGCTCCGAAGCAGTGCGTGGCAGGTTTGATGTGGATGTAAGAAGCCGGGAATTTTTCAGCACTCGCCGGGGGCTTAAGCTTGTAGCTTGCCCTCTTAAAGATTGAAGGACCATACGCATGAGCATGGAAGGAGCAGCCTGGAGCTCACTTTGGAGTTCCATGCGCTCGGACAAAAGCAATGGCGGGATTTCCAAGGACACGTTGCGCCGCACCGTTCTGTTCGCTAAACCGTACAGCCGCAAGCTGCTGATTTTCGTTGTGCTGTCGGTGATTTCGGCGGCGCTGGCGGTAGCCACCCCCGTGCTGGCCGGGCGGGTTATCGATGCAATTGAGGCGAAAACCGCCATTGATGTGGTGGTGCGGCTAGCCGTGCTGATCGCCATCGTGGCGGTTCTGGATGCCGGCCTGTCCCTGGTGATCCGTTGGATTTCATCCAACTTGGGGGAGGGCGTCATCCTGGATTTGCGCACCGCCGTCTTTGACCACGTCCAGCGCATGCCCATCGCCTTCTTCACGCGAACCCGCACCGGTGCCCTCGTCAGCCGCCTCAACAACGACGTCATTGGCGCCCAGCAGGCCTTCAGCGGGACGCTCTCGGGCATCGTTTCCAACTCGGTGCAGCTGATTTTGACGCTGATCGTCATGCTCAACACCTCCTGGCTTGTGACAGTGCTGGCACTGGTGCTGCTGCCGGTCTTCTTGCTTCCAGCGCGACGCTTCGGGGCCCGGCTGGCCGGTTTGCGCCGAGAAGCTGCAGATTTGAACGCGGACATGAGCACCCAGATGACCGAGCGTTTCTCCGCTCCCGGCGCCACCTTGGTGAAGTTGTTCGGCCGCCCCGCCGACGAGTCGCACGAGTTCGCTTCCCGGGCCAACCGTGTCCGCGAGGTTGGCGTGCGTGCAGCGGTGCTGCAGTATGTGTTCTTCACGGCTCTGATGCTCGTCTCCGCATTGGCGCTGGCGCTCGTCTACGGACTGGGTGGATCGCTGGCCATTGCTGGCTCACTTAGCCCGGGCGACGTCGTCGTGCTTGCCCTGCTGCTGACCCGCCTGTACGCCCCGCTGACGGCGCTGGCCAACGCGCGCGTGGACATCATGAGCGCCTTGGTGAGCTTTGACAGGGTGTTTGAGATTCTTGACCTGAAGCCGCTCATTGCCGAAAAGGAAACGACGGTGCCGCTGCCGGCCGGGTCGCTGAGTATTGAATTCAACGATGTGCGCTTCGGCTACCCCTCCGCGGACAAGGTCTCGCTGGCCTCGCTGGAGGACGTGGCAGTGCTGGACACCCGCGGCGGCGAGGACGTGCTGCACGGGATTTCCTTCCGCGCCGAACCCGGCCAGACCATCGCGCTGGTGGGGTCCTCGGGGGCGGGTAAGTCGACCATGGCGCAGCTGCTTTCGCGCCTGTACGACGTCGACTCCGGCACCGTTTGCCTCGGCGGCGTGGACGTGCGCGACCTCAGCTTCGACGGGCTGCGGGCGGGGGTGGGCATGGTCACCCAGGACGGGCATCTGTTCCACGAAAGCATCGGCTCCAACCTGCGCCTGGCCAAGCCCACGGCAACCGACGGCGAAATTTGGGACGTGCTGCACAGGGCCCGGCTGGAGGACTTTGCCAAGGCGCTGCCCGACGGACTGGACACAGTGGTGGGCGAGCGCGGATACCGGCTCTCCGGCGGAGAACGCCAGCGCCTGACCATTGCCCGGTTGCTGCTGGTGCAGCCCGCGGTGGTGATTCTGGACGAAGCCACGGCAGCCCTCGACTCCACCAACGAGGCAGCCGTCCAAGCTGCCCTTGGCGAGGCGCTTGAGGGCAGGACGGCCCTGGTCATTGCGCACCGGCTCTCCACCATCCGCTCCGCCGACCAAATTCTGGTGCTGGAAGCTGGTCGCATTGTGGAACGCGGCACCCACGATGAGCTGATCGTCCGCGGTGGCCGCTACGCCGAACTCCACGACACCCAATTCTCGCAGGCGGTGGCGGCTGTCACCGAGGCCGACACCGACTAACCGCGCTGCAACCGCGTGCCCGCGTCTGCCCCGCGAACGAGCTGTTGCCCAACAGCGGTTTCGCGGCTTGGGCGCGGGCATGCGGGCCGGGCGCGGGTTCGCGGCCGCGGCCCACGCGCAATTAAGGGTGCTGCGGACTGCCGATGAGAAGCGGCAGCACATATTCACTGAGAAGCGGGGCCAGATCGTCAAAGTCGGCGGCACGGTCCACCGCCATCCAGCGCAGTTCGGCGATTTCCGCTGCTGGTTGCACCGAATCGGCCGCCCAGCTGCCCGGAGCCGTGAAGACCGTGGCCTCAATGTCCGTGTTGGACTCATTGGCAGCCGTGCACGTCCACACACCAACGAGTTCCAGCTCGGCGGCGGCAACGTGCAGGCCCACTTCTTCGGCCAGCTCCCGGGCACCGGCATCGGCGGCGCTTTCGCCCTGTTCCGGCTTGCCGCCGGGGTGCATGAACTTCGAGGTGCCGGACTTGCGCACTGTCAGCAGCCGGCCGGTCGGATCATAAACACAGACGGCGGAGACTTTGAGAACATTTTTCACGTATACGATCCTAGCCTTTCCGCGAATGCTGGTAGCCGATGGCAGGCGAGTGCGTCCGGCTCCGGAATCTGGCCGCGCGAATCAGGCAGGGCGCGGGACGAACATGATGATGCTGACCCCGACCAGGCAGATCACGGCACCTGTGATGTCCCATCGGTCGGGGGTGAACTTGTCGAAAATCATTCCCCAGAGCAGCGAGCCGGCAATGAAGACTCCTCCGTAGGCGGCCAGCACCCTGCCAAAATTGGCGTCGGATTGCAGCGCGGCGATGAACCCGTACGAGCCAAGGGCAACAATGCCAAGCCCGGCCCACCACCAGGCCTTGTCCTCACGCACTGCCTGCCACACCAGCCACGCCCCGCCGATCTCGGCGACCGCGGCAAGAACAAACAAGACAATGGTTTTGGTAATGTTCATGGTCCAGTCTCCCTCACCCGAGCCGTCAGCACGGTGTCCCGGCGACGGCCGTCCAGCGACAACAGCAACAGTGCCAGCAGGATGGGGCCGTAGGTCAACAGGGACGCCCAGCCCAATGTTTCCCCCAACAGCCAGGAGACACCCACCAGCAGCACCGGCTCCACATAGCTGAGCAGGCCAAAGAGGGAAAGCGACAGCCATTTGCTGGCCAGCAGGTACGCGGCCATGGACGCGCCTCCCAGCACGCCGATTGCGGCAACGGCCCAGACCCCTTCAGGGAGGGCCCCGCCGCGGAAAATTCCCGCATCGCCGGCCCCGAGGCCGTGCGCGCCGGAAAGGATGAAGTACACGCCCGCAGGCAGCAACAACAACAGCTCGGCGGAGAATGCGGCCAAGTTGTCGAAGCCGATCTTGCGGCGCAGCACAAAGTAAACGGGGTAGCCCAAACCCACCAGCAGGGTGGGCCATTGCAGTCCACCGGAGGAAAAGGCCTCGTGGGCCACGCCTACAGCCGCAGCAGCCACAGCCAGCTTGCGCAGGTTGCTGAGCCTGTCGGCAAAAAACACGCGCCCGGCGAGCACCATGCTCAGCGGCATGAGGAAATAGCCAAAGGAAACGGCCATCGCCATGTCATTCAGCGGCGCCCACAAGAACAGCCACAGCTGGAGACCAATCAGCACCGCAGCCAGCGCCCCGAGCAGGATCAGCGAGGGACGACGTCGGATGCGTGCCACCAGTGTGCGCCATTCGGCACGGGCGGAGGAAAGAAAGGGGAACGCGGCGGCCAACAAGGCCAGGGTCAGCACGATTCGCCAACCCAGCACTTCCTCCGCGCCCCAACCGGGAAGCCGGCCGGCAAGCAGGAAAATGACGGCAAAGAGCACCGAAGCCGTGATGGAAGCCACGAATCCGGGTCCGGTGGTTCGGGTGCTCACCGAGTTCCTCGCCATTCCCAGCTGTCGGGTGTCAGCTGAACCAAGAAGAGTTGCCGCACGCGCTATCTCCAGGGCGTGCAGCAACGGGACGCCTGCAGGTGGTGGCTGGCGCAGCCCGGGAGTCCGGAGGCCGCGGAGTGCGGCAGCCGCACGGCCAGACAAAAAAAGTGCCCCCGCCGGGGATCGAACCCGGATTTGCCCTTTAGGAGAGGGCCGTCTTATCCATTGGACTACAGAGGCGCGTCATCCAGCCTAGCGGAACTGGCAGGCAAGCAAAAACAGCCGTCCACCAAGCACCCGTCTGCCAAACAGGTGTCGGCTGGGCAGCGAGGGCACAGCGCGGCGACCTCGCGAGGTGGCATATTCAGGGTGACGCCCGGTGCATTACTCCTGAACGGCAGTCCCGGCGCCTTGGTCCGGAACGGCGGAAGCCCTGGGTTTGCGGCCAAGAAATAGCGCCGCACCGATCCCGGCCAGCGACAGCACCAGCAGGAACCAGCTGGCCATGACAAGCACAGACGTCAGGGAGACGGCGGATGGTTCAAGGGTTTGGGCTCCGAGCATGTTGTCGATGGCCACATTGGCCCAGAGCTGGACCACCGCGAACAGCAGCGGGAAGCTCCACAACACCCACCGCACCGATTTCTTTGCCACATTCATGGCAATCAGCGTCATGGCACACAAGCCAAACACCAGCGGAAACAGGGTTCCTGCCGTCTTGTGGACAAATTGCAGCTGCCCCAGGGCATCCGAATCCATGGCCGCACGCAGGCCCTCAATGTGGGCCATGTCGAAGCCAAAAACCATGGAATCCGGCATGGCCAGTCCGCCGGACAGGTCCGCCATCTGGTTCAACGTCAACAGATGGAAGTACCAAAACAAGAATAAAGTGGCCACGGAACCGGCGATCAGGAGCAGATTTGCGTTGCCCTCAGCCTTTTGCGGGGACCGTTGGGTGCTCGTATTGACTGCTGGGGTGCTTGCCGGTGTGGCAGCCTGACCGTGTTTTGCTGCACGTTGGGCGGGAGTTTTAGCCATGAAACCATTATCGCGCACATAGGCTGGTGCCATGGCAACTGAAACCACCCCCGCGTCCAGTGACAGTGAATTGGCGGCGAAACTGCTGCGAGCGGCAGGGGCGCTCGCCCTGTCCATCCGCGCCGAGGGCCTCGAAGTGCTGCAAGCCGGACGGCAAATCAAGGCCAACGCCGCCGACTTCGCCACCGATGCCGATCTCGCCGCCGAGAAATTTATCTACGAGCAGCTGCGCCTGGCCCGCCCGGAAGACTCCATCCTGGGTGAGGAGGGCGCCGGTTTTGAGGGCAGCTCCGGCCGGGTGTGGGTTGTGGACCCCGTTGACGGGACGTTCAACTTCACCAGCGGCTCAACCTACTGGTGTTCGGCCCTGGCCCTTGTCACAGGAGCCTCGAGCGCAGCCTTAAGATCGACGGCGGATGCCTTCGCTCACGCTGAGGTGCTGCTCGGCGCGATCTACCAGCCCGAAGAAGACAAGCTGTGGCTGGGAGGATCCGAACATCCTGCCACCCGCAACGGACACCCGATCCGCGTCGATCCGCGGCAGCAGCTGGGGGAGCTCGCCGCCGGCTCCTACATCCACCCCGGCTGGTTGGCGGATCCCCGCGCCGCCGTGCCGTGGCAGCAAGCGGCCGTGCTGCCGGCCACCTTGCGCATGCTGGGTTCGGGTTCGTGCGATTTGGCCCGTGTGGGGCAGGGCGAGCTGGGCCTGTGGTTCCAGCACAGCTGTCCGTCCTGGGACTGGCTCCCCGGAAAAGGTGTCGTGGAGGCGGCAGGCGGGGAAACCGCCGTCGTGCCCGTCAATGGGCTGGACTGGTTTGTGGCAGGGCCTGCCGGGGCCGTGGCGCAGTTGAAAGCGGCACTGGAACAAGGGGTACTGCCTGAATAGACACGCGGCCCCCGTTCCGGCGAGAGAGGACAACGCGTCAGTGCGGCGGACTAGGCTACTTTCGTCCAGTCAGACGCGATGGGACCCATAATGTCGGTGCCCCTGCAAGGCTGGCCGATGAGGTTCAAGACGCGCAGAGCCACAACTTGGCTGATCGGTCTGCCGGCTGCCTCGTCAAGAAACCTGCTCGGCTGACCAGTTTCTTGACTGGCTGCTTTCCTGTGTCTCACAACTAACCATCAGTACACGGATTTAGCCTGAAGGTTGCGAGACATAGTTACGAGAATCGTTAGCCAGGGACTGAATCGCAGGACTCCGCAATAATTGGGATTTTGCCATCGCAGTGGTCGCTCAGTCGGTGAGATGTCTCGTATGCCTAGGGTTACGAGACAGTTCGATATGAAGTAGTAACGGACGTTCGCCCCCCTTGGCATAACATTACGGGCCTCAAGCAACCCTTGAACGCTAGAAACCCCGCCCGTTGTCGTACCCCGTCCCTATGCTGGAAGTGTCTGGTGCAACGTGTGCCGACCGCATCAACCCAAGGGGGAAGTAGTGACGCAGGAGCAAACTGACCAAGTCAAGGCGATCCACGAGCACCTGTCCAAGTCCAATGAATCATCGTGGCCGCGGCAGGTGTGGGGCTCGGAGGACCACTACGCCTTTTTTCTGGAGCGGTTGCTGGCCCGTGCCATCGGAAACCGTCCCGTAGTCCTCGCCTCTGCCAAGGTTGTGAAGGATGACCAGAATGACGTTGTCCGTTTCGAGGCGGCCATCTTCACAGATCGGCTGATCATCACAGGCGGTATCGACGTTGAGCCGGCCACGGACGAACGCGGCATGCGGAGGCCGCATCCCCGCCATGGTGACGTCGGAGTGATTCCCCGCAGCAACATCAAAGCCGTCACGCTGCATGACGTGGACAACTTCGGCGAGCACGGCGACGGAGGCCCTGACGTCATCAGTTTCACCGTGGACGTCGACGGTCACGCCCCTATTGTGTTACCAATGCCCAGGTACAACCACGCGCTCAGCGGCGACCACTCCCAACTGTTTGACGCCCTCCTAGATGACCTCGACACCAAGAGGCAGGCCGCCATTGTCCAGTAAGCAACTCATCGCGGGCCTGGACAGGTTCGACAAGGAGCGCCCTGGCGGCCGAGGCGTCCCGCAGCCGGTACTTCCACTGAATATCGGCAAGGTCCACGCCATCAAGGACTTTCTTTTCCAGCACACAGAGATCTACACAGAGCCGCAGTTCTGCGAGCACCCCATGGAGTACAAGAATGCCCTTTGCGGCGCCGTCGTCAAGGTGGTGCTGCCTAAGATGTTCGATCCCGGAGACCCCGACGTCTGCCCGGAATGTTCCGTGGCAGGCTACTCCCGCTGAACGCCAGGAAGGACCGGGCCAGTTAAGGCACCCTCACCGTACATTTCATCGTGGGGTAAACATGCGTTTAGAGGCTATCAACGGCGGCAAAAGAAGAATCCATGTCTGGCTGCGCGCTCGACGGCCTGCTTACGGGCGTACTACCACTCCCCCTCCTATGACCCTCCAAAGGTCAAAGAGGGGCGATACATTCTCCATACGGTCCAAAAAACCAGTTTGAATCTTAGGGGGACAATTATGAGCGCCCCTGATCGGCGAGGCCGCATGATCTTCAGCTGCAGGAAAGGGCACCAGCACGATCTTCGCGTCAGCATTGAACGCCAGATACCATCTGAGCTTCGTTGCACGCCTGATGCTGGCCAAGGCTTCGGACCCTGAGGCGGGGGTGGCTGCACGGTTCCGGCTAATTCGAGCGACGTGGTGCAGCGCGAGTTGCGTGATGCCTTTCAGGAAAGCAAACGCCGCGGAAACGTTCTATTTAGTGAATAGGGTGAAAGCAATCTAGCGGGGAAGTGCGGCTCGAAGGTAGTCAGGGTGGCCGTCAAAGATCTTTTCCGGAACAGGCTTAAAACCCAAGGACAGGGCAACCTTCCCCGCCTACATTGACTATCTAGGCAACAAATTGCGATGCAGCGCGACCGGAATCCTGCTGGCCATAATGTAAATGTCGTGCCTCTGTGGTGGACTTGGAGCATGACTAACGCCTCCTTGCTGATTGATCAACGCTCGGCATCTTTGACTGCTTCGGAGCAAGATGTGAGGGCGTGGGCGAGCGGAAGACGTGTGTTCGTTTCCAGTCTTATTACCGACATGCCCCAGGAACGATCTGCAGTTCGGGCAGCAATCGAGAGTATCGGCGCGACACCTGTGATGTTCGAGGATTTAGGTCCTTTGGATGTGTCCGCAGATCAGGCTTACCTGGCAGGGGTGCGCAGCTCCGAGGTTTATGTGGGCATGTGGGGACCACGCTATGGCGTACGCATGCACGACGGATACTCGGCGACCCATGCCGAGTATCGAGAGGCTGAACGCAACGGATTGAGGCTCTGCGTGTTCGTGCATGGCGAGACATCGGGCGAAATGGATGGTGCACAACGGGATCTCATTCAGGGCGCGCGTAACCTGTATACGACCAGTTCGTGGAGCGATTCAGCAGATTTACAACAGCGACTAATTCGGCGGCTAAAGGATCTGGCATCTGAGGAGCTAGCACCATGGGTGCGGGTGGGACGAGCACTCTTTCGGGCACGTGAGATCAACAGTGACGGCAGGAGGATCTCGATCACGGCCGACGTACGAAGTGATGCAGTTCATGCCGAGTTGGTGCGTCTGCGCGAGGGCCGGGCTAGCGGCGTCGCCTTTGCCTCTCCCACTGAAGCTCTGTCGGTGCAGTTGACCGAGCTATCAACTCGAACAACCTCGACCATTGCACACGAGGAGTGTCTGACGCTGGTAGTTCAGGAGCGGCGAACGTCGCACATGCGGGCTGCAATCAATGGTAGTTCTGCCGATGAAGTGGCACGTCGCGCACTGTCTGATGGCCTCTTCGGAACCTCTACGCTCGGCGAGCAAGCTAGTTGGCTCGCACGTCCAACTGATCCTTTGGCCCCGTTACGGGGATCTGGTCTTGACGACAGCGTTCTACGTCCGATCACACGTCTGCTAATCGCCGAACATCTGATTACCGACGGATCAGCATCGCGGGTCAATTCGTTTGCGCTCGGCCCTGCACACCAAGGTGCACGCCGCCTTCAAGCCACATGGACCCCGCCGCAAATTTATGTAAACGAACCAGACCCAGCATCACTATCTATTGACGGAACCGTCACCGGGCTTTAAAGCGGCACGGACATACGTTCCTGGCCGAGGTGAGCGGTGAAGCATCCCCTTGCGGACAGGAAAAGCACCGCATAAGCAGACGTGATGTGCCTTGAAACCTCAGTGCGTCAATTCATTAGGGATGCAAGACTCGACCAATAGAAATAGGCTCCCAAATTATGGGTTAGTTGGCTCGTATTGAGCGTCGCATCATCAAGTCGGTCACACTGATGCGATGATGGCGGGGAGGCGCTCTGCCGCCTCAACGCTTGATCCCCCTGGAAGGAATGCCCGTGAAGAGCTTTGACACGAGAACTTATAGCATTTCGGACTTTGCGGAGTGGAAGAGCTCAGGTCTTTTAGTCCTGTCACCAGCCTTTCAAAGGCGGGCTGTCTGGACCACCAAGGCGAAGTCTTACCTGATTGACACTGTGCTCCGAGGAAAGCCGATGCCCAAAGTCTTGATTACTCAGAGTCTTGTGGATGGGCGCAGTTTGCGTACGGTCGTGGATGGTCAGCAGCGCCTGCGAGCCATTTTGGAGTACATGAGTGATGACTTCGCTGTGATGCGCACACACAATCAAGAATTTGCAGGGATGCGATACTCCGATTTGGAACCTAAAAAACAAGACGAATTCTGGCAGTACGAGATAGGTGTGGATGTCCTTTTCAACACGGATTTGAGTGAACTCCTCGATATATTTGCTCGTCTCAACACCTACTCGGTGAAACTGAACGGCACTGAGCTACTTAACGCAACCTATCTCGGTGCATTCAAGACCACAGCACATGAACTTGGCCATAAGTACGCAGCTTACTGGCGAGAAGCGGGCGTTTTCACCGACAGTCAACTCGCCCGGATGGGAGAAGTGGAGATGGCGGCCGACCTTCTCGGTGCACTCCTAAAAGGCATCTCCTCGAGGAAACAAATCCCAGCTTTCTATCGAGAATTTGATGATTCGGAATTGGATGTAGAACACGCGGCCACCCTGTTCGAGGAGATCATGACAACTTTCGCGCAGATCTACAGCGCTGAGGATCTTCGTGGCAACAACTTCAGCCGCGTCCACTTATTTTATTCCGCCTTCCTTGCGATATCGTCGCTACTTAAGGGCACGCCGGTCATCCCCTTGAATAACGTGACGCTCCCTACAGTTACCGACGCCAATCTCGTTCCCTCTAGGATGCGTGTCGCATTGGATGACATGTCTGCTCAATTCGACGTTTATACGTCCAAAGATTGGACGGGGATCATTCCTCCAGATTGGCAGAAGTTCATTCAAGGCTCTCGCCGTGCGACGACGGATCAAGGGGTTCGAGAGGCACGGTCCCGCTTCATCGCGGAACGTATAGCCGCTGCTTAGCATGCCTATTCAAGACGAGCTCGATGAGCTTGAAGCGGAACTCGACGGCTGTGAAGCACTCCGCCTGCATGCCCTGGGACAGATGCAAGAGGCGGCTATTCGTGGCCTGGTCTACGAGAGCATCATCCTGCGCGCCTCACGTGCCCACGAGAACTTCATTGAGCAGGTTTTTCTCTCCTACCTCACAGGAGATCGAACGACCGAGGGAAATCTTGTTCCGGCATTCGCGAGCCCCAGAGACCGCAGCCACGCCCGCAGGTTGCTTTCATCCTCAGCGAGTAGTCGATTTCTCGATTGGTCAGAGAGCAGTGACGTGAGAGCGCGTTGCGACGTCTTCTTCGAACCGGATAGCCCAATCTATAACGCAGTGCTCTTGAAATCTTCCGACCTGGCTTGGATGAAAAAGATCAGAAACCAAGCAGCGCACGACAGTGTAGAAAGTCGCTTGGCCTTCACGAAGGTACTCGAAGTCGTGCTGCTAACACTCCCCCAACCGCTGCCGACTGCAGGTGAATTTCTACAGCGTACTCCGCGGAATGGACCGATAAAGAACCGCGAAGTGCTTGCGTACTTTCTGGACAGTCTTCGCACTTTTGCCCAGATCGCAGCTGGTAAGCCAACTCTGGGGTATTCAGCTGACCGGCCTAGCTTGATGTCCGCCAGGGCCGGCTGACGGCGGGGAATTCCAGGCTTGGAGTGTGTTCGCCGCCGGTAGGCGGGATCGGGTGGGTTGCTTTGGGCCAGGGCTC
>NZ_JASISP010000017.1:0-48636 GCF_030063185.1 Arthrobacter sp. H35-D1
GCAGGGGCACGACCCGCCCTGCCAGGACCGCCGCGGTGTCAGCCTTCAAAACGGCTGCGGCGCCGGCAGCTTCGGCGGCACGCTCGACGCGTTTGGTGCCCAGACTGATCCCGGCCAGGCCCCTGATTAGCCCGGCAGCGTGGCCCAAGGGTACCGCGGCACCGGCGGTGGCATCGAGGACATGCCTCCCGAGACGGACGTGCCTGTGACACCGAGTTCAGCATCGCGGGGCACTACTCCTGCCCGGCATTGCCGGCAGTGGCAATACGCCCGTTCCAACCGGATCGGGCCGAGCACGGTATCGATGTCCTTGGCACGGTAAGAAACGAACCCGGCCAGGTGCCCGGGACCGCACGGGATCCATTGACCGTGATGCCCGGTATCAGCGGCCAGCAAGCCCTCCAGCAACGAGGCCCCCACCGCGGTCATCGCGATTCGAATCGCTTCCTCCAACACACCCAGGCCATCACCACTACCGGCCCCAAGCCGTGGGCTGCTCCCTGCGCCAGCACCTCGATCTCGGTCATGAAATCCTTTTCGGATCCGGCTCAAGAGCCCCCCCCCTTTTCCCCGCCTGTCGCGGCGGGGGTCATCATCAACGACAACCCGCCCAGGCGGTCCCCGCGCTCTCGGCGATATCGAGCACGTTGTTGAACATGAACTTTTGGCCGCCCTCTCGGGCAGTGCCCCAGCGGAGTGGATCGAAGAGTACTCCGCTGGAGATACCCAATGCCCGCAGGGAGCATGCTCAGGCGTCGAACAGGCCGCGCACATCATCGGCGGAGAGCGCGGAGGAGAACATGGCGTCGTCGTCCATGACAGCGGAGAACAGCTTGGCTTTCTTTTCCTTCAACGCCATCACCTTTTCCTCGATGGTGTCCTTGGCGACCAGCCGGTAGACCATCACGTTCTTTTTCTGCCCAATTCTGTGGGTGCGGTCCACGGCCTGATTTTCCGTGGCCGGGTTCCACCACGGATCCAACAGAAAGCAGTAGTCCGCCTCGGTGAGGTTCAGGCCAAACCCGCCGGCTTTGAGGCTGATCAGAAACACCGGTGCCGTACCCGACTTGAACTTCTCAATGACGTCGCCGCGCTTGCGGGTCTTGCCGTCAAGGTAGGCGTAGTCGATGCCCGCCGCATCCAACCGTTCGGCGGCCTTGCCCAGAAAACTGGTGAACTGGCTGAAGATCAACGCCCGGTGCCCCTCGGCCACCACGTCTTCCAACTGTTCGAAAAGCACGTCGAGCTTGCTGGAGGGGGCATTGGCGTATTTTTTGTCCACCAGCGACGCGTCAAGGCTGAGCATGCGCAGTGTGGTCAGCGACTTGAAGATCGCAAACCTGTTCTTGTCCATGTCGCCGAGCATGCCCAGCACCTTTTGGCGTTCGCGCTGCAAATGGCGCTGGTAGATGGTCCGGTGCCTGGGAGCCAGCTCGAGTTCCAGAACCTGTTCTTGCTTGGGCGGGAGATCCTTGGCGACGGCATCTTTGGTGCGCCGCATGATCAAGGGGCGGATCCGGCGTCGGAGCTGCTTCAGCTTGTCAGCGTCGCCCTCCTTTTCAACTGGCTTGCTGTAGTAGTCGGCAAAGTTCTTCGAGGAAGGGAAGAGCCCGGGCGCCGTGATGGCAAAGAGCGACCACAACTCCATCAAGTTGTTTTCCATGGGTGTGCCGGTGATGGCCAGCTTGAAGGGCGCCGGGAACATCCTGGCGTTGCGGCTGGCGTGCGTGGCGGGATTCTTTACGAATTGGGCCTCGTCAAGGATCAGCCCGGACCACTCCTGCCTCGCGTAGGCGTCGTAGTCGAGCCGGAACAGCGTATAGGAAACTACGACGACGTCGGCTCCGGCCACCAGCTCAGCCGGTTCCGTTTTGCTGCGGGTGAGGGTGTCCGTCACGGCCGTGGTCCGCAGGCTTGGGGCAAAACGAGCGGCTTCCGCCGCCCAGTTCGGCACCACCGAAGTGGGAGCCACCACCAGGAACGGCGAGGCATTCGTATCGGCGCCGGCCATCGCTTGGGCGTGGCAAATCAGCGCAAGGGTTTGCAGGGTCTTGCCCAACCCCATGTCGTCGGCAAGCACACCGCCCAGCCCGTTTTCATGCAGGAACACCAACCAGTTGAACCCCTCGTGCTGGTAGGGGCGCAGCGATGCTTGCAGGCTGGCGGGGACCGGCACGGGCTCCACGCCGGAGAGCTCCAACAGCCCCGACACCTGTGTACGCCAAGCCTCGGCCTGCTCGGACGTGGCGGCCAGCTCGGCCAGTTCGTCCCACAGCCCGGCCTGATAACGGCTGATCTTCAAGCTTTCACCGGGTTCCTGCAGGGAGCGTGCCTCCTCGATGAGGGTGCGCAGCTGCTGGAACTCGGCCTGGTCAAGAGAGAAGTAGTGCCCGTTGGGCAGCATCAAGTGTTCCTCGCCGTCGGCCAGCGCCCGGAACAGTTGGTCGAAAGGCGCCTCGGTGCCGTCGATCTTGACAGTGACGCCCAAATCAAACCAGTCGCGGTTGTCCGTTCCGGTGGTGCTGATACCGATTTGCGGGGTTGCCGTCAGCTCGGTGTAGTCCGGTGCGATCCCGCTGGTGTCCACCCGGACGTGCTCAAGGATGGCCAGCGCCGGCAGCGCCTCCGTGCTGAAACGCGCCGCCGCCACGTCCTTCAAGCGGACAGGTGCATTGCTGCCCGGGTACAGGCTCGGCGCATGCGGGAACGGTTCCTGGACCGCTGCCGGGAACGGTTCCAGCAGCGCGGAAACCTCCGCAAGGAGCCGTGTTTCAAAGGCAGCATCCCGGTAGCCACTGTGGTCGGCCACCATGGGGCGCCGCGCCACTGCGCCGTCCACAAGGTATTCCCAGTGCCAGTGCAATTCCAGCCCTGGGCCGCCTTGCGGTTGCGTGGCGCCGCCCTTGGATTTTCTCCCAAGTTTGTTGTCACCGGCATCCTTCGGCGCGGGGGTATGGACTGCCGTGACCACCAGGTCCGGGTCCTTGAGTTCCGGAAGGTCCGCCGAGCCGTCGCTGGAGACCAGTTCCCCTGTGGAGACCAAGCCCTGGCGCAGCAACGGGTAATAGCTCCCCATGAAGCGTTCTCTGCCGGACGGCGGAATCTCCACGGCGGTGCGACCGTCCACCAGGGCGTGCACGGTGTTGCTGACAGCATGGGAAACAGGAGCCAAGGAAATGTTGGACTTTGCCAGGACCTTCTGCAGGGAGGGTTCGTTGCCCTTGCCGCTGTCCCACCAAAACAGCCCATGCGCCGGCGAGCCCACCATGCCAACGGCGGCAGGGTCCAACGCGACGCCGTCGGACTCTGCGCGCGGAAGGAGACGGAGGGCGCCGTCGGCCTGTGCCAGTACGTCCAGCCCGACGACGGCTTCCTCGTGGACGGAAATGGTGACGGCTTTCCTGGAGCCAACAAACTGGATGCCGACCTGGCGGGCCTGCCCCAGCAATTGCCACAACAATGCGGAATTGAACTTCTCCACGTTGATCCACCGACCGGTGTTGGCGTAGGAGGGAGTTCCAGCGCGCGCCAACGCATGAAAAACGACCATCCAGTTCCAGTGTGCCGGGTTTAGTCCGTGGCTGTAGTGGTCGTAGCCAAGCTTGTCCCAGGTCAGATTGCCGCGCACCCATTTGCCGGCGTCGTTCAAGGCAACCAGGCGGACACGCAATTCAACGTGCGCCGGGTCCTCCTCCTGCACAAGTGCCGCCGCACGGTAGCGGGAATAGGGGTTCGCGGGTTCTGTGAAAAGTTCAAATTGCAATGCCATGGGCATCAGCTTGGTGACCACCTGGCCGGGGGATGCGGGATGGGCGCGGCCGCGATGAGCAGCCTCCTCCGGCTCGCAAGGCAGAATTGCCGCCAATTGCCGTTCCCACTTTTCCGGCACTGGTTTGTCGCCCGCCCCGGAACCCAAACTGGCTTCGGCGCGCATGGCATCGGCCGTCAACAACAATGCTGCAACATGCTTGCAGTTGGCCTGGACGGGGCAGGTGCAGATTCCGTAGTCGAGCTGGATCCCGCGCTGGCCCTTGTGGAAGATGGCAGCGGTGCCATAAGCGGCTTGTTGGCTTCCAGCCACCAGTCCCGTCAGTGTCAGTCCATCAGCATCCCACTGCATTGTCTGGACCCGCTGGCTTAGCGAGTACGCGCGGCCGCGATCTAGTGAGAGCGTGCCAACCAATGCGGCGATTGCCTGCGTGCTGATCGTTGGAAGGAGCACCGTTGAGGTGGGGGAAGAAACCATGTATTAACGATAACGGCAGGGTGTGACTTCCCACTGCTTGGACCCGCGTTCCGTGGGACTGCCCTCCGGCAAGAGCCACTCTTCACATTCGGTGAACGAGCCATCACCCTGCCCGAATCATTGATGATTCGATGAGTTAGTAATACGATTATCTAAGTAATTTATTTTGATGCGCAAGGAATGGTGCCTTCCGATGCAAACAGACTCAAAGAGAAGATGGGTCGGGCTGGTCTTCATCAGCCTCGCCGTATCCTTGATCATCGTCGACTCCACAATTGTCAACGTTGCGATTCCCTCGATCGTGGACGACCTCGGGGCGACGTCCACCCAGGTCCAATGGATTCAAGAGTCGTACACGTTGGTTTTTGCTGCACTGTTGCTGGTCTTTGGGGTGCTGGCCGACAGATTCGGACGACGCCGGCTCCTCATCCTTGGCGTCAGCATCTTTGCCTTGGCGTCGATACTCGCGGCGACAAGCCAAAGCGGGAATCTCCTCATCAGTTCCAGGATCCTGCAGGGCATTGGCGGGGCCATGGTCCTTCCTGCCACACTCTCGATCATCAATGCCACGTTTAGGGGCAAGGAAAGGGCCTTGGCCTTTGCCGTCTGGGGCTCCACCATTGGGGGGATGTCAGCTGTGGGTCCTTTGCTGGGCGGCTGGCTGACCACCGCGTATTCTTGGCGATGGGCCTTCGGCATCAACATTCCACTCGGTGTCATCGTTGTGGTGGGAACGCTGTTCGCCGTGGAGGAATCTCGTGACACGGGGTCCACCAAACGCATCGACGCCATTGGTGCGATGCTCTCCGTGCTGGCCAGCGCCTCACTCGTTTTTGGTCTGATTGAGGGAAGAAACTACGGCTGGTGGCTGGTGCACAACCCCTTCATCGTGGGTGCGTGGAGCTGGCCCTTGAGTCTCTCCCCGGTGCCGCTTGCCTTCGCCGTGAGCGTGCTATCGCTGGTGCTCTTTATTACTTTGGGCCGTTCCCGGTCCCGTCGAGGGGCCAGCACCATGCTGGACTTCAGTCTTTTTTCCATCCCGTCGTTCCGCAACGGCAACATCGCGGCCATGATCGTTAGTCTGGGAGAGTTCGGGATCATCCTTTCGCTGCCCATTTGGCTGCAGAATGTATTGGGATTTTCTGCACTGCAAACCGGGCTGCTGTTGCTGCCGCTGGCTGCGGGATCATTCGCAGCGAGTGGTTTTGCCGGAGCCTTCGGCAACAAGGTCGAAGCTGTCGTGATTGTCCGCGCCGGTATTGCCTTGGAGATCGTCGGAGTGGCGTTTCTGGGCTTGGTCATTAGTTCCACCACGCCATGGGGCGCGCTTGTGCCCTTCCTGTTCATTTACGGGCTTGGGGTGGGGCTGGCCACTGCGCAGCTGACTGGTGTGGTGCTCAAGGACGTCCCACAGCTTAAGAGCGGCCAAGCTTCCGGAACTCAAAGCACTGCGCGGCAAGTGGGTTCGGCACTGGGGATCGCGATTCTCGGAACTGTCTTGTTCACCACAGCCACAGTGCAGTTGGGAAACTCCCTGGAAGAACAAAACGTGCCGGCAGCTGCCAGGGCAAAGATTGTTTCGGCAGTGGTGGAAAGCTCCGGGGCGGCCATCAAGGGGCTGGACAAGGAACCGTCAACCCAAGCTGCTGCAAATGCCGCGCGCATGGCCTTCTCCGACGGGACAAAGTTTTCGGCGTACTTTGCCGCAGGCTTCCTGACGCTCGGCTTGTTGGCCACGCTGTCACTGGGCAGGGTCGATCCGCGGACGGATCCGGGGCGCGGGTTGGATCAGGAACCCGCGGAAGAACAGGTCATTTCAGACTGAAAGTCTTCGCGAGGCATGCCTGTGGGCCAGCTTGAATGAGCAAGGCAGAAACCATGGCACCTGCGCAGGGGCTTGACTGTGCAGGTGCCATGGTTTTGCGGGCTAGTCTTGGTCGTTGTACTCAACCCGGCGGGGATCGCCCAGCCCGGAGATGGCGTCGTACTCAAACTGGCCTTTCCGGGGATCAAATTGCGGGCGTTGCACTTTCGAGAATTCGCCGCCCGTCCTGCCGCCAAAGGGGCGGCCGTGATCTGCATATTCCTCCCGGAAAAAGACCATCCGCCATGGCCCCAGCAGGATCCGTGCCCCGGTTCGCAGAATTCGTCCAGGCGCTTCGGAAGAAGCCGGCTCAGCGGGAAAGAAGACGTACTCGTCGTCGTCGGTGTGCACTATGCGGCCCTGCGCGGCAGGCAATTCCGGCAACTTGAGGGTCGCGTCGGCTCCACTGCCAATGACAGTGGTTTCCTCGGTGAGGTTGAACTCCTTGGGTGCACGGCCATCCCAAGTCTCGCTGTCCCGGACAAAGATCAGCCGGGGCCTGCCACCTCCGCGGGCGTAGTGGGTGGTGGTGGGTTTCATTCGATACCGCCGCTGGAACGTTGGCGAGAGCGGAAATGGTGTGGGCGGCGGAAGCATGCGCCCCTGCAGTCCGCTGTGGGCTTGGGCCTTGATGACGGTGGCCCAGGTGTTCGACTTCCCCGGCTTGATGTGGGGCGAGGTCGACATGAGGCGTTGCAACGGGGAGACCGACACGGCACCCATGCTGACAATCGTCCCTTCCGGAAGGGACACGTTCACAACAATTCCACGCGTGGCCAAGGATTTAGCCAATTTCCTGATGACAGTTATATGCCTCCGGGAACCGAGCCGAAAAAGTGCTGCGTTGTCGGTGTGGATGTTAATCTCTTGGCCGGCAGCCTTGATGCTGCCGTTGACCGAGGCTGCTTCCTTGCCGTCCTCGGCCGGCAGTTCGGCCGAAAACTCAAGATCAATGTCGAAGCGCATGGCCCCGCACCTAGTGCTTGGAATCGGCGGAGGGGGCGCTCTCATTGTCGCTGGTGGTAACCCGCAGCGTCCCATTGAACTTCCAGGTGGCCCGTGGCGCATCCGGACCAATGTCCCGGGGCACTTCCACGCTCATGTCCATGAAGCTGTAGTTGACCACTGCTCCACGGCCAGTCAGATAGGACCAGAGCTGTTGGCCCAGATCCGACCAGTCGCTCACGGGAACGGACCGGAAATCTTCGGCTACTGGTTGGTTGTCAGTCATGGCTGCTGTCCCTTCAAGCTATTTGCTGCCTGTGCTGATCGCACAACAGGGGTGTCTTGACTGGAGCAGGGGTGGCATTCCCTGGATCCGGGTCGTGCACTTGCTGCAACCATAGTGCTTGGTGATGAAGAATAATAGACCTAGTTAAAAAATCTAATTACTTCTTCATGGAAGTTAATTGGTTGAACTGATTTCAGCGGGAGATCGCCGGAATCAGGCGTTCTGCGACTGGTGCCAGTCGATCCAGCCCGCGTAGCTGCCAACAAGTTCGACGACGTCGAACCCGGCCCGGCGCAGTGCCGATGCTGCGACCGAGTTTCGGACGCCGCTCTGGCAGTAGCTCACGATGGTGCCTTCCCTGGGCAGCTTCTCCATGTTCCACAGGACGCGGCCGGCGCTGAACTGCTCGGACCCCGGGATGTCTCCGGCCGCGTGCTCGGTTTTGGTGCGGACATCCAGGAGCAGTTCGGTGTTGAAGCCTTCCAGCTCCGCCGGGGAGATTGTGCGCGGGACGAAGAGCGGCAGTCCTTCAAAAGACGTGATGTAGCCGGCAACCAAGTCGATGCCCACGCGGACCAGATGGTCCCACAAGTCCATCGCCGATTCCTGGTCTGCAGCCAACAGGACCACGGGCCTGTCGGCAACTTCGGGGTCAAGTGCCCACGCGCCGTAGCTTGCCACCTTGGCTCCCGCCGGAATATTCACCGACCCGCGCACAGTGCCCTGGTGAACCACGCTGTGGTGGCGGGTGTCCACCAAGCTGACTTCATCGGTTGCCATCCGGTCCGCAACTTGGGCCGTGGGGAGTTCGGTTAGGGGCTCGCGTGCACCCAAGATGACGGGTCCCTGACGGTTCTGCTGCTTCATGCGGGCGAAGTACGCGTGTGCGTCGGGCTGCCCATCGAGCAATTCCTTGGTGAATCCGGCCTCGTCGTTGGCCTCCAGGTAGTGGCCCCACCAGGAAAATCGGCGTTCGTAGCCAACCGTCGTGGAGGGGATGGAGCCAAGCGACTTCCCGCAGGCGCTTCCGGAGCCATGGGCGGGATAAACCTGGACATAGTCGGGCAGGGTCAGGAACTTCTCCTTCAGCGACACGAAAGTGTCGTGCGCGCCGACAAAGCGGGTGTCGACCCCGCCAGCAGCTTCATCCAGCAAGTCGGGGCGGCCCAGGTCGCCCACGAAAACGAAGTCGCCGGAGAGCAGGAAGCCCGGCTGGTCGCTGAAGGCGCCGTCCGTGATGAGGAAAGACAAGTGTTCCGGGGTGTGGCCCGGGGTGTGCACTGCGCTCAGAGTGATGTTTCCGAGTGGGATGGTGTCTTGGTCGAACATCCTCACGCCGTCGAATCCGTATTGCCAATCTTCCCCGCCTTCTGCGGAAAGATAGATGGAAGCATCCGTCGCCGCAGCCAGTTCGCGGGTTCCGGAGAGGTAGTCGGCGTGAATGTGGGTCTCGGTGACAGCCACGATTTTCATGTCATTGGCGGCAGCAAGGCGCAGGTACACATCGATGTCACGGCGGGCGTCCACCACCATGGCTTCACCCTTGGCCTGGCAGCCAATGAAGTAGCTGGCTTGGGCTAGATCTTCGTCATAAATACGTTCGAGAAGCATGTCACTCCTACATTTCGTCAAGTGATTTTATACCCCCAAGGATGTCAGATCCCAGGTAAAGCATAATACCCCCGGGGGTAATGTGGCCAGTGTCTAGCGCCCGAACAGGCGTGCCAACCAGTTGGTGCTTTTTGCGGGCGACTCGGGTGTGTTCTTATCGCAGGTGCAGCGCTCGGCCCGGAGGACATGGCTCATGACCTGGTCCACGTGCTGGCCGCAGCCGGCCCACGTTATCTTTTGGCACTTACGGCATGTTACTGCACGGCACATCTGTTTTCTCCTCAGCTTGGGGCGGCACCAGCGGTGCGGCGACCGTTTCAACTGAGTGTTCCATATACCCCTAGGGGTATTTAAGTTAGTGTTTGTCGCAGTTCGTAAACCCCCAGGGGTATAGGGTTGTGCACACGAGAAGCAAAAAGGAGGCAGCCATGCAGCTGGAGGCAGACGAGATGAAACCAGCCATCAACAGGCTTAAGCGGGCGCAGGGGCAGCTCAATGCCGTCATTCGCATGTTGGAGGAAGGCAGCGACTGCAAGGCGGTGGTAACCCAGCTGGCCGCAGCGTCCAAGGCCATAGACCGAGCGGGATTCTCCATTATCGCCACCGGGCTTGAGCAGTGCCTTGCCAGTGAAGACTCCACGGCAGACCGCGCCGACCTGGAAAAGCTTTTCCTCTCCCTCGCCTAACACCGCAGCCTCGATACACAGACGCTCCAGCACTTTCGGGGCATTAACCCCCAACGCTCCTGCGCCTTCGGAGCCGAGCTGCCCTCCGTATCGAGCCCAGCCAGTCAGGGCTCCACTGCGCTCATTTCCACGAAGCCGGCTGAAACGCTGAACTGGGCGCCGGTGGTGGCGCGAACAGTCTTGATGCTGACCCAGGGTGCCGTATCAGCAAGCACCAGCCCCTTGCGGCTCACATCCATCACGGCCAAGTCGGTGATGACCCGGTCCACCACGTTCCTGCCGGTCAGCGGCAACGAGCAGTTCTCGACAATCTTGGCGTCGCTGCCACAGACGCTCCTGCACTTTCCGGGCATTAAACGCCAACTCGCCCAAGTGACGGAGCATTGGCGTTTAATGCCCCAAAGGTGCAGGAGCATTGGCGTTTAATGCCCCAAAGGTGCAGGAGCGGTGGTGGGTGGGGGTTAGAGCTGGTCGGCCCGCAGCTGTGCGGCAGAGTGCGGCGACAACAGGCCCGGAGCCACGTCAAAGACGGTCTTGGCGCCAAATTGGCCTGCAGCGCTCATGCGGTGCACGGCGCGGGCGTAGGCCACCAGCACGCTTGAGGTGAACTCTGGGTTGCTCTCCAACGCCAACGAGTACTCAATGACCTGCGCGTGCCCGTCGGAGGTGTTGCCGCTGCGAATCACAAAACCGCCGTGGGGCATGGAGCTGTGGTCGCGCGCCAACTCTTCGGCGGTAATGAAGTTCACCGTGGTGTCGTACTGGTCAAAGTAGTGCGGCATCGAAACGATCTCGGTGCGCACAGCGTCCTCGGAAGCGCCCGCTTCCAGCACCACAAAGCATTCGCGGGTGTGCTTCTCCCGCGTGGAAAGCGTGGGGTGCGAGCCGCTGCGAACCTCTTCGATGGCGGTCTCCGAGGGCAGCGTGTACTGCACGCCGCCGGCCACGCCGTCGACCCGGCGGACAGCATCCGAATGCCCCTGGCTCAGTCCGCGCCCCCAGAAAGTGTAGGTGTCGCCGTCGGGCAGCAAAGCCTCTCCGTAGACGCGGTTGATGGAGAACATGCCCGGGTCCCAGCCGGCGGAGATCAACGCTGTCTTGGAGTTGGCCAGGGCAGGCTCGTCCACAGCGGCAAAGTACTCCGGGATCCGCGCGTGCGTATCAAAGCTGTCCACGGTGTTGAAAAGTGCAGCAAGGGCCGGCCCCTGTTCGGGGAGGTCGGACTTGGAGCCGCCGCACAGGATCAGCACGTCGATGTCGCCCGCATGCCCTGCCAGATCGTCCATGGAGTGCACGGCTGCCCCGGCATTCAGGGGTGTCAGCGCTGCCGGGTCGCGACGGGTGAAGATGCCCACCAAAGTCATGTCGGCGTTCTTGGCAATGGCGGCTTCCACGCCGCGGCCCAAGTTTCCGTAACCAGCAATTCCAATGCGAATTGGCGCGCTCATCTAATCTCCATTCGTTCATCGGGCCGTCCTCTTTGGCGGCCGCATATCTACCCACCACCGTACCTCCTGTACAGCAGCGCATGCAGAGTTGCGCCTGTGTGGCACACTCCGGTGCGGGAACCAACTTCAGTGCGTGCCTGCCGGGGTGCGCAGCCGCGGCAGCCGCTGGGGAGCACTAGGCGAGATGCTGCCCCAAGAACTCCAGAGTCGCCGTCCATGCAGCCTGCGCCGCTTCCGGCCGGTGCATAGACGGGTTGGTGTCATTGAAAAACGCGTGGCCGGCCCCTTCGAAAATAGTGTTGCGGAAGTCCACGCCTGCTTCCTTCATGCGCGCGGCCAGCTCCGGCAGGGCATTCACCAGCGCGGAGTCGTCGGCGCCGTAAAAGGCCAAGACAGGGCAGGCAATGGCAGCAAGCTCGGCCACCGAATAGCTTGCGTGTCCATAGAAGGGGACGGCCGCAGCCAACCGTGGCTCCTCCACAGCCAAGGAAAATGCGTAAGTGCCGCCAAAACAGTAACCCACCACGGCTGTTCTTCCGGCGCCCTCCGCCGAGGACTGGAGCTGCTCAAACGCCGCGGCGACCCCTGTCCTGATCCGTGCCGCCCTCTCCGGGGCGTTCATTGGCTGCAGGGCCGCCCGGATCTGGGGCTGGATATCCGACTTCTCGGCCGGATCTGCGAGGCGGGCGCCGAGTTCGGCCAGCAACGTCGCATCCAAGCCGGCCAGGCCCATGAGGTCCGGGGCCACCGCCACGTATCCGGCCGACGCAAACCTGTCGGCCACGTCCCGAATGTGCGCGTGGAGTCCCCAAATCTCATGGATCGCCAGCACTGCACCCCGCGGCGGACCCGACGGGTCCGCCGCGGGGTGCCTGAAATTGCTCTCCTGCCGCACTGAAATCAACCATGGTTCCCATGGCCCAACAGTGGCACTGTTGGGTGGATGATTCCAGAAGTATTTGGCAGCTGATGCGGGTGCGGCTGTCCACTCGATGTTCGTACTGCAGCTGATGCGGGTGTTCGGGGCGGTAACTCACAGGAGCTGCAGTATGAACGATGGGCGTTGCCGGTAACTCGCAGGAGCTGCAGTATGAACGTAAGCCGGGGACGTCCACCCGCAGGTGCTGCAGTATGAACCAGTATCAACCACGATCAACAACGATCAACCACGAGCCGTGCTGCGCAGGACCGCAGCAGGGCGTGAGCCTCTCCACGGGATCAACGGTAAAATGGTGGCAGGTATTATTACCGCGCTTCTTTTCCGCACCATCAGCTTCCTGCACAACCATAAAGGACATCACCGAATGAGTTTGATCCGCCTCAATGACGTTTCCGTGCGCTTCGACAAGGTCCAGGTGCTCCGCGAGGCGTTCTTCAAGCTGGATGCCGGGGACCGGGTGGGTTTGATTGGCCGCAACGGGTCGGGAAAGTCCACGCTGCTGAAGCTCGTCCTGGACCAGGTGGAGCCCGACTCCGGCACTGTCAGCGTGGAGCTGGGAACCAAAATTGGCTACTTCTCCCAGTTCTCCGAACTCAACGGCAGCTCCACCATCCTTGAAGTGCTGGAGGACGTGTTTGCCCACGTGGTGGAGATCGAAACCGAACTTGCCGGGATCGACGCTGCGCTCGCCGTCGAGCCGTCCGCTGCCGACATGGACCGACTGATCCACCGGCAATCCGAACTGTTTGCCGATATGGACCGGCTGGACGGTTGGGACTACCAGCGCTCCATCGACAAGGTCCTGACCACGCTTGGATTCAACCAGGCGCACCGCGTGTGCGCCATCGATGAGCTCTCCGGCGGGTGGCGCAACCGGGCCGCCTTGGCCAAGATTCTCCTTGAAGCCCCCGACGTCCTGCTCCTTGACGAGCCCACCAACTACCTTGACGTGGCTGGCGTGGAATGGCTCGAAGGCTGGTTCAAGAATTTCAAGGGCGCGGCCATCATCGTCTCCCATGACAGGAAGTTCCTCGATGCGGTGGTCACCCGCATCATCGAAGTGGAGAACTTCCACCTGCACGAATACCCGGGCAACTTTGGCGACTACGTGACGGCCAAGCAGTTCAGGCTCAAAAGCCTCGAGAGCCAGTTTGTGCACGAATCCGAGCTGCTGGCCTTCGAAGCCGAAGGGATCTCCGACCGTCGCGCGGCTGCCAAGGCTGCCTCTCGCGGCCTGGATTCCAAGCTCTCAAAAATCAAGAAGTCCCGCACGCCCCGTCCCGTGGACAAGATCATCACCGAAATTTACGCCGGGCTGCACGTCAAGGACGTGCTGTGCCGGGTGGAGTCGCTGACCAAGAGCTACGCCGACCGCACCTTGTTCAGCGACCTCAGCTTTGAGATTCGCCGCGGCAACAGAATTGTGGTGCTGGGCGCCAACGGCTCGGGCAAGTCGACGCTGCTGCGTGCGTTGACGGGGGAGGAGCCGGCAGATTCCGGCTACGTCACGTGGGCCAAGGGCGGCGGGCTGGTCTCCTACAACCAGGTCCTCGACCAGCTGGACCCCGAAGATACTGTCACGCACGCCGTCAACGCCATGCCGGACAGCCTGGCCCTGACCGCGACCAAGAAATCGGTCAACAGGTTCCTGGCCATGTTCCAATTCTCCGAGGCCGACCTGAAACAGCGCATCGGCAACCTCTCCGGCGGCCAGCGCGCCCGCGTCGCCATGGCGCAGTGCCTGCTCTCGGGTGCCAGCGTGTTGGTGCTTGATGAGCCCACCAACCACCTTGACATGTCCAGCACCCAAGTCATGGAGCGGGCGCTGCTGCACTTCCCCGGCGCCGTCCTGGTGGTCAGCCACGACCGCTTCTTCACCGACAAAATTGCCAACCGCCGCATGGTGTTCAACCCGGAAGCGCCCGGCGCCGTCGCCGTCAGCGGAGGTTGAAAGGCGGTGCCGCCGTCGTGCCTTGGAAAAAGTACGACGGCGGCACTCAGGGCCCAGCGTGGGTCGCCCTAGCGTTGGGCAGACTCAACGGGTTCAGGCTCCAGGGGATCGGGCTCCAGCGGCTCAGCCTGGGCATCCTGCGATGGAACGCGCTGGCCGAACTTGCTTCGTTTGGCAGGCCACCAGACACGATTTCCGACGTCGTAGGTCGCCGCCGGGACCAGCAGCGAGCGCACAAGCACCGTGTCCAGCAGCACGCCGAACGCCACGATGAACGCCAGTTGGGCCAGGAACAGCAGCGGGATGACGCCCAATGCCGCGAAGGTGGCGGCCAGCACCACGCCGGCGGAGGTGATGACGCCACCGGTCTTGCCCAGTCCGCGCAGGACACCGGCGTGGGTGCCCATCCGCAAGGATTCCTCGCGGACCCGGGTCATCAAGAAGATGTTGTAATCCACTCCCAGGGCCACCAAGAACACAAAGCCAAACAGGGGCACGGTGGCATCGGCGCCGGGGAAGCCAAACACGTGGTTGAACACCAGCGCGGAAATGCCCATGGTGGCCGCGTAGGAGAGCACCACGGAGCCGATCAGCAGCAACGGCGCCACGATGGAGCGCAACAGCAGCATCAGCACGATGGAAATGACCACCAGCACCAGCGGCACAATCTTCACCAGGTCCCGTTGCGCCGTGACGTTGGTGTCCAAGGCAATGGCGGAGACACCGCCCACCAGCACGTTGGAATCAACGGCGGGCAAGTTCTCGCGCAGGTCAACGATCACTTTTTCCGCGGCGTCGGAATCGGCTTGGTCTTTCAGTGTCGCATTGAGCAGCACCCTGCCGTCTTGCACCATCGGTTCCGCATTGCTGCCGGGACGGCCGGGACCGGTGTAGATGCTGGCTGCGCAAATGCCCGCGGTGCCGGTCACTGCCGCCAGGACTTGGTCCGCCTTGGCCTGGTCCGCAATGATCAGCACCGGACTGCCGCTGCCGCCGTCGAAGAGTTTGGCGAGCGCTTTCTGTCCGTCCACGGCTTTGCTTTGGCTCAAAATGACTTCAGTTTGTGAAACACCGTTGGCCTGCAGTTGCAGCACCCCGCTGCTAGCGGCCAGCAGCAGCACCAGGGTCACCACCCAGGTAACCCGGGGCCTGCGGGCAATCAACAGGCCCACCTTGCGCCAGAGCCCGCCGATTCCAGCCAGGCCGCGATCGACGTCGTGCACGGTTGCCTTGCTCATTCCGGGCGTGGCAACGGCTTCGTGCTTGTGCCCGTGCGCATGCTCCACCTTGGGCCGGAAAGGCCAGAACGCCACTCGGCCAAAGGCAACCAGCAGGGCCGGCAGGCAGGTCAGGGCCGCCACGAGGGAAAAGAAGATGCCGATGGCCGCGATGGGGCCCAGGCTGCGGTTGGAGTTCAGGTCGGAGAAGAGCAGGCACAGCATTGCCAAAATGACGGTGCTTCCGGACGCGACAATGGGCTCCCATGCGCCGCGCATGGCACGCCCAAGCGCAGCCCACTTCGACTGGACTTGCTGCAGGGCTTCACGGAAGCGCGCCACCAGCAGCAGCGAGTAGTCGGTGGCCGCACCAATCACCAGAATGGAAAGGATGCCTTGGCTCTGGCCGCTGAGCTTGATCCAATCCCAGCTGGCCATGTAGTAGATGGCCAGAATGGACGCGCAGAGGGCCACCACTGAGGTGAAAAGCACCAAGATCGGCAGTACCAGAGAGCGGTACACCGCCAGCAGAATGACAAAAACGGCCAGCAGGGCAACCAGCAGCAACACCCCGTCAATGCCGGCGAAAGCGTTGACAAGATCAGCGGTCAAGCCGGCGGGCCCAGTGACGTAGACGCTCATGCCCGCGGGGGCCGAGGACTCGAGCACCTCCCGCAGTTCCGCCACCACCGTATTTATTTCGTCGGTGGCGGTGATGGGGACCAGGAACTCCACCGCCAACTTGTCCGCCGAGGGAATGGGGCCGGCAATGCTGGTAGTGGCCGGCGCCTTGGGGGCCTGCACTCCTGGGACGGCAGCCATTTTCTCCGGCAGGGCGGCGATTTCGCCCAGTTGTTCCGGGGTCAACGGGTCCTTGCTGCTCAGCAGGACGACGGCGGGAATTGCGGTGCTGTCCACAAAACGCAGCTGCCAATCCTGCACGGCGGTGGACTCGGCACTCGCCGGCAGAAAGCTGGCCTGGTCGTTGGTGGAGACATCGGAAATCTTTCCGAAGGTGGGCCCGCCGATGCCGGCGATCGAAAGCCAGATGATGATCAAGATGGCCGGCAAAAGGATTCTCAGCCACCGTTTGGGCGCCCAGTCAGCAGTTTTCATAGTGCCATAATACTTCCATAATGAAGAGGTTCGGCAACAGAGATATATTGTTATCCGGAAACTTGGAAAGGGAGGATGATTGATGCCATGAAGCCATCACAACCTCATGCCGAGCTCCTCTTGGCGATGCGTGAATTTACGCTGGAGTCTGACCGCTATGTTGATCGGGCCGCCACTTTGCACGGCCTGCACCGCACCGATCTCAATGCACTGGGTTTTCTCGTTCGTCCCAGCCGGGAGGCAACCACCATGACGCCGGGAAAACTGGGCGAAGCCCTCAACCTCAGCTCCCCGGCAACCACAGCCTTGGTCGATCGGCTGGAACGTTCGGGTCACGTCAACCGCCAGCGGGGCCAAGTTGACCGTCGGCAAGTCCAGCTCTCCATGACCGAGCATGCCAGGAATGTTGGCCGGGCCTTGTTCATGCCGTTGGCCGTGCAGCTGGGGGGAAGCTTGGAACACTACACACCAGCCGAGCTGGCGGTGGTGCAGCGGTTCCTGCTTGAAATGACGGAAGCAACCACAACGGCCACGGAGAACCTCCAAGCGCCGGAGTAGACCGGCCCCGGGCCGGCCGACCGTCGCAGCCAGCCCGATGCGCAGCCAGCCCGTCGCAGCCTGCCCGATGCGCAGCCTGCTCGACGAGCACAGCACAGCACAGGCAATGGTTGTGGGTAGTGTGAATACATACACCAACGTCAGGGAGTCAATGATTCGCCGCGCCACAACCATGCTTCTCACCCTCGGTCTTGTTCTGGCAGGAACGGCCTGTTCCCCGCAAGACGACGGCACCTCCACCGCCGACGCCCTTGCCAAGGCACTCAGCTCGCACTCCGTTGGAGACGTAAAATTTGATGTGCCTGCCGCCGAGGTGCAAAAGGAACTCACCGAACTTTCCAAGGGCATCGACCCGGTATGGCCCACCGTCAGCGTCTCAGGCGTTGAAATTGCCGACGACGACACGGCCCGCGTGGCCCTCGACTACTCCTGGGCCATCCCGACGCTGGAAAAGCCGTGGACGTACTCAACCAGTGCGGACATGACGCGCGACGGCAAGGCCTGGACCATCGCGTGGACGCCGGAAATGGTGGAGCCGAAACTGGCTGCCGGAGACCGTCTCAAGCTCACCACCACCCGTGGCCGGCGTGCCAACATTCTTGCAGCCGACGGCGAGGCCATCGTCAAGGAGCGGCCCGTGAAGATTGTGGGCATCAACAAGGATGGTCTCAGCGACGCCGAGGCCCAGACCGGCGCGAAGGCGCTCGCCGCCGTGGTCAACATTGATCCAGGAGCCTATGCAGCCAAGGTCAAGGCCTACGGCCCGGTGGCGTTTGTCGATGCAATCACCTTGCGCGCGGAGGATTTCGCCGCTCTGGACACGGCCAGGCTCGACGCCGTCGAGGGCATCCTTGTCACCTCCGCGACCCAGCCGCTGGCCCCTTCACGAACCTTCGCCCAAGCCATTCTGGGTTCAGTTCATGAGGCCACCGCCGAGGACATTGAAAAGTCCGACGGCGAGGTGGTCGCCGGGCAGGTGGTGGGCTCCGGCGGGCTGCAGGCGTCCTTCGACGCCCAACTCGCCGGCGACCCGGGCATCACCATCAGCACCGTTGCGGCAAGCGTATCCACCCCCACGGAATCCGCACCCGCTGATTCGACTTCCACCGACGACGCCGGGACGTCGTCGGAGGCGGCCGCCCCGCCGTCCAAAGTCCTTTACTCCGTGGATCCCGTCGACGGCAAGGACGTCAAGACCACTTTGTTGCCGGCGCTGCAAAGCGCTGCCGAAGATGCGCTGTCCGAGGTCAAGACGCCCAGCTCCATCGTGGTGATGCGCCCGTCCACGGGAGCCATTGTGGCTTCCGCCAACGGCCCCGACAGTGCGAGCTACAACACGGCGTTCCTGGGCCAGTACGCGCCGGGTTCAACCTTTAAGATCGCCACCTCGCTGGGACTGCTGCGTCAAGGCATGAGTCCAAGCTCCACCGTGAACTGCACCCCGGAGTACATTGCGGACGGCAAAAAGTTCCTCAACGCACCCGGCTACGCTCCCGAGGCGACCGGTGAAATATCCCTGACATCCGCCGTCGCCCATTCCTGCAACACGGCGTTCGTCTCCCAATTTGAGAAACTCTCCCAGGAAAAGCTGGCCGACGCGGCAGGGGCGCTGGGCATTGGCATGGCGAACGACCTCGGCCTGGGCGCCTTCACCGGAAACGTGCCGCGCGACTCGGCCGGCACCGAACACGCTGCTTCCATGATCGGGCAAGGCAAGGTGCAGGTCTCGCCGTTGGCCATGGCCGCCATGATGTCCTCGGTGGTCAAGGGCGCCGCCGTGGTGCCCGTCCTCGTTGACGGGCACGACGGCGGGGCCAAGGCTGCCGAAGGTGCGGCGCTGACCGCCAAGGAATCCGGCGAGCTGCGCACCATGATGCGCGCCGTTGTCACCGACGGCTACTTGGACATGCTCGGCGGGCTGCCCGGACCGGAAGTGATCGGCAAAACCGGCACGGCCGAGTTCGGCAGCGATGCTCCGCCGCGCACCCACTCGTGGGTCATAGCCGCACAGGGAGACATCGCCGTCGCCGTGTTCGTTGAGGATGGCGATCTGGGCGCCGTCACCGGCGGGCCGTTGGCAAAGACCATTCTGGAAGCTGCCGCCGCCAAGTAACCCCGGGCAGGAATGGGCTACTCATTATTGTGCCCAAGTAGTTCTTTCCCGCCACCACTCTTGCGGAAACCGCTAGGCAGGTATTAGCGTCGGGAAACGTCGGCACTTGCCGTTTGCAACTGTCGTTGTGCGTTGAAGGGGGACCGGAAATGGTGCCGGTGACACTGGGGGAAGACCACTCATGAGAGATCCAGCGGCATGTTCCGGCATTAGTGCCCAGGGAAAATCAGTGGCGCGCTCCAGGCTGTGGATGGCCATGGTGGCGGCGTTTGCGGTGTTTGCCATGGTTGGTGTGTCGCTTGTGCTTGGTCCTGTCACCGGAGCATCGGCGGCAGATCCGTGCGGCCCCGGCAGCAACCCCATTTCCTGTGAAAACAGCAAACCGGGCGCGGATCCCGCCATTTGGGACGTCACCGGTGCCGGGGAATCGGACATTCAAGGATTTTCCACCGACATCAGCGTCAACGTGGGCCAGACCATGGGCTTCAAGATCAAGACGGATGCTGCAGACTACACGATCGATATTTACCGCACCGGCTGGTACCAGGGGCTTGGCGCACGCAAGATCACTTCCATTGACCCCTCCGCAGCGCTGCCGCAGATACAGCCGGAGTGCCTCTCTGATATTGAAACCCAACTCTATGACTGTGGAACTTGGGGCCTGTCGGCGTCCTGGGCAGTCCCGGCAAACGCGGTCTCCGGTGTCTATATTGCCTTGCTGACACGCAAGGACAACGGCAATGCAAGCCACGTCACCTTCATAGTCCGCGACGATTCCAGCCACGCGAAGGTGGTTTTTCAAACCTCCGATCCCACCTGGCAGGCCTACAACAGCTATGGAGGCGCGGACTTTTACCAGGGCGCCTCCATTGGCCGGGCGTTCAAGATCAGTTACAACCGCCCCGTTGTCACTCGAGGCGACGTTGGCGGGCGGGACGCCTACTTTGCCAGCGAATACGCCATGGTCAGGTTCCTTGAACAAAACGGCTACGACACCACCTACATTTCCGGCGTCGACACCGACAGGCACGGGACCCTGCTGAAAAACCACAAGGTGTTCCTTTCCGTGGGCCACGACGAATACTGGTCCGGGGCGCAGCGGGCCAACATTTCCGCTGCCGCCGACGCGGGGGTGAACCTGCAGTTCCTCTCCGGCAACGACGATTACTGGCGCACCCGCTACGAACCCTCCACGACCGACAACACGGATTACCGCACCATCACCTCGTACAAGGAGACCTGGTCGAACGCCAAAATTGATCCATCGCCTGAATGGACCGGCACGTGGCGTGATCCCCGCTTTGCCTCAGCAGCCAATGGTGGAGGAATGCCGGAAAACGCACTCAGCGGCACCATCTACATGGCCAACTACACGGATCTTCCCGTGACGGTGTCTGCGGCCGAGGGCAAGACCCGATTGTGGCGGAACACGACGCTGACGTCCATGGCGGCCGGCACGAAACAAGCTTTGGCTCCGCATACTGTGGGCTATGAATCCAACGAGGACCTGGACAATGGCTTCCGGCCAGCCGGGCTGATACGGCTCTCAACAACCGTGGGCGAAACCCCGCAGTACCTGCAGGACTACGGAAATGCCGTTCTCCCGGGAACCACCACGCACAACATCACCTTGTACAAGAATCCCTCGGGCGCCTTGATCTTCTCTGCCGGGAGTGTGCAATGGTCCTGGGGCTTGGACCAAACCCATGATGGCAATGGTGCCCCGGCCGACCCGCGCATGCGCCAGGCCCAAGTGAACCTCTTGGCGGACATGGGCGCCCAGCCGGCAACCCTTGACCCTGCATTGGTCGCCGCCTCGGCCAGCACCGACACCACGGCACCCGTGGTGTCGGTGGCCAGCCCGGCCAACGGCACCACTGTGGCCAATGGCGACAACGTGACCCTGAGCGGAACGGCAACGGACAGCGGCGGCGTGGTGTCCGGCGTCGAAGTTTCCACCAACGGCGGCACCAGCTGGCACCCGGCGACCGGCACCGGCAACTGGAGCTACAGCTATGTCCAGCACGGCAAGGGGGCCCGGAACATTCTGGTGCGCGGCATTGACGACAGCGCCAACTACCCGGCAACCCCCACGGCAGTCCAGCTGCAGGTTGACGGGCCGTACAGTGTTTTTGGCAATGAAGTCCCCGCGACGATTGACTCGCAGGATGCCGGGAACACCGTTCTTGGACTGCGCTTCACACCCACCGAAAACGGCTACATTTCAGGTGTTCGTTTCTACAAGAGCGCAGCCAACACAGGCATTCACACGGGAAAGGTGTGGGACGCAGCCGGAACTGAGCTTGCAACACTTGCCTTCGCCAACGAATCGTCCAGCGGATGGCAAAGCAGCCGTTTCGTGACGCCCGTGAAGGTGACAGCGGGAGAAAGCTACGTCGTGTCGTACAACGCACCCAACGGGCGCTATTCGTACGCCACAGGGTACTGGGACTACAAGGGAATGGACAGCGTGCCACTGACGGCGGCGGGCGGCTTTGGTGCTGCACCGGCCGGTGTCTACAACACCAACTCAAGCTTCCCCACGGACAGCTTCGAAAACAGCAACTACTTTGTGGATGCCATCTTCGAAAGCACCGACACTTCCCCGTTGACGGCGGTTGGTCAGGTGCCTGTTGATGGTGCTGGGAGTGTTGCTGTTTCGAGTGCTGTGAGTGCTGTGTTGTCGAAGGATGTTGTGCCGTCGAGCGTGGGTATTGTGCTTAAGACGGCGGCTGGTGTTTCGGTGGCTGGGAGTACTTCCTTTGATCCTGTGTCGCGGGTGGCGTCGTTTGTTCCGGGGGCGGCGTTGGCGGAGTCGACGAAGTTTGTGGCGACGTTGAGTGCGACGGCGGTTGGCGGGGGTGCGCTGATTGCTGGCGGGAGTTGGTCCTTTGGCACGGTGAAGCCTGATTCGGTGGGTTGTCCGTGTGGTTTGTATCAGGACAGTGCTGTACCGAGCGTGCTGTCGATTGCTGATGGAACGGCGTTGTCCTTGGGTGTGAAGTTCAGTGCCTCGAGCAACGGGACTATAACTGGGGTGAAGTTCTACAAGGGTCCTGGCAATACTGGTACTCATACGGGGTATTTGTACAAGGCTGACGGGTCGGTGTTGGCTTCGGTGGTGTTTACCGGTGAAACAACCACGGGCTGGCAGATAGCAACGTTCGCGACTCCGGTGGAGGTGACCGGTGGTGCTGAGTACACGGCGGCGTATAGCAACGCGGTGGGCACGTATTCGTCCACTCCGGGGGAGTATGGGGCGAATGTGACGGTGGGGCCGTTGCATGTTTCTGCGGGCTCTGCGGTTTACTCCTATGGTTCCAACTACCCCGTCAACGGTTCTTCCGCCAGCTACCTCGTCGACGTCGTCTTCGAACCCGCAGTGATGCCGTTGTCCGCAACAGGCCAGGTGCCTGCCGATGGTGCCGGCAGTGTTCCGGTATCGACTGCTGTCAGTGCTGTGTTGTCGAAGGATGCAGTGCCGTCGAGCGTGGGCATCGTGCTGAAGACGGCGGCTGGTGTTTCGGTGGCTGGAAGCACTTCCTATAACGCTGTGACCCGGGTGGCGTCATTCGCTCCGGGGGCGGCGTTGGCGAAGTCGACGAAGTATGTGGCGACCTTGAGTGCGGCAACGGGGGATGGCGAGGCACTTGCGGCCGGGGGAAGCTGGTCCTTTGGCACGGTGAAGCCTGATTCGGTGGATTGTCCGTGCGGTTTGTACCAAGACAGTGCAGTACCGAGCGTGCTTTCCATAGCCGATGGGACACCGCTGTCCCTGGGCGTAAAGTTCAGCGCCGCCTCTGATGGGACGGTGACAGGGGTGAAGTTCTACAAGGGCCCCGGCAACACTGGCACTCACACCGGGTACCTGTACAAGGCTGACGGGTCGGTGCTGGCTTCGGCGGCGTTTACCGGTGAAACAACCACGGGCTGGCAGATAGCAACGTTCTCGACTCCGGTGGCTGTGACCGGCGGTGCTGAGTACACGGCGGCTTACAGCAACCCGGTGGGCACATATTCGGCGAATCCGGGGGAGTATGGCGGGGATGTCGCTGTGGGGCCGTTGCGCGTTTCTGCGGGCTCCGCGGTTTACTCCTATGGTTCCAACTACCCCGTCAACGGTTCTTCCGCCAGCTACCTCGTTGACGTGGTCTTCGAACCCGCAGTGATGCCGTTGTCCGCAACAGGTCAGGTGCCTGTTGATGGTGCTGGGAGTGTTGCTGTTTCGAGTGCTGTCAGTGCTGTGTTGTCGAAGGATGTAGTGCCGTCGAGCGTGGGTATTGTGCTTAAGACGGCGGCTGGTGTTTCGGTGGCTGGGAGTACTTCCTTTGATCCTGTGTCGCGGGTGGCGTCGTTTGTTCCGGGGGCGGCGTTGGCGGAGTCGACGAAGTTTGTGGCGACGTTGAGTGCGACGGCGGTTGGCGGGGGTGCGCTGACTGCTGGCGGGAGTTGGTCCTTTGGCACGGTGAAGCCTGATTCGGTGGGTTGTCCGTGTGGTTTGTATCAGGACAGTGCTGTACCGAGCGTGCTGTCGATTGCTGATGGAACGGCGTTGTCCTTGGGTGTGAAGTTCAGTGCCTCGAGCAACGGGACTATAACTGGGGTGAAGTTCTACAAGGGTCCTGGCAATACTGGTACTCATACGGGGTATTTGTACAAGGCTGACGGGTCGGTGTTGGCTTCGGTGGTGTTTACCGGTGAAACAACCACGGGCTGGCAGATAGCAACGTTCGCGACTCCGGTGGAGGTGACCGGTGGTGCTGAGTACACGGCGGCGTATAGCAACGCGGTGGGCACGTATTCGTCCACTCCGGGGGAGTATGGGGCGAATGTGACGGTGGGGCCGTTGCATGTTTCTGCGGGCTCTGCGGTTTACTCCTATGGTTCCAACTACCCCGTCAACGGTTCTTCCGCCAGCTACCTCGTCGACGTCGTCTTCGAACCCGCAGCGCCCCCGCTGGCAGTCACCAGCCGATCTCCGGTTCCCGGGGCGATGGGCCAGCCCGCGGACGTACTCGTCAAGGCCACGTTCTCCGAACCTTTGGCGGCAGGCTTCACCGCAACGCTCAAGGACGGAGCCACGGTTCTCTCCGGAACGACGACGCTTTCCCCGGATTCGAAGACAATCACGTTCAGTCCAGCCAGCGCTCTTCCAAGCGGTGCCACGATCTCAGTGGTGCTGGCAAGCTTGGTGTCCACGCAGGGGGCGGAACTGGCGGATGTGGACTGGCAGTTTGGCACAGTTGGTGAGTCCTCAGCTCCTGGCAGCCAGTCGATGTTCGGAGCTTTGGTTCCAGAAACACTCTCCAACTCCGGTGACTCAGCGGCCATTGAATTGGGTGTTGCCTTCACTCCGGCAAGCTCCGGGACAGTGACTGCCATCCGCTTCTTCAAGGGCGTCGGTAATACAGGAGTACACACCGGATCCATCTGGAACGATTCCGGGGTGAGACTGGCAACGGTGCAGTTCGCCGGTGAAACCTTAAACGGGTGGCAGAGTGCCACGCTGGCCACGCCCCTGGACCTGGCAGCCGACACGACGTACACGGTCTCTTACTACGCGCCGAATGGCCGCTACTCGTCAACCGTTGCGTTCTTTGCCGCACCGTTCTCCAAGGGCCAGCTGTCCGTGGCTGCAGGCAACAACGGAAAGTACTTCTATGGGACAGGCGGAGGAATGCCCATCAACAGTTGGAATTCAACAAACTACTTTGTCGACGTGCTTTTTACCCCCGCTGAGCCCTAGTCGAAAAGCTCCACGCTGCTGGTGGACGATGTGCCAGAAAAGCGGCGCTCATGGCGAACAGGTCGAGGGGCAAGCAGGTGGTGACTCCAGCTGTTGTTTCCCACGTCTGTCTGCCGGATAGAGGACTCCGCGGTTGGGACTCTTCCTGCAACGACAATACAAGAAGCGACAGCACAAGAGGCGTCACGCTTCGTTTGGTGCAAACACTGGGCATCGGGCCAGAATTACGCCACTGTCTGCTTCCATGGGAGGGTATGGGATCAGCAACGATCAGGCTTGATGGGACCGGTGCTGGAACGTGGCGAATTAATCGTATCTATGTACGTGTATCTATTGCGGTGGTGTAACGGTGGGGGTATTGTGGGGGTATGAGTAGTCGGGAGGAGTTCCCCGGGGACCGGGGCTTTGCAGCCACAGCGGATGTGGCTGCACTGCTTGGTGCGATCACTCTTCCTTCCATTGAACCCTTTGGCCCTGACACTGCGGCACTGGCGGGCCTGCCGGCGTTTATTGCTTTTCCTTCCCCGGTTCCCGAGCCGCCCTCGCGGGTGGGGGTCGCCCGGGCCGTGTACGACGCCGGAATCGAGGCGTTGCTGGTGTTGAAGCGCCTCGAAGACGCCACCGCAGCCTGCAAAGCAGAACTCATCGCCCAGGTCATGGCGGCAGCGACCGTCGAGGGAACCGCGGTGGGTCTTGATTCCTGGCAGGCAGGAATCGCCGAAGCCAGTGCCTGCACCGACATCGCCTTGACCCTGTGTCTTCCCGAACGCACTGTCACCGCGCTGGCGCACCACAGCACCGCCCTGACCACCACCCACCGACACACCCTGGCCGCATTGCACGCCGGGGTGCTCTCCTACCGGCACGCGGGGTTGATCGTGGATGAATGCAACACCCTGGCCGAAACCCCGACCATTACCGCCGAACAGATCACCGTCTTTGAACAACGCCTGCTACGCCTGGCCCCGGGCACCACAGCCTCCGGGTTCGCCTCCAAAGCCCGCCGCGCCCGGGAAAGCACCCACCCAGAAACCAGGGCCACCGCCACCCGCCAGGCCTACCGGCACCGGGCCATGACCCTGGACCCCGGACGCGACGGAATGTCCTGGCTCACCCTGCACATCCCCACCATCAGCGCCGAAGCCATCTGGGTCCACGCCACCCGCACAGCACGCACCATCAAACACAACACCACCACCACCACCAACGGCGGCAAGCCCGGCCGGGGCAGCCAGCAGAGCGATAGCGGCAGCGGGGAGCACCGGACCCTGGCACAACTACGCGTCGACGTCGCCACCACCCTCCTCCTCAACCAACAACCCCTCCCCACCCCCGCCAGCAACACCAGCAACGGCCACGACAACGCCGATGCTGGTGACAACGGCAACACTGGTGCCGGAAAGAACCACTCAGGAAGCAATGCTAGCCACGGTGACGCCAGTACTGGCGGCATGGGCAGCCACAGCAACGATACGGATGGTTCAGAGCCCCCGAACCAAGCCGGCGACGTCCCGTTCGGTGCGAACTCCGCTTTCGGTGTCTCGCTCATCGAAGAAGCACCCCCATGGGCACACCGCAACCCCACAAACGACACCGACGACACAGACACCGAGGGCGCAAAGAGGACAAAACCTGCTGACAACAAAGCCCGCATCGTCACCCCCACTGACGCGCCCATCACCAAACCACGCGACGCTCAACACGCCACCGGCAAAAGTGGCCCTGGCAAAAGCAAGGCTAAGGAAACCACCACCGAGGGTGCTACAGAGTCCGCGACCAGCGACAGCACCGACCAAACGACCAAAACCGGCACCACCAACAGCCCCAGTACTACCGCCAGCGGAAACACCACCGCCAGCGAAAAGGCGACGGGAAGCAGCGCCGGGGCCAGCCAGGGCGCCGTCCCCGATGCGGCGGACCACCCCGCTGGTGCGGGGCACGGTGTGGGTGCGGACCACCCTGATGGTGTGGAGCGCGACGGAGGTGAGCCGCCCGAGGCCGGGGTGGAAGACGTGCCCGTGGTCGGGGAACTCCTCAGCGATGGATCAGGCTACATTGACGGGGTCGTGGACGGAATCCCGGAACATCCCGAACAGGACTACCTCGACCAACTCGAAGCAATCCGAACCCACCACACCATCACCGACCCGCCCATGCCCAAAGCCCTGGTCTTGGTCACCGTGCCGTTCCTGTCCGCGCTGAACATCACCGATGAACCAGGCGAACTCGTCGGCACCGGCCCCGTCCCAGCCCCGATCGCCCGGAAACTCCTCGCCAACTCCACCACGTTCCTGCGCGTACTCACCGACCCCGTCACCGATGAGCCCTTGGCAATGAACCCCACCCGATACACGATCCGCGAAACCGAAAAAGCTGTCCTGCGCGCCCTCGCCGGAGGCTGTTATATCCCCAACTGCCCCAACCCCGTCATGGACACCGACACCGACCACCTCCAAGCATTCGAACACGGCGGGGAAACCACCCTGGCCAACCAACGCCCCGCCTGCAAGCGCCACCACCACCTCAAACACTTCACAGACGACAAAGACCAACACGGGAACTACCGCCGCGAACACGACCCCCAACGCACCACGATCCGCCTCCGCGGCTGGAAACCACTGCCCGCCAACGACGGCACCACCGCCTGGCTCAGCCCCTCCGGCACATACCACCCACCCCAATACCAGGAACCCCGACCACCAGCCTTCCCCAAATGGCTCAAGAAAAAACTCAACAACGCCCTCAACACCACCGCACCCACCACCAACCCCACCACCAACCCCACCACCAACCCCACCACCAACCCCACCCACACAAGCCCACTAGAACAATTCCTCATCACCTACACCCACAAACACCACAAATTACGCCATGGCACAACCAGTCAGCGGTGACGCGATGAGACCACGCAGGGCAGAAGCTCGATGAGATATTGTCCGCCCCGACGCTCACCAACCGTCCACGACTAGTCCTTGGGATTGCTCATCTAGCGGACAACGGCCGGAGACCAAGCGTGTTCAAGAAACAGTTGTGGTGCTGATTCTGCCGTGACTCCAGTTGACCAAATATCGTTGTCTCCCACAGTGCCGTCCCTTGGCATCCCATACAACAAAGTCTGGTTGTCCAGCCATTCAATTTGGTCATCCACGCTGCGGGTCTCCGCCAGCACGGTTTCAGTGTTGCTGGCCAGGTCCAAAATGGCGATGTTCCAATGCGGGCTGGGTCCGGGGACAGCATTCTTTTTGTAAGCGATGCGCGTGCCATCCGGCGAAAGGGAGGGGCATTCAGCGGTCTCAAGGATGGAAGTCAAGGTCCGCTTGTCAAGATCGCCGCGCACCAGCCAAGTGTCGGCACCGCTGGCGGCCGTGGCATAGAACGTATTGTCATCCGGGGCGAAGGTCACGCCCCACAGGTTTCTGTCCACTGGGGCAAAAGGCTTCCCGTCCACGATGAGCGTGAAGTCTTCAAGGTTTCCGAAGTCACCACCTGCGGTCTTGGCTATGACCGTTGCGGTTGAAAAGCTGGCAGGGGCGTAAGCATGGCCTGTAACAAAAGCCGTGGATGCCACGAGTGTGCCATCGGGGGAGACCCTTGTGCGGCTCGGGATGCCTGGAAGCGGCCATTCCCGTTCCTGCTGCCAGTCGGCCGTGTAGATGGCGGCTTCAAAGGTGGTGACAATGCCTGCATTGGTGCGTAGGCAGGCATTGGTGCCGCCGGCTGAATAGATGCGGTCACACACTGCCCCTGTTACCGTCCGGGGTCCTTGCGGGTTGTTCAGGGGCACGGAAGCGACATGGCCGTAGCCTGCACCGGAGGCCGTGTTTCGAAAGACCACATGTGGAGTGGAGGGGTCGAATATCCCAGCCGTCACGGCTACCGAGGCCGGTGCAGACTGGCGCTTTTGGTATTGAACGAAGGACCATGCGCCGTAACCAATGGCCATGGCGAGCAGTACTGCCGTAATGAGGACAAGCCACGTCCAACGAGCCCTGGAAGTCATGCAGATTCCTTCGTCGGCTTGATCCCACGCACCAACAAAACAACGCACACCAGAACTGCGGCCAAGGCTGCAGCGGCCAGCAGGATCGCCTGCTGGCGGCCAACCGTAAACCAGAGAATGCCGAACCCCACAGAGGCCACCAACCGGGAAAGGGCAACGACAGTTTGGGCTGCAGCGATGCCGCTTGCGCGACTGGCGGGAGTGGAGAATTGTCCTGCCAGCGCAGCCAGTACTCCATCAGTAGCTGCGTAAAAAGTCCCAAGCAGCACCAGGCACGCCAGCGTTGCCGTGGCTCCGGCCGTCGGCAGGGCTGCGCATAGGTAAGCGGCAAGCAAAGCTCCGTGTCCCACGACAAATAGACGCATCCGACCCCACCGGTCCGCCACCCTTCCCAACGGTATGGCAAGCAGCAGGTAGGCCACATTGGTGCCAACGTACAGCAGCGGAAACCACTGGGTGGCAAAGGATGCCCGGCTCTGCAGGACCAAATAAATGAAACCGTCGCCAATGGTGACCAAGCCGAAGATGGCCGCCACGAGCAAAAGCTTGCGCATGGCAGGATTGTTCAGTTCCGTCCACCGGAACCGTGCCCGCGGCGCGTTTGCTGCAGATTTTCCTTCCGCGTCACCTGCGGCTGCGGCAATGACGGCGGCTCGCTGCTTCCGGGCTGGGACGATGATGCCCAAGACCGCCAGCCCGATCAGACCGCAGGCCAGCGAGGCGACAAAGACGGCGTGGTAGCCATTGGGGATGAACAGCAGCACCACGAAGGCCAGCAGCGGCCCAATCGTGGCCCCCACGGTGTCCAGCATCCTGTGGACGCCAAATGACCTGGCCAGGTGCTCGGGTTGGGCGGCGTCGGAAATCATCGCGTCGCGCGGGCCTGTCCTGATGCCCTTGCCAATCCTGTCAATCGCGATGATGGACGTGATGGCACCAAATCCCGTTGCCACCAGCAGGCCAACCCGGGAAACTGCCGACAGCCCGTAGCCCAAGAAGGCCACCAACTTGTGGTGGTCGGAGCGGTCCGCCGTCCAGCCGGCGCCGATGCGGACGAAGGCGCTTATTCCTTGGTTAATGCCGTCAAGGAATCCATAGGCCACCAGGGACAGTCCCAACGCTCCCGTGATGTACAGCGGCAGGACGGCACTGACCGACTCGGAGGAAATATCGGTGAAGAGGCTTACAAGACCCAACGAAATGATGATCGGAGATATTTTGAACGGCGTTGTGGTGCGGACCGACTGGTCGGCTTTGCCTCCACGGCGATCCGAGAATGAAAGATACATTTATGCAAGGTCCCTAACTGCCAGCGTGCAACACGCCAAAGATGATGTACTCCGTGCCGCCATTCTCATGGAGAGTTGTGGTGACGGTGACTTTGTCATTCCCGCGGGTGAACCACATGGCGTTAGAACCGTCTGCTGACGGGGCCTGTACGGCGCCAAGGCCCATTGCGGCAAACTCTTTCTGGTAGTACTGCATGATGGCCAGTGGCCCTGCAGTGTTGTGGGCAACGAGGCTGACTTGAAGAATCGAACCTTGCGGACTGACTGAGCTGCTCTTCACCGCGGAAGACGGCATTTCCGGAATGACAGTTGAGGGGAAGCCCTTGACGAGCGCGCCGTTTGCACTGCCTGGCGCCGGTAGGGGCAGTTTGAGCAAGGGTCCGTCCGCACGCGACGTGGGCAGGGTCGGATTCTTGGGCTTCTGGGCAGCGGGGACTTCCAACGGTCGGTTGGGATCGGCAGTGGCTGCCGGGGCCTTCGGAGCTGCTGGGGCTTTCGGATCCGCTGGGATAGCCTGTGCGCTGCCGGAAGCGGGGGAGGAGGCAGACGGATCTTCAGATGAACTGCTGTTGGGAGACAGCGGGTCGGTTGGCGAAGCTGCTGGTGAAGGCACTTTTTCCGATTGACTGCTGGACGGCCCAGCAACTGGGCCCGAGACTTGCTGGCCCGGCAATAAGTTCAGGACCACTGCTGCGGCAACAATGAGGACCGCCAATCCAAGTCCGGCGATCACTAAAATGCGTGGCTTCATTGCTGCCTCGAGTCATTAGGTCCGTGCTCCCGTTACGTTGGTGACGGTGCAATGAAGCCTAGCCGTCGATGCTTCCACCCTAGTCCGGCAACTGCGGTTGCTCCAGAGCTGGCGGCACACGTTACGGCATCGCAACCAGCTTTGATCGTGGTTACACGTGGCCCGGACGTCCTGAAGCGTGGAACGCCCGTTCGTCCTAGACTGACAATGGTTAGACATGACTGTCCGAGAGACAAGACCGTGCAAGGGATTTGCCATGATTGAGATGCCACACCACAACTGGGCCGTGAGCCCGCTGACCGGTTTCACGCGTGAGCATTGGCTGGCAGCAGCCGACGCACAGTTGGGTGCCGTGCGCCCCTTCGCCACGGCGGAGCACGCCTTGATCAGCTTGCCGGGTACTGCCAGCATGTCAGGGGAGGTCTCCGACGGTCTGGAAGGCTTTGCCCGCACCTTCATCCTCGCCGCATTTCGTGTCGCCGGGGAAGCCGGGGAGGACCCGCACGGCCACCTTGATTTTTATCGCAGCGGACTGCTGGCCGGCACCGACGCCGCCTCCGCACACCCCTGGCCCCGCATCGACGTGACGCGCCAGGCCCTGGTGGAAGCGGCGTCGCTGGTCCTCGGTTTGCACCTGAGCCGCACATGGCTCTGGGACACTTTGTCCATCCAGGAGCAAGACCAGGTCATTGCGTGGCTAGACGGTGCCGCCGGCATGGCCGTCCCGGACAACAATTGGGTCATGTTCAAGGTCATGGTGCAGGAATTCATTGCCTCCACCGGGCGCCCGTTCCACCAAGCGGACATTGAGCACGGCTTGGCCCGCATTGAAGATTGGTACATTGGCGACGGCTGGTACAGCGACGGCGACGGACAGCGCTTCGACTACTACGCCGGGTGGGCCATGCACCTCTACCCCTGCCTGTGGACGTTCATGGCCGCGCCGCGCGTGCCCGAACTTGCCGCTCAAAAGGCAGCCCTCTACAAGGAACGCCTGGCGAACTATCTCCAAGACTTCCCCTACTTCTTCGGCGGCAACGGAGCCCCGCTCTTCCAAGGCCGCTCGCTCATTTACCGCTTGGGTGCGACAGCCCCGCTCTGGCTCGGTGAAATCATGGGTGTCGGACAGCTGGCCCCGGGCGCCACGCGCGCACTGGGCAGCGCGGCCCTGCGTTACTTCAACGACGGCGGCGCGTTTGGCGAGAACAACGTGCTCAGTTGCGGCTGGTTTGGCACGTTCCGCCCCATGACCCAGGTGTATTCCGGCCCGGGCTCCCCCTACTGGGCCTCCAAGGGATTCCTTGGTCTCCTGCTGCCCGCCGACCACCCTGTCTGGACCGACGTCGAACAAGCCGGGCCGGTCGCCACTGACGACTCCGTGCGCGTTCTGCACGCTCCCGGTTTCCTGCTCTCCAGCACGGCTGCCGATGGCGTGGTGCGCCTGGCCAACCACGGCAGCGACAACTACCCGGGCATTGTTCCTGGCGACGACCCGCACTACTCGCGCCTTGCCTACTCCACCCACACGGCGCCCGAATACTGCGCACCGCTGGACAACCACATGGCCGTCCTTGACATTCTGGACGCCCCGTCCCGACGCACCGTCATTCACCGCCGCCAAACCACGACGCCGGACACTCTCGCCAGTGCCCACCGTCCGGTCTGGGGCGATGAGGCTGTGGAAACGGACTCGCCGTGGCGCATCAGCTCTGCCACGGCCGTTCGCGGACCATGGGAACTGCGCGTGCACGTGGTGGAATCGGACACGCCCCAAACAGCAATGGTGCGGGAAGGCGGATACGCAGCACCGGCCCACGGCGCCGTGACCTCGCACCTCATCCCCGTGCTGGGCACAGGCCTCTCCGGGCTTGAACACGCGTTGGGCACCAACCCCATGGCAGCTGAAACCCTCATCCCGTGGCGCACGGGCGAGCACTCGGGAACCCGTAGCGTCCATGGATCTCTTGCCGTGTTGACTGGTGACCCGGAGGTGTCCAAAATGCTAAAAGGCTTCGACCCAGCCAGACTGATGCCCGTCCTGGAAGACAATTCCATCGAAGGGCAGAACGGCGCGTTGACACTGACCATCACGGCGCCGGATGGCAAACCCCTGGCCGCGGGTTTACTGCTCGAGGCGTAGGGCGGGTCAGGCTGCCGAGCAGACCCAGCCCTCGGGCATTGAACCTGCCGCGAGGAAGTCAAGAAGGTCGTTGCTGGCGGTTGTGCCAAGGATGTCATCGGCCTGCGTGTAGATGATGGGTTCCTCCTTTGCATTGTGCGCATCGAGCAGGGCCAGTAGCTCGGTGCAGGCCCCGCGCAGGGTGTCCTCCGCTCCAGTGTCCGCGTCGGTGCCGTCAGGCAGCAGCGCCGCAATGACGTTCATCTGGCGCCAGAGCTGGCCGTGTTCGCGCACCATGACGAAGACGGGGCCCATGAGTCCGGCGGCCTTCAGCGGGGGAAACAAGAACTGTTCCTCCAAGTAAATGTGCCGCCGCAAACCGTTCAGGGCAGAGGTCAGCGGTGCAGAGTTCGGCGGTGCAGAGGTCAGGGGGGCTGGCCCGGACGGTCCCGCGCCGTCAAGGGATTCGATGAAAGATTCGATGCCTCCGTCGATTGCGCGGTGTTCGAGCTCCAGGGCTTGGCCCAATGTCATTGATTCCATGGTTCCTCCTTGGCGGCCGCCTTTCCTTCAGGCTACTCCGGCACGCGCGGCTGCGGCGCGGCTGCCCGGAGCGGTGCTACTCCGTCACGATGTCGCGAGTGCGGAAGCGCCACACCCCCAATGCAGCCAGCACCACGGCAATCAGCAACAACACCACCAGCGGCATGAGCGCAAAATCCGCAACGGGCATGCGCGGCACGGCGCCAAACGGCGTTGCCTTGATCGCCGCTTCGGAGAGTGAGAACAAGCTGCCAAACATGGCCACCAGGACGGAAATCCCGTACACCGCCCAGCTCAGGCTGACACTGAGCCTGGGCAGGAAGCCGTGCAGGAACAGCAGCACTCCAAGCATCAGCAGCACGGCCGGCCAATACGCCAACGACGCCGCCGCAAGCTCGCCGCCCGTGGCGGCCCCCTGGGAGGAAGCTCCCATGAGCCAGCCACCCAACAGCAGCATTGCGGCGGATCCGGCGGCGGCAACAAGCATCTGGGCGAAAAGCCATCTGCTGCGCGACAGCGCCCCGGAAAGCTGGGATTCGAGCCGTCCGCTGGCTTCCTCGGCCCGGGCTCCGGCCAGGCATTGCACGGCGAAGGCACCCGCCAAAAGGCCGTTGAACAACACCAGGAGGCCCATCACTCCCTGAAGCACGGTGGCGCTGTCGCCCACAAAAGCCTTTGCATACGGGTTTGACGGGTCAATCGCATCACTCATGGCTTGGCCCACGCCGCCAAAGAACAATCCGACAACCGCCGCCCCGGCAAGCCAGCCCACCAGGCTGCCGCGTTGCAGGCGCAGCACAAGCCCCACGGGCTGGACCAGAAACGCCGTCGCCGTGGCCGGGCCGCGCCGTTCGGGCAAAAGCCCCATTCCCAGATCGCGGTGGGTTTCGATCCGCAGGGCAACGGCACAACCCACAAGGGCCAGCAAAACCAACGGCGCCAGCGGCCACCACGTATCCTGCCCGAAGGGACGCATGGTTTGCGCCCAGCCGATGGGGGAGAACCAGCTCAAGGGGCTTGCCTCGGTTCCGTTGGCTTGCAGGTCCGCCCCTGCGCGGATGAAATAAAAGACGGCCAGCACCACGACGCCGAGGGAATTGGCGCCCCTGCTGGTGGAACTGAGCTGGCCGCACAGGGCGCCCACGGCAACAAAGGCCAATCCAGTCCCGGCGATCGAAGCACCCATGGCCCAGGAACCGGCCGCTGGCAGGTCCACCTCCAGGCACAGCAGCGAGATCAGCAGCCCCGTCACCACGCTCAGCGCCCCGGCCACGGCATAGTTCGCCACACTGTATGCGTGCCGGCCCAGCGCGGAGGAACGCAGCAGCTCGGTGCGCCCTTCCTCTTCATCGGCCCTGCCGTTGCGGGTGACAAGGAAGATCGAGGCAAAGCCCAGCGCAACGGCAAGCGTCATCCAGATCTTGATGACAAGGATCCCGCCCAGCGAACCGGCTGCGTACGGCAATCCTGTCATGGCCGCCACGGCCGGGTTGTTGGCCACTTGCGCGTAGGCGTCGCGGTCGGCTTGCGTGGGGAAGATCTGCTGTTGGGAGTTGTAGACCACGGGGATCATGACGGCCAGCACGGCCGCCCATAGCAGCAACCTGACCCAGTTGCGGCGCAGAAGGAAGCGGACGCAGATGGATAAACCTGTCATGGTGCCCGAAATTGACATGTCACGGGAAGGCTCGCGGGAACTGGGCACGGCGGTGTTGATCGCGTCCCCGCCCTGTGTTTGCCTTCCGCAGGTGCGTCGGAAGGAGCGGAGCCGGCAGCCGGGCCGCCGTAGTGGCGCAGGAACAGGTCCTCCAACGACGGCGGGCTGGACACCAGGGTGTGCGGCGCGTAGCTCGACAGGACAGCCAGGACCCCGCCCAGCTCGGCCTCGCCCACGGTGAAGGTGGCCTTGGGGCCGTCGACCGCCAGGTCGTTGATGCCCGGCACAGTCGCCAGCACCGAGGCCTCCCTGTCGAGGACAATGGACACCGTGGTCCTGTGCAAGTGGCGCAGTGCATCCAGCCGCCCGGCTTCGACGGTCCGCCCCTCGCGGATGATCGTAATGGTGTCACACAGCTTTTCCACCTCGGCAAAGATGTGGCTCGACAGCAGCACGCTGCGGCCCTCATCCTTCACCTCGCGGATGCACTCGGTAAAGACCTGCTCCATGAGCGGGTCAAGGCCCGACGTCGGTTCGTCCAGGATGAGCAGTTCGGCGTTGGAAGCCAGCCCCGCCACCAGCGCCACCTTTTGCCGATTGCCCTTGGAATAGCTCCGGGCCTTCTTCGTGGGGTCAAGCTTGAACCGTTCCAGCAGGCTGTCGCGCTTTGCGGTGTCCACGCCGCCGCGCAGGCGCGAGAGGATCCCGATGGCCTGCCCGCCGGTGAGGTTGGGCCACAGGCTGACCTCACCGGGGACATAGGCAATGCGGCGGTGAAGTTCGACGGCGTCGCGCCAGGGGTCCCCGCCCAGCAACCGGGCGGTCCCGCCGTCGGACGTCAACAGACCGAGCAGGATGCGGATGGTGGTCGACTTTCCAGAGCCGTTGGGGCCCAGGAACCCGGCAACTATGCCTTTCTCCACCTGCAGGTCAAGGCCTGCCAGGGCAGTGGTCCTGCCAAAATGCTTGTGCAGGCCCGTGGCCGCAACGGCCAGATCGCTCGCTGACATGGGCTTTCCTTACGGTGGTGGTGTTCCGCCCGCGGGGGCCGCAGGCGGCTGGGGATTTCCGGAAGTGTGCTGAAGGTACTGCTCCAGATAGCTGTTGTCGGTGAAGAGCCCTTCGGTGAACAACTCCAACGTGGGAAGCATGGTGTCGGCGTAGAACTGCTCCATGACGGATTCGAAGTCGTCAAGGGCCGTGTCGGGGTGCATGGTCAGGCGGACCACGAGGGCGCCGACTGCCTGGTAGATGAGAAGTCGAACGCGGGCTTCCTCGTCGCGGCTGGGCACCACCAGCCCGCGCTCAACGGCCTCGCGGGTGACGAGGAGTGATTCTGCAACCAGCGCCTCGATGAACTCGCGCCCGGCAGCTCCGCCCTCGCGCACGCTGCGCAGGATGTACACAAGCAGGATTCCGCTGCCCTTGTCAGGAGGGAACGCGGCAAAGAGCCGGGCCGGGCTTGCGTGGATGCTCTCTGCCTTGAGGGTTCGGTAGCGTTGGAGCACAGTCGCATCGCACTCCGCCCGCAGCGCCTCCTTGGAACCAAAGTGGTGGCGCACCAGCCCTGCGCTGACACCGGCACGAGCGGCAATGGTGCGCAGCGACTCGCCAAATCCCTGCGCGGCGAAGCCTTCAATGGCCGCGTCACGCAGCCTTGCCCTGCCCGTCAAATCCGTCTGGGCTGTCCTCATGAATAGCAGACTACCCGCATGTATAGCCGCTGGCAATGGGTTGGTGATGGGCCATACTGGCACTATGGAAAATCGATCAGGGCTTGCCCCGCTGGAAGACGCCTGCACGGTTGTTTTGCTGCGGGATGGTGCCGAAGGCCTTGAAACCCTGATGCTTGAACGGCCCAGCTCCAGCAGTTCCTTTGGTGGGGTGTGGGTTTTCCCGGGCGGCAAGGTGGACCCCGAAGACCGCACGGAAAAAACGGGCGGCCAGCTTGATTCACTCGCTGCCGCGCGTGCCGCGGGACTGCGTGAACTTGCCGAGGAAACGGGGCAGCAGCTTTCCCCCGACGAACTGGTGTGGCTGGCCCAGTGGATCCCCATGCAGCCCATCCCGCGCCGCTTCCGCACCTGGTTCATGCTGGCTGCCGCAACGTCGGAGCAGGTGGTGCTGAACTCCGCCGAACATGAAAAATACGCCTGGCTGACGCCTGCGGAAGCCCTGGCCAGGCATGCAGCCGGAGCCATGGAGCTCGTGGCACCCACCTGGGTCACGCTGCACAACCTGGGCACCATGGGCTCGGCGGCACAGGCCCTTGAACGGGCCAGGGAAGGCTCACCCTTTGTCTACAACTCACATTTGCTCATGCCCAACGCCGACGCCGGCCCCGCAGGCGTTGTCTGGGCCGGCGACGCAACCTATCCGGGTTCGCAGGAGCCGGCCGGTGCGCGGCACCGGCTGATCACTACGGCACTGCCCTGGATATTTGAACACACCGCCTGAGCAGTCTGAACCGAAGAAGAATGTCCCTCTACGGAAGTAGGAAATCATGGCTGGCAAGAAGTGCGGAAAGAAGCATTGGAAAGACCTGGGCAAGGGCGCCAAATGCGCCATTGCGCTGGGTGCCTGTGTGCAGCTTGGCCTGCAGGCGGCAGCCCTGCGCGACCTTTCCCAAAGAACCCCGGCGCAGGTCAACGGAGCCAAGGCAACGTGGGTGGCGGCGTCGTTCATCAACTTCGCCGGCCCGATCGCCTACTTCCTGCGCGGACGCAGACAAGAATAGGACTCCGGCTGCTGCTAGTCAGCCCGCTTCCAAACTGTGCGGCACCTTGCTGAAACCGACCTTGCTGAAGCGGACTCGCGCCCCGGGCGACAACTGCGCAGCCTTGCCGAGGTCTTCGGCCAGCACCACACCGAGCACCGGGTAGCCGCCTGTGACGGGATGATCGGCCAGGAAAAGCACGGGAAGGCCCGACGGCGGCACTTGCAGCGCGCCCTCGACCATCCCTTCGCTGGGCAGCTCCGCCGCGGGAGTAGGTTCGGTGTGACGGTCTGGATCTGTCCGGTTTGCGCCGGCCCGGACCAACGGGGTGCCCAGCAGTCGCAGCCCAATCCTGTTTGACTGTCCGTCCACACCCCACTCCTGGCGCTCAAAAGCGTCAAGGGAGTGTGGCGCGAACCAGTCTTGCCGCGGGCCCGGCAAGTAGCGCAACACAGTGCAGTCTTGCGGTGAAGGCGGAGCTGCTTCGGGAAAGCCAACAATGCTGCCGAGCCGGGCGGGTGCCACGGGCAGGAACATGCCGGGCTGCAACGGAGCCGGCCCGAGCCCAGAGAGCACATCCGTGGCGCGGCTGCCCAACACCGGCGGCAGCTCGATACCCCCACGCACGGCAACATAGCTGCGGAATCCACCGTCGCCGCGGGCAGGGAGCAGGCTGACGGTTTCGCCGTCGCGCAGCACAAAGGGAGCGTCCAGGGGAACGGACCGCTCCGCACCTGTGGCGTCTTCAAGGAGAAGGGCCACCGGGCCGCCCGCAACGGCCAGCACGTGGGTGCCTGCAGCTTTCAGCCGGAGTCCTGCCAGGACGGTCTCAAGCCCCGCAGCCCCGGCAGCCCCGGCCGTCCCTGGCGTTCCCGCTGCCACGCCCGCCATGTCGTTGGCAACGGCAGTGCCGGTGTTGTTGCCCACCATTCTGTTGGCCCGGCGCAGTGCTGCCCTGTCCAGTGCGCCGGAAGCCGTTACGCCCAAGTGGGCAAACCCGGGCCTGCCCAAGTCCTGCACAGTTGTAAACATGCCGGCGGCCAGCACGTGCAGGCCGTGTTCGGCCTCGGAGGAACCGGTGGATTCAGCGGTTGGCGCCGGGGCAGTCAATACCGCGGCACCCAGTTTGGGGGCGGGGGAGGGAGCCAACTCAATAAGTGCGCGCACGGGGGTAAAACGGACGGTGTCGCCCGGCTGGATGAGCGCCGGTACTGTCCTTGCGGCATCCCACAGCGCGTCGGCGCAGCGGCCCAGCAATTGCCAACCGCCCGGCGTCGGGCCCGGATATACGGCGGAAAGCTCCCCGGCAACGGCAACCGAGCCCGCCGGAACCACAGTGCGCGGTGTGGCTCGGCGGGGGATGGACACTGCGCGGTCCATGGGAGTGAGGTACATGAAGCCGGGGGCAAATCCGCCAAAAGCGGCCACCCAGTCCTGCCCGGAATGCCAGCCGAGCAGGGTCTCGCTTCCCATGCCTGCGAGCCGGGCAGCGTCTTCGAGGTCGGCGCCGTCGTATATGGTCTCAAGGGTGTGGACGGCCCCCGTGGCGGCGGCCTGTTCCGGCAGCCTGGCCTCCAGCACCAGCCGCTTGACCCGCGCCAGCGTGGAGGGGGAGTCGCAGCGCACCAGCACGGTTCGGGCTGCGGCGACAACGTCCTGCACGCCGGAAAATCGAGAGCCGGCCGCCGTGGCGTCCGCCCGGGTGTCCACCGGGGTGTCCGCCCGGAGCAGGGCCTGCAAAGCCATGACTTGGGCAAGCGAGTCGCACTGGAGCAGGAGGGCTCCCTGCCCCATGCGGAGCACGCGCAGGACCGGCACCATTTAGGCGAAGCTGCCAATCTCAACGCCCGCGTTGGACAGGGCGGCACGCACGGCGCGCGCCATGTCCACTGCCCCGGGGGTGTCTCCGTGCAGGCACAGGCTCCGGGTGGTGAGCTTGACCCGGCTGCCGTCCACGGCCGTCACCTCCTGTCGAAGGGCAATGTCCAGGCTTTGCGCCACCACGGCGTCAATGCTGTGCAGCACGGCCCCTCGTTGGGTGCGGGAGACCAGCGTGCCGTCGGGGTTGTAGGCGCGGTCGGCAAACGCCTCGGTCACCACCGTCAATCCGGAGGCCTCTCCCAGCAGCTGCACTTGCGACTGCGGGGCAACAAGGATTGCCAGTCCCGGATCCACGGCGAGCACGGCTGAAACAACAGCCTGCGCCTGGGCGCTGTGGTGGACAATCGCGTTGTACAGGGCGCCGTGTGGCTTGATGTAGCGCACCGTGGCACCTTCCGCCCGGGCCATGGCCTGCAGCGCACCGATCTGGTACACCAGCTCCTGGGTGAGTTCATCAGGATCCACATCCATGAAGCGCCGGCCAAAACCAGCCATGTCGCGATAGCTGGGGTGCGCCCCAATCACGACGCCGGCGGCGGCGGCCGTTGCGCAGCTACGGCGCATGGTGGAAGGACCGCCGGCATGAAAACCACACGCGATATTGACGCTCGAGACCTGGGCCATGATGGCGGCATCGCCGTCCAAGGGGGACTGGTCCAACAACTCGCCCACGTCGGCGTTGAGGTCGAGGCGACTGGCCAGTGCTGCGGATCGCGTGGTCATGGCTGCCTTGTCCGGCACATTAAAGCAGGCCCAGTTCCGCGACGGCGTCGCGCTCGGACTGCAGCTCGGCCACCGAGGCGTCAATGCGGGTGCGGGAGAAATCGCTGATCGGCAGACCCTGCACAATGCTGTACTTCCCGCCCGAGGTGGTGACGGGGAAGGAACTGACAAGGCCTGCCGGGACGCCATGGGAACCGTCGGACGGAACAGCCATGCTGGTCCAGTCGCCCTCGGGGGTTCCCTGCACCCACAGCCGCATGTGTTCGAGGGCGGCATTGGCGGCCGAGGCTGCCGAAGAGCCGCCGCGCACTGAGATGACCTCGGCCCCGCGCTTGGCCACGCGGGGAATGTACTCGTCGGCGATCCACGCCTGCTCCACCAACGACGTGGCAGCGGCACCGCCCACCGTGGCATGGCTGATGTCCGGATACTGGGTGGCAGAGTGGTTGCCCCAGATGGCCACCTTCTTGATGTCCGTCACTCCGGCACCGGTTTTGGCAGCCAGCTGCGCCACCGCGCGGTCGTGGTCAAGGCGCGTCATTGCGGTAAAGCGCGACGCCGGAATGTCCTTCGCGTGCGAGGCCGCGATCAAGGCGTTGGTATTGGCAGGATTGCCCACCACCACCACCTTGATGTCATCGGCGGCACCGGCATTAAGTGCCTGCCCCTGGACGGAGAAGATGCCGCCGTTGGCGGCGAGCAGGTCGGCACGCTCCATGCCCGGGCCGCGCGGACGCGAGCCCACCAGCATGGCGATGTTGGCGCCGTCGAACGCCTTGATCGGATCGTCAAAAACTTCCATGCCGGCCACCAGGGGGAACGCGCAGTCCATCAATTCAAGCACTGTGCCTTCGGCGGCCTGGGCAGCCTGCGGAATTTCAAGCAAGTTCAGCTTGATCGGCACAGCCGGGCCCAGCATGGCGCCGGAAGCGATCCGGAAAAGGAGGGCATAACCAATCTGGCCTGCGGCTCCGGTGACGGTGACTGTGACAGGGGCGGGAGCATGTGCATTCATGGGGCCAGTCTAGCCCGGGAGGCCCGTCACAACAGCTGGTCGGCCGGGCGGCAACCTGCTTGGCGGAGATGTGGGGGAGGCCTGCGGTGGGAAACTGCCATGAGCAACACCGGAGGAAATACCGCTGGGTGGCAGCAAGGAGCGGGAGCCGCCCATCGGCTGATCCCGCTTCCTTACGCCTATCGCGCAGTTGTTTCCGGATCTTGGAGCTGCAGCACCACGGCGTTGCGCGCCGCAACGGCCACGGACCCATTGTTGAGCGAGGTTCCTTGCTGGTGGGCATCATTGGCGGCCTGGCCGCCGTCGTAAAGCACTGTGCCCGAAAGCCCGTTGACCGTGGCCGGAGTATCGGCATGGTTGAGCAGGAACAACACGCTGCCGCGTTGGACCGCCTCAACCCCTGGCACCTGGACCGGCAACACAGGAGAGATTCCCGCTTCGGCCAGCACAGCGGAGATAATGTCCCAGCGTCCCCTGGCATCCGGATTCGTCCCCACGTACCAGGCAGCACCCTGCCCGTAATCCCGCCGAGTGACGGCGGGCGCACCGGGCAAGTCCAGGCTGTCGAAAGTGGCCTTGACAACGGCACCGCCGCCGTCGAGAAGTTCCAGCTCTTCCACCCAGCCGATGGCATTGCCGCCAATCGAGGCCCCGCCTGCGGCCAGCAAGGGCACGCTCGGGCGGGTGGCAGGGGTCTTGACCATGGAGCTGATCGGCTCGTAGGCGGCATCCAGGTCAGGACCATCCAACGCTCCGGCGGCTTCAATCCCGGTGGGCTGCGGGGAGACGCCGATGGGTGCATAATCCACCACGCGGACACCCAAGAGCGGCGCCAGCGGGCCCAGATAACCGCCAAGCTGCGCATGCCCGTCGGCGTTCAAGGCGCCGCTCAGGGCCCCGACCACCACGTGGGCGCCCCGCTCCACGGCCTGCGCCAGTGCGGCAGCAAACTTCTCACTGAGCTGGAACAGCGACGGGACCACAATGAGCTTGTACCTGCCTAGATCATGGTCCGGGTGTACAAAATCGGTGGCAATGCCGGATTCGAAGAAGCTGGCATGCCAGCTTTTGGCCACGCTCAACGGCTCGATCTCCACCGGGCCAATGGCGTTGCGCTGGGCCCAGGCACTCTCCCAATCCCAGACAATCGCCACCTCGGCCTCAACACGGGAACCGGCGACGGCGCTGATGCTGCCCAACGCTGCGCCGAGCTCGACCACCTCGGCCCAGGTTCGGCTTGCGGTTCCGGAGTGCGGGAACATGCCTGAATGGAAGGTCTCCGCTCCGGAGGCGGACTGCCGCCATTGGAACTGGCAAATGCCGTCGGCACCGCGGGCAACGGCCTGCAGCGACCACAACTTGTACTGCCCCGGCCGCTTGACGGCGTTGCGGGTACGCCACTGGACCGCGGAGGTGGTTTGTTCCAGCTGGATGAACGGCTTGCCGCCGCCCAGGGAACGCATCAAATCCGACTCAAAGGCGAATTCGCGGGCGGCCCGCGGGTCCGAAGGATCAGGGTATGAATCGTTGCTGATGATGTCGATGTCTGCCGCCCACTTCCAGCCATCCACCCAGGCAAAAGCGCCCATGAAGTTCGTGGTGGCGGGAATGCCGGGGGTGAGCTCGTCCAGCACGGCCTTCTCAGCCTTGTAGCAAGCGAGCAGGGCATCGGAGCAGAAGCGGTTCCAGTCCGTCATCATGTTCGGGTTGGGCAAGGTTGGCATGCTGGCAGGCGGGACAAATTCGGCCCACTCCGAGTACTGCTGGGACCAGAACCGGGTGCCCCACACCCGGTTGACCTCCTCCACCGTGGCGTAGCGGTCCTTCAGCCATTGCCGGAAGGCCTCAGCGGACTCCGGGTCAAAGCTCTCGTGGACGTGGCAGCCGTACTCGTTGTTGATGTGCCACATCTTCAGGGCCGGGTGCTTGGCGTAGCGTTCGGCGAGGGCGCGGACCATCGTCAGTGCCTCGCGCAGATAAGTGGCGCTGGAGGGGTTGAACTGCTGCCGGGAACCGTAGCCGAGGCGTACGCCGTCGCGGTTTACCGGAAGCGTATTTGGATAAAGATGTCCCAACCACGGGGGAGGGGAGGCGGTGGCGGTGGCCAGGTCCACGGAAATGCCAGCCGCGTGCAGCTTGTCCATGACGGTGTCCAGCCAGCCGAAGTCAAAGACGCCCGGTTTTGGTTGCAGCACGGCCCACGAGAACACTCCAACGGTGACGAGATTGACGCCGGCCTCGCGCATAAGGTCAATGTCCTCATCAACTTTCGCGCTGGGCCATTGCTCCGGGTTGTAGTCGCCGCCGTAGGCGATTGCGGGAATCATCCCTTGGTACCTCCACTGCTCAGATATGGGCATTTATGTATGTGTGCACGCTCACACATGTCTGAAACCACTATAGGAGAGTTGTTTGAAAGCGCAAAAGGCACGATGCAACGTTCGGCGCGGGTCCTGTTCGGCGCTGTTCCCATTCTGATGGGCTTGACTTTCTGGGGCGGCCCCTGCTGCGCCGTAGGCTGGGATTCGCAAGCCTGGCTTACTATGGGAAGAACCCCAGTCAAAGGAAATATTTCGGCAATGAGCAACGAGCAGCCTGAAACCGGGCGTGCCCGGCGGGTTACCATTTTCGACGTCGCTGCCGCCTCGGGGGTCTCCCGCGGCACCATCTCCCGCTACCTCAACGACAGTGGCTACGTCTCCGAGAGCGCCCGCCAAGCCATCAAGGACGCCGTGGAAGAAGTTGGCTACGTACCCAACACGGCTGCACGGTCATTGGCAACTCGGCAAACCAAAAATATTGCCTTCGTGGTCCATGAATCACACAATATGTTTTACAACGACCCCAACCTCGGGGGCATGCTCACCGCCGCCAACAGGGTTCTCTCCGAGGCGGATTTTCAGCTGGTTATCTTGATTCTGGACACGGAACAGACCCTGAGCCGCATAGCCGGACATCTTCGCGGTGGCTATGTCGACGGGGCGATCCTGGTGTCGGTGCGGGCCGAAGACCCGTTGTTGCGCATTGTGCAAGAGCTGGGCATACCCGCCGCAATGGCCGGCCGGCCGGCCGGGGCAAGCAGCGTCCCCTGGGTGGACGTGGACAATGTCGAAGCGGCCAGGGGCATTTCCGCACGTTTGGTGGGCACCGGGCGGAAACGCATTGCCATGATTGAGGGGCCGGAAACCATGCGTGCAGCCAGGGAGCGCCTTGCGGGGTTTACTTCTGCCGTGGGTGCGCACTTCGACGCGAACCTCGTGATCCCCACCCCGGACTGGGGCCACGAGTCGGGCTTCGACGCGATGCGGGAAATACTGCGTCGGGAGCCTGCCGTTGACGGCGTTTTTGCCGCCTGCGATGCCATCGCCATTGGTGCCATGGATGCCCTGCGTGAGGCCGGAAAATCCGTTCCGGGCGACGTCGGCGTGGTCGGCTTCGATGACAGCCTCTGGGCCAAGCGCTCATTTCCCGGCTTGTCCACAGTGCGGCAGCCGGTTGAGGAGATGGGGGCTCGCATGGCCGCCATGGTGTTGCGCCAGCTCAAGGGCGAGGACCTGCGCCACACCCACGAAATTGTCCCCACCAGCATTGTGTGGCGCGACTCCGCCTGATCCGGGCAATGCAACGACCGGTTCCCCGTCTAGCTGTTATCTGTAACATTTGCCTCGCTAAAGATCTTTTGTGATACCTTTCACACAATTGTGTGCACGCTCACAGCCTCGACGGTGTCGACGCGTGCGAGAGCCCGACTCGATAAGGAAAATTGATGAAGAGACCTGCATTGCTGGCTATGCTCAGCGCCGCGCTGGTGGCGGGCGGGCTGGTTGCCGCCGGCCCCGTCGCCGCACAAACCAACTTCCCGGAACCAGCCCCCGTCAGCGGTGTCGGTGCTGTTGGCGCACCAGCTGCCGCCGTGGCCCCCACCGCCGTCGGAAACCTGTACTTTCTAGACTGTGGTGCCACTGCCAACGGTGATGGCGCGATCGGCAACCCCTGGAACTCGCTGACGACAGTCAACGAAACCACCTTTGCAGCAGGCGACCAGCTGCTGCTCAAGCGAGGCAGTGCCTGTGAAGGCACCTTGCGGCCGCTGGGTTCGGGCGAAGCGGGTGCCCCCATTGTCATTGATGCCTATGGAAGCGCTGCTGCCAAGCCCATCATCAACGGTGCCGGCATTGACGCAACAGTGCAGCTGTCCAACCAGCAATACTGGGAAATCCGCAACCTGGAAATCACCAACACCGATGTTGATTCGAACAAGCACTACAAGAATGAACGTCGCGGAGTAGTCGTCAAGGTCCAGGACATTGGCCAGGCCAATTACTACCGGATTGAAAACCTGAACATCCATGATGTCTATGGCGAAGGCAAGAAGGACCTCAAGGGTTCCGGCGGCATCCAGTTTGAGGTTTACGCTTCCGACACCGTCTCCGAGCGTGTGCCCACCTGGTTCAACGACGTGGTCATCGCCAACAACACCGTTGAGAACGTGAACCGCAGCGGCATCAACATGTCCACACGCTGGAAGTGCCGGGCCGAGGTCGGATGGAATGGTTGCGCCGGCGAGGACCGGGTGAACTTGCCGTGGACGCCTTCAACCGGGCTGGTCATTCGCGGGAACACCGTGAAGAACATCGGCGGCGACGGCATTGTTGTCCAGATGAACAAGAACGCCCTCGTGGAATACAACACCGTCTCGGACACGGCCAATATTCCCAACGGCTCCAACGCCGGCGTTTGGGCGTGGAATGCCGACGGCACCACGTTCCAGTACAACGAGGTCTTTGAGACCAAGAAGCTCCCCGGAAACAACGACGGCAACGCCTTCGACGTTGACTTCGGCACCAATGACACGCTGTTCCAGTACAACTACAGCCACGACAACGAGGGCGGCATGATGCTCTTCTGTGGCTGTGGCGGGCTGTCCACCCAAGCCACCTTTCGCTACAACGTCTCGGAAAATGATCACGACCGCGTCAACTTTGTTGCCGGGGGAACTCAGAACGAGTTTTACAACAACACCATCATCCTGCCGAACACTGCAGGGCACCTGCTGAACAACACCCAGGGTTCGGCCATGTCAATGCTGATGGCCAACAACTTGTTTGTTGCCTCGGCGGCAGTGGTTGACCAGTCCACAGCCTCACCCAATGCGAAGACCATCCAGTGGCGCAACAACGCCTTCTCCGGTCCCGGCGGCGCCTGGCCGGCGGACCCGACAGCCGTCACCATCGAAGACAAGCTGGCGCTTGCCGCAGGTACCGGCCTGGAACGGTTCAAGATCCAGGACTCCAGGATTGCTGCCAAGGGTTTGCCGATCGCCCCTGTTGGAACAGTGGATTTCTTTGGTAACCCGGTCCCGTCCAGCTGCGCCCCCGACATTGGCGCTTTCCAGTTCACGGCAGTCGATGACAGTAACTGTGACGTCGACGGTGCCACCATTGCAGCCGGTGCCGCACTGACCGAGGTGCCGGTCCGCACGAACACCACCTACATGGTTTCGGGCACGCTTGCTGCAGGCGCCACCCTTTCAGTCACAAACCCCAAGGGCTTTAAAACCCCGGCTGGCGCCAACGGTAAAGTCATCTTCTCCACAGCACTGGACGCCACAACTGTCGCCGTCAACTGTGACGGCACGGCGGGCTGCTCCGCTGTGAGCATGGTGGAAATCGATGACAGGATCGTTGATGGTTCCTTCGAGTCGCTGAACAATACCCCGTGGACCGCCTGGAACACGTCCCGGGATGAGGCCAAGGCAGCCTCGGGCAACTTTGCGTTGAAGATTTCGGGTGCAGGCTCCACCGAACAGTTCCCGGTGGTGCTCCAGCCTGACACCGACTACTTGTTCAGCGGTTGGGTATCATCCGAGGACGGCACGGATGTGCGCCTGGGCCTGAAGAACTTCACCGGAAACCAGGATGAAAACAATCCCGATCAGTTCCAGAAGTTCGTGGGTGTTTCAACCCCGGAAATGAAGTACACGACCATTGCCTTCAACTCCGGCAACACCAAGGCTGTGACGGTTTACTGCTACAAGCCAGGGGGAGCCGGCGCCGGTTTCTGTGATGACATCACCATGACCGCAGCCACTCAGGCCCCCGTGGCGTCCTTGACCCCGGTGGACACCACGGTCACCGAAGGCAACGACGCGTACTTCTTCAGCAACTTTGTTGGAGCTCCCCGCACTCCCGTGCTGTGGCAGTCAAATGTTGCAGGAGTGTGGACCGACATTGTCGCAACACGCGGCACGGCACTGACAGTTCCGGCCGTGACGGCTGAAATGAACGGCACCCAATACCGCGCCCTGATCAACGGGCCAACGGGCCAGGTCGTTTCCGAGCCGGCCACCTTGAGCGTCACCGCGCCTCTGGGCGCGCCTGTTGTGACGGGACAGCCCGCCGATGTGCGCGCCACCTCCGGTGATGCTGCAGAGTTCGTTGCCGCGGCTGCCGCGAATCCGGTGGCCACCGTGCAGTGGGAAAGCTCCACCGACGGTGAAAACTGGGAAGCAGTCGTCGGTGCCACGAAGGCGACACTTAGCCTCGCCGATCTCACCACAGGGCAAGATGGCGCTCAATTCCGTGCCGTCTTCAGCAATAGTCTGGGCTCCACCACCACCGATGCAGCCACGCTGACAGTGGAGGCTGCCGCAACGCAGCTGCCGACGGCAACGGACAAGCCGACGGATGGGGCAACTGACAAGCCCACGGATGTGGCAACGGACGATGCGACCAACGATGCAACGGATGAAGCAACAGCCACGGACGACACCACGGATAATGCGGGCGCTCCGACAGCCGGCACGACAACGAGCTCCTCCTCCAGTGCTGCAGCAACGAGCGGCAGTACCGAAGGCGACTTGGCCAACACTGGTGCAAGTTCTGTTTCCATGATGATCATTTCAGGTGGGCTGCTGCTCCTTGCCGGTGGCGTCGCGGTCTTCAGCCGCCGCCGCAAGCACGCCCACTAAGGCGTCGGCTGCAACTGACTCCGCTCCTTGACGAGACAGCATGCAGAATGGGAAAGAACCGCGGCCGGGCCCCCCTGCCCCCCACGGCCGCCGCCGGGTGATTCGCCGCGCCCACACGGCCCCCCGCCTGGTCCGCCCCGGCGAGGCACCCGGACCCAAACCCGAACCATAGTGCCCCCCCAAGGAAGGCGACCCCCAACCCACCAACACACGTAATGCTAACAGCACAAAGACACGTTGATCGG
>NZ_JASISP010000017.1:48646-85955 GCF_030063185.1 Arthrobacter sp. H35-D1
CCAAGCGGTGGAGATGGTGTTGGTGGTGGGTTGTCTGTGTCGGTGGGGGGGTGGCTCAGGGGGGGGGGGGGGGGGTGTGCCCGAGGCCGCGATACCCCCCCCAATTCCGCGGAGGTGTGCAATTCAGTCCGACCGTGCGCGGCCCGGAGGCCCTCCTGGAAGCACCGGGGGGGCTCCCGGCCTTCACGCGGGGGAACGCCGCGGTTCTTTGCCGTTCCCATACCGTTCCCATGCCGTTGCCTGCCGTTGCCTGCACCGAGAACTTCACCCGTAACATTGATCCCGGCCATTGAATGTAGCGGACATCACACACTACGATGTTATGGATAACAGAAATGTGCAGTGGTCTGCTGAATCCAAGCTGTCAAATAGTCCTTGGGCCAAGCTGGCACTGCCCTAGCAAGGTGGTTCGATGACTGGAAGTGAAATTCCTTCGGGCAGCAAGTCCCGGAAGAAACTCAAGGCAGGATATTTACGGGGGTCTCTGGCCACGCTGACAACGCTGGCCATCATGTCCTCAACAGCTGTGGGAATCGCCGCGACAGCGATGGCTGCACCGGTTGACGCAGGAACCTTGGCTCTGACCAACGGCAATGGCCTGACCGTCGCCGTGGGAGAGGCCTTTCCGCAGGTGGTTTCCTACACCCTCGATGGGGAAGTCATCGGTGGGCAAAGCAAAGTCCTGACAACCTTCATGATCAACGGTGAGGCAAAGGCAGCCACCACCACGGTCACGGTCAGCGGTGCCACGGCAACCTACCAGTCCACCATCGCCAGCCCGGCGATTGTCATTACCTCCACCATCACGGTCACAAGTGCCAACACGGTGGAATTCAAGGTCACGAAGATCAGCGGTGCCGGTGAATCTTCGGTCAACACCCTCTCCATCCCGGACCACTCGCTGCTGTCAGTCAGCTCGGCCGAGGCCGGTGCCGTGCTGTCCCGCACAAAGAACAACGACAACAAAGTCGCCCCGCAGGACCAGTACCTGCCGGTCACCACGGCCACTGCCGTGGATGCGGAAGCCGTGGGCACGCCCTACGGCTTCGTCAACAACCAGAACCTGGCTGCTGGCATCATCACCAATGCCACGGAAGACTCAGGCAACAACGAGTGGAACAACCGTTTGTTCTCGCAAGTCGAGAATGGAACCGCGGGTGCAAAGGTGGCATCGCTGTCCCCGGGCACCTTCACCTACCACCCGAAAGGGGCCAGCGACCCGCGCGTATCAACTTTTGACCTGCCCCAGGCAACTGTGGTGCTGGCGGGCGATGTGAACGGCTCGGGCACAGTGGACTGGCAGGATGCTGCCATTGCCTACCGCAACAATGCCGAGAAGCCGCTAGGCTCGGATAAAATTCCGGACCGTGTGGTTGCCCGCATTCCCTTCAACTTCGGCAGCGCCGCCACCAACCCTTTCCTGAAGACGCTGGACAACGTCAAGCGTTTCTCGATGGCCACGGACAACCTGGGCCAGTGGATTTTGGAAAAGGGCTACCAAAGTGAAGGGCACGACTCGGCCCACCCCGACTACGGCAATGACATCAACACCCGTGCCGGAGGTGTAGACGATTTCAATACCCTCGTTAACTCTGGTGCAGACTACAACACCGAGTTTGGGGTCCACGTCAATGCCACCGAAGCCTACGCCCAAGCCCACTACTTCAGCGAAGAACTGATCGGCACCCGCCAGGGCGCATGGGACTGGCTCAACAGCGCGTACAAGATCGACATGCGCAACGACCTGGGCAAGGGCCACGTGCTGGACCGTTTCCAGGAACTGAAGGACACCGTCCCCGGCCTGAAGAGCCTCTACATTGATGCTTATCTGGAAAGCGGTGCGATGGCAGATGGACTTGCCAACAACCTGCAGAAAATGGGCTTCGAAATCACCACGGAGTACGCTCACCGCTTTGAAAACAATGCCATCTGGTCGCACTGGGCCAATGACAAGAACTATGGCGACAACAAGGGCATCAGCTCCAAAATGATCCGCTTCATTGCCAACTCCGACCGGGACCTGTGGAACATTGACCCCCTGCTGGGCGGCCAAGTGGTCAAGGACTACGAAGGCTGGTCGGGTCAGAAGGACTTCAACGCCACCTACTCCAAGGTGTGGAGCGACAACCTTCCCACCAAGTTCCTCCAGCACTACGAGCTGATGGACTGGCAGCCTGGCACTTCAGCGAAGCTGCAAGACGCAGACGGCCACAAGGTCGCCATTGACATGGTTGGCGGCGTCCGCCAAGTCACCCTCGACGGCAAGCTGGTCATTGACGGTAACAAGTACCTGATCCCGTGGCAGGATGTTTCCAACCCGGATGTGGTCTCCAACCCCAACGAGGCCACCAAGCTTTACTTCTACAATGCTGCCGGCGGAACCGCCACGTTCGACCTCCCGGCCAGCTTTGCCGGCACCAGCAACCTTGAACTGTTCAAACTCACCGACAACGGCCGCGTCAAGGTTACCGACGTTGCGGCAGCCGCCGGTAAGGTCACTCTCACCGGAGATGCATCGACACCGTACGTACTCGTCCCCGCTGGTGGCAAGGCGCCGCAGCCTGCCGCCAACTATGGCCAAGGTACATCACTGATCGACCCGGGTTTCAACACCGGAAACCTGACTGCGTGGAACGCCACCGGCGGTGCCACAGCCGAGCGCACAGCCCTTGGTGACTATGTAGCGGTACTGGGGGACTCGGCGTCGTCCATTTCCCAGAGCATCATGGGACTGACCCCCGGTCAGAAATATACCGTGAGCGCAGACGTCGAAATTGCTCCGGGCCAGCACCGCGCCACTGAGCTCAAGGCCACCGGCTCCGGGCTCGAAGCCGCCAACGCCTTCGACGTGACACCCGCGCAGAACCGCATGGCCTCGGATTCCAAGAGCGAAACGTACGCCCAACGTGCCCCGCTGACGTTCACGGCACCTGCCGACGGACAAGCGAAAATTGAGATTTCAGCAGCCCCGGGTACGGCAAAAGTCAACATCGACAACGTTCGAGTCATGATCAATGCGCCACTGAATTCGCTCATGACCAACCCGCAACCGGTTGTTCCCACCACCCTGCCGAAGATTGGCGGGGATGTGGTCTTCGCCGAGGGCTTTGAAGGCAACCAGCCAGGCTGGGGCCCGTTCTTCAAGGGCAACAACGGCGGGTTGTCCGATCCGCAGACAAGCATCAGCCAGCTTCATGCACCCTTCACACAGAAGGAGTGGAAGGGTGACGGACAGGTGGATGACGTCATCACCGAAAATGGTGGCACACACTCGCTGAAGGCGCACAACGAACGTGCCGGCCTGATCTACCGCACCGCACCTGTGACGTTGCCGTTTACTTTCGGCCACGAATACGAGATCACGTTCGACTACCAGTCAAACGGTGCCAACCAGTGGCAGTGGGTGACAGGGGTTGACTCGATGACCGGAACCACTGTGGAAACGAAGGAGACCAACAACGAGACGCTGGCGCCGGCACTGTCGACGACGAGCTTCTCCAGCAAGATGGTGGCCGGCTGCGGATCATCATGGGTTGGTCTGCGCCGCATCGGCAGCGGATCCACAGACATGGTGCTGGACAACATGGTGGTCAGGGACCTCGGTCCCGCCGCAAACCAGCCGGGCTGTGCGAAGCTTGATGTTGCGCCCGTACCGGCGCTGACGCCGGAGGTGCCGGCTGAAATTGTGACAACTTTCGTCAACAGCGAGGAAACGGCTGCCAGCAACGTTGAGCTGAGCCTGGGCACACCCCCGGAAGGGTGGACGTTCCTGGTGAAGGAAAAGAACGGTAACCTCTTTGATATTGTGGAGCCCGGCGCCAGCGTTTCAACCACCTGGGTGGTGGTTTCGGCAGCCGGTTCAGGTGGCAGCACCACCAAGCTGACGCCCACCGCCGTGTACTTCAACGACAATGTCACCAAAACTGTCTCCAACCAGGTGAACCTGCCGGTGCAGATTAGCGGCATGGTTCCGTTGGACAAATTGAAGGTCACCACCGATTCCCAGCAATCCACCACGGGCGACGCAGGCCCCGTTGGCAACGTCCTGGACGGGGATGTGTCCACCATCTGGCACTCCAAGTGGGACACCGTCAACAGCCCGTACCCGCACTGGGTCGTCTTTGACCTGGCCGAAGCGTATGACCTGACCGCCTTTGGTTACCAGGGCCGCCAAACGGGCGGGGACAATGGCCGCATCAAGGACTACAAGGTCTACGTGTCCGACGACGGCGAAACCTGGGGCGAGGCAGTTGCCACGGGAAGCGTGAATGCAGGTCTGGACATGCAGACTCTTCCCATCCCGGCAGGCCACAACGCCCGCTACGTGAAGTTTGAGGCCCTCAACGCACACAACGGGCTCGGCTTCGCTGCCGCTGCAGAAATGCGCGTGTACGGCACCAACGGCAGCGAACCTGTCGTCACTCCGCCGGTGGGCTTTGAACCCGGCGAGCGCGAACCCGACGCGACGGAAGCCTCCCCTTTGGTGCTTTCCATTGATACCGATGCAGACGCACTGAAGGCTGGTGACAAGTTCACCGTCACAGTGACCGATCTGTTGCCCGAAAGCCAAGTGGACTTCACCCTTGCCCCGGGTGGCCAGGCGCTTGGATCGGCCACCGCTGATGCAAGCGGCGTGGCAAAGCTGGCGACGGCTGTGCCTGCGGATGCCGTGCCGGGAGCGTACTCCGTTCAGGCCAGCGGAACCAATGCTGCTGGTCAGGAAGCTTCAGGGGCACTGGCCATCAGCGTAGTGGCGTCGACGACGGATCCGACAACACCCCCGGCGACGGATCCGACAACACCCCCGGCAACCACGCCGCCGACGACGGATCCGACGGTTCCTTCGACGACTGACCGGACGACGCCGCCGGCAACCACGACGTCGGCAACGGATCCGACGGTTCCTTCGACGACTGACCCGACGACGCCGCCGGCAACCACGACGCCGGCAACGGATCCGACGGTTCCTTCGACGACTGACCCGGCCGGGACCGACAAGCCGACGGTGAAGCCGACGCAGACCTCGGGGGCACCTGCAACTGACAGCGACGACCTAGCACATACAGGCGCGTCTGTAAGCGGATATGCAGCCGTTGGCGCACTGCTGCTGTTGCTTGGTTCAGCGGCCCTGGGCCTTCGACTGCGCCGGACAGGACGTGGTCGCAGGGCCTAGCAGCCAGCACTAAACACAGGAAGGGCCTTGTGCCACCCGAAGTTCGGGTGGCACAAGGCCCTTCCTGTGTTTATCTGGAAGGCTTTGTCTGGAGATTTTGTCTGGAAAGCACCGGACGGGAATTACTTGGCGGACTCCACCGGCGCGAAAAAGCACTCCAGCGGATGGGGGTCGTTGGCGCTCATGGCAGCAACTTCCTTCCCGTCAATTTCAACGCTGCACGAGATGCTGGCCTTGCTGTTGTCGGTGTACTGGGCATAGACAAAGATCTTGTTAAGGGACTGCCCTTGCGGCAATGTGAATTCTTGCGTGTAGGGCAGCTTTTGCCACTTTGTTTTTTCACCTATTTCGTTGCCGTCGCCGGTCGTCACGTTGGCCGTGACCAAAGCAGTGTCTTGGTCACCGCTCACTTGCATCTTGATGACGCTGCCAGAGGGCGGTGCAGCACCCGTGGTGTTGATACCGTCGAGGATCGAGCCCGATCCCCCAGGGGAACACGCGGCCAAAGCAAGGCCCAACGCGGCCAACGATGCGCCAACGAACAGCGGTTTCCAAGTGCGGCCGAAGCGTTTTTCCCCAGTAGTCATTTTTTGATTATGGCAAGGAAGAAACAGTACATCAAGGGTGGGTATTCCGGAGCGGACCGGAACTCGGACTTGGGGGAACAGAAGGGTGTGGGTCCACCCGCAGTTTTCCGGTGGACCCACACCCTTTGGATACTGCTATGTGGCCTGTATCTTAGGCGTGCGTTGAATTTCGTTTGCGGCGGCTGACTACCGTGACCGCACCCGCCAGGAGCAGAAACAATCCGCCGAGCAGGAACGGTGTGGTTGCGGCACCTGTGTTGGCCAAGTCGTCGCTGTCAGCTGCAGACGCTGCCGAGGTCTGCGTCGGGTTCACCGTCGGATTGTCAGTTCCGGCTGCATCCGTCGTTGACGGAGACGTCGGGTCCGTGGTGGGGTCCGTTGTCGGGTTGGCTGTCGGGTCCGTCGTCGGGTTGGATGTCGGGTCCGTCGTCGGGTTGGTTGTCGGGTCCGTGGTGGGCTCGGTCGTCGGGTCTGTGGTCGGCGTGGGCTGAACTGCAACAGTGACAGCCAGGGCAAGCGTCGCGGTAGCGTCGCCCGCTGAAGCTGAGATCGTGTAATCGCCGGCGGCGGTGGCCGCCGGAATGGTGATGGTCTTGCTTGCAGCACCTTCGGTGTCCGTGGTGACGGTGCCCAAGGAGATTCCGCCCGGAGCCAGTGACAGCTCAACTTCTGTGTCGGCAGGGAAACCCTTGAGGTCCAGAGCCATGTCCTTGCCTGCCTCGACGGTGTCCACCGTGGACGTGATGGCGGGCTTGGCTGTTTCGGTGCCGGGCAGAACGCCGCCAATGTTCACTTCGGCGCCGCCAGCAAATTCGTTGCCTTCGATGGAGTTCAGACCTACCAGCTTCACGTATCGGCCAACTTTTCCACCCTCAATGGTGACCACCTGGGGTCGTGAAACATCCAGGAAGGTGCCCGAGGAAACCTTGGTGCCGAAGTCGGTGGGGCTGTCGGAGGCAAAGATCTCGTAATCCTTGATCTTGCCGTTGGGGTTGGACTGGCGCTGGGTGTACTCAAAGCCCGTCACCGTGTAACTCTCGCCCAAGTCAAAGACGACCGAGTGCGGGAAAGCATCCGCACCGTTCCTCCACTTGGTGTGCCAGAAAGTTTCCTTCTTGCCATCAAGGAGAGCTGTTGCAGGACGGTTCGTGGATTCTTCATCAGTCAGTTCCTCGGAGGTGACTGATTCGATGGAGATCTCGCTCTGCGTGATCTTGTTGGGCAAGGGAACCACGTTCGACTCCACGTCCAAAGTGGTGCTGGCCGTGCGCTCACCCTGGGTCGCAGTGAGTGCGTTCTCGCCAGAGTAGGTGCTCGGGTACACCGGCATCTGCTGGGTCACCTTGCCTTCGGCATTGGGAAGGACGGTGCCAACCCTGTTGCCGCCCAGGGTGAGGGTCACATATTCGCCTGGCACGAAGCCGGCCAAGGTGGTCAAGGCGCGGTATCCGGCGCGGACAGTGGACGTGGTCGTTTCAATCGAGGGGGTTTCGCTTGAATCCCACTCGTAAGGCAGCTCCGGATCGGCGGTGCCGGCTGCAACAACCACGGTGAACTGTGCCGTTGTGCCGTTTGATGCCGTCAAGGTGCCCGTGTAGGTCCCCGCTGTGTCATAGCTGTGCGTGCCCTGCAGCTGGTAAAGACCGCCAGCCGACATATGGTTGCGGGCAATTTTGGTCTCAAAGGCTGCAGACGTGGCGTCTGTCCCGTCACCCCAGTCGACGCTTACGCCCAGATCGCCCACGATGCTTGAGGCGCTCACGCCGTCGGCATCGTCAACAGCATCAACGGCAATGGTTGAACCGTCGGCAGATGCCTTGGTGCCAGGGGCTGCCAGCTGGCCAACGTCAAGCTTCAGGCTCTTGCCGGGGGAGACTGCCACCGGCAGGCCTGCCATGGCGGGGGTCCACTTGGCTTGGTTGCCGTCATAGAAGTTTGTATCGGCCGCCAGCAGGCGCGAACCCATGGATGCCATGCGGACCTTGAAGTCAGCAACATTTCGCTGTACCTGGGGGGTCCAGCCAATTTCGGCGAAGGAAATCACGCGCGGGAAGACCATGAATTCAGTTTGCTTGCCTCCACGGATGGTCTCGGACCACTGCGGGGCTTCAACACCCAGGATGTCTGAATCGTCAAGGTTGGCGGCACCATCCTTGACGACTGCTGCCGGATTCCAGTTGTAGTACTGGGGGAAATCGCCCATGCCGGCCCATGTCAGGCCAATCGGGGTTTTGGAGTTGTACTTCATATCCAGGTAGGCCGTGGAGCCATTGGAAACCATGAGCTTGGCGCCCTTGTCCTTGATGGCAGCCAACGTGTCGGCGGTGCCACCGGTCCAGTACTGAATGCCGTCCCCGGCTTGCAGGCCGCCAATGGCGACCTCGTTCCAGCCAATGGGCTTCTTGCCCAAATCGTGGATGAGTTGCACCGCCTTGGTGATGAACTCGACGTAGTTGTCGTGGCCCGTTACATGGGACTCGTCGCCACCAATGTGGATGTAGTCACTGGTGGTTGTCATATCGGCGATCTGGCCAAAGACGTGCTCAAGGAACGTCCAGGTCTGCGGGGCAGCAACATCCAAGGTGGACACGCCCACATTGCCGGTTCCATCTTCGGGAACTACGCCCCATTCGTCAACGCTGGGCTTCGTGCCGGCGGTGTTGAGTTGCGGGATGGCGTGCAAAATGGCCGAAGTGTGGCCAGGGACGTCAATCTCGGGAATGATCTCGATGTGCCGCTCGGCGGCATAGGCCACCAGGTCCTTGTATTCGTCTTGAGTGTAGAAACCGGTATGACCCAGGAGGTCCTTGTAGGTGCGGCCGAACTGGGTCATGCCGCCCTTGCCGGAGATCTCGGTCAGCTGATTGTAGTCGATATCATCGCCAGCAGCTTTGCCGTCATTGGTGATCTCGATGCGCCAGCCCTGATCGTCGGCGAGGTGCATATGCAGCGTGGAGATCTTGTAGGAGGCCAGCGAATCAATGATGGCCTTGACTTCGTCGGGATTCTTGAATTCCCGGGCAACGTCAAGCATCATTCCACGCTTGTCGAAGCGGGGGGCATCGGAAATTTCCACGGCTGGAGCGGACCAGTTGGCGTTGACCTTGGTTTTGGACTCAATGAACGCCGGGAAGAGTTGGCGCAGCGTCTGGACTCCATTGAAGATGCCGTCGTCCGTGGCGGCCGTGACTTTGGCGCCTGTAAGCGCATCAACGCTGAGCGTGTACGCCTCTGCTTGCAGCTGGGCGCCCAAGTTGGGAATATCGCCCGGTGTTTGAAGGAGCACGATGTCATCGTCGTCGCCCGTGCTGCCATCCACTACCGGCAGGGCCAGTCCTGTGGAGGTGCGGAGGAGCTCAGCCAGGAAATTGGCACTCTTCTCAGTCACGGGATTGTTGGCAACGATGCGCGACTCTGCCCCGAGTTTGAAGGGTGCTTCATCCGGGGTTTCCAAGTTGACCGGCAGCGGGATCAGGCTGAGGGGCTCTGACACAGGTGCTGGCGTGGTGGCTTCCTCACCGTCCCACACCTCGAACTCCCACATGGAGATGCCGTATTTGGTGCCCCCGATCGGGGTGCGTTCAATTCCTTGCATGCGAACGTACTGGTACTCGTTCCCGGCAACGTCGGCATTGAGTTTCTGTACGTCGCGGGTGTCGCAGGTCGGGGCAATCTCGCCCGTGGCGTCCACAAAGGTTGTGCCGTCGTTTGAGACCTGCAGCTTGTACTTCGCCACACAGGCTTTTTCCCACACGATGGCCACATGGTCAATGACTGTCGGTGCAGCCAGCTTGACGGTGATGTTGGCGTCGTCGGCCGTGTTTGAGGACCAGCGGGACTGCTGCGCGTTGGGCTTGGTGCCGTCCGTGTCGCCGTCAATAACCAGGGCTGGACCCCATTGATTGGCAACTTCTTGGCCGGAAGCGGTGACAGCTGCCCCGGCCGAAGCCAGCGCAATGTTTTTGGCGGGAGCCGCCGGGACGCCCCAAACTTCCATTTCAAAGAGGGAGATGCCCCACTTCACGTCGTTGATAGGCGTGCGGGCGACGCCCTGCATGCGCACGAACTGGTACTTTGTGCCAACCAAGGAAGACTTGATGGTCTGGGTATCGGGTGTCTCCGGATCGCAGTCGGCACGCGAAATGACGTCCGTGGCATCCACAAAAGTCACGCCGTCGTTTGAGACCTGCAGCTTGTACTGGGCTGCGCATGCCTTTTCCCACTTGATGACGATCTTGTCAATCGCCGCAGGCTTGGCCAGCTTGACTGTCAGCTGCGCATCGTCGGCATGGTCCGAGGACCAGCGCGTGGTGCCACTGCCGTCGATGGCAAGGTCTGCACCATTGCTCGTGGCGGACTCGTCACCGGAGGCGGTGACGGTTGCCCCGGCCGAGGCTAGGGCTAGATTGGTTGAAGCGGGGTCGCCGGGGGCGGCCACCGCTGGAGGGGCTGCCATGGTCAGGAGCATCGCCGGTGTCACCACCGCCATCGCAAGTGTTTTTTTCCACATGGAACGCAAGTTTCTTGTCCTTTGCTGAACGGAGAGATACAGATCACACAAGGTACATGTTATCCATATCAACGGCAGATCAGTAGGCGGAACCAGTATTTGACGTGGACGGCTGGGGTCTTGGGGTTTATGGCTGGGTGGGGAGTTTCCTCAAAGAGGGGGGCGCATGGGTGAAAATGTGTCATCATGTGTGTTGAAGCACATGCAGTGACTCCAGCCATTTGCGCGGAGGGCACGAAAAAGCGCGCCGCCCTGCATGAAAAACAAGGACGACGCGCCGGCTGAAGAGTCAGCCCAAAACAAGTGAATGCTTGTAAAAGGTTCTTACAACGTTACGTTGGCGGCGTCGAATTCAAGGCGTGGGAGGCGTGCGCGATCAACAACGTCGCTGGGACGGCCCAAGTTCACCACCATGAAGGATGTGCTGGGGGAGTCGGCGTTGAACTCATTGTCAACACCAGCAGCGTCAAAGCCCGTCATGGGACCGGCAGCCAATCCTGCAGCCCGGGCAGCCATGATGAAATAGCCGGCCTGAAGATGGGCGTTGTTCACTGCCATGAGCTTGCGAACATCGGGATTCGACTCAAACGAAGGCACCATTTTGGACATGTGCGGCGCGGTGGTGGGAAGCAGTTCATGCCATTCCGTGGTGTAGCTCAACACCGCAACCATGGGAGCTGTGAGGGTTTTGGCCCTGTTGCCGTCATTCATGTGCACGGCAAGGCGCTCACGGGCTTCCGGCGAGCGTACCCAGGCAATGCGCAGCGGCTGGATGTTCATGGCCGTGGGGCCCATCCGGGTCAGCGCGTAGACGGCCTGCAAAGTTTCATCGGCAATCTCCCCGGTAGCCCAGTTGTTGGCCGTGCGGGCCTCAAGGAACAAGGCAGCAGCTGCTTCCTTGTCAAGGACGAGTTCATTGTGCAGGTCTGGTTCGGTGACAACGTCAAGACTCATGTGCTCAGCTTTCTCTATTTCCGGGGAAGGTGCTCCTGTTGTACAGCGCCGGGCACGCGTGAATTGTTTCCGCACGGGCCGTGAAATGGCACACATTGGCACTGGTGTGTCATGATGCGGACAGTGGCCAACGCAAAGGAGCGGCAGTCTTATGACGACATGGACCATTCGTGATTTTCATGCACACGACGTTGAAGGCATTCTCCAGCTGTGGCAGGCGCTGCGCGAAGAAGACGTGGAACCTGTCTACGACTTGTCCGAAGTGCTGGCCAGCTGTGAGAAGGACCATGCCGTGGTGGCCCTCCACGGTGAGGAAATCGTGGGTGCCGCCGTGGGACGTGCTGCACACGACCAGGGATGGATAGTTTTTCTGGCCACTTTGCCCGCTTTCCGCGGCAAGGGAATTGGCACTTTGCTGCTCGCCGCCGTGGAAAAGCGCATGGCTGCCCACGGGCTGAACAAGCTCTCGGCACTGATGCCCGACACCGCCACGAGGTTTGAGGCGTTTAGCAGCCGGGGTTTCGTCGTGAAGAAGAACCTGCGCTATTTTGAGCGAAAGATCCCCGTTCAGCGTGCCGAACTAGGAGCAATGGATGAGTTGGGCGGGAGGTTGCTGCCGCGGGACCTGTGGGACAGGGTTGCCGGGATGAGCGCTGAAAAGGAATTGCTGGAGCGGCGCCTTGTCCTTCCGCTGGCCAAGTCGGAACTGGCTGAGGAATTTGGCGTCGTCCCGCCGCGCGCCGTCGTTCTGTTTGGCCCGCCCGGCACTGGCAAGACCACCTTTGCCAAGGCCATTGCCTCCCGGTTGGAGTGGCCGTTCGTGGAGGTCTTCCCGTCACGGCTGGCTGGGGATCCCGGTGGCCTCGCCGGGGCGCTGCGCCAAACCTTCCTGGACATCGCCGAGCTGGAGCACGCAGTGGTGTTCATCGACGAAGTGGAGGAGATCGCCTCGCAGCGTTCGGGAGAGCCTCCTTCTCCCATGCAAGGCGTGACCAACGAGCTGCTGAAGATCATCCCGGCCTTCCGCGACCAGCCCGGCCGGATTCTGGTCTGCGCCACGAACTTCATTCGCTCGCTGGATTCGGCCTTTCTTCGCCACGGTCGCTTCGACTATGTGATCCCGATCGGGCTGCCGGATGCGCAAGCCCGCGCCGCCATGTGGCAGCGCTTCATACCTGCCGCCGTGGCCGGACAGATCGACGTTCACACCCTGGTGGAGGCCAGCGCAGGTTTCTCACCGGCCGATATTGAGTTTGCCGCCCGCAGCGCTTCCCAGCGTGCCTTGGAGAAGGCCGTGTACGACGACGATTCAGTCACCAAACGCAGTGGTCCGGAAACGGCCGACTACCTGGAAACTGTCGCCGAGACGAAGGCCACTGTCAGCGATGCCGTGGCGGCGGATTTTCTGGAGGACATCGCGGCCCTGGCAAGAACGTAGGCGTGTCCCCGAGGGGGCTTAGAGCCAGGTCTTCTTTTTGAAGATGAGGTACATGACAAGGCCCACCAGGAACATCAGCGTCAACGCGAAAGGGTATCCGAACGCCCAGTGGAGTTCAGGCATGTTGTCAAAGTTCATGCCGTAGATGGAACCCACAAAGGACGGGGCGAAGAGGATGGCTGCCCAGGACGAAATCTTTTTTACTTGTTCATTTTCGGCAGCTGCGGCCTCGTTTTGCCTGTTGGTGGTCAGGGTGCCGTCAACTGTCAGGGCGTTTTGCAGCAGCTGGCGAAAGGAGTCTGCCTTGGCCGTGACGGTTCCAATGTGGTCCTCCACATCACGCAGACGGCGCTCCAACTCGACATTGAAACGGAATTTTTCAAAGCCTGCCTTGAGCTGTTGCAGTATTTCCTGCAGGGGATGGATGGCGCGCTGGAACTGGATGACCTCGCGGGAGAGCTGGTAGATGCGCAGTGAGACGTTGGGTTCCCCGGCGAAGAGTTGGTCCTCGATCTCATCAATGTCATTTTCCAGGCCGCTTATCACCGGCTGGTAGTCGTCAACCACCTGATCCATGATGGCGTACAGCACCGCTTCCGGTCCCAGGGCCAGCAGTTCCGGGTCGGCTTCCAGCCGCGTCCTGGTTGAGGCCAGGCCGGGGGTCTCGGCGTGGCGGATGGTGACCACAAAGTCGGAGCCGGTGAAAACATGCAGCTCGCCAAATTCCACCGTCTCACTCTCATCGTCGTAGCGGGCCGGGCGCAGCACGGTGAAAAGGACGTCGTCGTAACGTTCCATCTTGGGCCGTTGGTGGGCCTTGATGGCGTCCTCCACGGCCAGCTCGTGGAGCGAAAACTCGGCTGCGAGTGAGCGCATCTCGTGGGCGTCTGGCCTGAACAAGCCTATCCAGGCCATGCCTTGGCAGGAATCCATCACCTCATAGGTTTGCTCGAGGTTCTCTGGATTGGCGAATCGTTTGCCGTCAACATAAATGGCATTGTCAATGATGGTCACCTGCCCATTATGGGCGAGGTGGGCAGCATACGTGGTGCACCGTTAGCTGATTGGTCCCGTATTACCCGGAATGTGTTTGAAGACGAGAGTGGTTTCGGTGTGTCCCACCACGGGGTCGGTAGTCAGGTTGTCCAACACCCAGTCGCGCAGCGCATCGGTGTCGCGGACGGCAATGTGCAGCAGGTAGTCCACCGAGCCGGAGGTGTGGAAGGTGGAAAGCACCTCGGGCAGCAGCGGCACTCGGGCCGTGAAGGTGTCGATCTGGTCCCTGTCATGGGCGCGCAGCCGCACTGCAATGAGGGCCTGCACGGCACGGCCGATCGAGGTGAGATTCAGCTTTGCCTCAAAGCCCTCAATCGCCCCGCGTTCCATGAGGGCGCGTGTGCGCATCAGTGCAGTTGAGGGGGCGATCCCCACCGCGTCGGCGAGATCCCGGTTGGTGATGCGGGCATCAGCCAGCAGGATGTCGATGATCTGCCGGTCGACGGCGTCCAGCGGCTCAGCCGACAGGCTTCCCTGTCCTTGTTCGCGCCGAACGTTCTTCGCCGGTGTTGCCATGGGATCCTCCAAGATTCCGGAATTTTACGAAAATACCGCCGGGCGGGGCATTCGTTCGTTCGCCATTCTAGCAAATTACCGAATAATTGACCCGCGTTGTGCTTAGAGCTCGCGGAGGAAGCTCTCCACGACGTCGGCGGCCGGGACCGCTTGGGCGGACTTCCAGCCGGAGCCGGCCCACAAGTTGAGGGCACGCGGGTCTGCGGCGGCGGCAGCAGCAGCCCGCAGCGGTGCCGTGAGGAAGTGCACTTCCGGATACGCCTCCGGTGCGGCGTCCGCAAAGTCGTTGACAAAGTCGTTCACCAGGGCGCGGGCGAGCTTGCCCGTGAAAGCCCGTGTCAGGGCCGTGCGGGTGTAGGCGGGATCGGCCAGCGCGTCTTTGTGCAGCGCCCTCGCCCCGCTCTCATGGGTGCGGATCAAGGCGGTGCCGATGGCCACCGCCTGTGCTCCGGCTGCAAGAACCGCCTTGGCGTCGGCTGCTCCTGAAACTCCTCCGGCGGCCACCAGTGGCAATGCCACGGCTGCGCCCACTGCTGCGATCAACTGCGGCAGAGTGCCGTCCCCTGCCCGGCCGCTGGAATAGCCTGCGGCCGAGGCAGGCAAAAAGGCCGCAGTGTGGCCTCCGGCGTTGGCGTGCTGGACCACCAAGCCGTCAACACCTGTCCCGGCAGCAGCCAGCGCTTCGGCCACGTTCGTGACGGAGGCGAGGACTCGGGTGCCCGCCTTGTGCAGCTGTTCCACCACTCGGACCGGTGCCAGGCCAAAGGTAAAACTGACCACGGGCACCGGCTCGGCCAGCAGCAAGGCGATTTTTTCGTCCCAAAAATCCTGCGCTCGGGGATCCTCGGGGGCAGGCAGCGTGCTGGGAAGCTCGGCCCCGTAGCGGGATGCCGTTGCCAGCAGCAGTGAGCGGTAGGCCTCCAGCGCACCGGTCTGACGCGCAGACTTCAAGCCTGTTGCGGGGCGCGGGACAAACAGATTAACGCCAAAGTCGGGGCCTGCGGCACGCAACGGCGCAATGTGGGCGCGCAGCTGTTCGGCCGTTTTGTATCCCCCGGCTGCGAAAGCAAAGGCTCCGGCGCCTTGGACTGCCACGGCAAGGTCCGCCGTCGTGGTTCCACCGGCCATGGGTGCGGCTATCAAGGGTGTGCTGAACATGACATTAGTCTAGAGGCGTGGACAAAGACACCCTGAATCTCTCGACCTGCCCGACCCGCTTCGTTGGCCTGGACATTGGCGGCTCCAAAACCCGTGGAATCGTTTGGACGGACGGTGCGGTCAGCTCCGACCACAGCGTCGGCAGCACCAATGTCCAAAACGTGAGTGTGGAAACAGCCCGTGAAAACATGGCCGATTTGTTTGCACACCTCGATGTTGCCGAAGCCACCCACCTCCTTGCCGGGGCAGGTGGTGTTGACACGGACGACGACGCAGCGGCACTTCGCAGCCTCATCGCACCTTTTGTCCCTGTCGCCCACGTGAGCGTGGTGCACGACACCCGCCTGCTGCTGGCCGCATCGGGGGCGACCGAAGGGGTTGCCGTCATAGCAGGGACAGGCTCGGCGGCCTGGGGCATCAATGCCGCCGGGGAACAGGCCCGCGCCGGCGGTTGGGGCTACCTGCTCGGCGATGAGGGAAGCGGCTACTGGCTTGGCAGGGAAGCCGTGCGCCACAGCTTGCGACGGATGGATTCGGGCGAGCCCGCCGACGAACTCACGGCACCCCTGTTGGAGTATTGCGGTCTTTCCGAAGCCGACGAACTCATCCGGCATTTCCACCAAGGCACCACGCGGCGCTACTGGGCTGCTGCGTCTCCGGTGATCTTTACGGCTGCAGAGCGAGGTCATGTGGAGGCCCGTGCCATGGTGGCGCAGGCCGCAGCGGACCTGGCGGCCATGGCAGGCAAGGTCGCCCACCAGCTGGGTATTCCGGGGCCAGTGGTGCTCGGCAGCGGCATGGGCAGCAATGTCCCCGCTTTGCAGGAGGCATTCAAGGAGCAGCTGACCGCCCAAGGACTGCACAACGTGCAGATACTGCAGCAGGACCCCATTTTTGGCATCCCGCTGCTTGTCGCCAGCGAGCAGCCAACTTCCTGACGTACTTTCCCGGACTTATTTTGCCGACCTACTTTCCAGGGGGCGGGGGAGCCGTGCTGCCGCGGATCACGAGGGTTGGCGCCACGAGGTCCGGCGCGGTTGCCTCCTCCGGGTGCGCGATCTGGGACACCAGCCGTTGCACGGCGCGGCGGCCGGTGTCTTCAAAGGACTGCCGAATGGTGGTCAGCGGTGGATTTGAGTACGCTGCCAAGTCGATGTCGTCGATGCCCACCACGGAGACATCCTGCGGGACGCGGCGGCCCAGTTCGTTCAGGGCGCGGAGAACGCCAAAGGCCATTTCATCGCTTGCCACCAAAATAGCAGTGGCCTCCGGCATGCGGCCCAGGATGAGCCCGTTGCGGTAGCCGGATTCCGGGCTCCAGTCGCCGTGGAGTTCCGGAGGCACTTCGCATCCGGCCTCCTGCAAGGTCCGGCGCCAGCTGTTGAGGCGGCTGGCCGCATCCGACCAGTCGGCGGGACCTGCCACGTGCCATACGGTTTTGTGCCCGAGCTCCAGCAGATGGCGGGTGGCAACCACTGCTGCAACGTCCTGGTCAACGCCCACCAACCTGTCGCCCATGCTGGAAGAACCGTCGGTGTTGACAGTGGGGATCCTTGCCGTGATGCGGCGCACCTTTTCGGCGGCTTCTTGGAGCGGGGCGGCAATGATGATGCCGTCCACGCCTTGGTTCACGAGCCGGCTGACGGCATCGGTCAAGGCGTCTGCGCTCAGGCTTGAGGTCACCGAGTTCACGGTGTACCCGGTCTCGCGGGCGCCGAGTTCGATGCCAAGGGCAAGCGAGGATCGTGAGTAGTTGTTGGTGGCCAAAGTCAATACGCCAAGGGTCCTGGACCGCCCGGTGACCAGGGCGCGCGCGGTGTTGTTGCGTCGGTAGCCAAGCTCCTCAACGACAGCCAGCACGCGCCGTCGCGTACTGTCCTGCACATTGGGGTGCTCATTGAGCACCCGCGAAACTGTCTGCGCCGAGACGCCGGCTGCTGCAGCCACATCGCGCATCGCAGGACCACGGGTGAACTGCTGGGTGCTCATTGCTCTCCTTGGAATATGGGGTAGTCTTGCCGGTTTAGGCACCGCTTCTGTGGGGCGAATCCAGGTGCAAGACAGTTTGTTTACTTGTAACATACCGCGAGTTCTCTATATTGCGTGGATCAGTGTTCATTTAACCACCGTGGCTGGCCTAGAATTGTTATCCATAACAGTCATCCATTTTCTTTGTCTGAGAAATTAGTTCCAGGAGTTTAGTTGTCACAGTCCGCGACCTTGTCAGGAGCAGCAGTCCCCGGCACGCCGGCGCACGTCGAGGCATTGGAGGCCGTGACGGCGGTCTCCGCGCTGAGCTACGCCGAGCGAAAGCTGTATAAAAACGGGGAGTCGCACCGCATCATTGCCGGTGCCGTCCACTACTTCCGCGTCCACCCCGAGCAGTGGCAGGACAGGATCGACAGGCTTGTCGCCATGGGTGTGAACACCCTTGACACCTACATCGCCTGGAACTTCCACCAGCCCCGTGAAGACAACTCCCCGGACTTTACGAAGTGGCGCGACATTGCCCGTTTCATCACGATGGCCGGCGACTCCGGCCTTGATGTCATTGTCCGTCCCGGCCCGTACATTTGCGCCGAATGGGACAACGGCGGCTTTCCCTCCTGGGCCATCTCCAACCCGGAGATGGTGCTGCGCTCCTCGGACCCCCTGTTCACGGATGTGGTGGAAAAATGGTTTGACCAGCTGCTGCCCGTTATCGAGCCGTTGCAGGCTTGCCACGGCGGTCCGGTGATTGCCGTCCAGGTCGAAAACGAGTACGGCAGCTATGGCGACGACAAGGAATACCTGCGCTGGAACCGCCAGGCGCTCCTTGAGCGGGGCATCACCGAAATGCTGTTTACGGCCGACGGCGGCACGGACTATTTCCTTGACGGCGGCGCCCTGCCAGACACCTGGGCAACGGCAACCCTGGGCTCGCGCGGGGACGAAGCCGATGCCGTGTGGGAGCGCCGGCGCCCGGGCGAACCGTTCTTCAACGTGGAGTTTTGGAACGGTTGGTTCGACCACTGGAGTGAGGACCACCACACCCGGGACGCGGCCGATGCGGCAGACGAAGCCAAGAAAATCCTCGACCTTGGCGGCTCCATCTGCCTGTACATGGCCCACGGCGGCACCAACTTTGGGTTGTCCTCGGGTGCCAACCACGACGGTTCCATCCAGCCGACAATTACAAGCTACGACTCGGACGCACCGATTGCCGAAGACGGCCGTCTGACCGAGAAGTTTCACGCCATGCGCGAGGCCTTCCATGCCGCATCGGGCCGACCGCTGGAACCCATCCCCGCCCATGTGGAACATCCGGCACCTGTCCTTCCCGCCTGCTCGGTTGCCCTGAGCCCCGGCACGGCCCTGCTGGACTTCGTCAGGGCGGTGGAGCCCGTACGCAGCGTCAAGCCGATGTCGTTTGAACAGCTCGGCCTTGACCGGGGCCTTGTCCACTACAGCGCCAAGGCCGTGCTGCCCGCCGGCGAAGGCACCATCAAGATCCGGGACCTGCACGACAGGGCTTATGTGTGGGTGGACAACACCTACGCAGGAGTACTCACCGACGCCAACTGCAACGAGGGCTTGAAAGTCAATGGCACCGGAGAGTTGGCTGGACTTGAGATCCTCGTTGAAAACCAAGGCCGCATCAACTATGGCCCTTGCTTTGGCCAAGGCAAGGGCATCCTCGACGGCGTGCTGATCAACCAGCGCTATGTCTTCCACTGGGACCAGCGACCCATCGACGTGGAAAAGCCGCTGGTCGAGTTGCTCCAAGTGGGCGCGGCATGGGACGGAGCGGAAGTACCTGACAGCACCAGTGCAGCGGCACGGGCCGTCGATGTCCCCGGAGCGGGCTACTTCCATGGGGAACTGCACATTGCGGAAGTCGGCGATACGCACTTGGCCCTGCCAGGCTTTGGAAAAGGGCTGGTTTGGATCAACGATTTCCTGTTGGGACGCTTCTGGGAGATTGGCCCACAAGTGACTCTGTATGTTCCCGGACCGCTGCTGAAGGCAGGGCGCAACAAGATCACAGTGCTGGAACTTGAGCATGGTGGAACGCATGCCGAACTGCACGAAGAACCCAACTTGGGCCTTGTCGGGGTAACGTATGTAGAGGATTTGGGGTAACTCGGAACAAGTTTGAGGAGCAGGCAGTGGCAGTTCGCAAACGCATGGTCGCGCTGGGCGTGGCCGTGGTGTTGCTGGGCACAGCCACTGCCTGCACTCCCGAACCGATCGTCAGCATCGAGAGCATTTCGCAGGGCCCGGCAAAGCCCGCGCTGAAAGTCGGCACCCCCGAAGTTCCCGACGGCGTGGATCCGCAGGAAGGCGAGCTGCTGGCCCAGGTCTACGCCGCAGCGTTGAATGCTGCCGGCATCGAGGCAATTGTCGTTCCAGCTCCGGTAAAGCCCGGGGCACTTGCCACAAGCATTGAATCCGGGCGCATAGACCTGATTCCGGCGTATTCCGCCCTTTCCCCGTCCGGGGGTGGCCCAGCAGCAGATGCCGCCAGTGACATCAGCGATGCGCTCAACCCAACACTGCCCAGCGGTGTGGTCCAGCTTGACCCGGCCAAGGCCGAGGTCCGCGACGCCGTGGTGGTGACTGCCGTGACGGCAGAAAAATACCAGCTCAAGAGTCTCAACGACATTGGCAAGGTGTGCAACCAACTTGTCCTGGGAGGCTCGGCAGGGTTCAAGACCAAGGCCAATGGTCTGGCCGGACTGGGCAGCGACTATAATTGCGTGCCAGAGAAGTACAGGTCGTTGAAACCCATGCTTGACTACGGCCCCGACAGCACCTTGTGGGCACTGCTGCGCGACGACATCCAGATGGCGAGCATGCCCACTTCCTCCCCGGGCATTGCAGACAACTCACTTGTGGTGCTTGATGATCCCAAAAACTTGTTTCCAAACCAAAACATTGTGCCCCTCGCGGCAACCGGGAAATTGCCGGCCGATGTGCAGGCCGACGTCAACAAGGTCAGCGCGGCGCTGGGCACCGAGGAACTGGGCAACCTGAACCGCTTGGCCCAAGACGGGCATTACAACGTGGTTTCGGACGCAGCCACCGCCTGGCTGGTGCAACAAGGGTTGATCAAGGCCAGTTCTTAGCCATTGGCCTGCGGGCCACGCACGTTGCGCGCGCAAACTCCGGCTGCGGTGTGCCATATTGGGTAAATGGCAGAATTCACCCAGTCCACCAAGCTCCACAATGTCCTCTATGACATCCGCGGTCCGCTGCTGCAACGAGCGCAGCAGATGGAGTCCGAGGGGCACCGGATACTGAAGCTCAACATCGGCAATCCGGCACCCTTTGGTTTTGAAGCCCCCGACGCGATTTTGGTGGACATGATCCGTCACCTCCCGCATGCCCAGGGCTACACGGACTCGCGCGGCATCTTCTCGGCGCGCACTGCCGTGGTGCAGTATTACCAGACCCGCGGCATTGCGAATATCGACGTCGACGATGTGTATTTGGGCAACGGTGTCAGCGAGCTCATCACGCTGTCCCTCATGGCCCTGCTGGACACCGGGGATGAAGTTTTGATCCCCACCCCCGACTACCCGCTGTGGACGGCCTCGGTGAGCTTGGCCGGGGGGCGCCCCGTGCACTACCTGTGTGACGAAGACAACGAGTGGTGGCCGGACCTTGAAGACCTTGCCGCGAAGATCACCCCGCAGACCAAGGGGCTGGTGATCATCAACCCCAACAACCCCACCGGTGCCGTGTATCCCAAACACATTGTTCAGGGCATGGTCGACTTGGCCAGGAAACACGATCTGGTGGTGTTCTCTGACGAGATCTACGAGAAAATTCTGTACGACGATGCCGAACACATCAACACGGCCACCATCACCGGCGACGACGTGCTGTGCATGACCTTCAGTGGACTGTCCAAGGCCTACCGGATTTGCGGCTACCGGTCCGGTTGGCTGGCGATCTCAGGACCCAAGGCGGACGCCGCCAACTACCTGGAGGGCATCAACCTGCTCGCCAGCATGCGCCTGTGCGCCAACGCCCCCGGGCAGCACGCCATTCAAACCGCATTGGGTGGGCACCAGAGCATCCAGGACCTGATCCTGCCCGGCGGACGCCTGCGCGATCAGCGCGACCTGGCCTACCGCTTGCTCAATGACATTCCCGGCGTCAGCACCAACCAGGCCAAGGGGGCACTGTATCTGTTCCCGAAGCTTGATCCGGAGGTCTATCCCATCAAAAGCGATGAGAAGTTCGCCCTCGACTTGTTGGAATCGCAAAAGATCTTGATTTCACACGGCACGGCCTTCAACTGGGTCCGTCCGGACCACTTTCGTCTTGTCACTTTGCCAAATCTGCTTGATTTGGAAGAAGCCATTGGCCGCATTGCAGAGTTCCTGAGCACCTACAAACCTTAGCGAAAGGCTCCACCATGTCATTGCCCGTCGGTTTTAGCGATCACCCTTCCGAGCTGCTGCGGGTAGTGCCGGGTTTCGTCCTGGCGGAGCAGCCCACGAAGGTGGCGCCCGGGTTTTCCGGAAAGAAGATCGACGGCGCCGAGACCTTGGCTGTGCGTTCCCCTGTGCTTGCGCAGCTGCAGGAGCAGCTCTTTGCCGAGAGCCGTTTTGGCGGCACGAAGTCGGTGCTGCTGATTTTGCAGGCCATGGACACCGCCGGAAAGGGCGGAATCGTGGGCCATGTGGTAGCTGCCGTGGATCCCCAAGGCGTGAAACTGACAACGTTCAAGACGCCCACCGACGAGGAAAAGGCGCATGACTTCCTGTGGCGGGTGCGTCCGGCAGCGCCCGAGCCGGGCATGTTCGGGGTTTTTGACCGTTCCCATTATGAGGATGTGTTGATTCATCGCGTCCACGGTTGGGCGGACGAAACGGAACTGCAACGACGCTATGACGCCATCAACGAGTTTGAGGCGGAGCTTGCCGAGTGCGGAACCAGCATTGTAAAAATCATGCTCAACCTCGGCCCCGACGAACAGCTTGAACGTCTGGCCGCACGCCTGCACGACCCCACAAAGTACTGGAAGTACAGCCCCACGGACCTGGACGAACGCAAATTTTGGCCGCAATACATGGATGCCTACCAGCGTGTCCTTGACCGGACCAACACTGAGCACGCGCCCTGGCATGTAGTGCCCGCGGACAAGAAATGGTATGCGCGCATGGCCGTGCAGGAAATTCTCATCAAGGCGTTGGGTGGGCTGAACCTGCAATGGCCCGCAGGGGACTACGACCTGGCCCATGAGCGGGCCCGCCTGAAGGACGCCTAAGCGGCCCCGCACTACATGGCGGGACGGGCCCGCGTCCGGGCTCAAGATCAGCCGTTCCGGATCAGTTGAGCAGGATGGGGAAGAACGCACTGAGCGCCTCGGCCACGGTGATGTCTTGGGTTGTCCTGCCAGCAATGAAGATGGCTTTTCGATGATGGTTGGGGAGCACGTGCCCGCCGCCAACCACGGTATACAGCGCAACGGGAGGAGTCCCCTCCTGTTCATAGCGGGTGAGGGTGACAGAAGTTCGGCCACTTTCCTTGCGGTGCGGAAGAACGGTGCGGGTCGGGGCTACCAGGATTTTATTGCGGGCGGCGAAATACTGGGCGGTTTCGGGAGTGGAGGGGCCCCGCTGCCTGCCGAAAAATCTGCCAAACCACCCTTCGCCGCCATACGGGACCACCATGTCGTGCGTCCCGTGGACGAGCATCACAGGCAGTGGCTGCAACTTATCCGCAAAGGGCATGCCTCCAGCCCGTGGCAGCGTTGCACCCACAAGGGCGGCTCCATGGATTTTGCCTGGCATTTCATGAATCAGCCGGATCACCAGCTGACCGCCGTTGGAGAACCCGGCAACAATCACCGGAACGGGGCCGTGCTGGGCATGGAAATGGTCTGCCAGTGCCTCCATGAAGGCAACATCATTGGTGGTTTCGGGGGCGGATTTGTTGTGATTCCACTGCTTCCTAAATCCATCCGGGTAGACGACAGCCACGAGGCCAGTCTCCGCCAAATGGTCAAAACTGTTCCCGCTGTAGGAGCGTACAGCCTGCCCCGTCTGGGATGAGCCATGCAGGACGAGCAAAACAGCGGAGACCTTGGCTCTGCCCTGGCCTTGGGAAATGGCGGCTGCGTCTGCAGGATTGGATGCAGGCGCAGCGTCTCGCGCAACAAGCAGGTACGTCCGCTTTTGACCACCAACCATGATTTCCATGGTTTTGCCAACAACTCCGGGTAAGGCAACAGCGTCCAGTGGTGTGGCACGTTCGGAACCAAGGACGTGTCCCTTGATCCAGCTGAATGCCATGGCGATGTCCCGGCCTGCCGTTGTTGCTACTGCTCGGAGGAAGTTTTGCTGTCGGCGGTGCGGGCCGCGTCGAGGCGGGCCTTGGCACCCTCGAGCCATTCTTCGCAGCGCTTGGCCAAGGCTTCCCCGCGCTCCCACAGTGCAAGGGAATCTTCAAGGCTGGCACTGCCGGCTTCCAGTTTGTTGACCACATCCATCAACTGCTCGCGGGCCTGTTCATAGCTCAGCGCAGCGATGTCCCCTGTTGCACTGTCTTGTGCCGCGCTGCCTGTCGGGGGAGAGGGTGCACCTTTGGTGGGGCTCATGCGTTTTCCTTTGCTGTTGTACTGGGTGGGGTGGGGCTGGCGAAGGCGGACTCTGCGCCGGTCGCGGCAAAATCGCCCCCGGCCACACGAATTCTCAACGGCATGCCGTGGACGACCTGCGCAGGGTCCCGAACAATGCTGCTGTCCTCGAGCTGGACAACGGCATAGCCGCGGTCAAGGGTCTTTTGCGGCGACAAGGCACGGACCTGCGCGCGCAGGTGCGAGAGCCGATCGACGTGGCGTCCCACCTGTGTACGCACAGCGGTCAGAGCCCGGGCGCGGAAGGCGGCGACGTCGTCGTACTTGGTGGAGAGCATGAGTTGCGGATTGGCCAATACGGGGCGCGTGCGCAGATAGGCCAAGCGTTCGGATTCGCGGCCCAAGAGGTCGTGGATGCGCCGGTTGAGCTGCTGGCGTGCCGCATCCACACGCCGCAATTCTTCGCCGACGTCGGGAACAATGCGCTTGGCGGCGTCGGTGGGTGTGGAAGCCCGCAGATCTGCCACCTCGTCCAAGAGCGGACGGTCGGCTTCGTGCCCAATGGCGCTGACCACAGGGGTTTGGGCGTCGGCCACGGCCCGGACCAGCAACTCATGGCTGAACGGCAGCAGGTCTTCCAAGGAACCGCCGCCGCGGGCAATGACAATGACGTCGATGCGCGGGTCGGCGTCGAGTTCGGCGAGCGCGGCGGTCACGGCGGCAACAGCGTTGACACCCTGCACAGCGACCTCGCGGATCTCAAACTCGACGGCGGGCCAACGCAGGGAGGCATTGCGCACAACATCCTTCATGGCATCGGAATTGCGGCCCGTGACAAGGCCAATCCTGTGCGGCAGCAGCGGAAGCGGTTTCTTGCGCCGGGCGTCAAAGAGCCCCTCTGCAGCCAGTGCCTGGCGCAGCTTTTCTATGCGGGCCAGCAAATCGCCCAAGCCTACGGGCCGGATGTCCTGCCCCTGCATGGACAGCCGGCCAGTTTTGAGCCAAAAGTCGGGTTTGAGCTGGGCAACCACGCGTGTTCCGCGTTCCAGCGGTGCTTCGAGCCGGCTCAGGACCGAACCCCAAAGGGTGACGCTGAGGGAGACCTCGGCGTCAATGTCGCGCAGCGTCAAGTAGCTGACGTTGGCACGCTTGTTGAGTTCAATGACTTGGGCTTCAACCCACGCCGGGGGAGCCTTTTCAATGTGCGCCTTGAGCTTCTGGCTCAGCAGCTGCAACGGCCAGGGATTGTCAGGGGAGGTCTCTGCCGCTGTTGTTGCTGTCGCTGGATTGGGCTTGCGTTCAGGGGTTTCTGCCATGGTTGCAGCTCACCACCCTTCACTAAAAGTGTCCTGCCGGGCCGTCGGATGCGTCCCTTGCCACAACTCTAGCTTTCACCACCGACACCCGGACGCCGCTATCCACAGGCATGCACTAATGTTGAAAATTGTTATTGGATTCACTTGTGTTTTTTAAGGGCGGCAAATGCGCACTGCAGGTTCAGCAATTCTTGTCATTCTGGCTTTGGTACTGGCCGCAGCTGCGGGCCCGTCGCTCTGGCTGCAACGCCATATTGTGGACGAAGCTGGTTTCGTGGAACTGGCCGGCCCATTGGGCAGCGACGAGGAGTTTCAGGGAAGCCTCACCGCCACGTTGTCCAGCCAAGCCGCCGCATCGGTGGACCTGCCACCGGTGCTGAATGCGCTGGCCGTGGAAGTTATCAATTCCGCAGTACGTGCCATCTACACCGACCCCGGATATCCAGAGGCATGGTCGCAGACCCTCCAGCGCAGCCACGCATTGACCTTCAAAGCCGCCGAAAACTCGGAAGTAGCCGGGGACGTGCAACTGGACATTGCACCGTTGGTGGGCTTGGTGGCGGCCAAGGTCAGCGCGGACGTCGGTGTCGACGTGCCCACACCCGAGGAGGTTGTGGTGACCATGGACCAGCCGCAGATGGCGCGTGCCCTCCCACTGGCGGCAACGTTGGGAAGCTGGTCGGGTGCGATGGTGCTGATTTCCGCGGGTCTTCTGGTACTGGGCGTCGTGGTGGCCCGGCGCCGTTCACTGACTGTCATCGCCGGGGGTGTCGGTTTGGCGCTCGTCGCGTTGCTATGGGTGCTGGCCTCAAGCCTTGCGGAGACCTTCCTTTCCGGTCTGGCCACGGGTCCGGAGTCCGCGACGGTTATTGGCTCCAAACTCGCGCAGTTGTCCGTGGACAGCTGGCAGGGAGGGATAACAGCCACGTTTATCCTGGCCGCCGCCGTGGCAGTGGCCGGTGTTGCATCTCTCGTGGTGGCACGCACGCGCAGCACGTAGGATGGTGGCCATGAGCACCACTGCCGTTTCCGTTCCCATGCCCGCCGTTCCGCGCCGCCGCCGCACACCCGAAGATGTGACTGGCGCTGCCCCCGTGACGGGCGAAAAGCGAGTACTTCTGGCCGCCCCCCGTGGATACTGTGCTGGCGTGGACAGGGCCGTCATAGCAGTTGAGAAGGCGCTGGAGCACTACGGGGCGCCGGTTTACGTGCGCAAGCAGATTGTGCACAATGTGCACGTGGTTTCCTCCCTTGAGGCTCGAGGAGCCATCTTCGTGGAAGAAAACGAGGAAGTGCCCGAAGGTGCGCTGGTGGTCTTTTCCGCCCACGGCGTCTCCCCGGCCGTGGTCCAATCCGCAGCGGACCGTGGTCTGCGCACCATCGATGCAACCTGCCCGCTCGTGACAAAGGTGCACAAGGAAGCCGTCCGCTTCGCGAAGGAAAAAAACCATATCCTCCTGATCGGCCACGAAGGTCACGAGGAAGTGGAAGGAACCTACGGGGAAGCTCCCGAGAGCATCACGATCGTGAACAACCCGGACGAGGCCCGCACCGTCCAGGTCGAGGACCCAGAGCACCTGATTTGGCTTTCGCAGACCACCCTGTCGGTTGACGAGGCCATGGAGATTGTCGAAATCCTGCGCTCACGGTTCCCCAAGTTGCAGGATCCTCCCAGCGACGACATTTGTTATGCCACCACGAACCGCCAGACGGCAATCAAGGAGATCGCCCCGCAGGCGGACCTGGTGATCGTGGTTGGCTCGGCCAACTCATCCAACTCCGTCCGCCTGGTGGAGGTTGCCCTGGAGTACGGTGCAAAAGCCTCCTACCGTGTGGACTTTGCCCACGAAATTGACGAGACCTGGTTTGAAGGCGTGGCCAGTGTGGGCGTCAGCAGCGGTGCTTCAGTGCCTGAAGTCCTGGTCCAGGAAGTGCTGCACCTGCTGGCCACCTACGGCTACGAATCAGTGGAAGAAGTGGTCACGGCCCAGGAAGACATCCTGTTTTCCCTGCCCAAGGAACTGCGGGCAACACTGAAGGCTGCCGGTGATCCCGACTACAAGGGCGTCCGCAGCGCGAACCTGCTGTGATGCTCCGCTGCTGAGCTTGGGCACCGGCCCGGACTGTTTTGTCCTGGCCAGTGCCATGCCCGGTGGCTAGCCGGCAGCATCCAGGCGGCCGGGCGCGTCGAATTTCGGCGCATCAAATTCCGGTGCGGCAAGCCCGCGTGGTGCCACCTCCACCTGTGCCGGGGCGTCAAGGGTTTTGGGATCCATGGCGTTGAGCTTGCGGGCGGTGGGAAGCACCCGGGCCTCCAGCGTGCCCACCAACTTGTTGTAGCGCTCCACGCTGGTTTTCAACGACACCCCGACGGCCGAGACTGCCTCGCCCATGGTGCCCAAGCGCGAGTACAGCTGGGCCGAAAGCTCAAAGAGCTCCTTGGCGCTTTCAGTCAACACGTCCTGGCGCCAGGTGAAGGCGACGGACTTCAGGATGGCCAGCAGCGAGATGGGCGAGGCCAGCACAACATTCCGGGCCATGGCATAGTCCAGCAGCTCGGGATCGGTCATGAGCGCCGCGGACAAGATGGACTCCACGGGGACAAAGCAGATCACTAGCTCGGGGGAGTTCTTCGCCGAGGTCCAGTACTGCTTGCTGCCCAGCGCATCAATGTGTGCCTTGACCGCTTTCGCATGGCGAGCCAAGTGTTGGCGGGCTTCGGCACTGTCTTCCGGACCGGCGTCGTGCGCGTTGAGGAACGCCGTCAACGGGACCTTGGCGTCCAGTACCAGCTCCTTGCCGCCGGGCAGCCTGACCACCATGTCGGGACGGTGCACGCCGTCGTCCGTGGCAGTGTGAACCTGCTCCTGGAAATCAACGTGTGCCAGCAGCCCGGCTGCCTCCACCACGCGGCGCAACTGCACCTCGCCCCACTTGCCGCGGGCACTGGTAGACCGCAAGGCCGATGCAAGGGAGGACGTGGTGGCAAGCAGCTTGGCATCGGCATCCTTGGCCTCGCGCAACTGCTCGGCCAGCTGTCCGTACTGCTCCACACGGTCGCGTTCAAGCAGTGACACCTGGCGCTGAACGGCGTTGAGCTTCTCCGCCACCGGGCCCAAAGCCTGGAGCACGGAGGCATCAGAGCCCTGCCGCTGCGCCAGCGCATGGTTTTGCGTGGATAAAAGCCTGCGCTCGGCATCGGCGGCGGCAAAACGGGCGTTCAGCTCCGCCGCTCGGGCATGGGCGGCGTCGGCTTCCCCTTCCGCACCTCGCAACTTGGCCAACAACAGCCGCGCCACCACGGCAGCACCAAGCGCCGCCCCTGCCAACAACATCAAAACAGCTACAAGCCAGCCAATTCCATTCATGGAACCACTGTCGCACGGGCCACTGACATTGTGCGTTTCACGGCGCTGCGGCAACCGGAACGGTCCGATATCAGACAGTGAAACAGCGAATGGGCACAAAAGCTGACCCTGACGGTAGAATCACATACCGTGGCTCTTACTATTGGCATCGTCGGACTGCCCAATGTCGGCAAATCAACCCTTTTCAACGCTTTGACGCGAAACAACGTGCTTGCGGCGAACTACCCGTTCGCCACCATCGAGCCGAATGTGGGCGTCGTCAACCTACCGGATCCCCGCCTGGCAACGCTGGCCGGGATCTTTGGCTCCCAACGCCTGCTCCCGGCCGTGGTGTCCTTTGTGGACATCGCCGGGATCGTCAAGGGCGCCTCGGAAGGTGAAGGCCTGGGCAACAAGTTCCTCGCCACCATCCGTGAAGCCGAAGCGATCGCCCAAGTCATCCGGGTCTTTGACGACCCCGATGTCATCCATGTGGATGGCAAGGTTGATCCCCGCTCTGACATGGAGACCATCAACACGGAGTTGATCCTGGCGGACATGCAGACCGTTGAAAAAGCCATCCCGCGCATTGAAAAGGCCGTCAAGCTCAAGCAGCGAGACGCCGCAGAACTGAACGCTGTCAAGGCCGCACTGAGTGTCCTTGAACGCGGCGACACCATCTTCTCTTCCGTCAAGAGCGACAAGCTGGAGATGGAACACCTGACGGAATTGAGCCTGCTCACCGCCAAGCCTTTCATCTACGTCTTCAACGTGGACGACGCCGTGCTGGCCAACCCGGAGCGTCAGGCTGAACTGCGCGAGCTGGTTGCCCCCGCCGATTCCATCTTCCTCGACGCCAAGCTTGAGGCCGACCTCGTGGAACTGGACGAGGACGAGGCCCGCGAAATGCTGGAGATGAGCGGCCAGGAGGAATCCGGCCTCGACCAGCTGGCGCGCGTCGGTTTCCACACGCTGGGCCTGCAGACCTACCTGACGGCCGGGCCGAAGGAATCGCGTGCCTGGACCATCCGCCGGGGCGACACCGCACCGCAGGCAGCCGGTGTCATCCACACCGACTTCCAGCGCGGCTTCATCAAGGCCGAGGTTGTCCACTTTGACGATCTCGTCGAGGCAGGCTCCATGCACGAGGCCAAGGCCAAAGGCAAGGTCCGCATCGAAGGCAAGGACTACGTCATGCACGACGGCGACGTGGTGGAGTTCCGCTTCAACGTCTAATTTGTAATGATTAGGCTCAAGCCTAGAAACATGCTCAGATTACTTTCTAAGGCATGTTTTCTTGTATATCAGTAATAGTGCGGCAGCGTATTGGACAGCGATGATTTCGCATAGGTGTCATCCGTGAACGGCGTTAGGCGTTAAGCAGAAGTGAGGCACCATGCCGAGTTTGATCGGACGTAGCGCTGGCGATCCATTGCGGATGACCTGACCGACCTTGGGTACGTCTTGGAAATGCGAGCCCGCCCGGTCGAACACTTGGCGAGCCCTGGCGATGTCGACCCACTCAGCATTCGATACCACGGGCAGGTCCTGTGGCTCGGCCTATGTGATCGTCATGGATTTGACAGGTCGCACGCCGATTTCAGCCTGGTCGATTTCGACCATCCGGATCGTTCGTAGCCGTCGGTAATCGGGAAGACTGCCTCCGCCTGCCTTGGATCCAGCATGGTGTTCCACGTCCGCGATATCCTTGATCTCCCACCACGTTCCTGGTGGGAGAACGAGCTCCAGCTCAGAGTCCAGATGGGACTCGATCATTATGGAGAGGCTCTTGCCGATGTACAGGCCGGTCTTGGGCACCATCTCGAGTGCCAGAGCCGCCTCATCACCTTCGGTGTCCAACCCTTCAGGTAGCGCGAACGTCAACCCGAGATTCATTATCCACTCATCTTTCAACGTGGTCGCGCGAATGTGGTCATACCGCAGGACCTGACCGACTTCAAGAGCCAAATGATCCTGGAAAGTCTTGTTGGTGAGACGCTCACGAGGTGTCTCAGTAGTCTCGAGCGCAACGATCTGATGAACAGTCACGATATCGGTCGGAACGCTAACGTCGACACCCGGCTCGGTGAACAACGTGATGAGCTCGGCGTGGCAATTGTTATGTTTATAGTCCCACAACGCCTTCCTGCGTGACGTGAGGACATCGACGTTGCGCGATGCCTGCTCCTCAAGAGCTTCAATCCAGATGTTTTCAGCGTGACGAGGCTCCGTGATCGGCCGAAACGGCGGGCTACTCGGATGCTTCGTTTCACGGGTCCTTCGAGCTAATCGGTCAAGGACCTCGGGCGGCGCGAATTCTCTCTGATTGATCTCACTTTCAAGGTAGATCGGTCCCGTGGTGCCCAACTTCAGATCAGGAACCTCGAGACTGATGTGGTCAATAATCCAGCCAGCGGCGGGCAATTGCCACGAGGGTAGCCCTGTTTCGGCGTGCCATGCCTGCGCACTCGAATCGAGAAGCATCTTCGCCACATGGAATCGCACTTCCTTTACTTCAACGATCGCCCGATGCTTCACGAGTATTGAAAGTGCATCGTCATTAGCAATCCGCTCGAGCTTCACCACTCGGGGACGAACGCTCGCCCACCAGGCTCGACAGTCATCACTGATTTCCGCATACGGATTCACATCTCTACGCGTCTTCACGATGGTGTGGAACCAACACGTCGTACCGTTGCACAGTCGACGACAATTCACTGCGAGACACACTCGTCCGTTCAGTGCATCGACCACGAGGCCCCCTCCCTAGTTACCTCACTCTAAATCGTCAGCGAACATCGAGCGTATCCGATGCTCTGTTCCAAAAACACCGGCTGGCATTAGTGTCGACGACAATTGCGTCCTCGATGACGTCGTTAACGGTGAGTGTTAACGGTGAGCCGAAACTTCTCGTGTGCGCCTTGGCTGCGGGAGAGCGAATTACCGCTGCGAAGGTGCCCTGCACCGGACCTGAAGGTAGTTCCGTACCTGAAAGTGGCGGAGTTCCGGGTCAACGTCTATTAGTAGTTTTCAGGTTTTGATCTGACACAGAGTTCTCGTGACGTATCTATCTCTATCTGTTGGATCGTTGAAGCGGCCCCAAGGTTGGGATCTGCTCCGATAATTGGCGGCAGGTGTCCACCGGCCAGTCTGGAAGATCTTCCGAAGTCCCCCCAAAAGCCACGATGGTCTGATCGACAAGGTCGCAACTCGCTTGGAGAAAACCGTCCACACCCATCATTCGTAGCGATGGCCCCTTGTTGGTAGCCCAGAGGGCCCCTGAATCATTCTTTGTGGAGAACGGATCGCCACCGTGGGTGAGGCGATCGCGCAACCACTTCATATCGTTCAGATACATACGTACGTCCCCTCCTCTATAGACGCGCCATTCGCAAAACAAGCCGTCATCTTGAGATTTTGAAGGGATAAGTGTTCTCACCCCCCATTCGCGAGTGAAGAGCGTGAGCTCATAATCTCTCTTGATTGCATCGCGAATTTTATCCGCGTTTAGGGGCAAGATGCGTGTATTTGGGCTCTTGCAGATCTCATTGAAAAATCCCTCTAATGCTGCATACGTAAGCAAAAAAGCTCCCCATCGGAGAGTGTGCTGTCCCTTGCCCTGCAACGTCTTCCCATCGGGACGCTTGGCATAGCGTAGGTCGCTATGAAGCGAGATCATGTCTGACGGAATCTTAAGGCGCTGGCATGTGGTTTTGACCGCGCTGACGACTAGTTCAAGGGGTTCGTTTGTGCTCATCCTCCCATCATGCCTGATCACGTGATGGGGCTGTCTTTGGTTGTCAATAATGACAAATGTTCTAGGTGTCGCGTGACTTCCTAAGGGCCTGCGACGCACGTGCGAGCGATGCTGGCTCCGAGCCTGTAGGCGTTGCTCGGCCACTGAACGCGGTGGAGTTCCGCTTCAACGTCTAACCGACAACGGTCTGAACCCATACCGTACGGCAGAAAACCCGGCACGTTTCACTCTCTACCGGCCGTTGGATCTTTCCGCTGATTTATTAGATGGTTTGGGGTATTCAGCTGACCGGATCTGAGCCCGGAACCTGCGCCAATACCCCCACACATTGTGCTCGTATGTACTGATCTTCACATCATCTTGTGGCTAGGCCGGTAGTAGTGTCCCTTAGAGTGGTGCAACACCCGCCGGTGACCGGTACCTCCCTTAACGTGGCACGGTGGTCACCGTGGGTCCTTCGAGGAAACTCTCACATCCCACTCGAAAGGACATCTCACGATGACCGCTCCTCATATTCTCGACCCTGCCAGCGTACTTTTGCGAAGCTTTGGGTGACGCGTCGCCTGATCTGATGCGTCACTTGCTGCAAACCATGATCAACGCGCTGCTCTCCGCGGACGCTGACGCCGTGGTCGGTGCTGAGTGGGGCAAGCCCTCACCCGACCGGCTGACCCAGCGCAACGGCTACCGCCACCGCGAGCTGGACACCCGTGCCGGCACGATCGATGTCGCGGTACCGAAGCTGCGCCAGGGCACGTACTTCCCGGACTGGCTACTGGAGCGGCGCAAACGTGCCGAAGCGGCCATGATCACCGTCGTCGCCGACTGCTACCTCGCCGGGGTCTCCACCCGCCGCATGGACAAGCTCGTGAAGGCGGGCGCGTGATCAACGCGGTCGTCATGGTGGCCACCGGTGTGAACGCTGACGGGCACCGTGAAGTCCTCGGGGTTCGGGTGGCGACCTCCGAGACCGGGGTCCTGCTGGTCACCTCCGACGCGCACGCCGGGCTCATCGAGGCGATAGCAGCGAACCTGCCCGGGGCGTCTTGGCAACGCTGCAGGACTCACTATGCGGCGAACCTGATGGCGGCGACCCCGAAGAGCCTGTGGCCGGCGGTGAAAGCGATGCTGCACTCGGTCTATGACCAGCCCGATACGGCCAGCATGAACGCCCAGTTCGACCGGCTCCTGGACTACGTCGAGGGGAAACTTCCGAAAGTGTTCGAGCACCTGGATGCGGCCCGTGCCGACATCCTCGCGTTCACCGGGTTCCCCGAGGATGTCTGGCAACAGATGTGGTCAAATAACCCCAATGAGCGCTTGAACAAGGAGATCCGCCGCCGCACCGACGTCGTCGGGATCTTCCCCAACCGCGACGCGATCACCCGCCTCGTCGGCGCCGTGCTCGCCGAGCAAAGCGATGAATGGGCCGAAGGACGCCGCTACTTCAGCCTCGAGGTCCTGGCCCGCTGTCGCCTCACGGCTGAGGACCACGGCGACGTGCCCCACACCGATCTGCTCGCCCTGAAAAGCATGAAGATACAAGCATGAGCCCCACCCAACCCAACGCCTCAGGGCGCCAACCTGACCTTGAGCTCCTCACCCCCGGCCATGACACCGGATGGTGGGACGAACACTGCAGCTCAGCACCCTGGCCCGAGGACTTCTGGCAAGTCGACGGCACCATCAACCCCCACTGGTAGCAAGCCGGCACCAACCCGAAGGAGAAACCAGCACCCACCACCACGCCCGACGACCACGACTTCTGAACCTCAACTACCTCGAAACCCCACGAAACGGGTACACCACTCGACCGGACTTGACCAGGCCGGTCGGCTGAATACCCCAGAGATGGTTAACTAGAAGATCAATCTCAGATCCGTCGCACACTTATGAAGGAGCATCCAACCATGACTTTTATTGTCTATCTTTCCGGTGAGATTCACACCGACTGGCGTGACGAGATCCAGCGCGGTGCACAGGCCGCAGGGCTCGACGTGGAATTTACCTCGCCGGTGACCGACCACCCCGCAAGCGACGCCGCAGGCGACCATCTCGGCGCGACTTCCAGCCAGTTCTGGCGCGATCACCAGTCCGCCAAGGTCAACGCCATCCGCACGCGCACCCTGATTGAACAGAGTGATTTCGTGGTGGTGCGCTTTGGGGACAAGTACAAACAGTGGAACGCCGCCTTCGATGCCGGCTACTGTGCTGCGCTGGGCAAGCCATATGTGACTTTGCACGACGAAGATATTGTCCATCCACTCAAGGAGGTCGACGCCGAGGCTCAGGCTTGGTGCACGACCACCGAACAGGTGGTGCAGACACTGACGTACGTGCTCAAGGCATAAGCCCACGGTTGCTCCGCGCCGGAACGCGCTGGAGTTCCGCTTCAACGTCTAAGTCCCGACCTACCTGAAACTTTTACCGGTGGCCGCCAAGAACACGTGTTCTTGGCGGCCACGCACTTTTTGCCAGCGGTTGTCCCGTTGAAATGATGCCTCAACGGGACCCAGCCTGCCACGCCGGTGCCGTCATCCTCTTAGAAAAGGGGCCAAGGCACCGCTGACATCTGACCGCTCGGAGCCGGAAACTGTCCTCCCAAGCGCAACTGGGCGCAACGGGCGGCGAGCGCTGCGATCTCGTCGGCGGTGAGCAAGTCCGCCAGGTCTCGGCCCAGCCCACCGTGAAGTCCTTTGCTGACACGATCTATGCCGTCGAGTTCCTCAGCGGTCAGGCCCTCTCCCAGCCATCCCCACAGGACCGTGCGCAGCTTGTGGTCACGATGAAAGGTGAGCCCGTGGTCCACGCCGTGCCGCTGTCCGTCAGCCATCGCAAGTATGTGGTCGCCTTTGCGGTCGGCATTGTTGATGATGATGTCGAACACCGCCATGCGTCGCAGCGCCGGCGAGTCTTCGTGAACGAGGGCGACCATCCGTCCGTTCTCATCGCGTCCCTCGAGAACGTATTTCCAGCCTGTCTCCGGCACAAGATCCGTTGCGACCAGGTCCACGGGGTTTTGGGCGGGGTCTTGCTCCTGCCAGAGCTGCACCATTCCTTCGCCCAGCGGACCATCGCGCAGCCAGGTGTGCGGCACCACGTCCCCGCCGAAGACCTGCGAGAGAAGATACGCGGCCACCTCCCGATGAGCCAGACATCCTTGGGGAAAATCCCACAGCGGACTTTCGCCTGCTATCGGCTTATAGACCACCACCACGTCACCGATGCTGCCCAGGAATGTAGCGTTTGAAGCCGTCGTGATGCGGCCGGTGAGAGTCAGCTCAGACGTCGCTAGATTCGGCGCTGCCATCAGTCCTCGGGAGGGGGACAAATGTGCCCGTCGGCGTCCATGGGGTAACCGCAGAGTGGGCACGTTGGGCGCCCAGCGCCCACGATTTCCCGGGTGCGCCTGGCGAAGGCGCGGGCGGTGCCGACCGGCATTCGCACCAGCAGCATTTCCGGCTCGTTGGCGCCGTCTTCACCAGGCCATTCGTCGTCGTCTTCGGCATCGACAGCGGTGATGGGGTGGGCCTCAATGACGATCTGGGCCGTGGTTGGGTCCCACCCCAAGCTCATGGCCCCGGTGCGAAACTGCTCCTGGACGGCCTCGAGCTGGTCATTGTCAACAAGTTCAATGGGAGTACTCGTGGGAACGCTGAAGGGGTTGCCTTCGACGGTGCTGAGCTGGTCGAGAATTTCGTCGATGTTCTGCGCGAGCAGAGCCGCCTGCTGTTTCTCGAGGGCAATACTCACCACCTGCGTCCCTGCGCGCACCTGCAGGTAGAAGGTTCGCGTTCCGGGAAGGCCAATGGTGCCAACGACGGCCCGATCCGGCCAGTCAAACTCGTGGATATGTGTAGACATATGTGTATTCTAGGCACATTTGGTTCACGCCGCTTTTTGCCCTGCACCGCCGCCCACCGGCGCGTCGCCAGCGAGGATGCCGTGCGAAAGCCACGATAGATCGCCCGCGGTGGTGTTGGTCGCGTGGACGCTCGGCCGACTAGAGCCGTAGTGCACGATCGATACAGAGGCAGGGCCAACGTTAATGCGCTGGAACAGGTCAAGGTGCATGCCGAACGCATCGGCAAGGATTGACTTGATGATGTCACCGTGACTGACCGCAACCCACACGGCTCCCGGCCCGTACTCGGCTTCGAAAGCTGCATCGTGGCGCCGAATTGCTGCCACAGATCTGGCCTGCATCCCGGCCATTGATTCACCACCGGGAAATACGACGGCGGACGGTTGCGACTGCACTACCGGCCACAGATCCTCGGTCGCAAGATCACGCAGTGTGCGGCCCTGCCATTGGCCGTAATCGCACTCGATGAGAGCCGGATCGACCAGCGTATTCAGCGTGCCAGCCTGGCGATCGAGGATGAGCTGGGCGCTCTGCTGACAACGCGCAAGGGGGCTCGACACCACCGCAACTACGGGCACGGCCGCGAGCCGTTCTCCGGCCTGAGCCACCTGATCGCGCCCCACCTGGTCCAGATCGACGCCTTGCGCCCGGCCGGCCAGCAGTCCGGTGGCATTTGCTGTGGTGCGGCCGTGCCGCACGAGAATAACTGTCGCCATCCACCCAGCCTAGCCACTCGCTCGATGGGGGTGTGAACCGCACCGCGTCGTGCGTCGAGCAGGCAGGCAAGGCATTGAAGGAACCTTTCAAACACACGGGGCGACCAAAGGGAGGGCCGTGCCGGAACCTGGTGGAGTTTAGGTTTAGGGTTTGCCAGTAAATTAGCCGGTGTTTCGTGTTGTTGGGCCGTATCGTTGTGTTATGGCGATTGGCGTAGAGGTTGAGGGTAGTTTGCGGGCGAAGTTTGATTCGTTGTTGCCGCATTTGGATGAGCGTCAGCGCCGCCTGTTGCTGGGGGCTGAAGCCCGGGTGTTGGGTCATGGCGGGATCAAGCTGGTGGCCC
>NZ_JASISP010000018.1 GCF_030063185.1 Arthrobacter sp. H35-D1
TCGTGTCCCTGGGCACGATGTCAGCCTTGGCGACCTTCACCGCGTTCTCCACCCCGCCCTTGGAAGCGGGATCCGCCGGCTGACACGTCAACACCGTCACCCCGTAGTAGCGGGCAAAATCCACGGTCTGCAAGTTCCGCACCGGCACCCCGGCCACATGCGAGACCGTCACCGTCTTTTCGTTATCCGTCAGGACATAAGTGGGCGCCCCGCCAGCGATGCGGAAAGACCTATCCAGGGCCGCGAACACGGACGGCGCCGTCCTATCCCGCAAAGCGATGACAATCCGGAACCGTGACCACGCCAGCCAGGCCACGAACAACACCGTCTTCACACCGTCAATATAAGGGCCGTCTCCGAAATCATATTGTAGCCAGCCGCCAGGCTCCGTGACCCACGGCCGGTGCACGCGCACCCGTCCGAGCTTCCACTCGGCCTTGACCTGGGCCATCGCGCGGCGGGTGGAACGCTCAGACCCCGCATAGCCCATGCCCACCAGCTTTTGGTGGGTAACATCGGCCCGGATCCGACCCCGTGTCTTTTCCACGAGCTCCTCGATCTTGGGCAGGTACTCATCGGTGATCTTGTCCCGGGCCACCGGTTCCGCCAAGGGCCGCCCGGCATCGCGGGCGGCGACGTGCTTGGCCACGGTGTGATGCGAACAGCCCGCGAGCTGGGCTGCGGCACGCAACGACTTCGTAAGATCATACGCTTCAAGAATTTCCATGATTTCTCCGTCAGACTTCATACAGAGCCTCTTCCTGGTTTGGTTTGGTGCGACTAGACACCGACATCAAACCCCAGGAAGGGGCTCCCGCCGTTAACAACACGGCGATGCTAGAAAATAAGAGTGGGCAGATCTCATGGCCACCAATGGGCATTTCTGCTGGCCATCAGTGGGCAGTTACGTGGCCGCCTATGGGCAGTTTGCCATGGCCGCTAACAGTGGGGGACTGCCTCACGCATTTGGGTGCGCAGCGTTCAGGACGGCGAACCCCGGTATGACGAGGCCCGGGTCATCGACACCCTCGACGGCTGGGTCTGGTGGGAAACAAGCATGCTGGCCGTGAACCCTGTGGCTCGCTACCGATTCGTCATTGAGGTGGCCGGCCTTGACCACGAAGGCGCCAGCTACTGGCACCTGAACAACGGGGGCTTCTTCAACAGGGACACCTCCGACTACAACGACTTCAGGGTCACCACAGCCAATGATGCGCCTGCGTGGTCGCGCGACGCCGTGATGTACCAAGTGTTCCCGGACAGGTTCGCGAGATCGTCCAAAGCCGCAAACCGTACCGTCCCGGAGTGGGCCATCTCCTGCACTTGGGAGACTCCGGTCGAAGGAACCGGGCCGGATGCTGGCCGCCAATTCTACGGCGGGGACCTGAACGGAGTCACGGAGAAAATTGACGAGCTGGCGGACCTCGGCGTGGACATCGTGTACCTGACACCCTTCTTCCCCGGGCGTTCCAACCACCGCTACGACGCCTCAACCTTCCATGCAGTGGATCCGCTGCTGGGTGGCGACCAAGCGTTGATAGATCTGGTGCAGGCCGCCCACGCCCGCGGCATGAAGGTCATGGGCGACCTCACCTCCAACCACACGGGTGCTGCCCACGAGTGGTTCATCCGTGCCCAGTCAGACCGCAATTCCGTGGAGGCCGGCTACTTCTACTTCAACGAGGACCACAGCGACTATGAGAGCTGGTGGGGCGTGAAATCCCTCCCCAAGCTCAACTGGGCCTCCCAAGCGCTCCGCGAAGCGTTCGTCACCGGAGAGGACTCCGTCGTGGCGCATTGGCTGAAGCCTCCGTTCAACCTTGATGGCTGGCGGATCGACGTCGGCAACATGACGGGCAGGCTCGGCGCCGTGGACCTCAACCACGAAGTTGCAGCGCTCATCCAGGCGAGGATCCTCGAGATCAATCCCGATGCATTGCTGCTGGGCGAGGAAACCTCAGACGCCGGTGTGGATGTGGACGGTTTCGGCTGGCAAGGTGCCATGACGTACTCGAATTTCACCCGTCCCCTGTGGCAGTGGCTGGGGGACCACACCGCCAGGGTGGACTTTTTCGGCACCCCGCTGCCGGGCCCCAACAAGGTGAGCGCCGACGTCGTGCTGGCCACCCACAAGGACCTCTCCAGCGCCTTCAGCTGGCCCGTGCGCAACGCGACGATGAACGCGCTGAACACCCACGACACGGCCCGGGCGGGAAGCGTGATGATTCCCGGTGGCCCGATCGTGGCGGCGACGCTGTCCATGCTGCTGCCGGGCATCCCCGTGGTGTTTGCCGGCGACGAATTTGGTTTGCTGGGCGACAGGGGCGAGTCGTCGCGCACGCCCATGCCCTGGGGCGACCCGGCACGCGTCGTGACGGATCTGCGCCCCGCCTACGCTGCCCTGGCCGCGCTGCGCCACCGGAGCCCGGCCGTGGCCCATGGTGGCATGCGGTGGTTGATGGCCGACGGCGATGTGCTGGCTTTTGTGCGCGAGTCGCCGCTGGAGTCGCTGCTCGTTATTGCCGTGAGGGCTCCTGTGGAGGGGCTGGACCTGAACGCGTTGGGTCTGGGCGATGCCGCGGACATGTTCCAGGATCAGATCTTTGGCACCGGGGACGTGGACGCGGCCGACGGCGTGAGCCTGGCCGGTCCCGGCGCCTACGTGTGGCGGCTGCCCGGGGTCAGCGTGCCAGCTGGCACGCCAATGCCGACGGTGCGTGAACTCGTTCTAGACTGAAGTGAAACATACGCGCTTTGACGAAAGAGGCACTGCAAGACCATGGCAGAAATCGGGATTGATCCTTATCAAGGCTTCGCGGCGGCGGTGCTTGCGTCATTGCGAGGGGAACAGCTCAGCGTTGCGCCGGAGGACCTGCAGACTTTTGCCATAGACCAAGGACCCGTGACGGATTTCCACGAACCGGCCGCGGTGGTGTGGGCCGAGAGTGTTGCCGACGTGCAGGCGGTGGTGCGGGCCGCTGCCGCACACAACGTGCCGCTGGTGACCCGCGGTGCGGGAACCGGCGTCTCCGGCGGAGCCCACGCAACGGCTGGCTCGGTGGTGCTGAACCTGACCCGGATGAACACGATTCTGGAAATCAACGCGGCCGATGAAATTGCCAGGGTCGAACCGGGCGTCATCAACGGCGACCTCAACCAGGCGCTGGCCGAGTTGGGGCTCATGTTCGCCCCCGACCCCGCCAGCTACAAGATCTCCACCATTGGCGGGAACATCGCCACCAATGCCGGCGGACTGCGGTGTGCGAAGTACGGAGTTACGCGCGACGCCGTGCTTGCCCTTGATGTGGTGCTGGCCGACGGCACATTGATCCACACCGGGCACAGGACCTTCAAGGGCGTGGCAGGCTATGACCTGACAAGCTTGTTCGTGGGTTCGGAGGGGACTTTGGGCGTTGTTGTCGGCGCTACTGTGCGCTTGAAATACCTGCCCACCATCGTGCGCACACTGGCGGTGTTCTTCCCCGATGTGCAGACGGCTGCGGCGGGGGTGTTGGCGCTGGGGTCGGCGCGCGTGCAGCCCTGCATCCTTGAACTGTTGGACGGACCGTCGTTGCAGGAGCTGGACTTCCGGAATGGAAGCGACCTCGCCAGCAGGGGCACGGCGCTGCTCCTGATCCAGTTCGACGGGCTGGCCGCAGCGCAGGAAGAGGCTTTGGCCATTGCAGCTGTGGAGGAGCTGGGCGGAACGGCCAGCCGAGAAGATCCGGCAGAGGCCCAACGGCTTGTTGACCTGCGACGCAACAATCGCGGACTGGACGTTGACGCGGTGAACAGGGTGGGAGAGGACGTGGCCGTGCCGCGCTCCCAATTGGTCCACTACATCTCCGCGCTGGAAGAAATGGCTCGACGCCATGGTGTGGACCTGAATGTCATTGCCCACGCCGGAGACGGCAATCTGCACCCTACGTTCTCAGTGCCAGGCATGGATGCGATCAGCGTTGCCTCGCTGAACGCGGCCCTTGACGATTCCATTGCCAAGGCCCTCGAGCTTGGTGGCACCATCACCGGCGAGCACGGGATCGGACAGTACAAGCTGAGATGGCTGCCGTTGGAACAAAGCGAGCAGGTGTTGGAAATCCAGCGCAGCATCAAGGACATGTTTGACCCGCAGGGCATCCTCAACCCCGGCAAGGCCATTCCCACCGCTTGAGAGACGCTCACTGCGGTCATCGCGACTTGTAGGAGCGTCCGATGCAGACGCCCCGAACGTGCAGGAGGGTCCGCAGTAAATCCCCCGAAAGTGCAGGAGCGTTGGTAGGTAGGTCGGTAGGTCGGTAGGTAGGTAGGTCGGTAGTGGGGTGGGTTAGTCGTCTTCGTAGGAGTCGGCGTTTGGCAGGACTCCTCCTTCCAGCATGGTGAGGGTTTCCGTGTCGGTGCTGAGCATGATGGCGTCTTCGTCGCGGCGGTAGCGCAGGATGTTGTCTACGTAGGACTGCACTGCTTCGGCCAGAGGGACGTTGCGCTCTTCCTCCTGCGACTTGAACCAGCGGTGCTCCAAGACCTCGTGGACCACTTCTGCAGGTTCCAACTTGCCGCCCAGCTCGCGGGGGATGGCCCGCACAATGGGTTCGAAGATGGTGCTGACCCACTTGTGCGCGCTGATTTCCTCGTCCATGGGCGTGCCCGAGTCGGCGCGGAAGGAATCCATGTCATTGAGCAGGCGGCGGGCCTGGTTTTCCTGGGCGTCCAGTCCGGTCAGCCGCAGCAGGCGGCGCTGGTGGTGCCCGGCGTCCACCACCTTGGGCTGGAGTTGGATGGTGGAGCCGTCGGGCGTGGTCTTGATGGCGTATTCTTCCACGTCGAAGCCCAGCTTGTTCAAGCGGCGGATGCGGGCGCCGACGCGCCAGCGGTCCTCCAACTCGAAGGACTCCTTCTCGGTCAGCTCTGCCCACAACCGGCGGTAGCTATCCATGATGAGCTCGCTGGTGGCGACGGGATCCACCTTTTCCTCAATGAGGCCGCCCTCCAAAAGGTCCATGAGCTCGCCGGCGATGTTGACGCGGGCGATCTCCAGATCATATTCGCGCTGCCCGGTGGACAGGTCCGGGTAGAGTTCACCAGTTTCGGCGTCGACAAGGTAGGCAGCGAAGGCTCCGGCATCGCGGCGAAAGAGCGTGTTGGAGAGGGAGACATCGCCCCAGTAGAAGCCCACCAGGTGCAGGCGAACCAGCAGCAAGGCCTGGGCGTCGATGAGGCGGGTCAAGGTGTCCCGGCGCAGTTTCTGCGAGAACAGCGCACGGTACGGCATCGAGAACTTCAAATGCCTGGTGACAAGCACAGGGTCAAGGGGCGCTCCTGTTGGGGTACTGCGGCCACTGATCACGGCAACAGGTTCCACACAGGGCACATCGAGGCGGGCCAGCTTGCGCAGCATGTGATACTCGTGCTTGGCCACGTGCTCGGAGGTTTCCTTGATGGCAATGACTGAGCCGTCGAGGTGGGCAAAACGAACCACGTGGCGGGAGATGCCGCGGGGCAGTGCGGCGAGGTTTGCCGCGGGCCAGTCCTCCAGCTGGATGTGCCACGGCAGGTCAAGCAGTCCGGGATCCGCGCTGGCTGCGGTGATGTTCAACGATCCCATGACTTGGGCCGGAGGCGCGCTTTTCCGCGGGAGCTTGCCCATCTGCTCGAAGTCGGTGGGTTCGTGGTTCCACTTGGCGCCTGGTTGCTCAGTCATGGGCCAATTCTCTCTTAAAGGGTAGGGGGATTAAACGCCGAGACGCGGCTGCCGGTTGGAAAGTTATCCAACAGGCAACCGCGCCTCAAGGTGCATTGGTCTCGACAGGCTCGACCACCGGGGTGGTCAGACGGTGATGCTCTTGTCGCCCAGGCGGGCACCTGATGTTGCATCGAAGAGGTGCACGTGCTTGGCCGACGGGCGGACGTGGACGGTGTCGCCCTTCATCGGTGGGCGGCGGCCGTCGACACGGACCACCATGTCGCGCTCGTTGCCGTTGATGATGGCGTGGCCGTAGATGAACGCATCGGCGCCGAGTTCTTCGACGACGTCGGCCTCAACTGCTAGGCCTTCTCCGGCGCCAACCATCTCGAGGTCTTCGGGACGGACACCCACGGTGACGGTGTTCCCTGCTGCTTCACCCAACACAGAGCTGGGCACCGGGTAGATGGATCCACCGAACATCACGCCGCCGTCAACCACAGGCAGTTCCAGCAGGTTCATGGCGGGTGAGCCGATGAAGCCGGCAACGAACACGTTCTGCGGGGCATCGTAAAGGTTGCGGGGGGTGTCAACCTGCATCAGCAGGCCGTCCTTGAGCACTGCAACGCGGTCGCCCATGGTCATGGCCTCAACCTGGTCGTGGGTCACGTAAACGGTGGTGACGCCCAGACGGCGGGTCAGCGACGCGATCTGGGTGCGGGTCTGGACGCGCAGCTTGGCGTCCAAGTTGGAGAGGGGCTCATCCATGAGGAACACCTGCGGGCTGCGCACAATGGCGCGACCCATGGCAACACGCTGACGCTGGCCACCGGAGAGTGCCTTCGGCTTGCGGTCAAGGTAGGCCTCGAGGTCCAACAGCTTGGCGGCGTCCTGGACGCGCTTGGCGCGCTCTTCCTTGGAGACGCCGGCGATCTTCAGTGCGAAGCCCATGTTGTCTGCAACGGACATGTGCGGGTACAGCGCGTAGTTCTGGAAAACCATGGCGATGTCGCGGTCCTTCGGCGGAACGTCAGTGACGTCGCGGTCGCCGATCAGGATGCGGCCGGCGTTGACATCTTCCAGGCCGGCGAGCATGCGCAGTGAGGTGGACTTGCCGCAACCGGAAGGTCCCACGAGAACGAGGAATTCGCCATCGGCGATGTCAATGTTGAGCTTGTCAACAGCGGGCTTCGTGGTGCCCGGGTAGATCCTCGTTGCATTGTCAAAAGTTACTGTAGCCACAGTGATATATCCCTTCATCGGCAGGTACGTGCCGAACGATCCTCAAGTGAATGGTTTTTTCATGCGTCAGGCCGCGCGCCGCTGGTGCAGCACACAGTCTGATGTATGAAGTATGACACATTTTCCCCGTGGGCGGGGTCACTTTATGAGGTCATGTGTGCGCTGCGGGCCTCCGCGAGCAGCTCGAGGATTTCCGGGAGTGTGTGTTCGTCGGGGATGCGGAACTGTGCGGCGCTGTCCCCTGGACCCACCTTGAGACCGAGATCCCCGGGCAGGAGCGCAGAAAATGCGTGCTCGTCCGTGACGTCGTCCCCGGCGAAGAAGGTGGCCGTGGCGCCGCTGAACTCTCGCAGCGACACCAGGCTTTGGCCCTTGTTGGCCTTGAGCACTGAAATCTCCAGCACCTTCTTGCCTGTGGTGATGTGGAAGGCGGGGTTGCCGGACAGGGCCGTGTTGACATGCTCGACGGCGGCGATCCCGTCGGCGTCGTCGGCCAACCTGTAGTGGAGCACGACGCCGGCCGGCTTCTGTTCGGCGGCAGTCCCCGGGAAGTCCCTGGTTGCCCGGGCAACACAATCCCGGGCTTGTTCCAAGGAGGACTGTTGCTCCGCCGAGAGCTCCAGCACGGGGGAATCGGGCCCCCAGTACGTTTCCGCCCCGTGGCTGCCCACCAGCAGTGTCGGGGCCGGAGGGGCGGCGACCGAGCGTAAACTCTCCAATGCCCGGCCTGACACGAGCGCCGTCGTCGTGCCTTCCATGCCGGCCAAGGTGGCAAGGGCCGCCGCAGAGCGGGGGAGCGGGCGGGCGTCCTGGGCGCGGCTGACAATCGGGGCCATGGTGCCGTCAAAGTCCAGGGCCACCAGCAGGTGCGGGGTTTGGGCCAAGCGGACGACGGCGGTGCGCAGTTCCACGGGCAGGCTCATACCGGCGTGGCCTCCTTCTGCAGTGCGGCGAGGAATTCGCTGCTCCAGCGCTGGACGTCGTTGTTGACGATCTGCCGGCGCATGGCCCGCATGCGGCGGCCGGCCTCAGCGGGGGAGAGGTTCACGGCGCGCAGGATGCCGGACTTGAGGCCGTCGATGTCGTGCGGATTGACCAGGATGGCGGATTTGAGCTGGTCGGCGGCGCCGGCGAACTCGCTCAGGACCAGTGCGCCGGTGTTGTCGCCGCGGGCCGCCACATACTCCTTGGCGACGAGGTTCATGCCGTCGCGCAGGGCCGTGACGAGCATGACGTCGGCGGCCAGGTACAGCGCCACCATCTCCTCCACGGGGTAGCTGTGGTGAAGGTAGCGCACTGCCGTGTTTTGCATGGTGTCGTACTGGCCGTTGATCCGGCCCACCATGCCCTCCACGTCCTCACGCAGTTGGATGTACGTTTCCACCCGCTCGCGGCTGGGGCTGGCGACCTGAATCAGTGCGGCGTCCTCCACGGTCAGCTCACAGTCGTGAAGCAATTCACCGTAGGCCTTCAACCGGTGGGTGATGCCCTTGGTGTAGTCGAGCCGGTCCACGCCCAGCAGCACAGTCTTGGGGTTGCCGAGCTCTTCGCGGATTTGCCGTGAACGGGCAATGACGTCTTTCCTTCCGGCCAGTTCCTGGATCTGGCCGACGTCGATGGAGATGGGGAACGGAGCGGCCCGGGCAATGTGGACCACGTTCCCTTCGTTATCCTTGACCTGAATTTGGGCGGACTTGACGCCGGCGCCGACAAAGCGGCGGGCGGAGCGCAGGAAATTGGCCGTGTCACTGGCACGCTGGAAACCTATCAAGTCGGCTTCGAGCAGGCCCTCGATGATGCTCTGGCGCCACGGCAGCTGGGCAAAGATCTCCTGCGGGGGAAAGGGGATGTGGTTGAAGAAGCCAATGCGCAGGTCCGGGCGCAGTTGGCGGAGGTAGCGGGGGACCAGCTGCAGCTGGTAGTCCTGCACCCACACGGTGGCGTTCTGTGCGGCAGTGTTGGCGGCAGCCTGGGCGAACCGCTTGTTCACCCTGCGGTAGGCGTCCCACCAGGTGCGGTGGAATTCCGGCGGTGCAATGACGTCGTGGTAGAGCGGCCACAGGGTGGAGTTGGAAAAGCCCTCGTAGTAGAGCTCCACTTCCTCGGCGGACAGCGGCACGGGCACCAGATCTATGTTTTCGTGGTGGAACGGTGCCAGCTCCTCGTCCGGGGCGCCGTGCCAACCCACCCACGCACCGTCCTGCGTCGCCATGACAGGGGCCAGCGCAGTGACGAGGCCTCCGGGGGAGCGGCGCCATCCGCCGTCGCCCTCTTCCGTGGAAACCCTGTCCACCGGCAGCCGGTTTGAGACCACAACAAAGTCCGAATCGCCGGGGTGGTGCAGCGGCTCGTTGATCATTTCTTCAGGCACGTGGAACTCCCATGGTTCGATCTGCGGTTTGTCCCAGCTTATCCCGCGGGGAAAATACCGGGCGGTAGAGCGCGGCAGGGGGCGGGGCGGACGGCATCGAGGATTCTTCAAGCTTTCTCCCCTAAGATGATCAAGGACTTGCCGTTGCACGGCCCTTTTTCATGCCCAAAGACTTGAGGAACAATGAGCCCCAAAAACGAACCGCGATTGACCAATGCACAGCGAACGGCGCAGGCCCGCGAAAAGGCAAAGGCCATTCGCGACACCCAGCTGAAGAAGGAAAAGCGCAACAGCTGGATGATTCGCGGCGGAGTTTTGCTGGCTGCGCTGGTGGTCATTGCGATCATCGCGCTGGTGGTCATCAACACCAACAAGGCCAATGAGCCGGTGGCCGAGACGGGACCGGTTCCCGCCAACGCCAACGTCTACGGCGGCGTGGTCCTGGGCAAGGACGCAGCGGTGATAGCGCCGACTACTACGGAAACTTCCGTTGACGTCAGCAAGGTGCCACCCATGCCGACGGCGGCGCCCACCTCGGTGGATCCCGCGAGCATCGGGATCAAGCCCTCGGCATCCGGCGAGCCGGCACCCGTGGTGGTCTACCTGGACTTCATGTGCCCGGCCTGCAATGGTTTTGAGCAGAACTACGGCCCCGGGCTGGACAAGCTGCGCAGCGAGGGAAAGGTGACGGTGGAGTACCGCCCGCTGCCGTTCCTTGACCGCTTCTCCTCCGGCACCAACTACTCCTCACGCTCGGCAGCTGCGGCAGCCTGCGTGGTGGACAAGTCCCCGGAGAAGTACAAGGCGTACGTTGATTCGCTCTTCGCCAACCAGCCTGCGGAAAACAGCAAGGGCCTGGACAACGCCACGCTGGAGAAGTACGCCACCGAAGCCGGTGCCGCCGACATCAGCAGCTGTGTAGCTGAGAAGACCTTCCGCCCGTACGTGGCCTACGGCGGAGCGCTTGCAGCATCTGCCGGTGTCAATGCCACACCCACCGTCTTCGTCGACGGCAAGCAGTGGATGCCGGAGACGGACAAGGACTTCAACGCCTTCGTGACCAAGGTGCTGGACGCCAAGAAGTAGCTTGTTGTGGCTGGTGCTGCGCTCGCAGGAAGCGGGGGCTGCACCGGCTACGGAGCATGCTGAAACCGGCTCCCCGACGCGCAATTGCGGGGGGGGGAGAGCCGGTTTTCATTTTCTCCGGCGCTTACGGTAGCCTTGTCTAGCGCTTGATTGCGTCTGCCTCCTTAGCTCAGCTGGCCAGAGCACCGCTCTTGTAAAGCGGGGGTCATCGGTTCGAATCCGATAGGGGGCCCAAAAAGCCCGGATTTACAGGGATTTTTGATGTGAGAATGGCCCCGAAAGGGGCCATTTTTGCTTAACCTACCGGTAACCTACCGGATTGGGTCACCTCTTTCATCATCTTTCGTCCTCTTGGGTCGGTTCCTGAGGGCCCTCCGGTGGCTCCGAAACTTCTTCGGATGATGGCATTTCAGTGCCACCCGGCTGGTCCTCTTGGCCTGTTTCATGCACGGGCTGAGTCTCGTCTTCGGGCTTGAACGCGTCAGTGACGGACGTCGTGTCCAACGCCTCATGGATTTCTTCAATGTAATGTTTCTGGGTCATCGAAATCTTGGAATGGCCGGCTTGATACGCTGCCGCCTCGGGGCCCAGGGTTCGCGCGATGCGAGTTGACGTGGCCTTCCTGAAGGTCTTGAAGGTCACCCATTCGTAGCCGGCCCGGTCTGCAACCTTGCGCCAAAGCTTCCCCACATTGTTGGGATCGACAGTTGTTCCCGTCGATGAAGGGAAGATGAGATCGAGAGGATTGGATACTCCCGATTGCTTCTGACGATTGCGGCGTAAGAGGAGCTGCTCCACTAGGAACGCAGGCATGGCAAGATGGCGGACGCCATGCTGAGACTTTGGATGGTCCTGGATCCTGGCGCCGCCTGTCCGCGTTCTAATAACTGTGGCATTGATAAAAACTGTGGGCGGAGTGGCCGTGAGGTCAAGATCGTCCCAGCGCACCGCGAAAAGCTCGCCTGGGCGAACGCCCGTGGCAATGAAGAAGTCCATCATTTCGTGAAGTTCCTGCGTTCGGGGCCGGCCGAGGGTTGGCTCCCGTTCCCACTCTATGACTTTGGCCCTGAGGTCCCGATACTGCTCTACATCGAGGGCCTTGGGCTTAGATTTCTTGCCGCGTGGAATGGTGATTCCCCTAACCGGGTTACTCGTGACGGCGTCATGACGAAGGGCTACTTTGAACATCCACGACAGGACGGCGCCACAACTTCTAGCTGTGGACGGTCCCACGTCCTCAACGAGTCCGCGAATGAAGCGGTCGATCACGCCTGAGGTCGCTTCGCCAATGCGGACTTCCCCGAGCGCCGGCAAAATGTATTTGTTGACGCAGTAGTCGTACTTGTCCTTTGTCCGCGAGGCCTTGTCGGAAGCTTCAAGGTCGACCAGGAACACCTTCGCGAGTTGCTCGATCTTGTCCCGGGAGTTTACGAGTCCATCCCTCGGTGTCTTGCGGTCAACCAACTTCTGCTGCAAGTTCCTTCGCGCCGAGGCAGAGGAGGCACCCCGCGCTTCTACATGACGGATTTTTCCATCCAAGTCGCGGAATCTGGTGCGGGCCTGCCAGGAGCCCGCACCGAGCCGATGAACGTGGATGGACCCCCAAGCGCCCATGGGGAGGGGATCTCTGGCCATCTGACTTATCTCCAGACTGCCGTTATTCGGGATCAGACCGGAGCGACAGCCACGCCTCGAAGTCCGTTTGGCTGACCCGAAGATGCTTGCCGATCCTGTAGGCGTGTGGCCCGACGCCCCGCGACCGCCACTGGTAGAAAGTCTGCAACGGAATCTGCAGCTCCTGGCAGATCTCGGTTGGGGACAGCCAATGGGTGGTGTCGGAATCGATACGGCTGCTGTTCTGGGTGTACATGCTCATGTCGGTACCTTCCTCGGGTCCTGCCAACGTCTAAGCGCCAGCAAGCTGGATTCGATACCTAACCATGGTTGAAATCGCGTTTTACTACATGACCGCAACCAATAGTGGGTCGTGATGGCTTATAACCAAGGAGCGAAGAAAAGGCGCGCCTGAGCTATTTCATGAATAACTTGGGATGAGTTGACGGCGTAGGCAGGGTGGGCATCGGTGAGGGTGGCGTCTGTCATGCGGACAATCCCGGCGGTTGACAGCATTGCGAGTGCCTGGGTGACAGTGACCGTGTTGAGGGAGAGCGCGGTGGCAATTGCAGGCGCGGTTGCAGGGCCGTGTGTGACCAGCATGTGCAGGATTCGGCCTCTTGTCAGATTCATCAATATTGAGGGTTCCATGGAAAACGCTCCCTGGCAGCGCACAAGACGCTTTATTGGATCTGTCTATTATTGAAATTTACTCTCACTAGGTCATGGTGTAAATACCGCTGATCACCATGACTGTGGATAAGCCGAACAGGTTCGATGCCGTACCCGCCAGCTTCAGACAGAACGGGAATCCCATGACGAGACATCCTCAAATTGAGACTTTCGTGCAGGCTGCGGAGAGCATGCACGAGAACAGGTACTGGGCAAGGGACACCTGGGAGCAAGTGGAGTTTCTTGAAGCTCTCCGCGATGTCATAACCGAGCTTTGTTTCCACCTTGACCGCAACCATGTCCTAGATCCAAGGGGGCTGGCGGCATTTGCGGCTGCGGGCGAAGGCCAATACGGTTCACCGTGGATGGGGCATAGCGCGGAATCGGTGTTGTTGCCCGAGTTGGACAGAGCGATCCAACGATCCCTTGCAGCGGTGGTGACCAAGGACAATACTGGAGAGGACCCGGCGGTATAGCCAAGCAATGTTGGCCAACCGGCCCGGCCAACGTGAGGAGTCCGTTGTGAGTGATGGACGCGGTAAGGCACCAGACCAGCCATCGCCTCAGACGGTCATGGGGAAGCGTATCAACTTGCTCTTGGACGCTGCTGCAGAGAAGCGTGGTTCACCTGTGCTCTTCCCCGAGATCAAGGTCGAGCTGGCTGCGCGTGGTGTGAGTATGTCGCGGGCGCGGTGGTTTTATATGAAGGACGCCTCTGGACCTCTGGTAAAGAACAAAAAAGTCTTGACGGCCATCTGTGGCATGTTCGACGTCAACCCCGCGTATCTGCTGGACTTGGACTCCAATGAACTCCCTGAAAGTATTCAGGCAAGGCTCGAATTTGTTCGAGCACTCCGGGTGGCCCGGATCCAGGCCTTCGCCGCACGCACCTTGGATGACGTTACGCCGGAGACGTTGAATGCGATCGCAGATTTTCTTAACCAGGATATCCAAGCGACTGACGACGGCGCTACTGCTTCGGAGTCGTCAAGTACTGAAGGTGGGCTTCCAAAAGCACCCTGATGCGATCGGGATTGACTGAGTACCGTGGTGCGCGTCCGTGTCGACGTCCAGGCTCAACGTCTGCCTCGACAATTCCGGCATCCTCGAGAAGTACAAGATGCTTGGCCACGCTGGCATCGCTGGCATCCACATTGGCCACAATTTCCCCGCGGGGCTCCGGTCCATGCTCCAGTAGATAGCGAATGATCTCATTGCGTGTTCGGTTGCCAAACGTGGTCATGGCAATCTCAGCTTCTGGTGACCAATCTTTGACTGGCGGATGCGTGCTTCGCGTCATGGCTTCATTCTGCCCCATAGTTGTCAACAGGGTAAGAGTGACCCCTTGACAATATATTCCTGATACTTGGACACTAGTATTATTACCTTTTGAAGAGGGTTGTCCGCGATCGTTGACCACGCCCAGCCCACTGGGTCCGGCACCTGCCGGAACGATCTTGCCGCCACCAGTGGTGTCCCCAGGGTCTTCCACGTAACGCCCAACGGCGTCGCGCTTGATATTGAAGCTAACTGCAAAGCGGTGATCATCATGGGTCTCAGGACCAGCGAACCAGTTGAAGTATTTGGCACCATCACGGCGGATCCCTCCCTCATCCGTCCTCCTGAATATGACATTCCTGTCGACCAGCTGATGAGGGCCGTCGAGGGCGTACGGCCCTACGTGAAGATTCACTTGGGCAGGTTCGGTCTCGGCGGTGACGTTGACGACGTGCTGCAGGACATCCGACTTGCAGCGTGGCAGGGAACGGTGCGTGGCACCTACCGGGCCATTCCGGGGGTGAAGTTTGATGCTTGGGTCCAAGGGATTGCGTGTAACCTGTGTGCACTCCATGTGCGCCGGAGCATCGCGAGGTCGGCGCTGCCGCTGGACGAGCAGTTCGAGTCCGGTAGCAACAGCCTGACAGACCTCCACCTGACGCGGCCCGATGAGCAAGCCACTAACCGCATCTGGGCGGAGGAAGTTCTGCAATTCGTCAAAACCCATGTCTCTGAGCACACTTGGGAACTCGCACTGGCAAGCCTGCCGAATATGAAAGCAGAGTCTCAGTCTGATGTGGCCTTTGGTGCATCTTCCCGCACCTGCTGGAACGCAATCTTTGTGGTGCGACAGATGGCACTGACTGCGAGCCACGCGCTGGAAGTGGAGCCACAAAAAATTGTGGATCTTGCAACGCTGCGAACGTACGTTGTTGCGACCCTGCCGAATCCGTTACTACGGCTCATCGCGGACGACCTCGTTTTGCCGGCATTGCTGGGTAAGGCGCGTGCTGCCGCTGTTGCCGGCGTGGCCGAAAAGGCTGGCGTCAGCGTGCGTTACGTTAAGGTTCAAATCGGTCTGGTACGGGACCTCGTTACGGCCGCCGAGGAAATCCTTCGTTCCGGCACCGGAATTGAAGGTTCCGTCATCGAAGCGCGCATAACTCCTGCTTCCCACACTGTCGCCCGAGTCTGAGTGTCTACATAGCGCTGAGGTGGAATCATGAACACGGGATGGCTGATATTCAGGGTCAAGCCAAGCCGACGCCGAGCCTGGCTGCTGTTGCTGATCACGGTCCTGGCTATCGCCGGGATTGCAATTGTGTTGTCGCTCCGAACACCAGCGGCGACGCCTGAAGTGAGCGACCAGACTCCGTCCAGTGCGCCCTCGCCGTCGATATCAGCGGCTGCACCGACTGTCGCGAAACCACCAGCTACAAGCTCGCCACCAAATTCGCAGATTGCTCCAGCTGATGAACCTGTCACGCTGGACTATCGCGAGTTGGCCACGGCAGCGGCCAGGACCATTTACACGTGGGATACGCGCAAGGCGACATATTCGGAGACCTACGGCAGGATCCGCACCTGGTGGCACGTGCTCCCAGACGGTTCAAACCCCTTGGCCGTCTATGCCGATCAGTTCGAGGCCACTGGCACCAACGCCGCAGCATATGCATCGCTCAGTGGCGCACATGGATACCGCTCAGCCAAGGCTGAAAATTCCACGTGCGACGCGCAATTGGCCCAGTTTGTCCAGTATCCCGCGCCGTGGGAAGGCCTTCACGTCTGTACTGTGACTTTGGCTGTAACGGAACACGCGACTTCGGGAACGAACAGCTACACGGCACCCATTAGCGTTGTCGTGAACTGTCCTCCCGCCACTACTGCACCGTCAGATCGCTGCGAAATGGTGGCGTTCTACGCGTCGCCGGACAGAATCGTCTACTGATGCCGGCCCCGGCGCTCCTCCTGGGACTGCTCAAGAAACGGGCAGCGCTGAGACTGATTAGCGCGGCAGCCAGCGCGTTGGTGCTGGTCTGTGTCATGGGATTCTGCGGGTCAATAGCTTTGGTGGCCTTCGCATCACAGGGTTCGACGACGGCGTGCACAGTCGCTGATGTCGGCCCGGGTACGGCGGTATCCGTCACTGTACCGGGCCTATCGCCTGCCATGCTGAGCGAGTCCCAATCGACGGTGGCGAAGGCTTACATTGCCGTTGGCCGGGCACAGGGAGTACCGGATGACGGCATCGTTATTGCCCTGATGATGGGTCTCCAAGAATCCGGGCTGCAAATGTTAGCTAATCCATCTGTGCCTGAGTCCTTGACGCTTCCTCATGACGGCGTTGGCAGCGACCATGATTCCATTGGTAGTGCTCAGCAGCGCCCTTCATCCGGGTGGGGGAGTGCCGAGCAGCTCATGCAAGCGGCCTACAACGCGGAAGCCTTCTATGGTGGGCTCCAAGGCCCTAACCATGGATCGCCTCGAGGGCTTTTGGACGTCCAAGGGTGGCGGCAGATGAACAAGGGTGCCGCAGCCCAAGCAGTTCAAGGATCTGAGTTTCCGGAACGATACGCCAAGTGGCAGCCCGAAGCCGAGGCGATTCTGAAAGGCCTAGGGGCATCGACGGCCCCTGCGGAATGCAGCCCTGGCGAATCTGGCGTCTCTCAACCCGCGTTGCCGTCCGACCTCAGCCAGCTTCGAAGGGAAATTCTCGCTTACGCACAGGAAGGCGTTGGTGGGGCGTACGTCTGGGGTGGGACGGCCTACAAAGCATGGGACTGCTCCGGGTATGTGCAATGGGTCTATGGGAAAGTTAGCATCCAGCTGCCACGCACGGAACAGTGGACGGCTGGGACGTCAACGGCTGATCCGCTGCCGGGTGACCTAGTTGTACAAAATCCCGATGGGCCGAACCATTGGGGACACATCGGCATCTACGCTGGCAACGGCATGATGTACAGCGCGCTTAATCCTGTTGTCGGGACGCTGCTGCACCCTGTCGCCTGGAATTCGGGGACGAAGTACTTCCGTGTAACGCCATAAGGGCTACATGAACGCCTATGTTAGAGCACAGTGATTGAAACTTACGGGTCCACGTATCCGATTTTGATTTTCCATGACGTGGGTATCGTTGTTGAGGATTTTCCGTGGTCGAGACCACAGCCCGGCTGGTACTAAGCCTTGATTTTTTTTGGGGGGGGGCGTTGGCGAATTGTGTGCTGGCACCCGGCACTGCAGGACCGTAGCTAGAGCGAGACCAAGGTCCTCCGGCGCGGCGGCTGAATTCGTCCGGCGTCGTAGAAATATGCTGGTCAGATGTACCCACCTCCTGCTGGTCGCGAGCTCACAACCGAGCAACGTCGAGAACTTGACGACACGTTCTTGTCGTCCGATCCCTTCGGATACTTCACTGCGCGCATCGGAATGCTTTTGCAATGGGAAGAAATCAACAGCATAAATAATGCGTCTGACACCGAGTCATCCGATGCTGGCGCACACAAACCTCATGCAGGAAAGTCTCGTGCACAGTTCTCGAGTTTTCTTGGCCAGCCGGTTGACTTTCTCCCTAGAGTTACGGAGAGGACCGTCACTACGCAAATAGCTACAGACGCCTACTCCTTGCGGCACCACGCGGCGGAATCCCTGACTCGATTGACAGCAGCGCTTCTGACGCATTCGGAAGATGCGGAGCTATGCGTATGGGAAGCCCTGTCGATGGGGCCTAATCAGCTTGATCTAATTGTGGGCCAGATTGGCGAGGCCTTCTCGGCCAAAGAATCTCCCATGACTTTCGGGCGGCTAGTCCTGATTGAGCACGACTTGCAAAAAGGCATGACCGAGGTGCTCGCGTCAGCGTGCAACGTGTTCGCTGACTGGCTGCAGTTCGCTGTTGACCTACTCATGGGCCATGAACTGCAACTGAATGCTGCTCATAACAAGGTCAAGCACGGCCCGGCCGTTCGCGCTCGCGACGACCTGAAGATCTCTTTCTCGACAAGCCCGCCTAACACCGATGGATCTATCTCGCTTAGTGCTCTGACCGGGCCAGATGTCGTCAACATCTTTGACCGTCCTGTCATGGAGGTCCTTGCCCAAGGCCCTAAAGTTCAAGGCCATAAACAAGGTCTAGAGCTGACGCAGTTGAGAGTTGACATTCCTGCAATTCTCGCCGAGGCCTACATGATCGCATGGACCCACGGGGCAATTTTCCACGTCGCCGCGGCGCAGCACTTTACAGGTCGGTGTGATTTTCCCGAGCACCTCAACGTGCCTGCCCACCCCGGTTATCCGACCGGGGGTCCTCATCCTGAACACATCGCTGCGAAAGCTCCGATAGGAATGAGATTTCCGCTTACCACGCCTCCTGGGGGAGGAGCTGCACTGCGCCCCGCTGGAATCGCATTTCGAGACATGTTCATTCCCTTGAGTTTTACAGGCACTGCGATGGGCAATATCAGGGTCGTTGAGGACGAGGAAACGGAAGTATAGATGCGGGCGCCAAAGAACGAATCCACGGGAACTTCGGGCGAATCCGAAGTTTTAGCGCAGTTCGAGCGCCTGGGCTGGGCTGGCTCAATCGACGGCCGGCACGACACCGGTACGGACTTGTATCTCCGCCCACGCGATGCCCGCAGGTACGAGCTCGGGGCCGTTATGGGCGCTCAGGTCAAGACGGGGGTCTCATACTTCAATTCACCACAAAAGGATGCTGAAGGCATAGTCACCGGATGGTGGTTTGCGGAAGACAGCCATGTGCACTTTGACTATTGGCTACGTCATGCGCTACCACATTTGGTAATTCTTCGAGACCAGGCTAGCAACGTCTCGTATTGGGTACACATCACCAATGAACGTGTCGTCTCAACTGGCAAAGGGGCGAAGATTCTCGTTCCCGCATCGCAATTGATCGATGCGGATCAAATCGTTGCACTGTCAGATATCGCGCTGACTCAACTCCCGAGTCCAAACTGGCATGGCACGGCATGGGCCGGAGTCGTCAATCTTTCACCATCGGACGAGATTCGACATGCGCTCATCACACCCAGACTAGTCGCACCCCACCCGAACTTGTTGCCTGAATCGATCACGGGTCTCGAAGCCCTTGCCATGCAGGTGCTTCTCCGCGATGAGCTTGAACGGACACTTGAGCCGTCAGAGATCGCCCTTTTCGCAGATAGTGCCAAGTGGAAGGGGTTGCCACTAGAGGATGCCCGGAAAGCGGAGGACTGGTGCTGGCGTGCCACTGCAGCGCTCCATCTTTGGCTGTATCAAGGACAGGCCACTGAGTTGCTGCAACTCGTCGAAGGTTCCTCAAACGGGGCCGAACGTGCCGCTGCCACAGTAGTTTCCTGCGCGTACCATTTTGACGTGAACGATCCAGATTCCGCCCTCCAAGCGCTACTCCGCGCGCTTGGTTATGACGACTACTCCCCAGTCGATCATGCATGGCTAGAGACACAGCACGCACGGGCGCTGCTGGAGATCGGACAGCACGAGAATGCGTTCGACCTAGCGATGAAGACCCAGCGTATCCATCGTGAAGTCCCCTCAGATGTCACGAGTGGAGCCATCGCAGGTTCATGCGCGCTGACAGCGTTCAGGGCTTCAGGATGGATGAAGGGTGACATCGCGAACTTCGTGCAACGCAGCGACAACCCTGCGTCGTGGTGGAGAGCACAAGTGTTGTCAAACGGTTTATCTGCCCACCTGTCCGAGGAGTTCCGTACATGGACCGAGAATGGGTCGAGGCGGACCGGGGTCTCTGATCGCGCACACCGGCGACTGGTGTCGGCGGCTCTACTTGCGTCATATGCCGGTGATCAGGATGGATGGCGCAGTGCGACAGGCTCACTTGCGGAGCACTTTCTTCTCGCCACCGATTCCACAAGCCCTACTAAGCAGGTTGCCAACGGATTGACGCGGCTCCGGCAGTCGGGTGACAGCAAAGGCACCAGCCGGGCAACTCGACATATCGTGAGTAGCGGCCCAACGATAGCTGCCAGAATGGCGGCTCTCGAAGTGAGCTTGGAACGATCGACCAGAACGACGGCCCTATCAGATCTAGAATTGCTGACGGCCGCTGGCGACGTACTCGAACAGGCGCACGCCGACGATATTTGTGTCTGGGCATTGGCAACACTGCAAGACCCTCAGAACTACATTGAGCGTTCTCGGCCCACATTTATCGTGCTATTCAAGATAATTGATCTACTCAAATCGATGGTTTGGTCATTGAGCGAAAAATCGCTCCAAAGCGTCATAGACTACTTCTTCGACCAACCTCCAATCACCGAGGACAGTACCGCGCAGACTCTTGCGAGCTTGATCCGGGCGATACCAGAAACGGCGTGGCAAGACAGCGATCGTCAACGCGCTGCAATCCGGAGCAAGGTCGAGCCACCATACCTGCGCGAGGCGTACTTGGCTGTCTCTGCCCCCACTATTGTGGAGAGTCGTGAGGAGATTCACGACCGGGCTCTAGCCGGAGAATTGATAATCTTCGAGGCCATTGCTGATGTTCAGACGCTCCCGGGTGACGCAGTCGAGGCTCTGATTGCGCGTCTGTGTGGCGCCGTCGGGACCCTCATTGACCATGCTTCCAAAGGCCTCTCATATGGCAGTGGAGGGCTTGACCCCGGCCAGGCCTTGACACTACTTGGCGCATTGCACCCTTCTAGCTCGCGATGGGATCTCATCGAGGCCCTACTAACGTCGCCTCACATTCGACCCCGTCAACAGACAGGGACTCTAGAGGTACTGGCCAAGCACGGGCTCAAACTTCCCGATATGGTCAAAGCACAACTTGTTGAACACGTATCAGACCTTAGAGACCGGGAGCCACAACTCGACATCTTTGAGGAAGAAGATAACCGGAGCCTCGCGGCCGAAGCCTTCGCTTCTCTGACCGGTGAGGCATCGCGGGGACAGTTAGTAAAGGAGCTTCTTACCCGGGACGACGCGCACCGAGCTGCTGCCGCACGCATTATTGAACGATTCGGAGATGAAGCAGATTCCGGAATTCTCCTAGCATTAGCCGGTGACGCCAGTGAAACCACACGCAACTCAGCTCTCGGAGGGTTGACTAAACTTGTCGTTGCCGAAGGAGCATCGCACGGAGTTGTGTCGATCCTTGCCCAGATTCTTGAGTCGGGTGGTAGGCGTAGCGCCGCGGCAGTGGTCTCAAGGCTAGCTGGAGGTTCAGAGTCGAAAGACGTCTTGGAACTGTTGGCAGTCGCCCTGCGACACCCATCAGCTCAGATTCGGAGCGTTGCGCATAAGATGGCTGAAAGCTGAAAGTACATCGCCGCCACTATTGCGGAGAGGAAAGCGGTGGCAAAGGTGCTGGACCGGCGCCTTCCTCGAGCGCATTCTGCTGTGCTTGAGGTGCGAGCTGCTGCTTGGTGACGGAATCGCTCAGTTCGTTGAACCCGTCCGTCGCAGGTTCTTGCACCTCCAGCCGGTTGGCGACGCGCTTAATTGTCGTTTCGATGCCGCCCACCGCCTTGGTGAGATCCTTGATCGCGCCACGTACATGGTGCAGAGATCCGTCGGGCGCATCCCGTGCCTGACGCCACTCAGAGATGTCTATCTCAAACTCGAGTACCGGCAAGGGGCCATGAGCGCCTTCGCCTTCGACACGTACCGTCCGAACTTGGGGATCCTCGCTCGATAGGAGATCGTAGCCTGCGCCGAGCGTCCATCGAATTGCCCGATTGGGGGCAAGCGATCGAAGACCTTTGGCGAGTATGCGTTGAACACTCTCGACCTTGTCGGACTGCTGTTGGCCGGCGGGAAGCGGCGGATCAAATGTCACCTTCACGTTACGCGCCACGGTCGGCCCGCTGTTGCCAACCACAATGTGCATGACTGTTCCTTGCTGCGTGTCTGGCTGGATATCTGCCCACACGTAGGGCTGCGATGCCTCACGCCCGAGCTCACGTTGTAGTTGAGTCTGCTCACGGGCGGCAGCGACCTGCTCGCGTTGGATCTCAGTCTGGTCGTGGGCCGCCTTGGCCTGCTTCGCTGCGGCACGTGCTGCCCATGCGGTGAACGGCAGCGAAAAGGCAGAGATGACCAGAGCAACAATTGAGATGGCGAGCATAACGCCATCTTCTCACCAACTACTGACATGCAGAACAATAGATCCTGCTCAAAGCGACACGATGGACCCAGCGATGCAGGCTGTATCGCACCATCGCTCCTTGCCTAAATGCACCGCGCCGGTGTCGCTTCCCACAAATGAGTGGCGCATCGACAATGAGACGACCCAGGGCATGGTCGGACGTAGTTTAGGAACACGCAAACCGGCCATTGAAGCAGCGAATCTGCGTGAACTGCTGTCGCTATGAAGTGCAATATGGCTCGCCGCTCATCGAGACTTCGTTCGACGTTACCAGTCACGGCGTGACCAAGTCTCCCCAGGTTGGCAAGAATATGTCGAGTGGCGCGGCCCAATCTTCGTGCTGAATCAAAATGGAAATGGCGGGGACCTCATCTCCTCCAGCTTACCGAGACTGTCCGTCAGCGGTGGTAGCACCCAAGTCGTTGGTATCCGATGGTCAGCGGTCATGTAGTTTTCGCTCCCCAGCGCCATGAAGCAAGTGAACAAAACGTCCACGCATGTGGGCAACCATCGATTGGAGTTCACAATGTTGTATCTGGCAGCGGTGGATCCGGGGATCACCCCAAACACCAACTTTCCGTTTCTCGAGTCCCTCAAGCAAATCGGAGGCGGCATCCTCGTCGGCGCGTTCATCGTGATCACCATCGTGGCGATCATCGGGGCCGCAATGCTTTTGGCCGGCAAGCTCAGCCAATCCTCGCGGCTGGCATCTGGTGGTGGCATGATCCTGCTCTGGACAGGACCTGTGGCCGCCATCCTTGGTGGCATCAATGGCTACATCCTGTGGTCCCAGAACGCGTTTAACCTCGGCTTCTAGGTGTGAACAATGCTACCGATGGTGAAATGCGACTTGGGTGGCTGGTGGCCGCCGGGCTGCGGGATTGTTTCGCAGGCCAACGATAACCTTGCCTCGTCCGTGACCTCCTACATTGCTGGCATTCTCGAAAGCATGGCGTCATGGATGTGGTCGTTCATCTCCGGTTCCTTCGGTGTCTCAGACATTGATGCATCGGAATGGGGCATCGTCAGTGGCCTGACGAACTGGTGGGTTGTCGTCATGATGACGCCGCTCGTCGTGGCCATGATTGTCCAGCTCATCGCGGGCCTGATTAGTCAGCAGCCACGGCGAATCGGTCGGGCGCTGCTTGGTGGCGCGCTGGCCGTGCCGCTGGTCTACTTGGCCACGAACCTCATGGCCAAGCTTTCCAATTTCACTGATTCCGCGTCGACTGCGCTGTTGGCCACGCTCGGTAAAGATCCTTACGTCGTCTTCATGCGGTTGTTTGGGTTCCAAAAGGCCGCGGCTGGTTCGGGGCGGGAATGGGACATAGTTTCGCTCAGCTCTGGAACAACAGGAGGCCCGTCCGGGGCAGTCGTCGTTACAGCCATCGCAATCCTTGTTGTGTGGATACTGGCGTTCATCCTCATGTGCTCGATGATCTTCCGTTCTTTCGCACTGATAGTCCTGGCGGCCGTGGCGCCGGTGGCTCTCATGCTCTTGCCTTGGGAGAGAACCAAATCTTGGAGCAGAATCTGGTGCGAAACGGTCATAGCGTTGCTGATCGCCAAACCGCTGGCGGCGACCGTCCTGGCAGTTGCAGTCAAACTGTTTGCAAATTCGACGTCGTTTAGCGGTCTTGCCTCTGGCGCCGTTGGAATGGTCTTGGCATGCGCGGCACCTTTGATGGCACTGAAGCTTGTCAGCTTTGCTGGTGGCGAGATTGCCGGGGCGGCCCAAATGGCTGGTGGTGGCCATGTTGCCAGCCGTGCCGGGAGCTTCACGGGCAGGCAGCTTGGTCGTCAGTTTGGCGGCAAACTACACATGCCGAGCGTAGGTAGTAAAGGGCCGACGCCGGTGACGTCCAGTCACTCTGCATCACCTTTGCGCCCCACCGCCATGCACGCCGGTGCGAGCAAGGCCTGGATCGGAAACCCGTCGCAGACTGCGGGGCCAACGGCGTCGAGCCCGAAAGGACATGGTTCGACACCCGCCGGATCACCTGAGCATGATTCGGGTACGTCCACTGCTTGGCCGATGCCACCAGGCCCATCGGCCAAGCAAGGACAAACTGCCCGACCTCCGAGTGACCACAAACCGGCCGCTGCGTCTGATGGAACCGCCTCGGCGCCCCCGACAGCTCCCACCGGGCCAACGACGTCTCGATACCCCGGCAGGAGCCCGGGGCCCTCAAATAGCACAGCAGTGCCACAAGGTGCGGGTCCTTCGCGACCGGCGGCGGCTCAGGTCGACCGTCCGAACCCGGCGCCACATGTCAGACCGACGATTCCACCGCCTCATCCGGCACCGACCGCTCAGAACTATCCCGTGGAGCCGTCCAAGTGTATACCGAACAAGCCTCCCACTAATGGAGATGGACATCATGACTGAGGACACCCGCGTATTACAGCCCGTTCGGTTCCCGCGGCACGAACGGCACGGATTGTTTATGGGGCTGCAGTGGTACCAGCTTTCTTTGGTTGCCTTGGGAATGTTGATCGCCGCCCTCTCATCCGCGACGGGCGGTCCACTTGCCTTCATTCTGACAGTGCCGGTGTGGATGGGGTTGATGTTGTTTGGAGTCCTGCAATACGCCCGCATCCCTTACCCGGTGTGGGCGTACACGGTGTCGATCTTCTTTCTCCGCTCAGTATTGGACGAGACCCACTATCTGGCACGTCCAGAGCAGCCTCGAAAAGTCGGCACTATGGCACTGCCGGGTGGATTAGGAAGTCTGGAACTTTGTAAGACAGCAACTGGCGAAGGGTTCATTCTAGACCGCAACGGACACGAGGCCATGGTGTCGCTTCGCTGCACCACCACGTCCTTCGCCCTCATGGACAACGACGACAAAGCCTTCGCTGTCCAGTCCTGGTCACGGGTGCAGGCGGCTATGGCTCGGCGGTCGGCCATCGCCAGGATTGCGATTCAGGATTACACAGTGCCCTACCCTTCAAGCGCGCTACGGGCGTACTACGAGCGTGCTGTGCCGCCAGAGCGCATCGCCGACGCGCAGTGGGGTGATGCTTCGTATCTGGACTTGATTGAGGCTGCCGGATCCGCCATGAGTCACGAGATCATCATGACGATCGTTCTTGATACGGCCAAGGCGCACCGCAGGATCAAGGACGCAGGAGGCGCCATGGGCGGATTGGAGCATGTTCTGCGCTCGGAAGTTGAGGCTTTCAGTACCGGGCTGAAAACACATGGCGTGACGGTGACCGAGTGGTTGTCAGACACTGCTGTGACTGCCGTAGTCCGGGGCTCGTTTGACCCCGAAACGGTCGCAAAGGGGGCGACCGTGACAGGAGCGGGGAAAAGCAACATGGCGGTGTCGCCTGGGCCCATGGCTACCGAAGAACACTGGACTTACCTACGGACGGATTCAGGTTTCCATCAAACCTTCTGGGTAGCCGAATGGCCCCGCCAACAGGTCTACCCGGGGTTCTTACAACCGCTGATCTATGTGGGGGAGTTCCGGCACGTCATATCCCAAGTCATCCGGGCAGTGCCTACAGATCAGGCGCTTCGGGACATTCGTTCGGCACAGGAAGCGCACGAAACCCGGCGCCGCATCAATGCCCGCCTGGACCGTCCCCTCACACGTGAGCAGCGGGCGGAGGAAGAAGAAGTTGCCCAGCGCGAAGATGAAATTGTTGCCGGTCATGGGGATGTGCGCCCGGCAGCCTATGTAACTATCACAGCCGAATCGCTCGATGAACTCTCCCGCTGCCGGCAAGAACTTGAATCCGCCGCTGCTGGATCGTTTGTCGAGTTGCGGCTCATGGCAGGGCAGCAATGGCCAGCCTTCATCGCCGGAGCACTGCCTTTGGGAAGGGGACTGAAATGAACAAGCACGTAGCCGCCGTCAGCATCGCTCCCGCAGATGAGAACCGCTTTGCGCGGAAAGAACGACGGCGGAGCGAACGTTTGCTGAACTCCTCGCCGACGCTGTCATTGCGTGAGCTGCGGGCACAGCGGACTGAGGACACTGGCGGGGGCATCTCGGCCGGCGATTGGGGCAAACGAGACGGTGCCACACTGTGGGGTCCACACCGAGTTCACCCGGCGCCGCACCGTGCCTCGACTCTGACCATGGCGGCAGCCTACCCGTTTCTCACCGAGTCGGGCCTTGGCCCGGAGGGAACCTACATCGGCACGGACCTCTTCGGATCTGGCGCGTTCTGCTATGACCCCTGGGTCATGTACGACAAGGGCTTCATCAGTGGCCCGTCAATTGTCGTCATCGGGACTGTCGGCACAGGCAAATCCATGTGCGGCAAATCGCTGGTCACACGTTCCATCACCCTGGGACGCAAAGCTGCAGTGGCCTCAGACCCGAAAGGAGAATGGGTTCCCGTTGCCAACGCCATCCCGGGCGGAAAGGTGATCTCCGTGGGGCCGGGCCGCGCAACAAGAGTCAACCCGCTGGACGCTGGCCCCCGATCCAGCGCGTTGTCCGATGCGCAATGGCTGGCAGTGGTGCGACAGCGCCGCCGACATCTGCTTGTTGCACTGGTCTCGCTCATGCGTCCAGGTGTCCCGCTGAGTCCTGTCGAGCATACGGCTTTGGACATGGCTCTGACCGATGCGGTGGCTGCCAACAGCACGCCAACCCTGCCCATGGTGCTGAAGTACTTACTCAACCCAACCCCAGCGACAGCCGCGCTGGTCGGACCGGAAGGAGGGCTCGGCGTCGGACATTCACTCCGGAGAACGGTATCAGGTGACCTAGAGGGCATGTTTGATGCCCCTTCCACCGTGGCATTCGACGCCGATGCCCCCATCATGGTCATGGATACCTCGGCCCTGATCGGCGCCTCGGAACAAGCCTTGTCCCTAGCGGCTGCCTGTGGTGCGACGTGGCTGGAAGCTGCAGTGACGAACCCTGACGGGGCAAAACGCATCGTGGTTTATGACGAAGGCTGGCGGATGCTTGCGGACCCGTACATGCTCGCAAAAATGAGTGAGCAATGGCGCCTGGCCCGCAGCTATGGCATTTCAAATCTGCTCATCATGCACAAGATCGCCGACCTCAATGAGATTGGCGACAGCACCAGCGGTCTGCGGCAAAAGGCGCTTGGCCTGCTCACCGAAGCAGACACCAGGGTTATTTACCGGCAAAAGCATGACGCTATGCAGCTGACGAAGGAAGCACTGGGTCTGACCGAAGCGGAATGCGAACACGTGGAGAAGCTGCCCAAGGGCGTAGGCCTGTGGAAGGTCGGCAACCGCTCGTTCATTGTGGCGAACCAGGTCACCACCGACGAGCTGGCTGTGTTCGGCACCGATGAGAGGATGCTCTGATGCTCCGGCGGCTGGATGATGGCAATCCGATGGTCACCTTCGGACTGGTTGCCACGTCAATTTACGTGGTCCTCAGCCTCTTGATCGAAGCTGCTGCCCACATTGCCTACTCAACGCAATGCGAAGGGACTGCACCCTGGAATCTCAGCCCCGCCGTTCTGCCCGGCCTGTTCAGCGGACGGATCCAATGGATCCTGCCCGCAGAAGGCACCTGCCGCATCGGCACCGGACAGGTCTGGCTCATCGTCGCACCCATCCTCGTTCTCATAGCTGTTGCTTCACTCGCGGGCATCCTCGGCTGGCATGTCTGGCGCCAATCCGGAGCCTGGCTCCGGCAAGACATCCTCAGCCGCGACGGCGTGGCACGACGGGCAGAAATCGCCCGCGAATTCGGCGCCAAGGCCGCACTGAAGAGAGGCCGGTACACCCGCCCCAGCGCCAAAGACCCCAAAGTTGAAGAAGTCTCCTGGACCATCGGTAAATCGCGCGGCGTCACAGTCCACGTCTCCACCGAAGAATCCCTCGTCATCCAAGGCGCACCCCGCTCCGGCAAGGGCCTCTACGTCATCATCAACGCCATCCTCGACGCACCCGGCGCCGTCGTCACCACCTCAACCCGGGCAGACAACCTCGTCGTGACCATGAAAGCCCGCGCCACCAACGGCCGCCCCGTCACGGTCTTCGACCCACAAGGAATGTCCGGCTTGCCCACAACCCTGCGCTGGTCACCAGTGAGAGGCTGCGAAGACCCCGACGTCGCCACCCGCCGAGCACTTGTCATCTCTGCAGACGCCGCACTCAAAGGAGAGAACGCCGCCTGGCAAAAGCGCTCGCAGATAGTGCTGCAATGTTTGTTGCATGCCGCTGCGCTTTCGGGTGAGGGAGTTTCGTCGTTTCGCCGCTGGGCGTCAAACCCCGTGCTGGCCAGGGAGGCCCTCAACATCCTCGGCCGGCCTGAGGCTGCTCTGGGCTGGCAAGCCGATTTGATGGGCATCGTCGACGACGATCCCCGCAATACCTCCAACTCCTGGATCGGCGTAACCGCGGCTGCTGCGCCGCTGTCGTCTCCCAAGGTCCTCGCTGCTCTGAACCCGAGAGAGAGCAGCGAGCAATTCGACCCCAAAGCCTTCATCGAACAACGCGGCACGCTCTACCTGATCGGGACCAAGAGCGGTGCGGCCGCTGCCGGTCCCTTCTTGTCCGCGCTGATCGATGACATTGATTATGCCGCCCGGGAGATGGCTTTCGTCTGCGCGGGTGGTCGGCTTGACCCGCCGTTGTCGCTCATCCTCGACGAAATCGCCAATCTCTCCCCATGGCCGGGGCTGCCGGTGGTGCTGTCGGACGGTGGCGGCATTGGCATCTCCACCATTGTGGTGTTGCAGTCCCTGTCTCAGGCGCGCTCCGGCTGGTCGATGGACGAGGCCGCCACCATTTGGGATGCCGCCATCATCAAGGTCATCTTCGGCGGCGGCTCGGACGAACGCGACCTCCGCGCACTCGCTGGTCTCATTGGCGAACGGACGCTGACGTTCAACACCCGATCATGGTCATCGCAGGGCCGCCAGGACGGCGAGCAAATCCGTGAGTCGCCGGTAATCCCGTTGCATGAAATCCGCCGGCTCCCGGCAGGTACGGCCATCATGCTCGGGCGTCGTAGCCGCCCCATCCTGCTGGACCTGCGTGAATGGCACAAACGCAAAGACGCAGCACAGTTGGGCCGTTCCAAGGAGCAAACCGAGCTAGAACTGCTCACCGGCCACCTCAAACGACAGCACGAACAACAAACGCCATTCCCCGCAGGAGAACAGGAGTCATAGCCATGGACGAGGACGAATCCTTTGAATACGACGTCGAGAACGGTGCCGAAGACAATTTCGCGGCGCTGCTTTTCGGCTCAACGCGCGGCCTGCGCTCCGAGCGCGTACCCATGACGTACCGGTGGCGGGATATGGACCCCCGCACCGCCGAGACCGTGTGGAACCACCTCGGTAGTTGGGTCCGCTGGCTCGTGGAAACCTACCACCTACCCACCTCCGTGATTCCCGACTGCTGGTGGCGGCACTCGGACATTGTGGCCGAGTTGTACGCGCTGCAGAGAGCGGAGCAGGCCTCCTACACCGAGGACGACGGCGGGTTCGGCCCCTTGGGCTTTCACGAGCGCCTGGAACACAGCGTCGTCCGGTTGCGAGACCTAACCAGGACGGCTGGCTGCGTCAGCTTGCAGCAGCACCGCGAACCGGTCGTCCGCCGATTGCCTGACGACGGCCCCGCCATGACGGGGTTGCCGCATACAAGCTTGAATGCGGCAAATCAGCCAGATTCGGAAACACCCGGCAGCGCGGATTCAGGCACCACCGATTCCGGACAGTAACGGAGGGATGAAGCCATGGAAGCCATATCCGAACCAACACCACGATGGCTGAAAGCAGTTCAAGCAAATGAGGGAGCGCCGCCAGCCACCCACCCCAGTCCTGAACAGCGAGTTAACGAGCTCACCGAAGGGCTCTACTCGTTGCTGGCAGAGGCTGTTGACCAGCCGCAGCAATGGCACCGGCTCCTCGACGCTTCGGCGACCATGTGGCGGTACTCGGGAGGAAATGTCGCACTTTTGACGATGCAAATGGCCCAACGAGGTCCAATGAAGCCGACCCTCGTTGCCGGGTACAAGGAGTGGGAACGGCACAGCCGCTATGTTCTCAAGGGTGAACACGCCTTGTATGTGATTGCGCCAAGAACCGCCCGAATCACGCCTGCTGATGAACAAGGTGAGGTTTCCGGGGCACGAGAACCTGAACTTGCGGCGTCGGGGGACGGCGAACACCGATCCAGGATTGTCGGATGGCGCGGGCAGCCAGTGTTCGATGTGTCGCAGACCGAGGGGGAGCCTTTGCTTGTTCCTATTGCCGGTCGGCCAGATGTGCCACTCCAAGCCGATTCATGCACGCAGCTGTGGGAGTCACTCACAGCAGTGGCGCGAAACGCGCTCTACAACATCGTCGTCTCAGAGACGCAGGCAGGGTTGGCGGACGGATACACCGACCACTCGCGCCGCCTCATCAGCGTAGGGTCCTGGCTGGATGCGGAAGACCGCGTTGCAACGCTCGCGCACGAACTCGCCCACGCCTCCCTCCACGTCCCTGGCGACGCCATTGGCGCCCTGTATGGCAGCAGCTCCGAACACCGCGGCCTCGCCGAGATCGAAGCCGAGTCCGTCGCCTACGTTGTCCTGCGGGCTCATGGCATCGACCGAGATGAACAGTCCGCTGCCTACTTGGCAGGCTGGGCCGACGCCGTGATAGAAGCTGAAGCCTGCTCGATTCTTCGTTGCTCTCGAGACAGGAAGCCCATGTCCCGGGTCGACATTGCAAAGTCCGTGCTGGGTCGAGTGACATCCGTGGCCAAGACGATTTTAGAAACGACAAACCCTCCAGGGTTTGGTGGGAGACTGGCGTGCCTTGCTTTGGAACCCGAAATTGGAGGACAAGAACACCTACTCGGCATTCGGTCTGCCGCGCGACCTAGGGCGTCAACTGTCTTTGAATGATCGCAGTATCGTGATCGGCATGTAGGTGTCTGGTCGAAAGTGAAGTGGGCGGCAAGTCATGTGGCATCACGAAGAATTGCACCGATTAGATTTGTGGACGAGTCGTTGTCGCATGTCGGGCATTCAGAAACTAACATACGTATCTTCTCACCGTTGTGGACTAAATCCAGGCATGGCCACTGAGGTAACATCGGGAATGGTGTCTAGTGCTCGATTGCTGGATCTGGCTGCAATGACGCGTCCTTGGCAATTGGCTGCCAGCTGTCATGTTTGCAACCCGCTCGCGGGCGCCTACAAGGCTTCGTGTAGCCGGTACGCGAATAGAGCTACGCGCGTGCACTCGGGCGTGGCGCCTGTCATGTTTTCCTCAAACGAGGTCGACGGTTGGATAGGAGGGCTATGAGTGGCGTGGAAACTACGGGATCCTACCAACGCATGGCTGAGGAAATGAATGTCAGAGCGCCATCGTATCCTGATCAATCAAAGCAAGTAACCTGAAGGAGCGGCGATGAGTCTGAATGAGGTAGAGCGCCTAGTCAAGTCCAAACAGCGCGTCGCCGACCACGGTGAGGTGTTCACACCCGCCTGGATGGTGGAGAATATGCTCGATCTGGTCAAGCAAGAATCCGAGCGTATAGACTCCCGCGTGCTCGAACCTGCCTGCGGTTCCGGGAATTTCCTCGTGCCGATATTGGCGCGCAAACTTGCCACGGTTCAGTTTCGCCATGGCAAGAGCGACTTCGAGAAGCGCCACTACGCCCTATTCGCACTTATGTGCACGTACGGCATCGAACTCTTGGCCGACAACGCCTTGGAATGCCGTGACAATCTCGCCTCCCTCTTCAACGCCTTTCTTGGAATCAAAGACGATGACGAGTGGGCGCTGGCAGCCCACACCGTGCTTGAAGCAAATATCGTTGAGGGAGACGCGCTGGAAATGACGTTCTCAAACGGCCAGCCGATCGCTTTCCCTGAGTGGGGATACCTCGGGAAAGGTAAGTTTCAGCGCAGGGACTTCCGCTACGACAACTTGACTCAGCGCGCCTCCTACGAGGGCACGCTCTTCGGTCAACTTGACGAGGAGGACCTGTTTGTTCCGTCTAGGACGTACCCGACCATGACTGTTCACCAGATTGCAGAGAACGTGGGCCAAATATGAGCGTCGCACCATTTACCTTACGGAGTCACAACCCGGACGTGCTGACCTGCATCGCCAACCTTTCCAACGACGAAGTTTTTACGCCTCCCGACATGGCGGAATCCATGCTCGATATGCTTGCCAGGGCGTGGGCGGAAGCGAACGATGGTGCAGATATCTGGTCCAATCCGGACGTCACTTTTCTAGACCCGTTCACCAAGTCTGGCGTCTTCTTACGCGAAATCGTCCGTCGCCTTGCCGATGGGCTCGCCGTCATAATCCCAGACCTCCACAAGCGTATCGACCATATCCTCACACGGCAGGTCTACGGTATTGGAACCACCCAGCTCACTGCGCTCATGGCACGCCGCAGCGTCTATTGCTCGAAGTACGCCAACGGGCCACATTCCATCGCGAATTCTTTCACCACGGAAGATGGCAATATCTGGTTTGAGCGCACCGAACATGAATGGAGTGGGGGAAAACGAGAGTTCCGCGTTGACCCGCTCACAGGAGACGAGCTAATCGTCTTCACCCACCGGCGCTGTGCTTATTGTGGAGCGAGTGAAGACGACTATGGCCGTGGCGACGAGCTCGAAACTCATGCATATGCGTTCATACACACAGACGACATCAAAGCTCGCATAGCCGAGCTGTTCGGAGACAAAATGCAATTCGATGTCATCATCGGCAACCCGCCCTACCAGCTCAGCGACGGTGGTCATGGCTCATCAGCGGCGCCGATTTATCAGCTCTTCGTCGAGAAAGCGCTTAGTCTTGATCCGCGCTTCGCAGTCTTCATCACGCCTTCCCGCTGGTTCTCAGGTGGAAAAGGCCTCGACGAATACCGCAAAAAAATGCTTTCCGATCACCGTATGCGCGACATCGTGGATTACCCAAAGCTCTTTGAAGTCTTCCCCAGTGTAAAGATTAGGGGTGGCGTTTCATACTTTTTGTGGGACCGCATCCATGATGGCCCCTGTACCGTCCAGACCATCTGGGGTGGTCAACCGCTCGGTGGTTCCGCAGCCCGATACCTCGACGCTTACGACGTTCTGATCCGGAGAAATGAGGCAATCCCCATTCTTGAAAAGGTCCGAGCTAAGGGAGAACCGACCCTCGAATCCCGGGTCTCAAGCCGTAAGCCATTCGGACTCGCAACCAACTTCAAAGGAAAACTGACGTCGTCGGGTATGACCGATCCGGTAAAGCTCTTCGCGAACCAGAGGATCGACTGGATTGAACGAGCTGATCTTCCCACCAATCGGGAATGGGCCGACGTCTGGAAAGTTCTTATGACGCGAGTTCAGGGCACGAGCGCTGCCGTTGAGACGAAGTTCCTTTCCAAACCGATCATCGGCGGGCCAGGTACCGCGTGCACAGAGACCTATCTCGTTGCTGGCAAGTTTGACACTGAGGAAGAAGCCGACAGGTTTGCCCTGTATCTTCGCACCCGATTCGTGCGTTTCCTTGTGTCTCTGCGCAAGTCAACTCAGGATGCTGCACGGGGGGTTTACACGTTTGTGCCTGACGTTCCACTGGACCGAGATTGGACCGATGCGGCGCTGTATGAACGGTATGAGTTGACTGCTGAGGATGTCACATTCATTGAGTCTCAGGTCGCGGAGCACGACGCCACACTTTTCGACGAGATCCGGGATGAAGCCGACGATGAGTAGAGATATCGGGGAGCTCCTCCCGAAGAAACCAGACGTGCGCCTGCGTATTTATGCATGGACCCCCAACGATCCGCCGGCCAACTATGCGGGGCTGATCAAGGTGGGCCAGACGACAAAGGTCGACGTAAACGAGCGTATTCGTGAATCTCAGGGCCAAATGCAGCAAACCTACACGCTCCACGTAGATGAAGCTGCAGATTGGGAGGATGGTTCCGTTTTTCGCGACTCTGATGTACGTCAGCGTCTCATTGACAAAGGTTTTGAGAACCCAGTCTTCGGGTCGGCCCGTGAGTGGATGCGCTGCACCCCGGCTGATGTCCTCACTGCGATCACTGAACTACGCACCGGTCAGAAGCTGAGCGGCACCCACCATGAGACCTTTGAAATGCGTCCCGAGCAAACTCGCGCGGTCGAGAAAGTCCACGACTACTACGAGTCGATCTGGGCCGAAGACCCCACTGCCGTTCCCCGATTCTTGTGGAACGCGAAGATGCGGTTCGGCAAGACCTTTGCCTCCTATCAACTCGCTAAACGTCTCGGCGCCAAGCGTGTGCTTGTCGTTACGTTCAAGCCAGCCGTTGAGGACGCGTGGCAAACGGATCTGGAGTCTCACGCAGACTTCGACGGGTGGCAGTATTTGTCATCAGCTACAGGCGGCGACCCTGAGACTACCGACCGATCCCGCCCGTTGGTTTACTTTGGATCGTTTCAAGACTTACTGGGCCGAGATAGGAAGACTGGCCTCATCAAGGCCAAGAACGAGTGGGTTCACGCCACGAACTGGGACCTTGTGATCTTCGACGAGTACCACTTCGGCGCTTGGCGCGAATCTGCCAAAGAGCTGTTCGAGGGTGAGGATGAAAAGGTCGCGAAGAAGGAGCTCGCCGCCGAATACCACGAGGTTCTTGGAGACTTTGACGAGGAACTCGATGAACTTGGTAATGATGAGGATGACTTCCTGCCGATCACGACGCGTGCCTACCTGTATTTGTCAGGTACACCATTCAAGGCGCTGGCGACTGGTGAGTTCATAGAGGAGCAAATCTTCAACTGGAGTTACACCGACGAACAACGAGCCAAGGCGGAGTACACCGCGGCCCATCCAGATAAGTGGAACCCGTACGGGGCTCTGCCGGAGATGCGTATGTTCACATACCAGATGCCCGATGAACTAATCGCTGTAGCCAGTCAGGGCGAGTTCGATGAATTCGACCTTAACGCGTTCTTTGAGGCCACCGGTCATGGCAAAGACGCTGAGTTTACGCATAAGACCGATGTGCAGAAATGGCTAGACATCATTCGCGGGGCGTACATGCCCACGCAGGTCGACTCGATGCGGATGGGCACCCGCCCGCCATTCCCATACTCGGATGCCAGGCTTTTGCCCTACATGCAGCACTCGTTCTGGTTCCTGCCAAACGTTGCCGCCTGCGAGGCAATGGCGAATTTGCTTGCGCAGCGCCTAAATGTCTTTTGGCACGATTACCAGGTCCTTACTGTCGCTGGCCCTCATGCTGGCATTGGGCTCGACGCTTTGCCGCCAGTGCGCGAGGCAATCCGAGACGGGCATGACACCAAGACGATCACATTGTCATGCGGAAAGCTCACCACTGGTGTGACTGTCAAACAATGGTCATCTATACTCATGCTCCGAAACCTTAAATCACCCGAGACCTATTTTCAGGCAGCGTTCCGGGTGCAGTCTTCGTGGTCGATAATGAATCCCAATGGGAACGACATTAAAGAAGAAACTGTACTCAAGCCGGTGTGTTTCGTGTTTGATTTCGCTCCGACCCGGGCTTTGAGCCAGATTTCGGATTATGGGGTTGGGCTGTCGCCGGAGACAGCTGACCCGGAGCTTGCGGTAGAAGAGTTGGTGAAGTTCCTGCCAGTTCTCGCCTATGACGGCTCGAACATGACCCAAGTTGACGCTGGAGGCATCCTAGACATTGCGATGGCCGGGACTTCGGCGACGCTGTTGGCACGCAAGTGGGAGTCCGCGATCCTCGTCAATGTCGACAACGATACTCTGCGCCGCATTATTGGCAACCAGGCTGCGATGGACGCGGTGATGAACATTGAGGGCTTCCGCGCACTTGGCAACTCCATCTTCGAGACGGTCATTAACAAGAGCGACGCTATTAAGAAAACGAAGAAGGAGAAAAGCGAGGGGTTCACTTCTGCTGAGAAGAAGGAACTGACTGCTGAGGAGAAGGACTACAAATCCAAACGCAAGCAGATTCAAGACAAGTTGATTAAGTTCGCCACACGTATCCCGGCATTCATGTACCTCACAGATTTCCGCGAGAACACCCTACAAGACGTCATTACCAAGCTCGAACCTGCCTTGTTTAAATCTGTTACTGGGCTGACAGTTGATGACTTCCATTTGCTCGTAAATCTTGGAGTGTTCAACGCTCCTCACATGAACCAGGCTGTTTTCGCGTTTCGCCGCTATGAGGATGCTTCCCTGTCGTATAGTGGCGTCGAATCCCATAGTGGTCTGCGCCATTATGGCCTCTACGACACTGTCATTGCGGTGGATGAGCACTGAATTCATGAACGAGCCTGTGGACTTTGTGGCGAAGTTAGGTCCAAGGGGTCGCCATCCAAGCAAGGTATCCGTTTTGAGAAGTTCATTGCATAAAGGGCTATTTCTTAACCGAGTCTTGGTGCAATAGCTAAACAGGCGTGGGACCGAAGATAGTAGGTTGGCGGCCATGGCGCGCCGACCTGGATTTGTGTCGGATCTGGACGGATAAGCAGGACGGAATCTGGCCAGATGGCAAACGTTCCGTTCTCGATCCAGACTGGTTGAACGTAGCCGAACTTGTTCCAGCGTATGGTTGCCCAGGAGCCAGTCGGTTGGATTTCTTCGAAACTGATGACTGTGATCTCAGCGGTGGCTTCGTGTTCGCCTTTGATCCGGGTTAGGTATTCCCACTGCCGGTTGGCAAATTGCTGCCACTGTCGCCGCCCCTGAAATCGTCGGGCCCAGCGCCAAGCAACCCAGCCTGCCGCCAAGAGCGCTATTCCGAACGCGATCCAAACACTCTGGAATCCTGGCCACGCGATGGCAATCGCGACGGCCAAGTACAGCAGAGCCACTCCGACGATGACGGTCGTCGCGACTAGGAGGCCGCCGCTGAGCTGTGGCTTGATCATCGGGTTGCTCTCCATAGCTACCTCCTCCGCTCTTATTCTAAATTTCCCAGCCGACATTGGTAAGGGCAGCACCAACGGAAACCTTCACGGCGGTAGATCCATCGCGGTCGGCAACAGTGGATTGTAGCCGAGCCAGTTCTGCTTCGAGCTGCCGCCGGTCGTTGGCGCGTTCCCACTCGTAGTCTGCAGTGGGAGGGCCCAACGGTTCCGGGTCATTCCCGATCTGCCAACGATCCCTGTAGATGGCTATTTGTTCCAGCAGCGCATTTCTTACTATCGCATTGGTGACGCTGGGAAGCGTGCCGTCAACTCGCTGTGTCCACGGATCGGTGCCGGCCAGCACCTTCATTTTCAGCTCCTGGACTCTGGCTGCAGCGAGGCGGCGTACTTGGGAAATCATTTCCGTGAGATCTGGACGGCTACTGGCGAACTCCTCATGCAACCAATCATCGAGGCCATCTGACGCGCTGCCACCGAGAAGGCGGAGTCGTGCATGGAGAACAGCCATAAGGTCATCGGCGTCGCCGGGGCTACGAATCGTGTGTTCCAGTGTTGTTGTCGCCGCACGTGGCTGGGCCGCCGTTGCCCGTCTCCAGGCAGCGACACCCGCACCCCACGATGGCGAGCACTCCAAGATGCTCGCAAGCCCTGGCAGCACATGGTCGACGGCGATACGCAGGTCGTCTGCGGCCGCGATCTGGGCGAGGTAGTCGTATTCAGCGGCGAGACGATGCAGGGAATGCGCATTCTCCTGTTCCTCGTCGCGAACCTCGTGCGCGGCTCGCTCGGATCCTTGGGCTGCCAGGACTTCACCGATGATTTCCAACCAAGTCGACTCGGGCACCTCGTGCAGCTCGTCGTCACTGGCGGGGCTGGATTCACACACGTAGGCGGTGTTCTTGTCCCGTCCGCGGGTCATGCCGACGTAGAACAGTTCACGCGTCAGGCAACCTTGGGTAAGCAAGGTGTGGCTGGTGCCGACAGTGATGCCTTGGGAGCGGTGCGCTGTCGTCGCGTATCCGAGCTCGGTGGATTCCGTGAGGTACTCGCTGCTCAGCCGGATGCTCTTGCCGCTGTCGAGCCGGCGACCCATCACTGATCCATCGCGGTCCGGCGTCGCGGTGATTTTGATGAGCGTGCCATTGCGGATGAAGTCACCGGAGTCATCAGTGAGGCGCCGGTCGTTCTTGCGGGCAATGACGGTGTCACCGCGGCCCGCGTAGAGCTCGTCGCTGAGCCGCACTGTCCGGACGGCATCAACAGTGCCCTTGTCCACCAGCTCCGCGTGGGCACGTTCATTGAGGGCTGTGACAGTCTCATTGTCCGGCGCGATGAGGATCGACGAAACTCCGGCTTGGATATCCGAGGCCCACCACTCATACGCCTCGTCAACCATCTCGACGTAGTCACCGTGGCGAAAACGACCATGTGTTGCATAGGCCTGGATCGCCGCCACATCACCTACGCGCAACAGGAGCGACGCCGGTCCCTCCCACTCGTGGCTGAACCTCCGCACACTGGTCAGCTGCACCGCCTTGCCCTGCCGGTCCAACCAGCCCACGATCCCGCCGGCATCAATCGCGTCCAGCTGCGCAGGATCACCTACCAACACAATCTTGGCGCCGACATCGCGCGCCTGATGTACCAGCGCCGCCAATTGCACGGTCGATACCATCGACGCCTCGTCCACGATCACGAGCTGATCGCGCCGAAATTGCCACTGCTCGTGCTGCATGGCCAAGGCAGCCATCCGCTGCGTCGTTCGGGCCCGCTGCCACGACGAGGCTGGATCCGCTGTCTCCAAGTCCAGAAACTGTTCCGCCCGGTGAGCGGCGCCTTGGCCGACCGTTTCATACAGCCACTTGGCCACATTCTCAGCGGCCAAACCCAGCTTCCTGCCGAGCACCTCGGCACTGGCAGCTGCCGGGGCAAGTCCGACCACGCTGCCTGCTCCGAAGGCCTGTTCCCATCCGTCGCGGATGGCGGCCATGGTTGTGGTCTTGCCCGATCCTGCCGGACCAACGACGGCGTCAAGGAACCTGCCGCTGGACAGCACCTCGTGCGCTGCGGCACGTTGGTCAGGTGCCAACCCAAGGTGACCAGCAGTATGGTCACTCGTGGTGAGGAAGGTGTCGGCTAGGTGGGGCGCGATGGCGGGTCCGCCGTCGTCGTTCATGGTGTCCATCACGAATTGCTCATTGGCGAGGATGCCGGCGTCCGTGTAGAGGCGGGCGCCGGGGAACTCGAAGACGGCGTGGCCGGCGAAGGCGATGTCATTGCTGGCGTTGAGCGGGACGTTGTAGCGGTAGGCGTTGAGCGCGACGCTCTGGTACTCGGCTGCGGAGGCGACGGCGTCGAGCATGTGGCGGCGGTCGGCGGGGGAGGCGCACCGGATTTCGGCGCAGATGCGTTCTGCCTCGGCCAGGAGGTTCCAGCGGTTCCATGTGGCGCGGCGTTGCGCCACCGTCTGGCGAGTGGCGGCGGCAGCGGCGGTGACCCATAGACCGGTGAGGTCGGCAGCGCTGACGGGATGTTCGTGGGAGCGGTTGATGGTTTGGCGGACGACATCTGCGGGTTCAAAGCCGAGTTGCTGGGCTCGGGATCGCCATCCGGCGGCGAGGTCGCTGAGTGGCCGCGGGTCCTTACCCTTTGCCTGCCTGGTGGCGAGTGTGGCCTGCTGTCGCAGCTTGAGGACCATAGTGGGGGTGGGCTCACGGCCGTGTTCCTGCGTCCAGGCTGCCACAAGCCGGTCCTTCTCCTCATCGATACGGTGGGTACGGCTGGAGAACTCGTGAATGAGGGCATCATCGACCCCGACGAGCTCATGTCGAGCGTTGCGCACGTGACTGGTCGGTGGCCGGAAGCCCGGCACCGCGCCGAGGCGTTCCTGCAAACGGTCAAAAAGCAGGCCGTTGTAGTGTTCGCTGGCAGCCACGGTGGCCTTGTAGAGCGTCCTTGAATCCAGAGTGGTCCAGGCGCCGTCAGTTGCCCGCTGCACCCGGTTGGCGATGACGACGTGCGTGTGGAGTTGGGGATCTCGGGCGCGGGATTCCCAATGGTCAAACGCGGCGGCAACGGCGCCCTTCGCTGCGACGTGGGCAGCACCGCCGCGGCCGGTGCGGGTATGGATGGCAGATTCCTCGAGCCACTCCAGGACCTCATTGACGGCATCATGATGAGCGGCGAGGATCTGCTGCTGTTCATCGCGTGAAGCCAGCGCCCAAAGGACGGAAATGGATTTAGGGACGCTGAACGTCAGGTCGAATCCGGCCACGGCAACGCGCTGGATTTCCTCACCGTTGCGATGGGCGATAGTGGCTTTTCCATGGTGGTGGCCCAATGGCTGGTGCGTGTCCGGGTGGTCGGCGTTGGTGAATACTGCGGCGGCGTCGTCACTGGTGACGGGGTCCAGCCTTTCACGGCTTATGCCAGCCAAGCCGCTGCCGATCCACCGGCCCGGGGGAGTGCCGGCCTTCATGTAGTAGCTCGCGGCGTCGCTTGGGATGAGGGGGACGTCGTCGTGCATGGTGGTTTTCAACAGGTACTTGACGCCGCTCTTCGCGGTCAGGCGGGCGATGGAGATAGTCATCGGGATTCCGCCGAGATCTTCGTGTTCCAGCCGCGGTGGTGGAAGATTTCCGCGGTGGGCCGGTCAAGGGGGATGCCGAGGTGGTCGGTGAGTTGGAGCATGCGGACGGCGATCTGCATCAGGTCCTGCAGATCAGCGTTTCTAGTCTTCAGGATTCGCGAGACCTCCAGTTTCAGCTCGACGCATTCAGCCTTGGCCTCTGCAAGCTGACTGGACTGGTCAAAATACTTGTTGGCCAATAAGTGCAGCTGGGTCCGCTGATCGTCGATGACCCGGTCGCGAGCCAAGACGGATGCCTTGGACTTGGACAGGATGGCAGACGTTCCAGATTGCAGGCTGTGCAGGTGCTGTTTCTCCGCGTTAAGCAGGCGAGCGTTGCCATTCGCGTGCTCAAGGGCAACGAGGGTTTGGGTGTTTGTTCTTGCTGTGGCTCGTCGAGTATCCCGCCGGCGTCGCTCACGGGATCGTCCTGAGCACGTGGCTGAACAGTACAGCTGGGTGGTGCGCCGCGGTTCAAACGGGGCTTGGCATTCTGGGCACTTTTTCGTAGACATACAGAATCATGGCCAAATGGGCCCAGATCACCATGACTGCCCGTGGAACTTCCCGCCACGGGCAGGACCTTGGATGCCAGACGTGTAAGGCTGGGTGCGAGGCGACTCATGCGATAGGTGCGACGAGGTTGAGGGGGATGGGTGCCTAAAACGTCTCGCTAACGGTGCGCTCTCGCTGGGGCCTATCATTCAGCGGCGGCAAATCGGCAGATCGGTTTAAACAGGCCGTACACGGGTGGGGTAGTCCACGGAATCGCTTAGTAGGCCTTAATATGTGTTTGACAACGGTGCGGCCTTTTTTGGGCGACACAGGCACTGATTTTCGTTATCGAACCACTGCGGGACCGACTAACGGCAGGGGCAGCCGATTCGGTCAACAGATTCTTGTGATTCCACGGGTCGCCGCTATGGCGCCCATGTTCGTGGTCTTCTGGTGGGCGCGGGTAGTCTGTCCTTCAAATCTACCGAGATCTCGCAAGCGGTCAGCCTATCAGCGTCGGAATGGGGTAGCTAAAAGTACGGCCAGCACGATGTCTCATTTCCCACTTAAGCTGAAGCGGCAATGACCTTCAATTCAAGTCTGATCCACCACCATACTGAACTTGACCGACAACCCCGCCCCAAAATAAGGCGGCATAGTCCCCTATAGGGCCTCGACGTCGGTAAATGATGGCCTAGCTGTCAGCCGGAGGTCACTGAACGGCTTTACATGTCCAGGGAGTATGGAGCCCAGCTGGCAATGAATTGCAGCGGAGCATCAGAAAAGTCAACGAAACGAGAATGCGCGACTCAATCATTTCAGACAACACGCTCCCGGCCTCTAAGTCGCAAGTGAAGTGCAGTGTCAGAAGCGAACGATACGGTGGGTATCAATCTGTTTTCGAACCTCCACCCCATCAATCAAATTCACCGCGGGAGACATATATGGAACAAAGTGCATTTCAGAATCATTCTCTCTGGGAAACCCTGGCCGCGGTTTCGCGTGTTCTTTCGGAGATTGATGGGTTGGCCGACGTTGCTGTTTCTTCTAGTTTGGAAGAAATTCGCCACCTGCGGGCACACTCCGAAGCGTTGGTTGAGACCGATCAAACCTTCCTCATAGGCCAGTCTGCGGTGGATTCCTTGGACTCCGCCTGGGGACAAGTGAATACAAGCTTGAATAATTACCTACAATCGCCAGCGAGCCACCTCCAGCATCTCGAAAATGCCAAGGGTGGTTACCTGGACAGCGTGCGCAGCGCCCTCACTCAATTCCCTCGGGCTGAGGAAGCTGGTGCGAAGAAGGCCGCGTCTACTCGCGCCGCGTCAGCGTATGTCGAGCAAGTGGAAACTGCCCGAGTACTCCTCGATAAGCAGATCGAGGAATTGCGCGCTGAGCAGGAGCGGATGACACTCGTACACGCAGAGGATCTGGAGAGGTTCAGATCGTCGGTGCAGGAAGCTGAAGAACATCTCGAACGGTTGACTACACGGATCGGCGAAGGTGAGAGCCGACTTTCAACCGCTCTCACCGAGACGAACGATGCATTCATCAAAGCTCAAACAGATCGGCAAGATCGTTTTGGCAAGTGGCTTGAGCAGCAGGAACAAGAGCTTCTTGAGCAGGCCAAACCCCATCTTGACAGTATTATAGATGCTGATGATAAGGCGGAAGCGGCGCTAGAGAAGGTGGAGTCCCTGAGGACGAGCGTTGTTGGCATGTCAAACCTCGCTGCCGGCGACATTCTCGGGGACCAGTATAAGAAATCCGCACGTTGGGATCGTATCGCTGGATACGTCGGCTACGGTGTTGGGATTCTTGCTGGTATCGCCGGTGTTTATCTTATTTTATTTGCCTTTGGAAATATTGAAACCGGCCTCAGCTGGCCTCAAGTAGCACTAAAGCTCGGGATGACAGCTGGCATCGGAGGTATCGCGACGGTCGCGTTCCGGTTTGGCGGGCACTCATTGTTCCGTGCCACTGCATTCAAACGGCAGGAGCTCGAACTTCGAGCGATGACCCCGTTCCTGCAGGATGTAGAGGGCGCCGATGACGCGAAGCTTGCATTCGTCAAGCAAGCCTTCGGGCGAGCGTGGATAGCCGAGCAGAAATCAGAAGACGCTTCGCAGGACAGCACAGCACAGGCAGACTTGGTCAAGTTGCTACAGACGGCAATTGAGGCATTCAGCAAGGCCGGAAAAGTATGACGCGTAGGTGACTGTCCTCCGACCGTGTAGCTAAAGGTCTGCACGCTATTCATTTGACGGATCCCCGCTCGTCCCTGATTAAATTGTGAGTCTAATCTGAGCGATCACTCGAACATAACACGCCCGTTGGCGACGGAAGAACTGGTTAGGGATGCGGCTGGTCTATTAAGGGGAGTGTGTAGGTTGAGCCTGGGATAACCTTTGCCATGTCCGAAATGCCCTTGGCTATGTGGCTGGCGACGGCTTCCGGCTAGAAACCCATCGATACCGTCTTACACGCGCGACCCATTTTGGCCGTCGGTGCTGGAGTCCTCGGAATTGGGAGCTTTACACCATGCCCATCCCGCCAATTTCCGGTCCGCGGGTGTGCGGTGGCTGGTATGCGGTTTGCCTGTCTGTGGCCCAGTCGGAGAGGATCCCTTCGCGCACGAGATGGTCGGTGAGTTGGGCGAGGCGGTAATCAGGGTCAGACTCAAGCGCGCGTTGAAAGCATTCGTGAGCTTTGCTGCCGTGGCCTTCCCACCATTGGATGACGCCTAAGCTGGTGAGCACGGGGGCAGCATCGGTACCGTCTGTGCGCATGTAGAGCTGGAATAGCAGTTCGGAGGCGCGCTCGACGCGCTTCCAATGGGGGCTTTGTTTAGTTTGGCCCAGGAGTAGGTCGCGCATGCTGTCGTCGATGCCCGGGATGTCGGCGAGGAGCCGGTCCCGGACACTGATGAACTTGAGGTTGGCGATGAGCTCGGCGGCTTCGTCGTCGGTAGGTTCGCTGCCGCCGTCGAGCGTCTTGTTCCACAGGGTTCTGGCGCGGGTGATTGCAGCCTGCGGGTTCATGGCTTCGATCCTGAAACAGTGCCGCAGGATCTCGGTGCTGAGGGCGGGCCGGGCTATCACTGGGATGCGGAATCCTGGGGAGGCTTCGATGCTGGAGCCACGAAAGACGAGTTCTGCATTGAGTTCGCTGGACAGCACCCTGTCCAAGGGGTGGCTGACACTTCCATCGGTGCCCATGAGTAGGTAGTTGGTGAAGGTGGTTTCGCCGATGAGCCAGCCATCCCGGACAACCACTCCTTGCAGGCTGAGCCTGCCTGTCAGTTCCTCCATCACGCTCTCATGGGGACGCAATTCATTTGGGTTCCAGGGCGCGTGGGTGAAGATACCGAAGACGACGCCGGTTGCCTGACGGTCCGTGCTGACATGATGCACCACCTGGTCGATGAAGTGGTTGGTGTCGGTTCCGAGAACGGGAAGGTTCACCCTGAGCGTGGCTCCGATGCGTTTGTCGTCCAGGATGACGCAGACCAGGCTTTCCTCGGGCCAGAATCCTAGACTGTGGCCCATCAAGGCGATGAAGTCGTCAGGGGTTTTGATGCTGAGCTTTTCCATGATGCCTCCACATGGCGGTGCTGCTGGCTGATGCCGGCAACACATGTTCATGGTTTGGAGGCGCGATAACTACATGACCGTCACCGCCGATGGATCGCTCAATGTCCCTGGAGTAGTTGTTCTGCCTGGTTGACGAGGACGCGGTCGCGGGGGAGCAGCTTCGTGCCGCGAAGCTGGGCGTCCCTGATCTCGACAACCCGCCGTTGAAGGTGCCTCGTGACTCGGCTTGCAACAGGGTCGAGGAGAGGTGTCCATCGGTTGCGAAGCAAGTATTTTCTTTTGGTGCTGCTGCGCCGCCATATTGGAGTCAGCAAGACCATCAGCCAACGGGAACGGATATTGCGCCGCAGGATTCCCAATGATTGGCGGAAGCGCGGCAGAATGAGGCCGATGCTGACGAGGAGAACGGCCATAACTTCAAGGGTGGTGAACGACAAATTCAGGACGCCAAGTAAGTGGCTTCCTTGGGCGGGGGAGGCCGCGACCATCCCCAGCAGCAGCCGGTTCCCCAATGCCAGCGCCAAGCAGATGCACCCTGCCGCAAAGCAACCGAACCCCGATTTGAACGTTCTGCTCCTCATTCTGGGCAGGAACCGCATGCACGTCAGTGCGGCATCGGCGCAGACCCAGATGATGAACGCCGAACCCATCCAGAGGAAGACCTGCATGCCAGGCTGGCTGCCATAGGCCAAGGGCAAATTCTGGTTGGTCACATCCACATGGCTGATAAAAAAGCCAACGACGACGCATGTGCCAGCCACCGAGATGGCCACACGTCCGCGCACGAGGTGGTGCCGCCGTCGTACTTGGCTGCTGACGGCGGCCAACACGGTGGCGGTGTGGAATTGCCAGAAACTGACCATGATGGCGATGACCAGGACCAGACCCACGTGGTTGCGGCCGCCGAGAAGAGGATCGACCGCGTTGTAGACGGCAGGGATAAAGAGTGTGCAGGCCAGCGCTGCGAAGAACGTAGCGCGTAGGACGGACGCGCACTCCCTGTCCAAGGCTGTGCGGATCCTGACGAGCGTCAGCAGCCACAGCATCGCCGCTGGGAGGTACTCCATTATCCGAAGACCTTGCTGAAGCCTGCGGGGTCCGACGGAAGGTCCCGAGCTTGGGAGAGGCGTTCCATGAGGAGGCCTGCCAAGAGCTCGGTGGCGGCTTCGTCCTCGTCCTCGAAGCTAACACGACCCAATACCTGTATTGGTCCTCCCGGGAATCCGGGGAGGTCCACCAAGCGCTGTGATGTCGGGGTGCACCGGTGTCCAAGGATCATGTGGGCGAACTCGTGCAGGATGATGTACTGACGATGCCACGACGAGTTGAGCGGGGCGTGCAGGACATAGTCGCGTCCCTCGTGGAGGAACCAGAGCCCGCAAATGTCGTTCCCACGCAGGGTGCTCAGTTCCCCGATGACGATGGGGCGGCCGTTCTTGGCCTCGATCCAGGACTGGATGTCGCCGAGGTCAGGGTGCTCGCCAAGCTCAAGCCGGTTGATAGCACTTTGTGCGGTGCTGCGGCTCTTTCGGGTCGTCATGGCAGGGCTCTGTGTGACTGGCCGCGCTGATGGGCACGCAGCGTATTCCTTGTGCCTATTGTCCCCACGGGTTGGTGCTGGCGGACGTACATAAACGGAACCGATCGAAGTGCTTCAGCGGATGTGACGATTCACCGCGTACTTCATGGTAAATCTGTCCGTGGTAGCTGGCCAGACATGAAACTAATTCTTGTCCGTCTTCCTTGCCAAGTATGCCCGAAGCCCGGCCTCGCCGCGGCGCATCAGGGCTGCGTGGGCGTAGGTGAACACGGGCCTAGCGACGGGGCTGAAGAACGTCATCCAATGGCTCGTGGGACGTACCCGCCATTCGATGTCCATTTGAGTTTGACCGTTGCTTGTTGAAGAGAGTGTGACTCGTCCTTCGCCGGCCAAGTCGCCGCCGGCGTTGAACGTGACTTCATTCAGAGTTTCAACATGGGTTGGGTGGTACATCACTGAGAGTGTATAGCCCAACGAGGCCTTGAAATTTAGGGTGGCAGTTGATGCAAGGAGGAGCTCAGTTTTGCTGGTGCCTGCATCTGGCACCCGTTGGAGAGGAATTCCCTGCGTGCAACCGGGCCACCAATCCTGCCAGGCCATATTGGGATCGGCGATGACGTCCCAAACTTCCTGCCTTGAGTTCGGAAACATCCACGAGGATGAGAGGTCATACAGTCGAGCTGTCATGGTGACATTGTTGCACGGCACATCGGAGTAGACTCGCTATCGTCAAATAGCATGCTCCTTCGGACCTTGGGGTCTGTCGGATTGCGTCTTTATGAGTCTTCGACGTCAGGGGCTGATTTGGGCTCATATGAGACAGTCATGAAGTCTATTTCTGAGGCGGTGACGACTATCATTCCGACGCCTTCCAGTTCAATCAGGTCATCGCTCCCGGGCAGTCGGCACTCAATCGTGCCATTGAGTGTCATGGCCCGGTCCGGTCCCTCATCGGCCGATTGGGTGTAGGAGTCGAGCCCGCCTTGAATCCAGGCTCCGCTTTTGAGCTGGACACCGACATTGACGTAGTGCTCAGGTTCGGCTTCGAATGCTGCGCTCCAGGCCGAGAGGCCGCGCTCGAATACTTTGAGCTCCTTGCGAGTAGCCTTCTTGTACGCCCACGCCCTGAATCGCTTGAGGGCTTGAAATGCGGATGCGGATCCGTAGGCTAGCCCCAAGGCTGTGGATACAGTAAGTAGCCCGAGTACGACTCCGATGAAGAGCTGGGTATCTCTCGCGATTAGCTCATCGGGTTTGGTGACGAAGGAATATAGATATGCGGCAACCGGCGGGCTCAGGAAAGACAACAGATAGGTGAGCACGAAAACGGTCCCGAGCGAAGCCACTGAAGCAATAACAACCGAGGCGGTTTCCCTGAACGCGGACCTCTTTACGGTCGGCCGGTGCCCTTCATAGCTCCAGACGAATGCAACGCCGGGGAGCAGTAGGGAAACGTATAGCAGAGCTGCAACGGGGTCTGTAGGCATAGTTCCTGATTCTTGATGCTGGGTCGGTCATAATGAATCTACACACAGCACACTACTTAGGAGGACAATATGCCGGACGCCAAGTCTCAGGGCAAGCCTGCCGGGGCCAACAAGCAGGCGGATTCGCGTTCCATTATCGCCAAAGAAGGGCAGAAGCCAGCCAACGTACGACGACCAACAACAGTTCTCCAGCCAGGGCAGAAACCTACGTTTCCGGGGAAGAAGTAGTCACTTAGTGACAGCCTCGTTTCGCACGGCTGGTGGTGGCTGCCAGACTTTCTTCAACACAGTCCGCGAGGGAGGGAGGCTCCAAAGGTGTCCGTACCTATGTCGTAGCCCTGCGTTGGCAGCAAAATGAGGAATCATAGGGTGTAACGAATGCCCAGTTGCTAAAGGACCCGTAGTGAACGTCTCAATACCTCGAACCAACATTCACGACCTTGTGCTCGAACTTGCTTCGCTGCCGGACGAGACTCAGACCTCCTGAAGTAGGATCTGGGTTCCCCTAGTTTCCGGGGTTTTTTCGGGCGACATGCCGTCGGAAATCCGTTGAATTATTGTAGTCGTCCGGTAGTGTTTTAGGCATGTCGGAGTCGATTTTGGAGTTTGCGGGAATGCCGGATCCGGCGGTGCTTCGCCGGGTGGATTCGCGGGGCCAGACGACGGTCCTGCTCGGGACGCGGGTGCTGTTCTTGTATGAGTGCGACGACGCGGGGATGCGCAATCTGGCGGTGGTCGCGGTCACGGACGCCGGGGTGGCGTGCCGCCGGGCGGCGGAGTTGTTTGAGCTGAGCCCGCAGTACGTGTCGATGTTGCGGGCCCGGGCTCGTTCGGAGGGCTCGGCCGGGCTGGTGCGCCGTAGGGGGCGTCCGCCCAAGCTCAGTGACCGGCAGGTGGCCCGGGCCAGGACGTGGGCCGGGCAGGGCATGACGCAGACCGAGATCGCTGCCCGCCTCAAGGTGGCACGGTCGGTGATCAGCGAGCTGCTCGCCCGGCACGGGGTGATCAGCCCGCAGGAGGAACTCGAGATCGCCGCGCCCGGGGCGGCCGGTGCCGGCAACGGTGCGGGGGAAATCACGGACGGGCCCGCGGGCGGGCACGACGGGGACGATGCCCCCGGCGTTGTACCGGAGGAAGCCTCCCCGGGGCCCGAAGCCAGTGGCTCTGAGGCGGCCACCGCACGCATCGATTCGGGTACGGTCTTCTCCCGGTATGCCGGGGCGATGCTGCTGCATGCGTTCCTTGACCGGGTCGGTGCCGAGGCGACGTTCGCGACCCTGGCCGGCGCCCTGGGGCGCCGTTATGACAACATGTCCGTGCTGACGACAGCGGTACTGGGCTTCGCGCTCGGGGCCGGCACCGTGGAGGGGTTCAAGCACCTGCGCCGGGGCGAACTCGGCCCGACTGCCGGGATCGCCATGGTCCCGGAACTGGCGACCCTGCGCTCCCGTCTGTCCGCCTTGGCCGACGCCTCCGACCCACTGGCTGTGCAGCGGGCCTTCGCCGCCGGGATGCTCGCCTTCGACCCGGCCGAGGATTCGCTCTACTACGTTGATGACCACTTCGTCCCCTACGCCGGGGCGAAGCCGGTGGCGAAGGGATGGAACACCAAACGCCGCCACGCCCAACCGGGCCGTGATGACACGGTCCTGGTCGATGCCCGCGGCCGGGCCGTGGTCTTTGGCTCCGGGGAGCCAACGTCGCTGGCCTCCAACCTCCCCGGCGTACTCACCCAACTGAGGGAAGTGATTGGACCGGATGCGCCGATCCTGCTCGGCTTTGACCGCGGCGGGGCATTCCCCGTCGCCTTTACTGCCTGCCGAGACGCTGGCGCACACTGGATCAGCTACCGCCGTGCACCCCTGGTAGAAACCACCGCCACGCCCGAAACGTCGGCGACGATGCGCAACGGCAAGGACATCAGCGTCGACCTCGCCGATGAAACCGTGGCGATCAAGGGTTACGGGGACGCACGGCAACTAACGCTCTTCGAACACGGCGCACCCGTGCTCCAAGTCCTTACCAGCGAAACGACCGGCACCGGGGCGGACCTGCTGTGCTGGCTGCGCTCCCGCTGGCGGATCGAGAACATGTTCAAATACGCGGCAGAGCATAACGGCATCGACGCCCTCGCCGACTACGGGATGGATATTGACACCGACACCCGGCTGGTCACCAACCCCGCCCGCACCGCGGCCCGCAAAACCGTCAAAACCGCCGAGACCACGTTGGCTGACGCCGAACGCTCTCTGGCCCAGCTCCTCGCCGGTGGTGGCACACCGAAACAGATGAATGCTTCCCTGCCCGGCATCCACCGGCGCATCGAAGACGCGACCAAGGACCTCGCCGACGCCAAAAAGGCGCTCAAGCCCATCCGGGCCAAACTCCCCGCGAACGAGCTGAACGCCGACGCGCAACTCGCCCGCCCCCACCTTCAACGCCGAAGCATGCAAATGGTGCTGCGGCTACTGGCGTTCAACGCCGAAGCCTGGCTCGCCGGCCGCCTCAACGCCTACCTCAACGATCCGGACGAATACCGGGCCATCACCCGACACCTGCTCCACCAAGGTGGCACCATCAACTACACCGCCAAATCCATCACCATCACCCTCGAACGCCCCGACAGCCCACGCGTCGCCCGAGCCCTTCAACTGCTCACCGCCGAACTCAACAACACACCCAGCCGGCTCCCCGGCGACCACCGCACCCTGAACTACCAACTCACCCAGACACAAACTTCAACAACGAACGAGTGCCTACTTCAGGAGGTCTGAGACTGAGTGGGTTGAGTTCAAGGAGAACAACGAGGACCCCCAGCTGATTGGCGAATACATTTCGGCGTTGTCGAACGCGGCGGCGATGGCCGGCCAAGTGTATGGCTACTTGATTTGGGGGATACGGGATGGTGACCACTCCGTCGTGGGAACTTCGTTCAATCCCGGTCAGGCGAAAATTGGCAACGAAGAAGTTGAAAATTGGTTGCTGAGAATGGTGACCCCAAAAATCAACTTCGAGTTCTTCAGTGTCAAGGTACAGGAGCAAGATGTTGTTGTTCTTCGAATTGAACGCGCATACGGTCATCCTGTTCGGTTTCAGGATACCGAATTCATCAGGATAGGGACTTACAAGAAAAAACTCAAAGAGTTCCCTCAAAAAGAGCGCGAACTTTGGCGACTTTTTGATCAGACTCCGTTTGAACGGCTAGTAGCCCTGGAAAATGTCCGAGCTGATGACGTTCTCCGCATGTTGGACTACCCCGCCTACTTCGACTTGATGGACCAGCCGTTGCCAGGCACTCCGAACGAAATTTTGAATGCCCTCTTCGCGGAGAAGTTCATCGAACTCTCTGCCTCCGGGGGGTGGAATATCACCAACCTCGGTGCGCTGCTTTTTGCGAAGAACCTGTCGGATTTTCAGAATCTGGCCAGAAAGTCTGCACGGGTAATTCAATACAAAGGTGTGGGCCGAATCGATACGCTCAAAGAACAAGTAGGCGCCCGAGGTTATGCAAGCGGCTTCGATGGACTCGTTGGATACATCGAAGCACTCCTTCCATCCAATGAGATCGTCGGGAGGGCCATTCGAAAAGACGTTCCAATGTTTCCGCCACTTGCAATTCGAGAGATTCTGGCAAACGCCCTCATCCACCAAGATTTCAGCGTCGGCGGATCGGGACCCATGTTTGAGATTTTCGACGATCGAATTGAGTTCACAAGCCCCGGCATTCCTCTGATGGATCCCAAACGGTTTGTAGATACACCTCCCCAGTCAAGGAATGAAGCGCTGGCCTCCGTCATGCGAAGGACAGGAATCTGTGAAGAGCGGGGAAGCGGTTGGGACAAGATCGTGTTCCAAACTGAGTACCACCAGCTACCGGCACCGCTCGTAGAGGTAACAGAGAATCACACCCGCGTAGTTCTATTCGCTCATCAGCCTTTAACGAAGATGGACAAGGATGATCGGGTTCGAGCGATCTATCTCCACGCCTGTCTCCGGTACGTGACTCGCCAGCATACGACGAACACGTCTGTCAGAGAACGATTTGGTATCGCTCCTAAGAACAGTGCCCAGGCTTCGCGCCTGATCAGAGAAGCTGTAGCTGTTGGAGTCATCGCACCGTTCGACGCAGATGCTGCACCTAAGCTACGACGTTATGTACCTGAGTGGGCCTCGGGAGGGGTCACCAATTCAGGTATGTAGTTTTCGGTTCCATGGCGAGCTCGGGCGCAATGAGTTGAATCTTTACTTGATGGGTACTTGACTGGCCGGGTTCTTAGCCAGCATTTTGGTTCTTTTTCCGCTGAAAAACCACATGAATGCACGGTTCGTGGTACTTGATGGGTACTTGACGCGAACTCGCCGTTACATGTTTGGGGCATCCACGGGGCTTGGTCCACGTATCCCAATAGTCAGAGGCAGAAGGACACGGGCGGCACGGGATTCAGCGTGGCCGGCGTGGGCTGCAATGGTGGGTGAATATGACCGACTCATTAGAAACTCATTAAATTGGGCGACAACTGCCGCCTCTTCAGTACCATCCATTGTTATGAATCCGTCGCACTGCCAAAGGCCAGGAACGGCTTTTGACAACTCGAATTGGTCGATCGAGTCGACAGCGGGGGTCATGGGTTCGAATCCCATAGGAGGCCCATTGGTGGTCGGTAGTTGCCAATAGCCCCGAATGGTGGGCGTTTTTGCCGCGAAATGGGCTTATTTCAGGGATATTGACCCCATAGATTGCAACCGTCGTCGGTTCAAATCTGATAGGGGCCCTCGAGTTTTTTCGGGGCCAAAAAGCCCGGATTTACAGGGTTTTCGCAGTGGCGGGGTGGGTTTCCGCCCCGTCATTGCGCGTTTAAAGGCCATGTGCGTTCGAACGCAAAGGTCGTCGGTTGGAATCGGTCACTAGGGTGGGGTATGCGCCGCTGACCTGCGGTTTTGCTGTGGGGGAGGACCCTCGAAATGAGTCGTTCGGACTGGACTCATTAAAAACACATTAAGTTGAACCCAGGCCGGAATCGGTTTAGGTACGTCCCGGGGCACTATTTGACGTTGCCCGCCCTCGCTTTCGTGGTGTTTTCGATTCATGCGCTGATCAGGGATTTGTTGGCCCACCCTAGAATTCCACCGTTAGCCGGATACGTTGTGTGTATGGTTATGGCCCGAGCGTGCCAGAGTTTGCGCTTCGCCCAGTCTTGGGCTTCTCGCTGCGCTGGACCTGCCGATCAGCAACCGGCTCACCCCGAGGCGCGGCTTTCCAGCCTTTGAAGCGCGTAGGCGCACTTTGTTGGCATCGTTCAACCGTTTGCACGGCTCGGCGTTGTGGCTGACTTCATGAGTGTGGATGAATTTGCTTGACGAGGCCATGGAACCGCGCACACTGTACGGCGCCCTTGGGCGGGGGCTTTCGTTCAGAGTCCGCATTTCCGGTCTTCTGTTCGTGCCAGCTGATCCGCGCCAAGACATGGATCGTTGTTGCACATAGCTTCCTACGCAGCTATTGTCTCAATTGATCCGGCACTCCATTCTGCGGGCCACAAATATGTCGATGGACTAGCTGCCTCGCCATGGGCAGAAAGACGCCGAGACAACAAGTTAACGATCCTGCGCCCGCCAGGCGTGGCCGGTGAAGACCACCGCCGGAGGGGTGCGGGATTGCTTAGCTCTCCGGGACCCAAGACGGGGCAGCGGTCCCTGCGCCGGTGAGAGCGTCGCAGCGGACAAATTGAGTTCCGATTCTGGTTTGCTTGCAGTGGTGGTTGGTTACAACTGTCACAGTCCCTTCCAATGTACCTGGATCCGGGCGAGCATTTGCCGGGGCTGGGACGGTGACGGCCATCAGCACGGCGGCGATTGCAATGCTCGCCGGCCGCAATGCCCGGTGTGTTGTCTTCATGGTCTTGCCTTTCATTGAGTGTATTTCCGATACCTCTACGGTCCTCCCCGGACCGCCCTAGGCGCATCGTGGCTTCCCCCTGAGAAACTCAACGAAAACCCTCAGATTCCTTCCCGTTTGGGGAGGTTGTGGGAAACTTGTGAGGTGAGCCAAAACGTGGAGGCGATTAATCCCGACCTGGTGGGCCGGGCAACGGAACTAGCTGCGGTAGACGCATTTCTGGCCAACGTCTGCGCCGGGACGGCAGGAACACTGGTGGTCTCCGGAGACCCTGGGGTCGGAAAGACGGCCCTTGTGCAACGCGCCTGCGCTGCACTCCACTCCCAAGCCTGGGTTCTCGCCGGGGCTTGCCTGCCGTTGGCGTCAATGACGGTCCCGTTCTTGGCCCTTCGATCGGCGTTTCGCCGGGCCCCCACGTTCGACGGCGTTGCTTACCCCACGCTGAGAACAGCCGGGGAGGGGCTCCAGGACGTGCCGGGCTTGATTGACGACTGGCTGGAGGGCCTCTGCGTGCTCCGGCCGGTGGTTTTGGTGATAGACGATCTGCAGTGGGTGGACCAAAGCACTCTGGATGTGCTGATGTACCTGATCGCCGGGCCGCCCGAACGGCGTCTGGGCATTATCGCCACCTTGCGCAGCGGCGAGGTCGGCGAAGGGCACCTGTTGCAGCGCTGGCTCGCCGACATCCGACGCCTGCCTCGAATCCATTGGATGGAACTGGGACCCTTAGACCGTTTGGGCACCGGAGCCCAAATCTCGAATCTGCTGGGTGCTCCTCCGCACCAGAGCTTGCTGCAGGAAATCTTCACCCACACCGCCGGAAATCCCTACCTGAACCGCCTATTGGTCTCGGGCATTCGGCCGGAGGCCCGGCACCTGCCTCCGAAGCTGCCGCTGGACCTGAGAGCTGCGGTCCTGCGGTCTTGGCGGAGCCTTTCCCTCGAAGCCCGGCAGCTCACCGCGCTCATGGCTGTTGGTGGCCGGCCAATACGCGCCCGGGACCTCGCCACCGTCGCACATCCACAAAGAGACCAGCAGAGCGTCCTTACGCTTCTGAAAGAGGCAGCCGAGGCGGGAATCGCGGAGTGCGGCGCGGACGGAACGCACTGGTGGTTTCACCATCCGCTGATCGTCGAGGTCCTTGAACAGGAGCAAGACGCGGACGGGCGGCAACGGTGGCACGCAGCATTCGCCGCCCACCAACAGGACCAGATCAACGCTGAGAATACACCGGACTTTGAGTCACTGGTGGCGCTGGCGGACCACCATTACAGCGCAGGTCACATTGCCGAGGCGTACCGGTGGGCCCTGTGCGCTTCCACTGCTGCCGGGGATGCCGGAGGTGTGACAGAGATGCTGCGCCTGCTCCGCCGCGCCGTCGAACTTCGTCATACGGTGCCAGAGGCGCAGGAAAGCGAGCTGGAGTTGTGGTCCATGCTGCGCGTTGCCGCAGAGAAGACAGGGGCGCTGGAAGTGGAACTGACAGCGGTACAGGAACTACTAGCAAGGACCGACGCTGGCCTCCAGCCCCTGGATGTAGCGGAACTGCTGGTGCGCCGGACACACCTGCTCTTCTCTACGGGACGGTCCTTTATGACCGTGGAGGATATGCGCCAGGCACTCCGGCACGCCAGCGCAGACCCGTCCAGTTGGCAATACGCACTGGCACTGGCTGAACTTGCCCACGTCGAGCTGTGGAAAAACGATCCCGAGGCCAGAAGCAACGCAACCCGGGCGCTCGCCATTGCCCGCGCGGCCGGCAACCCCCATGCTCTGTCTTATGCACTAACGGCAAATGTCATGGGCTCGGTGATCGAAGGTAACTCACCGTCGGATCTGGCTTGGGGGCTCGAGGCGATGGCGGCCGCTGCGCAGGCCCGGGACTTCTGGGGTTTTGTCCACGCCACGCTCTGGCATGCCAATGCCACCGAGACGTGGAGTAGTCAGCGCTTTGCAGACCTTATGCGGGCAGGCCGGCACCAGCTGACTGAGCTCGGAGCCCCGCACCTGTACATTGCCAAGCTCGCCACCGACGAGGCGGGCAGCTACCTGGCTATTGGCCGTTGGCGCGACTGTGAGCGGGCGCTGCGAGTGGCGCTGGGCTCGGACCCCGGCACCATGGGCGATGTTGGAGCCCGGCTGTGCGCCGCCCGACTTGCCCTCTGGCAAGGCCGGCAGGGCGAAGCGCAAGCCCACCTGGCACGGGCCGAGGAACTTTATGAACACTTTTCGGACTTCCTCAATTTGGACTTCGATGCCATTCGGGCTGAGGTCTTCCTAGGGGGAGGCTTCCCCGAGGCTGCTTACGCTGCGGCGATGAATGGCGCCACCGCCACTAGCATGAAGCCGACCATGTGCGAATGGCTTGTTCCCCTTGCCGCCAGATCACTGGCAGATCAAGTCCAGGCGGCCCACGATGCTTCGGCCCCCACTGACACCATTATGGTCCTCATCGACGAGCTGGTGCGTCGCTTTCCGGCCGTGCTCAGGGAACCTGGCGACTGTACCGCGTTCTATGAACGGCAGGTGGCAGCATTCAACCTGCTCTACAGCGCCGAGGTGGGCCGCGCCCGTGAAAGCCCCAGCAATGCCACAGATTGGATGCGTTGCGCCGACGCCTGCGGGGCAGCCACGCTTTTGTGGGAAGAGGCCTACTGCTGTTGTCGGGCGGTGGAATCGATGCTGTTGCACGGACACAGCCAACGCGATCTGGCCAAGTCCTTCCTGCGCCGCGGTCTGGCGCTCACCGAGGAACTTCAGGCCGAACCCATCCGCGCCCAGCTACTTGCATTTGCTACCCAGGCCCGCATCAACATCACCGTGCCAGCTACCATGACACCATCAGGGATCTACGCCGAGCTCCCCGGGCTCACCCAGCGCGAACGGGAAATCCTTCACTACGTCATCGCCGGACGAACCTATAGTGAAATCGCACGGGACCTGGTGATCAGCGAGAAGACGGTGAGCTCACACATCTCCAACCTGCTGCGCAAAACCGGTGCCGCCAACCGTGTTGACCTCTCACGTCTAGCGACCCAACCAGCCAGTGCCACCCCTGCACCAATCCCGGGCCTTCGCTGAGCTGCTGGTTAATTTCATGATTCTACGTCTGCTTCGCCCAGTGGCGCCACGAGGCCGTGCTGGAGCGCATAGAGGCTGGCTCCGACCCTGTTACTCGCCCCGATCTTCGCGTAGGTCCGCTCAACGTGGTTGCGCACTGTCTTCTCACTCAGGAACAACCGGTTGGCGATCTGGCGGTTGGAGAATCCACGTGCGACCAGTCCAAGCACCTCGCGTTCACGTGCGGTGAGCAGGTCATCGCGTCGAAGTTTGGGCGTGTGGTGCCCGGCGACGCTGAGGATCGCGTCCACACACTCGGGATCGAGCGCCCCGGACGCGCTCTTGGTAAGCAGGCGCATCTTTGCCCGCTCGGGGTTCATCGGTTCGCGGTAGGGCCGTGGCTCCAGCGCTGACTGGTACGCGACGGCAGCGGCCAGGATACGCTCGCTGCGCCCAAGCATCGAACCCCCGGCCCCGAGTGGGTACCCGGTGCCGTCGAGATACTCATGGTGTGCGCGAGCGAGCGTGCGCACGTCGGCCAGCCCTGGAATCCGATCCAGCACACGCTCGGTCAGGTAGGGGTGCATCCGCACTCGCTCCCACTCCGAGGGACTCAACTTCCCGGGTTTTGACCACACGTGGTTGGAAACGCCGAGCCTGCCGAGATCATGCAAGTGTCCAGCCTGCACCAGCGTGCGGACCTCCCCGGTGCCGAGGCCGAGCAGTTCTCCGGCCGACTCTGAGAGTGTCGCCACGGCCCGTGAGTGGCCCAGCGTGAACGGGCACTTGAGATCGACGAAGTCACCGATCGCGCAGACCAGCCGGTCAACACCGTCGTTGGTGAGCCGCACCTCCGGGTCCGGCGCATAGCCCAAGGCTTCCTTCCACACATCCCCCTCGGGAGCAGCAGCAAAGATCCCTTCAGGGGAGGCAAGAACGGCATCAACTACGGCAGGGTCAAAGTGACCCCCGCGCCTGCTGCGGGCCATCGCCGCCACCGCCTCGAGTCCGTACAGCCTGTAATGCACCTCCGCCGTGTCAGCAAACTGCGCGATCCTCATCTCGATCGGGATCGCTTCTCCTGAAACACCCACCGGGAGCCCGCCGCCGTCGTACCGTTCGAAAGTGTAGGCAAGTGCGTTGGCAACCGCCTGTGACAGGCCGATATGCTCAGCCAAGACTGCCGCCGACGTGCAGTGTGAGTGAATCAGTTTCCCCAGCTGTCCGCGGGCGTCCCGGAACAGCGCGCCCATTATCTTCAGCCGCTGCGGAAGCGGTTCACCCTTGCCCACATTGCCAAACAGGAAAAGCATGTAGGGCATGCCGGACCAATCGACGAAATAGGATTCGCGCCGGACCGCGATGTCGTCACCAAACCATTGGGCGTACTCCTGGGAGTCAGCGTGACACCCAATCCACATCACCAAAGTGGTGTAATAAACAGTGCTGAGCTGCTCACGGTCCAACCCGAGTCGGCTGGCAAGGCGGCAGGCGATCGTCGCCGAGCGAAGCATATGTTCGGCGGGTTGGCCGAGGCCAAGGTCGATCGCGACGGAGAGCCCGGCCAGCACGTCCACCCGCCGGGGAAGAACTTCGCCTCCGTTTTTCACCGGACTCGTCATGGTTCATTCTACGTCCGTGCAACTCCACCGGGAGTTCGAAGTTCATCTCAGTTCTCCAGTAACGTTCGGATCCAGATCACATTTCCAGGCCCCTGGGGAGGTGTATTTGCGTGTTCAGTCATTCGTGGTTGCAGTGTCCGCCGAGGCGGTGAACCGTGCCTGGCCAACGAAGAACAGGCCCCGCTGGGGAAGCCAAAAGTCGCCGAGCCGGGATTGTTCCGTCAACGGGCCCAGGTCACCCAGAGGCGTTCCGTCCAACTCGGCGTCTCCGTCGATGACTCGCCACACTTGAAGTGGTGCTGCTTTGAACCCTTGGCCGTTGGGGGTGCGCCCGTGCAGCCGGACCCGCCCGGAGCGTAGAACACCGCCCGCCATCGGACCCATCGAGCCCAGCACAGCGTCACTGTTCCATGCCCGCTGCGGCATCACGGCACCCATCGTCGTCATTGCACGGGTCGCCGATGTCGCCTTCAGGGCTAGCCGCCACGAGAGGCGGGTGCCCATGGTGACGTGGACGCTCCAGTCGTCCCGCCACCTGACCTCTATTGCGGGGACTTGCTCGACCTCGGCCACGGAGCCGAAGTAGCGAGGACAACTAACAGCCGGATCTGCTGTGGTGAAGATAGTCCACCGTCCGGTAGGATCGCGATGCCAGATCGCCCGGTACGCCGTACCCAGTGAGCTCGCCAGCATGTCCCGAAGGACTAGGTAGTGACCGCTGGCGTAGGGCACTCCCATCACCCCGTACCCGGTGAATCGTTCGTCGGACCCTTGGACGAGTCGTGGGCCCGCTGCAGCTGAAGTGACTGATTGCCGTGGTGTAGTTTTCATGCACCCAGTATCGTTCCGGAACCTGCACCGTGGCGTGAGGCATCCGCCTCAATTCCTGGAGCGAGTGCTGCCTTGCCCAAGTTCAACGAAGCAGCTGTTCAGTGCGGCAACTCGCCCTACCGCTCGCAACCCTATGGTGAAACAATTGCAGGAGATCGAAAGAAGGATCTGCCATGTCCATCATTAACACCCCCGACCCATCCGACGAGGCCGTGGCCGACCTGTATGGCCCCGAGTTGGCGGATCTTGGCTACGTGCCGAGCCACACCCGCTTGATGGCCACCAACCCCGAGGCCTCCCGCGCCTTCCAGCAGCTGGTGGCTGCCATTGTGTCGCAGCTTGGTGTGCGCCGATTCGAGCTCGCAACGCTGGCCGCCGCTGACGCTGTGGGCTCGCAGGCGTGCCGGTACGCGCACGGCCGTAAGTCACTAAAACTGTTCAAAGAGGAACAACTACGCCTCATCGCCTGCGACTTCCACGACGCGCAATTGAGCGTAGCGGAAGTGGCGCTGATGGACTTCGCCAAAAAACTCAGTCAGGACTCGGCGTCTATGACCGATGCCGATAGCCTGCGGCTTCGGGAGGTAGGCTTCAGCGATCGTGAGATCGTAGACATCGCCTTGGCAGCCTCCATTCGCAACTATTTCAGCCGCGCCCTGCACGCCCTCGCAGTCGAGGTAGACGTTCCACCCGGACTCAGCCCGAGCCTAAAGGACGCACTAACCCCAAGATGACCCGGGCGGGCTGACTGTTCAATCATCCACAGTGACGGTGAAGTCTTGCTCGCCTGACATACACCAGGCTGTTCGATCGAATGGCGCACCATTGGCCGCTTCGCTCAGATGAATCTCTAGAAAGTGGTGTTGATCGCAGTCCAGCCGTGCCCCACCTGAACTTGGGTAGCCCACATCCCATGCGCAGTGCGCGGGTACAGCCAGAGATTAGTACGGTCGTAGGGTCGAACCTGTCAGGGGGCCGGCCGGCGCCGCTGACCTGCCGTCTTTGTTTGGAGGAGGGGCTTCGAAAAGAGGCATTCCAAGCTAACTCATTACAAACTCATCAAATTCGCTGCCTGTTTGTGTCTGTCCCACCGGTTTTTCAGCCACTGGGGTCATTGGGTAAATTGCAGCGCATCGTTGCTATGGAACCCGTAGCTGGCTCTAGCGAATCACTCATCGTGATTCATTCGCTGGGCACACCTTGGCGTGCCCAGGAATCTCGGACGATTGTTTCGAACAGTTCACGGTCGATCCCGTCTAAACGGTTGATATACAGGCAACTTTTCCCCACCCGATGGGGGCCTAGCTTCTCGAAACGCGGATCGGATCATAGGCGTTGTAGAGCCCGTAAACCGACATTGCTGCTGACCTCGGTGACAGTCCAATAACCAGTGAGTCACCCTCATGGCCAGAGGCGTAGCGGTAGTGGTAGCTACCAAACCCGATTATTGATGTTCCCCACATCGCTGGTTCCTCACCAGAAACTTGGCGCATGATCTCGATAATCTTCCGCGCATCTGAGAGCCTGCGTACATTGGTGACGGTAGAAAGGAACTTCTCGACCGGATCGAACAGTGCCGGGTCATTGCTCAGCTTCGTGGACATACGCTAAAGATACCGTGGAGGCCGACCGGGTTGATACTTGACTCGTTGCGCTCCGGGCGTTGATGTCCTTCACTGTGCGGAGCCGACTTGTGAATTGGAAGAAAATAAAGAGACGCAGATGGGCTGGTCCACGTGAGGGTTGCTGCGGGCATGATTGGCACTCCGCCAGATGTAGTGCTCTCATGGAGTGTGAGTTTTGGAAAATTGCACAATCACCTCCTCCTACGGTTGCCGGTTCTATAGCATGGGCGTATGTCCACTTTTCGCGTTGAACGCAGCACGGTCATCCCGGCACCGGCTGAAGCCATTTACCCGCTAGTTGAAAACTTCCATGAATGGACTAAGTGGTCGCCGTGGGAAAGCATCGACTCAACGATGGAACGTAGCTACCAAGGTCCCGCCACCGGTGTGGGGGCCAAGTATGCGTGGAAAGGTAAAGGTAAGGCTGGTGCTGGAACGATGGAGATTACCGATGCCACGCCCGCCGCGATCACGATCCGGCTGGAATTTACCAAGCCGATGAAGGCCCTCAACCCGACGATTTTTACCTTTGCCTCTGAGGGACCCGGAACGCGTGTCACCTGGACTATGACGGGGGAAAGCAAAGGCTTCAACAGGTTATTCATGCTCTTCGTAAGCATGGACAAGTTAGTGGGCAACGACTTTGAAAAAGGACTTGAGCAACTGGCGGGAGCGGTTTCCGAAAAAGCATAGCCGACGTGAGGGGCGGTTGAGTCCATGAGATCCAAGATCAATCCGACGCAGGCGGCTTGAGCTCTCGATGAATCAGGGCCGATTGCAGAAACTATCCGTGTCCGGTTCTTAGAGGTTCCAGCAAGAGGTTTTCCGGGCACAGGTCCCGGTACTGGCAGGTGGGCAGCTCAAGGATCTTCTTGACCAACCCGTGAGTAGACGCCGTCCGTCAATAAGCTGTGGAGTCGCTGCTTCGGCAGCCGAGAATATTAATTCGCGAATTTTGGTCCCCAATGCTTGCCACACAGGTTCCAGTCACAAGCGGAGTCGGAAATAAATTAGGTGCGTGGCTCGGGTTATGGGGCGCTTCGTGTCTTGGAATCATGGTGTGGGGGGCGTTCTCAGAACGTGAATCTGGCAAGCGACACTCTAGGGATACGTTGCGGGCACACGCCATCGTGTCGGAACAAGATAACTCTTAATTTTGATTCGTCAAAGGTGCAACTAGGGCGAACGAGGACGGTAACGGAGGGACTATGGCAGAGATTCAGCGAGAGACCTATAAAGACGGAAAACTGATGGGTGAAGGCCCAATGCTTGACGGGAAGAAGCACGGCAGGTGGCGCAATTGGTATCGCAATGGCCAGCTTAAAGCCGAAGGCAACTTCGTGGAGGGCGAGTTTGACGGGGGCTGGACGTGGTGGCGAGAAAACGGGGAGCTGCTCCAAAAAGGTACTTTCGTGGATGGCAAGCAGCATGGACTTTGGCAACGATGGCATGACAATGGTGCTCTCATGGATGAAGGTTTGTGGCGCGCGGGCAAGCGCACCGGCGACTGGGTCTACTACAACGTGGACAGCTCCTTCAGGAAGAAGCAAACGTTCTGATAACTAGAAATGGCAAGAAGGGGACCGCTATTCGACTGTCTCGGTCCGTTCTTTTTGAGCGAGCTGCTGTACCTGCCGTCTGTGTGCGTCTGGCAGCCAGTCCAACGGGGCCGATGGACCGACCCGTGGGTCATCAAAAGCGCTGCCGTCTCGGAGGGCCTCGACATACGCACGATCCTCTGTGATGCGTGATCGTAACTGCTCCGATCCGGCGACTGAGCCATGACCGGGGATGACGACAACCACGTCATCGCTCACACTCTCGAACAACAGGAGCGCGGAGAGGTATTCCTGGATCGGATCCGCGGCCCCTAGATCAAGGAACGGCATCAAGATGTTCGAAAGCATGTCGCCGGCGATGAGGACGCCGCGTTCCTTGATCAGCAGTGCCGCATGGCCTGGGGCATGGGCTTGGTGCTCGATGATTCGCACTTTAGGGCCATCCCAGGGAATCTGCGTGGTTCCGGCGGGCAGAGCGGTCATGAGACCGAGCAGATCCATCGGGATCTCCTCGGCGAGCTCCGGCGGTAGCACACGGGCTACGCGGGCCTCCAGTCCGTGTGTGAGCGCAGATCGTGGATGGACGCCACGCAGCGAGCTGTACCGTAACGGGGCACCTCGCCGAACATCGCGTGCCAGAGCACATGATCCCAATGCGGATGCGTCGAAAAGCCCGCAACAACTGGTTGGCCCAACTCCTGAAGATCGTTCGCAATGGTGGCCATCTCAGCGCTCGTTATACCCGCGTCGATGAGCAACACACCGGCCCGGCCCTGGACGGCCACGGTGTTGCTCTGGAGGAACTCACTTTCGTGAACGAGAACTCCCACAGCGACCTGCCTCAGCATCAAATGCCTCCCCCGCGTGGTGTGCAACCCGTCACGTTGACTGTATGACCGGGTGGTCATTGTCCGCAAGTATTATGGGCGCAGCGGACGAGCCTCGTTCGGAATCGCTCTCATCAGCAGGCAGCGCTGAACGGCGTGATCGCGAACCTAGCCAATGATGATTGCTTAACCGGCCTAGCTAGCAGGGTCGAAGTGGAAAGCGCGTACCTCCTGCGCGCAACGGCAGGATACAGCGAACTTCGCGGCCCACTCCAAGGCGACATCGTAGGAGGGTAACTCCAACACGGAGTAGCCGCCCTCCAGCTGCGAGGTTTGCGGGTAGGTGCCCTTTCGCACGGTCCCATCGCCGTCGACCATGACGGGTGGGATGCTTTCATCGATGCCGCCGCCAAAGACCCAGGCACCGGCGTTCTTCGCCTCCTGAACGACCGCGTGCGTAGCGTCCGAAACGGCCTGTAGGTCTTCGCCAAGGAAAGCCATGGCGGCACTGGGAAACGAGATTAAATACTTGGTCATCGCATCGACTCCTTCTTCGTGTGATGGGCCGTTACACTCATCCTCGCTGATGCCATCGTGGCCTGCAAGGCTCTCCAGAGCCCCGCGGATGCCGATGCCCATTCACGAAACCCTTACCGGCCCATCTTCCGCCCCTGAGATCCAGTAATCCTGGCTAATCGGGCCTTTTGGGTGTCAGTCATTCTTTAGGTCCTCGGGGATCATAATGATGATTCCGTTCGGGCCACTCAGTAGTGACCGCGCTGGCGGGGAGAGTCGTGTCGAGACGGAATCGTTCCTGCAAACGCAGTGGACAAAGTTATCGAAAAATATGCGTGGATTGTCCGGTGTCCTCTGTTGCTGGAAGTTGTGGCGGGTTATGCTCTGGCCATGGCGATGGATCCAGTTGAGGCGAATCCGCAGAACTATCGGGTGGTATTTGAGAACGACCGGGTTCGTGTGCTCGAGTACACGGACACGCCAGGGCACTCGACCATCGAGCACCATCATCCTGACAGCGTGATGATCACGGCCAGCACGTTCCGTCGCCGGCTATCCTCCCACGGACACAGCGTCGATGTGGACATGCCTGCCGGTGTGGCACGTTGGCTGTCTTCCCAAGACCATTACGGGGAAAACATTGGGGAAACGGACACCCACGCGTTCTTTGTCGAACTCAAAGAGCCAGCCCCGGGGTCATCTCAAGTGAACGGCGGTTCATTGGGCCCGGAGGGGCCTTAAAAACGGCTGGATCACCCCATCCAGTCACCGGGAGATTTGTTGCAGGGCCCAAGAGTTGCCGTCGGGATCGCTGAAGTACGCGTAGTGAACGCCCCCGCCCATGTCGGAGACCGCAGACACCTGCACCCCGTTGCCGAGAAGCATCCGGCGGACGGCGTCAAGATCATCCACCACTAAATGCAACCCTTGTACGCGTGCGCCCTGGGGGTCGCTGATGCCCACACCAATGACGATGGAACACGCTGATCCCGGCGGTGTCAGCTGGATCACGCGCATGCCATTGCCCGGCTCAACGTCGTGGTCCAGAAGGAAACCGACCTGATCAATGTAGAACGCTTTGCTGCGGTCCACATCCGTTGAAGGCAGCGGAACCAATTCCAAGCGCATGTCCATAAGGACTCCTTCCACCCGCAAGCTTCGCGGAACCACGGCAGGAAAAAACCTGCGTGTCTGCCATAATACTCATTTTCGACGGTGCAGTTACCTGGGAAGTTTGCCAGCATCGCCCACCGCTCGTCCCGCTTTAGAACAAGATGCGCAATGCCTCCAGCCGAGCCGGCACGGCCTGCTCCCCGGCCACCAGGGTCAGTTTGGTGTCCGGCAGGCGTCCCGAGAGGCGCCGGCAAAAATCCACTCCGTTAGCAGTAATCCGGATTGGATTGCTGTTCGCAAGGCCAAGCCGCCACGTCCCGCAGACCTCGCCTGTTAGTTCTAGCTCGATGTGGGGTCCATCTGACCAGACCACGGACACGTCGCGCAGGATCTGTCCCACCACCATTCCGTCCGCTTCCGTGGACGCCCGGGGGACACCTGTGGCCCGGGCGATGTCAATGCTGTGCATCCATGAATCACGCAGGTAGATCGTGGCGTACAGATAGCCGATCCGCAGGGGCAGCCCGCCTGGTGCCATGGTTTTATCCACGGGCACCCCGCTCAGCAGGGTCGGAAACGTTGCCACCCTGCGCGCCACCTTCGGGATGTTGGCCAGGTAGCATGCCACGACGTCGTTGGTAGTGTCGGAGGAATGGTCGTCAATTTGTTGCTGGTTGGCGGCATCCAGGGGCGACAGCCGTCGGTAGTGCTGGCGGCCGATCCGTCGTCGCTGCAACGTCCGGCGGATGCTGGTGAGGTCTTCCTGCGCACCCAGAAAATGGGCCGCCATATCCCTGACGCTCCATCCGGTGCAGTCCGTTGCTGTGCCCCAGTCGGCGGGGGAGAGGGCATCCAGTTGTTTGGCCAGTCCGGACATGACCGCAGTGTAGCCGGAGGCTGCCTCGAGTCGGTTGGTTGCGGGGATATCGGTTGCGGAGATTGTCAGGGAGCTCATGATTCTTTCCTTAATGCGTAATATTCCAGCCACATGCTCACGGCAGGGTCGACCAAGCGCGCGAACCGCCCCGATGCTGGATCCGCAGAAGGCTCGTTGGCCAGTTGCTGGGAGACGATGCCAGCAATTACAGAGGTGAGGAGCAAAAGGGCCTCGTCGCTGGCAGCAGCAGGATCCAGCCAGCCTTCTTGGACGGTGAACGCCAACAGTCGCCTGGCGTCTTCGATCATGGCGCGGCTGGCTGAGGAAGCCTCGGGTGAGGGTTCGAATCCGGGCACGGGGCGCCAGTTCAGCAATTGGGCTGCCACGGGGTTGGCTAGGGACCAAGCCACGTAGGCGCGGGCACCTGCGCGGAGCGCAGCCACGGGCGCTTCTGCCCGGTGCTGACCGGACGCCACGGAGTCTGACATGGTTCTTGGCCATGCAGATCACTTCCGCATTCAAAGCGGATCGCCTTACGGCGGGGGAGCGTCATTCCACGATTTGCTTGACTTCCTTGGTCTCGAGTATTTGCGTTCGTGGCTCGCCGCCGAGCGCGGGGCCAGCAGCACCGGAGCTCCACACTTGTTTCATCGTGGCCAGCAGCAGCTCAGCTTGATTGACCGTCTCAAATTCCAGATCTATGAGCACGTAGTTCGGGTTGTCGACGGGTTGGTGGATGGAGTATCGCTGCACGCCTGCTTTGCTTCGATTGGCGGGGTCCCGGTCGAACGCGGCCTTCCAGGTGGCGAAATTTTGGGTTGGATGTTCAATCCTCAGAATGGGCATGATCTTTACTTTCTCTTAGGTGCGTGTTTTGAGCGTACGCGCCGCCGCGGACAGCAACCATCCCAGTTCTCTGGGATATTCCCAACGGTGGCCGGCTGCGATCTCGAGGCGCGGACCGGAGTTGTTGGGCGTATTCTCAAGACATGGCCACAGCCCTGACACGCGCCGCCGTTCGGGAGCGGATCGACTCCATCAGCACTAAGTCGTCTGATGCCAGAACGTTTCGCACTGATGTGTTGCGCGAACTCCATCATGCGGTCGATTTCGACGCCCACGTGTGGTTGCTTACTGATCCGGTGACCACTGTCGGTTCTGACCCGCACGCGGATGTTCCAGCGTTGGGTCAGCTACCGGCCCTGATCAAGTTCAAATACTTGACTCCAGTCAATCGATGGACTGATTTGGCAGCTCGCCGGGTGGACGCTGCGTCGCTTGTTGAGGCCACGGGTGGCGATCTGGCGAAAAGCCTCCTGTGGAGGGAAGTTCTGCACGACTACGGGGTGACGGATGTTGCCTCCATCGTCATGGTCGATCGTTACGGCTGCTGGGGGTTTCTCGACCTGTGGCGCAGCACCAGCTCCTCAGCATTCGATAACCAAGACCTTGCCTTTCTACGAGACCTTGCACCGGTGTTGACGAGTGCACTTCGCGTGCGTCAGTCAGCCACTTTTTCCTCCGTACCTCCGGCTCGCCGGCGCGCTGGCGGATCCGTCGTGTTTGTTCTCATGGAGAACCTCGAGGTGTTCAGTCAGACAGGTGCGGCGGAAGAGTGGCTTCGTATGCTCCTGCCTGCAGCCCGCGACGTGATGCCGGTGCCGGCGAGTGTTTATAACGCGGCAGCGCAGCTGCTTGCGGTTGAAGACAAGGTCGATTCCCATGAGGCCCGCGCACGTGTACACCTCGCAGAAGGGACGTGGATCACCGCTCGCGCCGCGAGAATGGGACGGCAGATTGCTGTGTCCCTTGAAACCAGCTCGCCAGAGGAACGCCTCGAGGTCTTCGCCCTCACACACGGCATGAGTGTCCGCGAGAGGGAGCTCCTGGGCATGCTCGCGGACGGAAGCGACACAAAACGCATTGCCCAGCGGATGTTTCTGTCGGAGCTAACGGTGCAGGATCACCTCAAATCCATCTTCGCGAAGTCCCAGACCCACAATCGCCAATCCCTTCTCTCCCAGATCCTCGGCACTCGCGCGGACCAAGGATTGAGCCAGAAGTGACACTGTGCTTGCATGCAGCTCGAAAACCAAGAAGGCGCTTCGAACCGCTGCTGCGAGTATTCGCACAAGTGGTTTGTGTATGATGAGCGGGCTTGGCAATCCAGCCCAATGGGACTCTTGCGGTACCCCGGCCGTACCCACATTTTCGGCCTTCATTGCCCGTCCAGTCAATGACAAGGACGGGTGATTGGGTCCATTGGACGGAACCTAGATGAATGTCACCGACTTATTAGAAACTCATTAAATTGAACGACAACTGCCACATGTTCTGTATCAGTTATTGTTACGCACCTGATTCTCCCTGAACCATTGGACCCGCCGAAATTTGTGTTGTTGGCAGGGGCCCGGAGGTGAGAGCATGTTGCAGAAGTGCCTGCGCTGACCAGCACATCGACGCTCTGGCCTCCTCTCGCGTGAGACCGCCGATGTCGGTCAGCCAGATGAGTGCTTCTATCCCGATCGCGCTGCGCACCGCAAGTGCTAGGGCATGGATCTCGGGGGTGGAGAATCTGCCCTGAACCTGAAGGGGAATTAGGGCTTCCTGGATCCAGGCGATCGCCCGACCTTGTCGCAGTGGGAGCGTCGAGTTTGCCGGATTTCGGTCCAGTGAGAGCCTGAGCATGGTTCGCTGTTGGGCCTCGGTGTTGATGATCAACCGGGTGAACTCCAGAACGACGGCGTCCAGCCGCTCCGCCGGATCTTCCGGTGCGTCGTCCGGCAGCAAAGACTTCCAGACAGTTTCCGGGTGGGCAGCCGCGAGAAGCTCGCGCTGGCTCGGAAAGTAGCGATACGCAGTGCTCCGGGCGACCCCAGCCGCTATCGCGGTGCCATCAACGGTCGGAGTTTCGCCTGCAGCTACTGCTTGCCGGGCTGCTGCCACGATGGCGTCGAAAGTCCGGCGTTTCTGGCTGGTGCGGCCACTATGTTGATAAGGGGTTGACATGGGGTTCATAGTACTCCAGTCTTGTTATGGGACTAGAGTCCCATAATGCTCAAAGAGGCGATCTTATGGAAACGATCAGTAGTCCGTCAGGCATCATACGTACTCAAGGCCAGGGCGAGCGGCGTTGGTTCTTCGGCGGTGGAGTCCACACCTGGAAGGCCAGAGCGGCTGAGACCGCGGGCGCTTTTCTTATGTTTGAAGACCAGATGGCGGGCGGAAAGATGACGCCCTTGCATACGCATCCAGATTCAGACGAGACCATGTATATCCTGGAAGGCGAGATCATCATGCACATGGACGGTGTGGACCACCGGGTTGGTGCCGGTGGCCTGGCCATGGCTCCTCGAGGTGTTCCGCACGCTTTTATGGTGGTCTCTGAGTCCGCGAGGATGCTGTGCCTGCATACCCCCGGGTGCTGTGAGTCGTTCTACTGGGACGCGAGCACACCACTGCCCGACCAGGGACCTGTCGAGACCGGCCCGGTGGATATGGGTAAGGTACAGGCGTCCGCGAGCAAGAACGGCGGCATCACGCTTCTTGGTCCGCCACCATTTGCGTTGCTCAAATCGTGAAGCTCCGTCTTGTCATCGGTCGTGGTCCGCTGAATGCGGTGTTGAAGGAGTTCCCCGGGCTGGCCGACAAAGACCCGAAGTACGAGCTGAATAGAGAAGCCGGGCCGCACTGACAACCAACAAGACGTGCTGGCCTCTAGGTACTTTTCTGGTGAGAACTATAGGAGGGCGTTGTCGCTAGCGGGGTGTTTGGTGCGATTCGGCGAGGGTTTCGCGTATGGTCTTCATCGGTATCCGGGACAGTGATTCTTGGATCAATGAAGGCTCACTGGCCATGTCGGAGGTGCACATCAAGATGGCTGCACGGAGAATCCGAGCCCACCTTGGTGCGAGGGTGGTGGCTGAAAATGCCATCGCCCGTAGAACCGGAATGGGGACATGGACCACGCGGCCGGAGCCATGGCGTGTGACGAGCAAGGCGGCTAACTCGTTGAATGAGAAGTTCTCGGGTCCTGCCAACTCCACGACTGATCCGTTCAGATCCAACCTCTTCGCAGCGGCGAGTGCCGACTGGGCTACATAGGCTGCGCCAATGAAGTTCACTGGCCTATCGCCCCGCCCAAAAACCACGGCCACCCCGTGCCGGTCCAAAGATTCCTGCATGATTGCCGTGAATGTTTCCAGAATGATGGTGGGGTGCAGGATGATCCATTCCATGTCAGACTCGCGTAAGGCTTGCTCGGCGCTAAATTTCATGCGGTTCAGTTCCATGGGGTGCCCCGGTCCGGCGTCCCTGACCGAGAAGAGGACAAACCGTTCCACCCCAGCGTTTTGTGCTGCCGTGATCAGGTTCAGGTTTCCATCACGATCGACGGCGGCCGGAGAACTACCCGAGGACGGTCCAAAGCCCGTCATGGCGGAAATGACGGTGTCGCAGCCAGCTACAGCCGCCACAGCGACCGCGGGATTCTCCGCGTTCCCCACCATCGCTTGCGAGCCGGCCGCTTCCAGGGTTCTCGCGCTCTCGGAACTACGAGTCAATACACGATGCGGTCGCCCGGAAACCTGAAGGAGTCGGACCAGTTCCTTGCCAACAGTCCCGGTACCGCCGGTCAATAGAATCATGACGGACCACCCTCCAGTGGTGCGGTCTCGTCCGATAGCGCACGGGCACCAACGGCACGGCCAACAGCCTCACCCACCGTTCCGGCGTCGTCCTCGACAGGCTCAAGGTAGAACGCTGCTTCCGCGATGAGTCCTTCGCTGATGATAAAGATAATGACGCCGGCCATCCGGTGAGGACGCCCGTCCAGACGCGTGCCAATCATTTCCCACTCGCTCCAGAGCGTCATACCAGCGTCGGCGGAGCGGATGATGTGGGCGGCAATGTCCGGAACAGCGGAGAAGATGTGACTCCAGTTTTCCCGGACCTGTTCGCGGCCACTGAAGCCACGGGAAGGGTGGGCGGGCGTCTTGTTGACATAGAGGGGGGAAAAAAGGGCCACGAGGGCATCGAGATCGTGGGCGTTAGTAGCAGCGCACAACTCTTCAATGACGGTCATCGCGTCGCGGCCAATATCGCCTGAGATGCTCATGGGAACCTCCCGAAATATTAGATACACTAAACTGTATCTAATTAGGAGAGTACGCCCCATGACATTGCCGGTCAAGACACCCCGCCCTTATAATTCCGCCGGGCGCAGAGAACGCGCCGAGCAAAACCAACAAGCCGTCCTGGAATCAGCTCGCGCCCTGTTTCTGGAATACGGGTACGCCCGGACCACCATCGCGGCGGTTGCGGCCGCCGCTGCCGTTTCCACCGAAACGATCTACAAATCGGTGGGTTCCAAGGCGGGGCTGATTCGGGCCATCTACAACCGCGGGTTGCTGGGAGCCGGGACGGTCCCGGCCGAGCAGCGTTCCGATCTCCTGCAGGCCCAGGCCACAGATGGCAGGGAACTTATACTCGCTCTGGGCATGCTCACGGCAGAGATCGGCCCGCTGGCCGCCCCAATCCGCATGCTTATCAGGGACGCGGCAGCCAGCGACGAAGAAATGGTGCGCCTGCTGGTGGAAATTGACCACGATCGGCATGAACGCATGCTGCATAATGCCCGTTTCATGGTGGACCGCAACATGCTTGCCGATGGCATCACGCCCGAATTTGCCGCGGATGTCATGTGGTTCTATACGGCCCCGGATATTTACGAGAACCTGGTGCTGAGCCGCGGCTGGAGCGCGTACGAGTTCGGTGTGTTTGTCGGCAAGGCAATCGCTGCTGCGTTAGGGGACTAGCGGCGTCCAGAGCCAGGGTCCCGTACTTTTGGGTAGCGGTCCTGTCATAGGATGGTTCAACTTTCGGCAGCGGGACTGGGAAGTAGCCTTTTCGGTAAAAGTGCCTTTGATGCGACCAGGCGAAGAGCCGAGCATCGATATTTTCCGAGAGTTGAAAGGCTTCTTTGATGTGAGGGGTCTGAGGCCTGTTCTGCAATCACAACGAATTTGGACCGACTCATCTAATCGTTCAAGGATGCATTTCCGATGTCTTCTGGTAGGGCGCTGCCGGATGTGGCCGTGGCCTCGAGATGCTGCAAACGGCGCGCCAGATAAATGGCATCACGCCCTGCACCACCGATGAGGCCGGAGGTCAGCCCATACTGAAAGGGGATGCCCAAGAATCCCAGCCCGGGAACTTGGCTGCTGATCCCACGCTCGTGGAATGGGTAGCCAGCCTCATCCACCTCCACCCCTTGAATCCAAGAGAAATCGGGGTGGTATCCGGTGGCCCAGATTACAGTGCACGCTTCAATCACCGCTCCGTTTCGGGTGACCATGTTCCCATCACGTACACCATCGATCTTTTCGGCACGGATAATCCCGGCCTCGTCGATATCGTCGGCGGAAATTCCAATCAGTGGCGCACCTTTGGTAAAGAACGTCTTGGCTACCATCCGTCCTACCGGCGTTGACCGAGTCAAGATGTGGTGGATAAGCAGCCAGTACAGCGAGGGAGCATACCGCAGGACCACGTCTGGCACATGAGGGGTGGGACTCCCGCAAAGAACAACGCTGTGACTTGCCGCCAGATCGCACGCGATCTGGGCTCCCGAGGTTCCGAACTCAACCACGGCCACCGGACCATCAGAAATCATGCTGGGATTTCGATAGTTGCTCGAATGCAGTTGAGTTGTACTTACAGAAATTTGATCTGCGAACGCCGGAATTGTGGGCACCTGTTGGACTCCGGTCGCAACGATCACACGATCGGAGGCGAAGTATCCAGTATCGGTTCGTATGGAGAAGCTACCTGTGGCACCCACCTCCAAATGCGTCACGGTTGTCGAAGATTGAATAGGTAGCTCGAATGTGAATCCGTGGCCGGCCAGGACCCGTGTCAGTTCGGCCCCGTAGGAGCCGGTGCCCTCCACGCCAACGGCGGTGACGGGCCCGAAACTGGTCAGGTAGGCAGCGATTTCTTGGTACCCGGATCCGACGGCCAGGAACTTGCGATCTCCCAGCCTTTTGCCGTAATCGGTGATGAGTGCGACATGGTGGGTATCGGCGTGGGTGTCGATGCCGGCAATGACTTCGAACTGTTCATTTGTCATGATGGAACAAGCTCCTCTGATACCTCGAGCAACAGGGCAGCTCGTGTCGTCCGGTCGGGTAGACACGACTGTGATGGGACTCCTTGATCGAGCTCCTAAGTCATGTCCGGCCGGGCAACACGGTTGGTGCTGGCCGCCAGCCTGATGGACTGATCATGGAAAGGACAACCCGTAAGAGTGTCAGTCGAGAGCTGAGTCACATCGGGCTGATGGCCTACTACCACCATCACAGACCAGAGTGTTCCCCCGAGATAGTTTCTAGGGTGACGGCCGCCGGTTCCGCCATCTCATTCCGCTGCCGAGAAGCGCCGCCGAGGGCAGCCTCGGCGCCTATACTTCACTCCATGGCTGAAGAACCTTGTGTGCTCGTGGTGGAGGATGATGCCGCGCTGGCGGCAATGCTGGCAGACCTGCTGGGTGGTGAAAGCTACAAGGTGGCAGTTGCAGTTGATGGCCAACGGGCCCTTCACGAGGGACTCAGTCGGCATTTTGATGTGATCGTGAGGTTAAGGCTGCTCGGAATGTTGGATACGGCCGCTGATTTGTTGGCCATTTTGTCCTCTTCAGACAGGGCTCATAGGTGGGCTGAGAATGGTGCCCGTGCTGGAGGGATGACCGGGTGACTGAGGCAAGCCGGGGATCGGGAAGTTCGGCATGTGCTCGTGCCCGCCCGTCGGTATCTGACTTATCCTCCCGGCCTTGACGTGCGGTTCTTGTGGCGGGGTGTGGTCGAGGCAGACCCACACGGCGGTCGACGGAATGTGGCAGTCGTCGACCACGAAGAGCATGTACCATCCCGGCGGCGCGAGGTTCGGGTTGTCGGTGACCTCGACGGTGATGCTGCAGGCGTCGCGGCACACAATCGGGAGGTCGAGCAAGCGCTGGCTGCTGTCGGAGGAGTGGGTCGTCGCCATCGGCCGGATTAGGTGTGCCCACTTGAGTGTCATCGACGACGAGGTGCTCACCTCGACCTGCGTTCCATAGCGCCACTGCTCAGGCGCCGACTCCATTACTGGGCGCCGACCCTGGAAGAGGTACGGCGGGTGGTAGAGCTCGAGTCGCAGCTCGTCGTCGCCTCGGTCCGGGTTCGATCCGGCGGTGATGACTCGCCCGTCTGGCAGCAGCAGGGCGACGGAATGGTAGAGCCGTGAGACGCTCGCCTCCGCCACTGACCGGATCGTGTTGGTATGCGGGTCATAGAGCTCCGCGAGATGTACGGCATCCGCTCGGGTCTCGCCGTGGAGGCCGCCGCCGGTGATGAGGACGGTCCGGTCCGGCAGGAGGACGGAGTTGCACAGGCCGCGGGCCCTAGCGAGATCGGGCCCGGGCGAGAACGCCGCGCCCGTAGGCCCACCGGAAAGGTCGACGAGGTCGGTGTGGTTCGTCGCGCCACTAGCCCCGCCGCCTCCGATGACCATGAAACGCTGCTGTTGTGCGGGCGGCAGCAGGACGCTGTTGCCTTGGTCGCGGTTCGCGTTGTCCCTCAAGCCTCCGATGGCCTGCTCGGCGCCGGTCCACGGGTCGATGACACGGGGGTCGACGGTCGAGTTGCCTAGCTGCTCCCCGGTGTAGAACAGGCGGCCGTCCTGCAGCAGGAAGAGGTGCGGGTAGAGAGGCAAGGCCGTGGTGCCCGGCAGGCCGTCCCACCCGACCGTCGCGTCGAAGACCTCGTTGGGCGCGGTGATCCCTGAGCTGACCACGGACCGGCCATCGCCCATCGTTACGAGCGTTGGGTACCACCGGTGCTGGGCCATGTTAGCGACCCTGATCCATTGCCGTAGTGTCGGATCGAAGAGGTATGCCGCCTGCGATCCCACGAAATTGTCGTACTTATCCGTCCCGCCGGCGACGAGGATCTTGCCATCGCGCAGCGCGGTCTGCCCCGCACAGAAGACGTCGAACGGGCAGCCGGGGTCGTAGAACGTACCCTCCTCGTAGTCCCACACCGTGCTTTTGACCAAGTTCGCGTTGAAGTTCGGCACGTTGTTGCCCGACCCAGCGAAGAAGAGAACCTGTCCGGTATGCATCAGCACCGCATGGACGGCAAGTACGTGGGAGTCGACCGGCAGTAGTTCCCAGTGGCCGATGTTGGCCAGCTGGCAAACGTCGATCGAGTCGAGTGTCGGCATACCGGGCATACTCGGCATCGGATTCCCGGGCATTCCGGTTCCGCTCGGGGCGGGGGAGCCGCCATGCGTCGGCATCCCCATGGTGGGTATGATGACGTCTGGCGGGACCCCATGAAGCTGTCCCGCCTCGGTCTGCACCTGCGCTGGGTGCGAATGCCCTGCGTGAGATCCGATATGCGTGTGCCGCCCGAGCTTGTCGCACTCCCCGCAGGGGGCGTCGACGGTGTGCCCACAGCAGCGGGTCGTGCCGTGATCGTGCCCGCAGCACCGCCCACTGGCATCCCCCGGCGCGTGGTCGTGGCGGTGCGGGCACTGTTTGGGATCGCATGAATCCCCGGGCTCCGTTCTATCGTGGTGGTCGGTCTCTTCGTCGCAGCAACCATCCGTCGGTACGCCGCAGCACGGGTTGTGGCCGCGAGGTTGGCGATCCGAGGGGTGGTTATGAGGGCAGTTGTGGCCGCACCGGAGCAGGTCCACCCATGGGAGGTCGTTGTCAGGGTCATCGAGGAGCGCGCGGACGTACGGCGACTCGGCGGACGTCGGGTCGAGCCAGACCCAATCCCGTGCGCGGACCAGTCCGGCTAGGCCAGACATCATATGTTCCTCGAGGTGGCAGTGGAAGAGGAAGTCACCCTTGACCCGAACTCGGCAGGCGTCCTCCGGCGGGCAGCACTGGAGCTCCTCGAGTTCGCATGGCAACTGAACCGCCTGTGGTGCGACGGTGTCCGCTGTGAAGCCCTCGGCCGGACTGAGTCCGTGCACGTCCGCGGCGCCACCGGGTGGCGCGGGCAGCTGCCAACGCGCCGAGTGCGGGTGGAAATTGTGCCACACCGATCCGAGATCGAGGTTGACCACGTGCCACCGGAGGCGATCACCGGAGTCGGCCACGATCGTCGGTGTGTTACCGACGTAGGCCCGCCCGTTGAGGCAGTACGTCGACGCCCCGCCTCCCGGCGCATACACGATGTGGTCGAAGTTCTGGGTGAGTGTCCACACGACCTTACTGCCGGGCCGGACCGACACGTTCGCCGGCACGAAGGAGTTGTCCTTGATGTCGACCGCACGGTCACCTGCCGTCGCCGTCGGGTCGACGGTGACCATGCCCGACATCGTGGGTCCGTGGATCTTGCAGTGGTAGGCAACGACGCCCAGCGTCGTGAACGTGTGCGCGAAGGTCTCTTGTGGCGTCGCCTTGTGCAGCACGGGACTCTCGAATGAGTCCTCGGTGGAGGGGGCCTGCATCGCATGTAGGAACATCGGCACGTCCAAGGCCGCCGGTGCCGCCGGGTCCCGCACGACGAGGGCCCCGAAGAGGCCGCGGTTGACGTTCATCTGCACGCTGTGGGCGTGGTCGTGAAAGGCCCACACCCCGATCGTCTCGTCAGTGATGTCAAAGCTGTAGGTCCACGAGTCCCCGGGCCTGATCTCATCGCTGCGACGCCCGAGTCGGTCGTTCATCCCGAATGGCCAAGCACCATCGGATTCGATGGCATACTTCACGCCATGAACATGGAGGCTGTGACAGTTGCCGGGATCCGCGTTGAGGACGTGGATCCGGAGTCGCTCGCCGGGTTCGGCGTAGAGGACGCTGCCTGGGACCCTTCGGTACCACGGCGGTTCGTTGACGTCTGCCTCCACAAGTTTGGCTGTGTTGGGCATGAGGTAGTGCTCGTCGAGATACTCCCGGTAAACGAGGGCGTCGAGTGTCGACGCGGAGATCTCAGCTGGCGTCACTCGACCAATCTCGTGCCCTGCGCCGAACATGAGGTCTCGTCCGTAGTGGCGCGCGCCCACAATCGGCGCCAAGGGGCTGTACCCGGGCAGCGGCTCGATCCTCAGGAAGACGTCGCGACAGCGCTGGTGCTGGCGTCCCTGCCCACGCGATTGCCAAACTGAGTTCATACCAAACTCCTGCATTGAGGCGGCGTAAGAATCTAAAAGCCAAGGACTTCGCGACACCCGGAGCGACCATAGGGGACTGTCTCACTAACGGTTTATTCCGGATTTTCCTTTAGTAGTTTCCAGCTGCCGGGAACCGGTCGCTGAAAGTGATGGTGAAGCCGTTGAGCGCCACTTCCATCGTGTAGCCAATTGTGCTCTGCCCTTGCCGGTGGAGTCTAGGGGGGTAATGCCGTTTACTTGGTGCAATTGGGTCAATCTTCTCGCATGATGCGGTGTGGACTCGCATCGCGCGTAGTGGATAGCTCACGCCGGAGGGTCCTGAGCGGGTAAGCGATCGCGGCTCGATTATTGTATTGACACGATTTTTACCGGATGACGTCGTTGAGGCGGTTATCGAGCGAATGGTTGAGATCCAGCAGCGGAACAGACTTCTCCCGTCCCGGCTCAAGATCTGCTGCGTGATGGCCTGGCAGTTGCTTGCGTCCGGTTCTTACGAGCTCGGGAACCTGCACACGCATGCGCCTCTAGCTAGTGTCTTCGATCATGGCGCGGCTGGCTGAGGAAGCCTCGGGTGAGGGTTCGAATCCGGGCACGGGGCGCCAGTTCAGCAATTGGGCTGCCACGGGGTTGGCTAGGGACCAAGCCACGTAGGCGCGGGCACCTGCGCGGAGCGAAGCCACGGGCGCTTCTGCCTGTTGTTGACGGGGCCCGGCAGCGAGGACGGCGCTGCGGAGATCACGTGCCCCGCGTTCAAAAAGTGCGTCGTAGATTGCGTTCTTGGACGGAAAGTACTCGTACAAAGAGGGTGGCTGCATGCCGACGCTGCGGGCCACGGCGGAGAGGGACATCCCGGCCACGCCTTCCTGTCCCATCAATTGGAATGCTGCTGTGAGGATCTCCTCTTTGGTGGACTGTCGGCGTAGGGTGCGCCGATCCGGGAATATGCCTATGCCTCATTATCGGCCTAATACCATTAGGAAAACAAGAAGGTGTTAGGACTTTTCTGGTGGCCCGTCCCGTCCGGCAGTTTTCTGGCACACGAAGATCCTCCGCGGTTGGCTACTAGGTGGTGCGCTCTGATGCGAGGCACGATCAGGGGCCAGCATCAGCTTTCAATGTAAACGGCGACACTCACCAAGTCCAGGCTGAGGAGAGCAGGCAATTACCAGCATTGAGTGGTGACGATGGTGGGTCAATGGAATGAGTCAGTCGTTCAGCCTCATTCCAGTGGTGCTCGGGTGATATGCGTTCGACTCTAAAACGCGTTGACTTCCCATTTTCTGCGTTCTGAAGAAGACCCCAATAACAAGGGTGGGGGTCAGCTGACTACATAGCTGCAGCTGCCACAACATGGAGTTGAAGGTCTTGTGCGTTGGTTTTGTGGATGGCAAAGCCTGCAGACAATCGAAGATGGCCAGCCCCCACCTTTTGGCGGTGATCGGCTGTTGCCCTATCAGGGTGTAGCTATCTCAGGATGCAAATGCCTGTGTTCACACCGACAACCCGGGGTGCTTGTGGTGTCGCTCCGGCCACGCTCACTAGGGTGCCAAGCAGCATCAAGGCATAGCCGGCGTCGGACCCGGCAAACACGATCAGTTGGCTTCTGGATCAGATTCCCCCGAGCCCGAATACACCCGGAACAACTTTTGGCGCACCTCGACGCCCAGCTCCGCTGAGGGAGCCCACTCTAGAAAAAACGCTCAAAATCTCTATTCATAGCCGGGCCGTCGGCGTAATCTGAAACCATGTCAACTTGGACAGCATTGTACCCTACCGTTCATAGCTCCTTGGCACCTGCGTATCAAGGGCTGTCGCAAGAGCAGATCGAGGAGGTCGTGGAGGGCATTTTCGGTGCTGGCACGACGTTGGAGATGGCAGAAGGATTCTTTGACGATGTCAGCAGTGCTCTGTCAGGGGTCGGTCGAGCGGTGAGCGGTGTTGCAAAACAGGCCGCACCCTACCTCGGCCGTGCATTGCCCGGTGTCGCCTCGGGTGCCGCAGCTGGTGCAGCGCTTGGACCATGGGGCGCCTTGGCTGGAGGCCTAATCGGCGGACTAACCAGTGCGCTATCGACACCATCCCGACCTGCTGGATCATCGGCGCCTGTGCCACCAGCCCCAAGTGGAGGTCTCTCTGCGCAACTTGGAGGGCTAGCTTCAGGGGGAGGACCATCGCAACTCGCTGGCGGGGCTTCGGGTGCGGCAAAGTCCAACAGTGCGATCTTCCAGCTCATCAGCGCCCTTGGTAGCCCGACCGTCCAGCGCGGGGTTACCTCGATGCTGATGGGCAGCGCTGGGGCCCCTACAGTGCCGGCGGCGAATGGAAGCCCCATCCCGCTCGCTGCCATCTCCAACCTCTTGAGCTTGCTAGCTTCCCGCGCCTCTGCCGAATGGGAGGAGCAATCACCCTACGCAGGTGAAGACTATCTCGAAGCTTACGTCGACGAGAGTTTCGACGTCTCGAGCGAGGAGGACCGTGCTGAATGGCTGTACGGGCAGCTGGCTCCACCAGAGCTGGAACCCGCCGTCGCACCTGCCCCTGAGAGGGAGTACGCCGAGGTGTGGCTCGATGATATGTATGACGAAATGGAAGCCGCCTATTACCGGGACGACGGCTGATTTTCTAGGACCGATTTTTGCTCGAGCTGTGACGTAGGAAAAGAGGGATTGTCATGGACGCACCTAGCTCTCCCGGCGTGGACCCATTCCAGCAGCTGTTGCTCGCCCAGTTGGCTGGGGATCCTGTCTCGATGGGTCCATCCATGGAGGACCTCCTTGCTCAACAACCCGCGGACCCTATGACGGCGGCTGTTTTTGATGCATTGCGAAGACGTCGTGAGCGCGATGCCATTGCCGCGCAGGAGGAGATCAGCAATGAGGGGAACAATCTCGATGACGTGGAGGAAGAGCAACCAGAAGGTGTTGGATCGGATCCAGGTGTCGCAGATATTCTACGCAGGCTCTATGACGAAGTAGCCGCCCTGCGGACTCGTAACCAGATTTTGGCCGACGCACTGGGCGCTTGTGCGATGTGTTGGGGAGAGATCGCTGACTGTCCAATGTGTCGTGGTCGCGGATCGCCGGGCGGGCGGACTCCTATAGAGAGGGAGTTCGCCAAATATGTTTCGCCCGCGGTGGAACGCCGCAGGGTACGCCGGGCTGATGAAAAATCAACGAGGATGCCACCGGAATCCTCGAATGTACTCCCCGTTGAAGAGCCAGTCAGTTTGAAGTAAATACGCTTGAGTCGCTTTAAATCAACCGATTAAATCACGGAAGGACAGTTAGCATGTCGATGATACCCGAGGCCTATGACGAGGCCTATGACGAGGGATACGACGAATCCTACGATGAGGGATATGAAGAGGCGGTCCGTCCATCGCTTCGGCTTGCCCGTCCTTCCACGCCCTCAGCGAGACCCACCGACCGCCCCGTGACGCAGGCACAGCTGCAGATGGCTATCGAGAGCGTCAACAAGTCCGTGCGCACCAATTCAGCAGCGATCGCGACCGTCAACCGAACGGTTGGACGTATCGGCCGCGATGTGACTCAGATGCGCCGTTCAACGGCAAACACCCGCAAGGACATCTCCACACTACGAGATGCCGTAGTGATTGGACCCATGCTCGCCGGTACCCTGGGGAGCGGCAACCCACTCATGTCAGCGCTTGTGCCAATGATGCTCGTTGGTTCTATTGGCAGCGACCAATCTGCTGGATCGTCCAGTTCGGGCACGGGGATGTTCGGTGGCGGTGGCGGTGACCAGATGACGACGATGATCATGTTGCTTGCTCTCAGCGGCGGTTTGGGCAATAAGGGGGGAGTGTGATGGCTTTTAGCCCGATAGGGATGGTGGTGGGTGCCGCCTTGGCGCGTGATATTAAAGATCGGGGCCGTGCCAGCCAGATTGAGATCCTCGGAGGTGTCATGGGTGCGTCTCCCATGGGACTGGTACTGCTCGCTACGCTGGCGAAAGAGGCAACGGGAAGCGGGCCGATAGACCCGACGAAACCGAACCCGCCTGATCTAGCGTCTGTACCGGACGTGCGCCCGGCGGGGTCCGATCTTGCTGTAGCCAGTGAGATTCTCACCGTTCATGGGCTGGCGTCCGGGCGGCCGCGTGCGGTTCTCTCCGACTCACCGCAGGGCACGATCCTTGGCAGCATTCCGGAGCTCGGGGCCTTCGTGGCGCTGACCACTGAGGTGTCCGTCCTGATTAGTGCAGGCTTGCTCGTTCCACCTGTGACCGGCAAGCTTCGTGCCGACGCTGAAGCGGTGTTGAAAACAGCGGGTTTCCTCTCGAGGGTTCAAAGTGTTGACGTCTCGGGGACACCCGATACTGTGACAGAGCAGGACCCGGTCGCGGGGGACTTCGCCTCCAGCGGCGACGTAATTACACTCAGCGTGGTGAAGGCCTCAGCCGATGGGCCAGAAAAGGCAAGTAATTCAACCGCTAAGGCGAAAGCCAATACCTCACCGAGTAGCTGACCGGGACCAGGAACATTCATGGATCCCCGGTTGCGCATACTTACAGAGGAGGGGGCAGGCCAGGACGAGGTAGCGGTGCTCGCGAGGCTACTAGGGTCAAGGCAAGCGCTACCGGTCGGTACGCGAGTGGTGTCGTCGTTCGGCGATGTCGTTACCCTGCGCGTACCGCGAGGTTCTGTTGCGTCGTTGCGCGGACGCTCTGACTTTGCCAGTATTAAGGCACCCTGGGTGGTTAGCCCAGAGCCTGTGTCTCCTGCTCCGATGGCTTTGGACACAAGATCCGTACTAACGCAGGAACGGGCACTACGTGGTCTCGGCGAACTTCCACTTACCGGCACGGGCGTCGTCGTCGGCGTGGTCGACTGGGGGCTAGATCTCACCCATCCGGCCTTTCGACATGGCGACGGTTCAACCCGTGTGGCAGCACTGTGGAACCAGCAGCCGGGCCCAGTGCCCGGCCACAGGAACCGCTACGGCTACGGAAGGATTCACACCGCCGCGGAAATCGATAGGGCGCTGAAGACTTCCGACCCGGAGGCTGCGCTGGGTTACCACGCCTCCGCCTCGGACCTCGGCTCCGGCTCTCACGGTACCGCCACGACATCGATTGCGGCGGGCATGGACTGGCCTGGCGGACTCCCAGGAATGGCTCCGGACGCGGTGATCGTCTTCGTACAGCTCTCAACGTGGGGCCCGACCGGACCTCAGCGGCTCGGTGACTGCGTAGCATTGGCAGAGGCGCTTGACTTCATCCGCTCGGTGGCCGCTGGACGGTCGTTCGTCATCAACCTCAGTCTCGGCGGATGTGGCGGGCCGCACGATGGCACCAGTCTGCTCGAACGCGCCATGGACAACCTTGTCCGGGAGCGTCAGGGACAGCTCATCGTCCAATCCGCTGGCAACTACTTCACCTCCAAGAAACACGCGCAGGGCCGAATCGGACCAGGTGAGAAGGTGCACTTGCCTCTCGTCGTACCTTCGGGTCCGCCTGTGCCCCATGAGATCGAGGTCTGGTACGGCGGCGTTGACCGTCTTGGCGTCGCGCTGAATCGGTGTGGCTCGGCCGGTGTCGCAAGGCTTGAAGGAGAGGGACTGGCGACGTTGACTGTCGGGGGAACGGTTGTGGCCCAAGTAGTACAACGGCACAACGATCCGGGTGATGGCCGCAACCACATTCTCGTCCGTCTCGCACCTAGCAGCGAGGGCAGTCGATGGGATCTCGTATTGGATGGCATGGATGTGCGCGACGGCCGCTTTGATTCGTGGATCGAGCGTGATCCGGGTCCGGCTCATGTCCAAGCGCACTTTACAACGGAACGGGCGACGCGAGAGACGACGACCGGGACAATTTGCAACGGGTGGCAACCCATCGTCGTCGGAGCCTATGACCACCATGATCGCGATGGCGCCGTATCCGCATTCTCGAGTTGCGGCCCGACCATCGATGGGCGAGAGAAGCCCGATTGTCTTGCTCCCGGAACCCGAACTGTCGTGGCTCGCAGCACTCCGGCGTCCGGTAGCGCCGGGATGCTGACGGTAATGAGCGGGACGAGCATGGCTACCCCCCACGTCACAGGTCTCATCGCATGCCTCCTTCAAGCAGGTCCGTTGGATGGTGAGCAAGTTCGCGCCGTCTTGGAGAAGACAAGTCGGCCGTATGCCGGAACCGATCCGGGACGCGCCGGCTTCGGGTATCTGGATCCGATGGCAGCTGTGAACTTAGTCCTGAGCAAAAAGGAGATCATCATGAAACGAGAAGAGCCGTTCGAGGAGAACATTCTCGATACTGGAGCACCGGAGAGTGGTATGTTCCCTTCGGATGTGCTGACTGCCCTGGGGACAACAGCACGAGAACTAGCCGCAGCGTTCATCACTTCATCCGGGACGCAAGCGCGCGAGAGCCTTGCTGCCCGGCTCGAACTCATCACCGGGCCTCATGAGCGGCTAGATCCGGAACTGCGCGCAGGAGACCTGCTCATCCGCTCCGTGGTCGGCGAGGGACACGCTCGGGTCAGTGTGCTTGTCGACGGCCGTGTGCTCAGGCGCGACCGCGCGGAGAGAGCTGGGTGGGATGTTGAGGGGACACATCCTGGCTACTTCGCCCTTGTCGTGGAGGAAGGGTCCCGGCCGCATACTCGTGTGGATCAGTGGGCGAGACGGCTGACCGGTTTGGAAGGGCTGATGCCGGCGAACCAGTGCATCCTTCGGCGGGTGCTTTTGCCCGGTCGATCAGGCCAGTTTGAGGATCTGGCCTCATCTGCCGTGAAAGGACGAGCCTTCCAAGAGGACGTCGCATATGGCAACGTGCCAGTGACACTACTGTCGACCCTGTTCGCCGGTGACGCCCAGCTGGCCGCAGTTGCCGCCGGACAGATTCGGCTCGGGGCCCGGGGGACCGCCCCGTACCCGGTGCCGGCCCAGTCCATCGGGGCTGGGGTGGCCAAAGTGCAAGAGGCGCTAGGGCGGCTCGGCTACTCACCCGGGGCATCGGGAGCGGACGGGCGATTCGGGTCGGACACGGGGGCTGCGGTCTCCCGCTACAAACGAGACCGTGGCATCCATCCTGCCGACCCCGTCGTCGGTCCTCAGACGTTAAGGCGTCTCGACTCCGAGTTGGCAGAAGGTGGGGTACCATTGTCGCCGCCCGGGCCTGTCGTGATACCCGTCATCGCACCACCGGTGTCGCCCAGACCGGCGGATATGGGCGACAGGGTGACGCGCTGGGTGCGGGCACTGGGTCCTCAGGTTCGTCCAGGTAATCGAGCGACCGCGCTCATCGACGGTGCCGAGACGTACGCAAGTTACCTCGATGCTATCCGAACAGCCCGGGGAGCCGGGCATTTCATCTACTTGCTCGGCTGGTATCTTGATCTCGACGTGCCACTAAATCGGGCGGACGGTCCGGCGTATTGCGGTGGGACCCGCAATCCGACAATCGCTGCGTCGACCATGAGAACCCTGCTAATGGCAGCCTCGCAATCAGGAGTTCAGGTGCGGGTGATGTTGTGGGACCAACCGGGTACACAGAACAGCGCCGAGGTGAACTTCGTCAACCGGTTGACACAAGGCGCGGCGATCCTTGATAACAACGAGCTGAGCCACACGTTCGGCAGCCAGCACCAGAAAGTGCTGCTCGTCTCCGGATCGCAGGGCTTGATCGGCTTCTGCGGCGGACTTGACATCAACAACGACCGGCTCTGTCCCATCTTCACCCCGATTGTCCTGCCAGCGGTCCCGGGTGGCACGACTGCCGCAATCACCGCTCTGGCGGGAGGTCAAAATGGGTTTATGTCGCCAAGGCGCGAGTCAGTGCTCGAAGGTAAAGAGATCGCGGTCGCGGCCAGTGGTACGTTCCCCGAGAGCTCAGGATCCAGCGGCGGTGGAGGTGGAGGTGCACCACAACACGACGTCCACGTCCGGTTGATCGGCCCAGCAGCGGATGATTTGCTCGAGACGTTCATTACACGGTGGTACGCCAACTCAGATCACGTCTCCCATGATCGGGTAAAAGGTCCGCTGCTGGGGTTGTGCCAGCCAGCATCGCCGCCGTCGGGGCGTGCCTTTGTGCGGATCGGAGAGACGTTCAACGCGCACGTCGCGCTACCTGTGCGTCCGGTACGCTCGTGTGCGTCACCGCCACCAGTGATATCTGCTCGCTACGTTCGGCCCCGCACGGTGCAGGAGATCTATCTCACCGCTATTGCGGGGGCCCGGCACTATATCTACTGGGAAGACCAATACATGGTTAGCATGTGTGCCGCCGAGGCCCTGCGACAAGCGCTGCCACGGGTTGAGTTCATAATCTTGTTAATGGCCGATTCGCCGATTTCTGACTTGCCGCATAAATGGGCGTGGCGAAAGCGGTTCATCGAGCACATCCACCGGGATCCACAGGGGTATAAGCTCCATGTGTTCACGCTGCATTCCCCCTTTACTGGCACGTTCGGGGCACACACATATGTGCACGCGAAGACAATGATGGTAGACGACGAGATCTCCCTCATTGGGTCAGCGAACTGCAATCGCCGCGGCTGGGAGTCCGACGCCGAAGTCGTCGCCGCGACCGTGGGGGATCTCGACGCCGACGGGCGGCCATTCGCAGCGCGGGTTCGGGCGCGGCTCTGGTCCGAACACCTCGGCGTCCCTGCAACTCTTCTCGATGACCCGCTCGCGACGGCCCACCTATGGTGGGATTCGCCCCTCGCATCCGGGGCGATGGCACCGATGGGTGGAGGGCTTCAGGTCAGTCTTGCGATGCGCCGCGTCTTGCCATATGACGCCAATGGCGACACTGACAGCCTGCGTGACCGAATGACCCCGGACGACTGGGTGGACCCGCCCTCACCGCTGCCAGGCTCGCCGTGCGGCCCCGGGGGTACTCTCGCAGTGCGGGTAACCCCGGTCCAGGAGGTGGTCGCTGGGATGGTGCCTCAGGCTGTCGTGTTCTCCGTTGGCTGACAAATGTCGAGCTTGATGGTCCTCGAGGTTGACCGGTGTGAAAGGTAAGTTCTGCTCATAATCGACGACAGTCGTCCACCAGTGGTTGACTGAGAGGTTTAACGCTCCCCCAGAGGGGGACGGGTATGAAACCTCGGCTGGATACAATGTGATCTCTCGGGACATCGGTGACAGTTCTGCCTCAGGACTTTGGTGACACTTGATGTCTCAGGACATCGGTACCGCTTCGCGTCCTTAGCTTGAGCTGCGGAAGCGGGCACGGGCTTGGCTGATT
>NZ_JASISP010000019.1 GCF_030063185.1 Arthrobacter sp. H35-D1
TCAGGGCCAAAGGGTTCAATGGAAGGAAGAGTGATCGCACCAAGCAGTGCAGCCACATCCGCTGTGGCTGCAAAGCCCCGGTCCCCGGGGAACTCCTCCCGACTACTCATACCCCCATAATACCCCCGCCGTTACACCACCGCAATAGATACGCGTACATAGATACGATTGATTCGCCACGTTCCAGCACCGGTCCCATCAAGACCGAGCAACGCCGAAAATGAGGAGAACTGGCAGCCTTGGACGGTCGTTGAACGTCAGTTGGTGTGCTTCTTCTGGATGAGTTCACCGCTGCCGGCGTCGATGAGGACGCTGTACTTTGCGTCGGGAGACTCGCGCACTTCGGCCTCCCACACGACAGTTCCGTTTTCGTCGTCGAGTTCGAGTTCAACGACAGTGCGATTGGGCACGATGGACAACACCTTGTTGGCGGCAGCTTCGTAGTCCACGGATGCGGCTTTCATCCGGCTCACATGCCTGGCCTTGTCGACTGCGTCGTCGTGCTCGGACGTTGGCCCGGACAAGACGCTGGCGCCGTCTGCGGAAACCTGCATCTCGTGTTCGGTGCCGTCCGCGGCGGTCACTTCAACCTCCCATCCCTCTCCGTTGCCTTCCATGTCGAGGGAGGTGACAGTGCTGTCGGGGACGGCGTTCAGTGCCGTGCGGCCCGCCTGGACGAGCGCGCTTAGCGAGGCCGCACCGTCCGCCGTCGCACCGTCCGCCGTCGCGCCGGGCGCGGCAGGCTCGGAGCTTTGCTGGGTGGCATCGCTGGCTTGTGGCGCCGCCTCGGTCATGCTCTGGGTGGCGGTGACCGGCGGCGGCGGATCTGTTGGCGAATCGGGCTTCGTGCAGCCGGTCAGGGCAAGGGTTGCGACTGCCAGAATGGCCAGGGTGCAGCGGGACATGGGACACCTCGTCTTCGTTGGGCGGCGGCGCGCCGCTGTCGATTCCTACCGATGCTACGGCGGCCCGCTGGTACTGGCAACGACGAGATTGCCCTATTCGCCGTGGCCGGAAAGCAGCGTGCGCAATTCGTTTTCTGCAGCGATGGTGGTGAGGAAGAACAGTTCGTCGGCGGCCTCCACAACATCGTCGGCACTCGGCGTGATGGGGGCTTCGTCGCGAAGGATGGCCACGAGCGTGGTGTCGAGCGGCCAGTTGACGGCGCCAACAGTCAACCCGATCACGTGCGAATCAGCGGGCACGGTGAATTCAACGAGCGAAGCCACTCCTGTCTGCAGGGTCATCAAGCGCACCAGGTCGCCAATTTCCACGGCTTCCTCCACCAAGGCCGTCATGAGCCGCGGGGTGTTGACCGCAACGTCCACACCCCAGGAGTCGTCAAACATCCAGTCGTTCTTGGGGTTGTTGACACGGCCCACAGTGCGTCCCACACCAAATTCGGACTTGGCCAGCAGCGAGACCACAAGGTTGACCTTGTCATCCCCGGTGGCGGAAACGACGACGTCGGCCTCTTCCAGTTTCGCCTCGCGCAGGGTGCTGATTTCACAGGCGTCGCCCACCAGCCACCGTGCCCCGCGCAGGCCGCTCTTGCCAATTACCTCCGGCTTGGGGTCGATCAACAGGGTTTCGTGGCCATTGGAGAGCAACTCCTTGGCAATCGAGCAGCCCACGCTGCCTGCACCAACGATGACAACCAGCATGTTAAAGCTCCTTGATCGGTGCGGCAGAAAGAATGTGGGCGACTTCGCTGGACTGCTTGCCGACCAACATGGCATGCACTGTATCGCCCTGCTGATAGCTCGTGTCGGGACCGGGCAGCATGCCTTCGCCAAAACGCGTCAGATACGCCACCCGAACCCCGGAAGCCTTTTCAATGTCCAAAATATGCCAGCCAATCCACTCCGGATGCAGTGTCAGCTCGCTCAACAGCAGCCGGCCGGACGGTTCGCGGAAGTCGCCCTTGATGGCGGATTCCGGAAGGATGCGGCGCAACACCTGGTCGGCGCTCCAACGCACGGCGGCCACTGTGGGGATGCCCAGGCGCTGGTAGATCTCAGCGCGGCCCGGATCGTAAATCCTGGCGACGACGTGTTCAACATGGAAGGTCTCGCGGGCCACGCGGGTGGCCAGAATGTTGGAGTTGTCGCCGCTGGAGACGGCGGCAAAGGCGTAGGCACTTTCAATGTCCGCCTGCTTGAGGGTTTCCCGGTCAAAACCAACACCGGTGATTTTGTGCCCGCCAAACCCCGTGCGCAGCCGCCTAAACGCCCGCTCGTCCTGGTCGATGATGGCCACCGAGTGGCCGGAGTCCTCCAAGGTGTGGGCCAGTGTTGCTCCCACGCGACCGCAACCCATGATCACAAAGTGTGCCACTGATGCTCCTTGTCATGGCAGCCCCGGCATCACTGCCGGGATCTGCTGCTGGTGCCGCATGCTTTGGCATGCGGTGCGGGTCCAATTTGACGTTGCCGGTGCCCCGGCGGTCAAGTTGAGACCGATGGGGCAGTGCCGTGCCCCGCCAAACCTGCGTTGCTGTACCGAGTCAAACTTCCCCGAACCTCCCGGACCCCCGGAAGCCGCGAGAAGCCGCGAGAAGCCGAATGAAAAGGGTGGCGCGGTCAGCAGAACCAGTGTGTCACGCGGCTCCTTCCAAAGTCATTGCCATCCGTGCGTGTCTTTCTGGTGCTAGCGTTACCCGCGTGCTGAATTTTTTCAACGCGTTTAAGCGGGTCCTGGTGGGGCGTCCGTTCCGAAGCGACAAGTTGTCCCACACGCTGTTGCCCAAACGCATCGCGCTTCCGGTGTTTGCCTCCGACGCGCTCTCTTCGGTGGCCTACGCCCCTGATGAAATTCTGCTCACCCTGGCGTTGGCCGGTGCTGCGGCAGTGACGCTGTCCCCTTGGGTGGGGCTGGCGGTCATGGTGGTCCTGCTGACGGTGGTGGCTTCCTACCGCCAGAACGTGCACGCCTACCCGTCGGGCGGCGGCGACTACGAGATTGCCTCCGTCAACCTCGGCAAGCGCGCCGGTCTCACGGTGGCCTCGGCCCTCATGGTGGACTACGTCCTGACCGTGGCAGTGTCCATGTCCTCCGCCGCAAATTACCTGGCCACGGCCATTCCCGGCTGGCACGGCACACAAGCCGTGATCGCCGTCGTCGGTGTCATCATCCTGGCGCTGGTGAACCTGCGCGGCATCAAGGACGCAGGAAACGTGTTTGCCGTTCCCACCTACATTTTCATGTTCTGCATCTTCTCCATGACGGCCGCCGGTCTCTTCCAAGCCGCCACCGGCAGCCTCGGAAGGGCGCCGTCGGCCGAGTTTGAGATCATCCCCGAAGCAGCCTTCAACCAGGGCCTGGTGGGCCTGGCCGGGGCATTCCTGCTGCTGCGCGCGTTCTCCTCCGGCGCTGCGGCGTTGACGGGCGTTGAAGCCATCAGCAACGGCGTGCCGAACTTCCGCAAGCCCAAGAGCAAGAACGCGGCCACCACCTTGCTGCTGCTCGGCGCCATTGCCGCCGGCATGATGGCAAGCATCCTGTTCCTGGCCAATGCCACCGGCGTGCACATTGTGGCCGATCCGCACACCGAATTCCTTGTCAACGGCGTCGCTCCGCCGGCCGACTACGTGCAAAACCCGTCCATCAGCCAAATCGCCTCCACGATCTTCGGCGCCGGTTCCATCCCGTTCTTCATCATCGTGGCCGCCACCGGCGTCATCTTGGTGTTTGCCTCCAACACTGCGTTCAACGGCTTCCCCGTGCTGGCCTCCATCCTGGCCAAGGACGGCTTCCTGCCCCGTCAACTGCGCACCCGCGGTGACAGGCTCGCCTTCAGCAACGGAGTGATCCTGCTGGCCATCGGCGCCCTGGTGCTCATCGTCGCCTTCAACGCGGACGTCACCCGCCTCATCCAGCTCTACATTGTGGGCGTGTTCATCTCCTTTACGGCCAGCCAGCTGGGCATGGTGCGGCACTGGACCCGGGAACTGCTCAAGGTCAAGGACAAGCCGGTGCGGTACCGCATGATGCGCTCACGTGTCATCAACACCCTGGGCTTTTGCATGACGCTGACGGTGCTGCTCATTGTGCTGGTGACAAAATTCGAGCAGGGCGCCTGGATTGCGCTGCTGGCCATGGCCGTGCTGTTTGTCATCATGTGGGGGATCCGCTCGCACTACGACAACGTCGCCAAGGAACTCGCCGTCGAGACGGATTCCCCGCTCAAGGCCCTCCCCGCCCGCATCCACGCGGTGATTTTGGTCTCACACGTGCGCAAGCCCGTGGTCCGCGCCGTCGCTTTCGCCCGGGCATCCCGGCCCTCCACCCTCGAAGCGATCACGGTGGATCTGGATCCTGTCGAGACCGAGCAAACGCTGCTGGATTGGGAGAGGCTGGCCATCCCGGTACCGTTGACTGTGTTGGCGAGCCCCTACCGGGAAACGCTGACACCGCTGATCAACCACATCAAGGCCATGCGCCGGGACGCCCCGCGCGACTTGATTGTGGTGTACATCCCGGAATACGTGGTGGGCAAATGGTGGGAGCAACTGGTGCACAACCAGACGGCCCTGCGCATTAAGACGCGATTGCATTTTGAACCCGGCGTGGTGGTGGCCAGCGTGCCTTGGCAGTTGAAGTCCTCCACCGACGCGAAGAAATATCAGGAATAGAGCATATGAGCGAGCCCACCAGCACCCCCCGCCTCACCGTCACCGTGGGGCCGGTGGCCCATGGCGGCCATTGCGTTGCCCGGCATGAAGGGCGCGTGATCTTCGTCCGCCACGGCATCCCCGGTGAGACCGTGGAAATTTCGCTGACCGAGCACGACGACGAGGCCAAGTTTTGGCGCGGGGACGTCACCCGGGTGCTTGCGGGCTCCCCGGAACGCGTCACCCACTTTTGGCCCGAAGCCGATGCGCTGAGGGCCGCGGTGCGGCACGGCGCGCCCGTCGGGGGCGCCGAATTCGGCCACATCTCCCGCAAGGGCCAGCTTGAACTGAAAACCGCCGTGGTGCGCGAACAGCTCGAACGTTTGGGCGGCCTGCGCACGGCGGCCATCGACGCGTTGTTCAGCGACGGCGTTGAGGATGTTGACACGAATGGCAGCACGGACCAGCAGGCAGGCCTGGGCTGGCGCACGCGCGTCGGCTTCGCCGTCACGCCCGCAGGGAAACTGGGCATGCACCCGCACCGCTCCCACGCCGTTCTGCCCGTGCAGGAAATGCCGCTGGCCCTGCCCGCCGTGAACGAACTGCGCCTGTGGGAGCTCGACTTCACCGGCATTGATCGCGTCGAAGTGGCGGCCCCCGCCAACGGCTCTGGCGTGCTGGTGCTGCTGGCACCCGCCGCAGACTTGAGCGAAAAAGCCGCCGGTGCCGCAGTCAAGCGCGTTGCTCGGGCCCTGGCTGCACTGGAAACTCCGCCGTCGGTGGCCCGCTGGAACCCGGAAAACAGTGCCATTGAAGTTCTCAACGGCCGCGGCTGGGTCAGGGAAACCACCGACGACCACGAATTCCGCGTCTCCGGCGACGGCTTCTGGCAGATCCACCGCAAGGCGCCGGCAGTCCTCACCGACGTTGCCCTCGGCTTCCTGCTCCAGGGCGGCTACCTGAACGACGGCGCCGACGTGGCGGATCTGTACGCCGGCGCCGGGCTTTTCACCGCACCCCTGGCCGACGCCGTGGGACCCGACGGCAGCGTGCTCTCGGTGGAAGGCTCCGCAGGCACCAGCCGGGACGCGCGCAAGAACCTGCACGCCAGCGAACAGGTGGAAATCCTGCAGGGCAGGGTGGAAAAAATCCTGGGCACGCAGTCCCGCGCCTCGCGGACCGCAGCCGGACAGCGGCGCCGGTTTGACGCCGTCGTGCTTGATCCGCCGCGCGCAGGTGCCGGAAAAGCAGTGGTGCAGGCGCTGGCAGCCACCGCCCCGGAGGCCATTGCCTACGTCTCTTGCGACCCCGCAGCTTTTGCGCGCGACGTGAAGTACTTTGCCAACGTCGGCTGGAGCGTTGAAAAGCTCCGTGCCTTCGACCTGTACCCGCACACCCACCATGTGGAGACAGTGGCCTTGCTGGTGCCGGCTGTGAAAGCAACCACCAGCAACTAGGACCGGACTTGAACCAGACTCCTACAAAGGTCCGTCCGCCGCGGCGCGACCTCACTCGGAACAAACCCAAGGGCACAGTCCTGGCCGAACGGCGAGACGAGCACCGCCGTCAGGCCATGGAGCAGGCTCGCGAAAAGCTTGCGCCGGTCGATGCGGCCCAGCTTGAACGCAGCGGGCTCAGTGCAGTGCAAATCCAGGAACGACGCACGGCACTGCTGACAAATGCCGTGGCCCACGAGAGCAGTCGCAGCGTCTGGGCCATTGTGCGGGCCAACGTCTTCACCCTGTTCAACACGGTGTTGGGCAGCTGCCTGGTCCTGGTGCTGGTGGTGGGGGACCCCCGCGACGCCTTGTTTGGTTTCATCGTGCTGGCCAATGCCGCCATCGGGGTGGTGCAGGAATACCGGGCCAAGCGCACGCTCGACAAGCTGGCCGTGCTGCACGCCCCGCTGGCCCGGGTGCTGCGCGAGGGGCGGGAGGAGGAGATTGCGGTCGCCGACGTGGTCCAGGACGACGTGCTGCTGCTGCGCACCGGCGACCAGATCCCGGCCGACGCGATCATCCTGTCCGCCGAGGCGCTGGAAATTGACGAGTCGTTGCTGACGGGGGAGTCCGACCCCGTCAGCAAGACGGCCGGCGCCATGACCTTGTCCGGCTCTGCCGTAGTGGACGGCTACGGCACGGCGCGCGTGCACAGGGTCGGCAGCGAAGCCTATGCATCGGCGTTGACGGCCGAGGCACGCCGCTTTTCGCTGGTGAATTCTGAGATCCGCAATTCCATCAACCGAATCATCCTGTACATCGCCTGGGCGCTGATCCCCATCATTGTGCTTGTCATCAACGGCCAGATGAGCGCCCACGGCGGCTGGGCTGTGGCCGTGGCCTCCGGGGATTGGCGGATAGCGGTGGTCAGTGCCGTGGCCAGCATTGTGGCCATGATTCCCGAGGGCCTGGTGCTCTTGACAAGCATTTCCTTTGGGATGGCCGCCGTGACCCTTGCCAAACGCCAGGTGCTGGTCCAGGAGTTGCCCGCCGTGGAGGGCCTGGCCCGCGTGGACATGGTGTGCCTGGACAAGACGGGAACGCTGACAGAGGGCAGCATGGAATGGGCCGGCACCACCGTCTTTGACGCCGTGCCCGGGTGGGAACAGGTCCTGGCCTGGAAGGGCGACCATCCCAACGCCAATGCCACCTCCGCCGCCCTGGCCGCCGAATATGCCGACGTCCCCGCGGAACGTCCGACGGCGGAGATCCCCTTCAGCAGCGCCCGAAAGTACAGCGCTGTCACCTTCGGCAACGGCCCCATGGTCGGTGAATGGGTGCTGGGTGCCCCTGAGCTGGTCTTGACGCACGAATCCCACCAGGAAGCCCTCGCTGCGTCCTTCGAAGCCTCAGGGCGCGGCCTGCGCGCGGTGGTGCTGGCACACAGGGCGCCTGCCACGGACAGTGCGGGGCAGGGGGAACTCCAAGCGGTGGCACTGTTGACGTTCCGTGAAAAGGTGCGCCCCGACGCCGCCGAGACGTTGGCGTACTTCCGCGAACAGGGCGTTGAACTGAAAATCATCTCCGGCGACAACCCCCGCACTGTGGCCATCGTGGCCCGTGAAGTGGGCTTTGAGTTCACCGGCGACGGCTACGACGCCCGGGCACTGCCCGAAGACCGGGAAGCCATCGCAGACGTGCTGGAGCACGAAAGCGTGCTGGGGCGGGTCACACCGGAACAAAAAAAGTCCATCGTCCTGGCCTTGCAGAGCCGCGGCCATGTGGTGGCCATGACGGGCGACGGCGTCAACGACGCCTTGGCGCTCAAGCATGCCGACATGGGAATCGCCATGGGCAGCGGCGCGGCAGCCACCAAGGCCGTTTCCCGGCTGGTACTGCTGGACGGCAAGTTCTCCCACCTGCCCTCGGTCGTGGCCGAGGGGCGACGCGTCATCGCCAACGTGGAGCGCGTGGCCAATTTGTTCCTGACAAAAACCACCTACGCAATCATCATTTCCATCACGATTGGCATCTTGATGTGGCGTTATCCGTTCCTGCCCCGCCAGCTCTCCATTGTCAGCTCCATGACCATCGGCATCCCCGCCTTCTTCCTGGCGCTGTTGCCCAACAACAGGCGCTACAAGCCCGGATTCCTCCGGCGAACGCTCATGTTTGCCATACCGGCCGGAACCATTGTGGCCGCCTGCATCATGGCGGTTTATTCCTTCGCCTACGCTTTCCCGAACGCCTCGGTCGACGAAGGGCAGATGGTGACCGAGGCCCAGACGGCGGCGACCATGACGGTGCTGATGGTTGCACTCTGGGTGCTGGGCGCCCTGGCTCGACCCTTCGACAGATGGCGGGCGCTGCTCGTGGCGGCCATGGTGGCCGGGCTGGTCCTGGTGATGGCCGTGCCGTTCGCCCGGAATTTCTTCGCACTCGATATCCCCAGCGGCGGTCTTTTGACGGCTACGATTGCGGTAACTGCAACAGGATGCCTGGCGATCGAGCTGCTCTACCGTTACCTCAAGAGGCGCGGAGCGGTTTCCGAGCGTGAGTAAGGCATGCCTAACTGGCGTCCTGTCCCATGCGTGACAAAGATAAAAGTAGTGGCGAGAGGAGTCCATCGATGACCAATGTGGACAGTTTTGGATCCAAGGGCGTACTTAATGTAGCCGGGACCGAATATGAGATTTTCCGACTGAACTCGGTTGAAGGCGCAAAGAGCCTTCCGTTCAGCCTCAAGGTTTTGCTGGAGAACCTGCTTCGCACCGAGGACGGTGCAAATATTACGGCCGACCACGTGCGTGCGTTGGCAGCTTGGGATCCCAGTGCGGAGCCCAACACAGAAATTCAGTTCACCCCGGCACGCGTCATCATGCAGGACTTCACGGGAGTCCCCTGCATCGTTGACTTGGCCACCATGCGTGAAGCCGTCAAGGAACTCGGCGGCGACCCCAGCCGCGTGAACCCCCTGGCCCCTGCCGAGATGGTCATTGACCACTCCGTGCAGATCGACGTTTTCGGCAACTCCGGCGCGATCGAGCGCAACATGGAGATCGAGTACCAGCGCAACGGTGAGCGTTACCAGTTCCTGCGCTGGGGCCAGAGCGCATTTGAGGACTTCAAGGTTGTCCCCCCGGGCATGGGAATCGTGCACCAGGTCAACATCGAGTACTTGGCCCGCACCGTCATGACCCGCGAGGTCTCCGTGAACGGGGAAGCACCGGTTCTGCGCGCCTACCCGGACACCCTGGTCGGCACCGACTCGCACACCACCATGGTCAACGGCCTGGGCGTGCTGGGTTGGGGCGTTGGCGGCATCGAGGCAGAGGCAGCCATGCTTGGCCAGCCCGTCTCCATGCTGATCCCGCCCGTCGTCGGCTTCAAGCTGACGGGCTCCATCCCGGCAGGCGCCACGGCAACTGACGTGGTGCTGACCATCACCGAGCAGCTGCGCAAGCACGGTGTGGTGGGCAAGTTTGTTGAGTTCTACGGTGAAGGCGTTGCCGCCGTGCCGTTGGCAAACCGCGCCACCATCGGCAACATGAGCCCGGAGTTCGGCTCCACGGCTGCCATGTTCCCGATCGACGACGTCACTTTGGACTACCTGCGCCTGACCGGGCGCAGCGATGAGCAAGTGGCACTCGTTGAGGCCTATGCCAAGGAACAGGGCCTGTGGCACAACCCCTCGGTGGAGATCACCTTCTCCGAGTACCTGGAGCTGGACCTGTCCACGGTGGTTCCCTCCATCTCAGGGCCCAAGCGTCCCCAGGACCGCATCGAGCTGACAAACTCCAAGCAGCAGTTCCGCACGGATCTGAAGAACTACGTCTCCGAAGGAGACTTCGCTGAAGGCAACACGATCGACGAGTGCTTGGAAGAGTCCTTCCCGGCTTCCGACGCCCCGTCCTTCACCCACCCGGGAAGCCACCAGCACGACACGGAGCGTCAGGTTGCCTCGGCCGCAGTCGGTGCCGAGGGCCGCTCATCGGCCCCGATCCACGTCACGAACGAATCCGGCGTTGACTTCGAGCTGGACCACGGCGCTGTTTCGATCGCCTCGATCACCTCGTGCACCAACACCTCCAACCCTTCGGTGATGCTCGCTGCAGCCGTGCTGGCCCGCAACGCCGTCAACAAGGGCTTGGCGTCCAAGCCGTGGGTCAAGACCTCTGTTGCCCCCGGCTCGAAGGTTGTCACTGACTACTACGAAAAGTCGGGTCTCGTTCCCTACCTGGAGAAGCTCGGCTTCTTCACGGTCGGTTACGGCTGCGCCACCTGCATCGGCAACTCCGGCCCGCTGGACACCGAAATCTCTGCAGCCATCGCTGAAAACGATCTTTCCGTCACCGCGGTTCTCTCCGGAAACCGCAACTTCGAAGGCCGCATCAACCCGGACGTGAAGATGAACTACCTGGCCTCACCGCCGCTGGTCATCGCGTACGCCCTGGCCGGCACCATGGACTTCGACTTTGAAGCAGATGCGCTGGGCCGGGACGAAAACGGCAACGACGTGTTCTTGAAGGACATCTGGCCGAACCCGGTCGAGGTCCAGGAAGTCATGGACGCCTCGATCGACCGCGAGATGTTCACGAACTCCTACGCCACCATCTTCGACGGCGACGACCGCTGGAAAGCATTGGAAACCCCCGAGGGCAACACGTTCGAATGGGATCCCAAGTCCACCTACGTCCGCAAGCCCCCATACTTTGACGGCATGAAGGCTGAAGCCGATCCGGTGGAAAACATTGCCGGTGCACGCGTGCTGCTCAAACTGGGCGATTCCGTCACCACCGACCACATCAGCCCTGCAGGCTCGTTCAAGTCGGACACCCCGGCCGGGGCGTACCTGTTGGAGAACGGTGTGGAGCGCAAGGACTTCAACTCCTACGGTTCACGCCGTGGAAACCACGAGGTCATGATTCGCGGCACGTTCGCGAACATCCGCATCCGCAACCAGCTCCTGGACAATGTTGAAGGCGGATTCACCCGCGACTTCACCGTGGACGGCGGCCCGCAGGCCTACGTCTACGACGCTTCCATCAACTACCAGGACGCCGGCACACCGCTGGTCGTGCTGGCCGGCAAGGAATACGGTTCAGGTTCCTCACGCGACTGGGCAGCCAAGGGCACGGCACTTCTGGGTGTCAAGGCTGTTGTTGCCGAAAGCTACGAGCGCATCCACCGCTCCAACCTCATCGGCATGGGCGTTCTCCCGCTGCAGTACCCGGCAGGAGCGAACGCGGAGTCCTTGGGCCTGACTGGCACGGAGACCTTCTCCGTGGAAGGCGTCACCGAACTGAACAACGGCACCACGCCCAAGACGCTGTTGGTCACGGCTGTTGCTGAAGACGGAACCACCGTGGTCTTCGATGCCGATCTGCGCATCGACACCCCCGGCGAAGCCGACTACTACCGCAACGGCGGCATCCTGCAGTACGTGCTGCGCCAGATCTCCGCAGCCAGCTAATCCCCACCCGCCGGCCCGTAAATCGCTGACGCGATTTGCGGGTACCTGGCAGGCGTGGGCCCATCCACGCCCTCCCGGGCTCATGTCGCTGGCGCGACTTGAGCCCGGGGCCCTCGGGCGTGTGGGCCCACCGCTTTGCGCAAGTGGCGGGACAAGGTTGCAGTGAGCAAGGGGCGGGCATCCGGGAAACCGGGTGCCCGCCCCGGTACATTAACGATCGCGATAGTCTTAGACCTTGACTGTGCACCCGGGAGGTATGCCATGGGACTTTTAGAAACCATCACGGATCCGCGTGACCTGAGCAGGCTCAGTGATACCCAAATGGAGTCGCTGGCCCAGGAAATCCGCGACTTCCTCATTGCAAACGTGTCCCAGACGGGCGGGCACTTGGGGCCCAACCTGGGTGTCGTGGAACTGACGCTTGCCATCCACAGGGTCTTTGACTCCCCGCGGGACAGCATTGTCTTTGACACCGGGCACCAGTCCTATGTGCACAAATTGGTAACGGGCCGGCAGGACTTCTCCACCTTGCGCCAAACCGGCGGGCTCTCCGGGTACCCGGACCGCGGCGAATCAGAGCACGACATCGTGGAAAGCTCGCACGCGTCCTCCTCGCTGTCCTGGGCCGACGGGATTTCCCGCGCCCGGAAGCTGACAGGCGAAGGCGACCGCTACGTGGTGGCCGTTGTTGGCGACGGAGCCCTGACGGGTGGCATGACGTGGGAAGCCATCAACAATATTGCCGCCGACAAGGACAGACGCGTGGTCATTGTTGTCAACGACAACGGCCGCTCCTACGCCCCCACGGTGGGTGGCGTGGCTGAGTACTTGGCGTCCCTACGCCCGGCCATCGACCACGTCCGGACGCGAAAAAGCTATGAAGCGTCCATGACGTGGGGCAAGAAGCGCTTGCAGGACGGCAGCGTTGCGGGCCGCTTCGTGTACAAGAGCCTGCATGCCGCCAAGACGGGCATGAAGGATTGGTGGGCCCCGCAGGGGCTCTTTGACGATTTGGGGATGAAGTACTTGGGGCCCGTGGACGGCCACGACGAAAAGGCCATGGAAGCTGCGCTGACGGCTGCCAAGAATTACGGCGGACCCGTCATTGTCCACGCCTACACCGAAAAAGGCCGCGGCTATGCCCCGGCACGGGCAGACATCAATGACCAATTCCATGCCGTGGGCGTCATCAACCCCGAGACAGGTGTCTCGGTGGAAGCAGCGGGTGGCAAGTCCTGGACGTCGGTCTTCGGCGAGGAAATCACCAAGATCGCCGAAGAACGCGAAGACATTGTAGCCGTCACGGGGGCCATGTTGCAGCCTCTTGGCTTGACGGCCTTTGCCATGGAGTTCCCCGACCGCGTGGTGGATGTCGGCATTGCAGAGCAGCACGCCTTGACGATGGCGGCAGGCATGGCCTTTGGCGGCCTGCACCCTGTCGTGGCCATGTATGCCACGTTCCTCAATCGCGGCTTCGACCAGCTGCTGATGGACATTGCCCTCCACAAGGCCGGGGTCACGATTGTTCTCGACAGGGCCGGTGTCACGGGCCCGGACGGCCCCAGCCACCACGGCATGTGGGACTTGGCCATGCTGCAGATTGTTCCTGGCCTGCACTTGGCAGCCCCGCGCGACGAGGTGCGGCTGCGCGAGGAACTGCGCGAAGCCGTGGCCATTTCCGATGCCCCCAGCGTGGTTCGCTACTCCAAGGGCAAGGTCGGTCCCGAGGTGGTGGCCATTGAGCGCTTGTACGACGGCGTCGACGTTCTGGCGCGCAACGAGCACGACATGCCCGAGGACGGTGTTGAGCCCCAAACGGATGTCTTGATCGTCAGTGTCGGCGCCATGAGCGAGATGTCCCTCGACGTGGCCCGGCGCATCGGTGCCCAGGGGATCTCGTCCACAGTTGTCGACCCGCGCTGGGTGATGCCCGTGCCGCGCTCCATCGTGCAGCTGGCCTCCCAGCACCGCATTGTGATTGTCGTCGAGGACGGCGTGCGAACCGGCGGGGTCGGCGCGCGCATCCGTCAGGAATTGCGTGCGGCAGGCATTGACACGGCGCTGAACGAAGTGGGCTTGCCGGTTGAGTTCCTGAGCCACGGCACCCGTGCCGAGGTCATGGAACGAGTGGGCCTGACCGCCCAGCGCGTGGCCCAGGACACCGTGGAGCAGGTCATTGGCACCAGGGTGCCCTTTGCCCGCCCGCTGCCCGGCCACCCCGCCCCCCGCACAGGGCAGATGCCAATCCTGTGACGGCCCATCCCGAACTGCTCCCGGCTGTTATGAATGTTCCTGTGCCGGGTGATCTCCCCGTGCCCGGAGACCTCATTGTGGCCCGCAACCGCAAGTACGACGGCACGGCCCATTGGGTGGTGCCCGGACGTTATTTGGGCTCGGACGAGCACGGGCACTGGGTTTTCCAGGGCACGCACGAGTTCATTTCCCGCCCCGGCGCCGCCTCGTACACCGAATCCGATGCCATCTTCCTGATCCCGCACGCGGGGGACTGGGTGGCGACGTTCTTCGACAACGCGCACCCGCACGGCGTCGAACTTTACATCGACCTGGCCATCGAGCTGCAATGGCGGCGCATTCGTCCCGGGGTCGTGGAGTTCCACATGATAGACATGGACCTGGATGTGGTCCGCAGCAAATCCGAGGGGCTGTTCGTGGACGACCGCGACGAGTTTTCCGAGCACGGACGGCAGATGTCCTACCCCGACGCGCTGGTGGCCCGCATGGGAGCGGCCTGTGACGCCCTCACCGAGGCGGTCGCCGCCGCCCTCCCACCATTCGACGGTCGCGCAGCGGCCTGGTTCACCCTAGGAAGGACCCTGCCGTGAGCAGCTCCGAACAAATCAATCAGACCGTCTTGGACGGCCTGGACCCGAACATTGTGCGCATGTACAAGAAGAACGACGACGGCACGCTGGTCTTCCGCGAAGCGTGGGTTGACGCCGGGGGAGCCGAGGAGACGGACGGGGCCGGCAATGGCAGCGGCGCATCCGCTGGAGCAGCTGCGGAGGTGTTCTTCGTGGTCAACCACGGCACGGTGGGACACATCAGCACCTCAAAGGACGCTGCCGTCAAGTCTGTGGAAGAGGCCGAAGGGATGCTTGCGGCGTTTGCCGAACAGTGCGGCGAGGACGGCTATGCCGTGCTGAAACGGGAAGAACAGACGCTGGTGGTGGCCCAGTTTGCGCTGAAGAGCGATCGTGTCAGCGACCGCGACAAGCACCTCGCCCAGCGCGTGAAGGACGCGCTGACCCCGCACCTGGCCTGGCGCGGGAGCGGCGTGCTGGAAAAGCTCGAGTTCACCTCCGCCGGGCACGGCCTGGGCAAGCTGAACGTCTACGTCGTTGCACCGGATGCCGCACGTGCGGTGGCGAACATCAAGGTCTGCATCCGCGAGGAGAAGCTCGACTTCACGAAGCTGACAGTGGCCACCGGTCCCATCGACGACCCGTCCGCGTTGCGCGCCAAGCACAGCCTGAACGGCGGCACCGCTTTTAGCTTGTAGCCGCCGATCACGGTTCACGGGGAAGGGGCCATCCTGCGAGAACGGCGTTCCGTCGTTGCCTTCATCTCGCAAGCTGGCCCCTTTTTCGGCGAGAACGGTGGATGGATGCACCGTTCTCGCGCGTCTGTGGCTGGCTGCGGATCGCAACGCACGCGCACCGGCAAGGGCTGCCGTGTGGTCGGGATGACCGTGTGTGGGGACCACACCGGACACATGGATCCAAGCGGCACCTGCGGCTTCCCGAGCCGCATCGTTAGCACGTCCGGTCGGGCCCATGCCGGTCGACGAGGACAGGGCCGGAGTCATGTGGGGCCAGGCAGGCGAGGAGGTTCAGCGTTGTTGCTGTCGGTCCGAGCAAGCCGGCCGGAAGTTGCCCTTCCATGCTGATGCCCAAAATATCAGCTGCCATAAGGAAGGAGCAGCTCCTGTGTCCTGCGTCCCGTCGGGAAAAGGGGAACACCTCCATCGACAGCAATCTCCGAGCCTGGGTTCCATGGGGTTGCCTGTGGTTGACTTCCATTGTGTGCTGGCTTCCTGCAAGGTAAGCTCGGGCACTCCAGCCACGGACCCCATCGGCTGGGCTGCCGCGACTGTCATTTTGTGTTGCTCTCCCGAGGGGCGCAAGCCAAGGGAGGCACCATCCATGTCGACGTCCAATACCTGCACGTTCACCGGCGACCGCGGGCACCAGCTTTCGGCTCGCTTGGAACGCCCTGATGGGCCGATTCGCGGATCCGCCCTCTTTGCACACTGCTTCACCTGCTCCAAGGACCTTCGGGTGGAACGCCAACTGACCCAAGCACTCGCGGAGCAGGGATATGCGGTGCTGTCGTTCGACTTCGCCGGCCTCGGTCGCAGTGGAGGCGACTTCGCTGATTCCTCCTTCTCCGCCGATGTGGCCGATCTCCGTGCGGCCGCCCGCTACCTATCCGAAACGGTGGCAGCACCGGCACTGCTGGTGGGGCACTCCTTGGGCGGTGCGGCGGTGATCAGCGCCGCGCCCGACCTGCCCAGTGTCCGCGCTGTGGCGACCATCGGCGCGCCGGCGGACACCGCGCACGTGCTCGGCCTCCTTGACGGCGACCTGGACGCAGTTCGCCGCGTTGGATCCGCCCCCGTCACCATCGGCGGAAGGACCTTCACCGTCGGCAGGTCCTTCCTGGACGATCTCGAACAAGGCAATCCCCGCGACCGCATCGCCGAGTTCGACGGTGCCACGATGATCCTGCACGCACCGTTGGACGCTCTCGTCGGCATTGAAAACGCCGAGCTGCTCTACCGCGCGGCCCGCCACCCCAAGAGTTTTGTGTCCCTCGACGACGCCGACCACCTGCTCACGAAGGAAGCGGACGCCCACTATACGGCCACCGTGATCGCCGCGTGGGCAGAGCGCTACCTTCCCGTCACACCCGAGGGAATTCCGGGCGCAGAAATCCTGGGCGGTGGAGTCTCGGGTGCGGGAGGGGAAGGCTACAACGTCGCCGGTGCCACCGCCCGCAACGGCGGCGGGTTCGTGACCCGCTTGGAATCGCGGGGCTTCGTCCTCGCCGCCGACGAGCCTTCCGAATCCGGTGGAACCGAAACCGGTCCGACGCCCTACGACTACTTGGCGATGGCGTTGGCATCTTGCACCGCCATGACCATGCGGGTGTATGCGGACCGCAAGGGGTGGCAGATCGGCGAGCTAGACGCCCACGTCCAGCACGACCGGATCCATGCCAGCGACTGCCGGGAGTGCGAGCACAGCAATGGTCGCATCGACAGGCTCCACCGCACGCTTGAGCTGCCTGAAGACCTCAGCGACGATCAACGCGATGCACTGGTGCGCATCGCCGACCGGTGCCCGGTACACCTCACCCTCGAAGGACAAATCGAGGTTCACACCACCCTGCGATCCCCTGGGAGCATCTGACATGCCTGCGAACGATCTTGACTACTCCGACTTGAGCGCAATGTTCATCAATACAACACTCACCCGCTCACCGGCCACCAGCCACACGCAACTGCTGGTCGACACCAGTGCCGCCATCATGGCGAAGCAAGGTGTGTGCATTGATACGTTTCGTTCGGTGGACCATTCGATTGCGTCCGGAGTGTATCCCGATATGCGCGAGCACGGCTGGGAGGTGGACGCCTGGCCGGAGTTGTTCCCGCGCGTTCTTTCCGCCGATATTCTCGTCATCGCCGGTCCGATCTGGCTGGGAGACAACAGCAGTGAGACCAAGAAAGTCATCGAGCGGCTGTATGCCTACTCCGGGGAGCTCAACGACCGCGGCCAGTGGCTTTACTATGGCCGCGTTGGTGGCTGTCTGATCACCGGAAACGAGGATGGCATCAAACACTGCGCATCCAACGTGCTCTACAGCCTGCAGCACATCGGCTACTCGATTCCACCACAGTCCGATGCTGGTTGGATCGGCGAAGCAGGTCCAGGACCGAGCTACGGAGACAAGCAGGACGATGGCTCGCGGGCGGGGTTGGGCAACGAATTCACGAATCGCAACACCACCTTCATGGCCTGGAACCTGATGCACATGGCACACACCCTGACGTCGATCGGCGGGTTCCCTGCACACGGCAACCAGCGCCGCGAATGGGATGCCGGAGCGCGCTTCGACTTCGAAAACCCCGAATACCGTTCCTGAGCTGCCAGCACCATGTTCTGAAACGGAACCGTTGATTCGCTAGGGTGGAGGCATGACTGAAAACAGCATTGAATACCGCCAAGTGGGCCGTTCGGGATTGACCGTTTCAACAGTGGGGCTCGGGTGCAACAACCTGGGCCGCATAGGAGCCGTCACCGAGACGCAAGAGGGAAGCGATGTGGTGGTGCATGCCGCGCTGGATGCCGGCATCACCCTTTTCGACATGGCCGACATGTACGGGTCCTACGCCGGCCAGGGAGAAACCATGCTGGGGAAGGCGTTGGGCAAGGAACGCGAAAACGCTGTCGTGGCCACGAAGTTTGGCCTCGACGCTTCGGGGGCAAACGGCGTTGACTGGGGCAGGCGCGGTTCGCGCAAATACATCATGCAGTCGGTGGAAGCATCGTTGCGCCGGTTAAACACGGACTACATCGATCTGTACTACTACCATTCCCCGGATCCGCTGACGCCCATCAGTGAGACTCTGGACGCCCTGGACGACTTGGTGAAGCAGGGCAAGGTTCTGTACCTGGGCCACTCCAACATGGCCGGTTGGCAGATTGCCGAAGCGGAGTTCACCGCCAGGGCCTCGGGCGGCCACCGCTTCACGGCCAGCCAAAACCACTACAACTTGATGGACCGTCGCGCCGAACTTGAAGTGGTTCCGGCCGCGGAGGCGTTTGGCCTGGGCGTCTTCCCGTATTACCCTCTCGCCAACGGACTGCTCACCGGCAAGTACAGTGCCGGCAAGGCTCCTGCGGGCAGCCGGCTCAGCCACACCCGCCAACACCTGGTGGAGGATGCCGACCGGGCACAGCTGCAGGCGTTTGGCGACTTTGCCGCCGAACGCGGACTCAGCGAAGTGCAGGTGGCCTTCTCCTGGCTGGCGGCCCAGCCGTCCGTTGCCAGCGTAATTGCCGGTGCCACCAAGCCGGAACAGGTGCGTGAAAACGCCCGCGCCGCTTCGTGGCATCCCACAGCGGAGGACCTCGCCGCCTTGGAAACGATTTTCCCGAAAGAGCCGCGCGTGGCCTTGTTCTAGGCTGTGGCAGCTCTAGCGGGCGCTGGTTCCAGCACGTGGCGGTTCTGGCGGCGATGGCCGAGGCTACGGCGCAGGCGTGTGCCCGGAGTCCAGGATGCGCTGAAACAACAGGTGGTCCTGCCATTCGCCGTTGATGCGCAGGTACTTCTCGGCCAGGCCGATGGGAGTGAAGCCGTTCCGCGAGAGCACCGCCTGTGAGCCGAGATTGGACGTCAGGGTCCCAGCCTGGAGGCGGTGCAGGCCCAGCGTGTCGCGGGCAAGTTCGGCCACCATGTTCAGGGCGGCGGTGGCCAGGCCTTTTCCCTGCCGGTCGGCGGCCACCCAGTAGCCCACATGGGCATTGCGGAATGCGCCCCGGACCACGTCGTTGAGCGAGATGCGTCCGGCGATGTCTCCGTCCTCCACCATCAGCCAGTGGAAGCTGCGCCCGGAAGCAGCTTCCGCGATGGCAGCGGCCAGGAGCGGCTGCTGGCCGTCGGCCGTGAAAAACGAGTCGGGACGCACAGGTTCCCAAGGCTGCAAATAGCTTCGGTTGCGGGCATACGCCTGAGCGAGGGGTGCGGCGTCCGCCATGGCAACAGGACGGATCCGGACCGCCCCCTGCAAGAGTCGTGCCGATCCCGCTGCCTGTCCAGATGCTGCCTGTCCAGACGCTGCCGGCTCGGAGACTTCCCGTTCTGAGACTGCCGGCTCAGACACTGACGGTGATCCACTCACCAGCGATGGCGGCGGCGTAGCGCGGCAGCGGCAGCTTCGCCGGGCCCGTCTGCACGGTTCCGTCGCTGCCCTTGAACACCGATCCGTGGCAGGGGCATTTGAAGTCCACGCCGTCGGGGGCCACCTTGCAACCGGCATGGGTGCAAATGTCGCTATAGGCCAGCACGGTGGTTTCATCGGGACGGAACAGCATCACCTCAATCCCGTTGGCGGTCCCGCCCGCCGTGCTGCCCACGGGCAGTTCGGACACCTTGCCCACCTGGTAGGGGGTGCCGGCCGCCGGAATCTCTTCCGGGGCGGCACCCTTGCCGGGCGTCTTGGTGGCCGAGGGGGCACAGCCCGCCAGGGCCAGGGCGCAGGCAGCGCCCGAGGCAGTGGTGGTGACGCGCAGGGCCGTGCGACGGGTCAGGAAAGGTTCAACAGTCATGCCTGCATTCTCTCAGCTTCAGCTGTGTGAACGCCAAACCGTGCACGACGGCGGCCCGACCCTAGCTTGCCGGGTGGAAGGGCTTCCCGTTGACCCGTTCGGAGGCTCCCACGCGGTCAAGATAGGGAGTGATCCCGCCCAGGTGCATGGGCCAGCCGGCGCCCAGGATCATGCACAGGTCAATGTCCTCCGGTCCTGCCACCACGCCTTCGTCCAGCATGAGTCCGATCTCCTCGGCCAGTGCGTCCTGGGTGGTGTGCAGGAGTTGCTCGGCAGTGGAGGGCGAGTTGCCAAAGCTGAGCAGCGCCAGCGTGCTTTCCGGAATCTGCTGGGTGCCGTCCTCGGCGGTTTCCCACAGTCCCTTGAGCCCGGCGTCGATGAGCGCCTGCTGGTTGCTCGAGACGTGGAAGCGGTCGCCAAATGCTGCGTGGAGCGACTCCGTCACGTGCTGTGCCACGGGGATGCCCACCATGGCCAGCAGGTTGAAGGGCGTCATGGGCAGGCCCATGGGACGCAGGGCGTTATCCGCCACGGCGGCGTCGGTGCCCTCGTCGAAGGCCTTGGACACCTCAGCCATGAGCCGCAACAGCACCCGGTTGACCACAAACGCGGCTGCGTCCTTGACCAACACGGCGCTCTTGCGCAGCGCCTTGGCGGTGGCGAACGCGGTGGCCAGCACGGCGTCGTCGGTCTTGGGGGCCCGCACAATCTCCAGCAGCGGCATGAGGGCCACGGGGTTGAAGAAGTGGAAGCCCACCACGCGCTCGGGATGTGCCAGGTCTTCGGCCATGGCCGTCACGGACAGCGACGAGGTGTTGGTGGCCAGAATGCACTCGGGCGAAACAATGGCTTCGACCTCGGCAAACACTGCCTTCTTGACGCCGAGCTCCTCAAAGACGGCCTCGATGACAAAGTCGGCGTCGGCAAACGCCTCCTTGGACACGGATCCCGTCACGAGCGCCTTGGTCCGATTCGCGGCGTCCTGGCTGACCCGCCCCTTGGCGAGGAGCTTGTCCACTTCGGCGTGCACGTGGGCCACGCCCTTGTCCACGCGCTCCTGGTCAATGTCCGACATGACCACCGGCACCTTGAGCTGGCGCGCAAACAGCAGCGCAAACTGCCCGGCCATGAGCCCGGCCCCCACCACACCAACTTTGGTCACTGGCCGTGCGAGCTTGGGGTCCGGCGCTCCGGCAGGGCGCTTGGCGCGCTTCTGCACCAGGTCGAGGAAGGCATAGACGGTATCGCGGAACTGCGGGGTTTGCATGAGGTCCGCCAGCGCCTCTTCCTCGGCGGCAAAAGACTCTGCCTTGCTGAAGTGCTTGCCCTTTTCCAGCAGCTCAATGACCCGCGCCGGGGCCGGGGCCGCGTTGGAGGTTTTGACTTCCACAAATTTCTTGGCACGCACCACGGCGGCATCCCAGGCGGCGCTGTTTTCTTCGCTGAGCGGTTCGGCCACGGCATTGGGCCGGGCAGGGGTTTCCGCTCCGGCCAGGACGCGGGCTGCCCAGGAAACGGACTGTTCCAGGAAATCGGCCGGCTCAAACAGGGCATCGGCCATGCCGAGCTTGTACGCGGCTGCCCCGCTGAGCGTGCGGTTGTTGGAGAGCGGGTTTTCGATCATCACCTTCACGGCGTTGTCCGGGCCGATCAGACGGGGGAGCAGGTACACGCCGCCCCATCCGGGAACAAGGCCCAGGAACGCCTCGGGAAGCGCCAAGGCGCCGGCACCGGTGGAGACGGTCCGGTAGTTGGCGTTGAGCGCGATTTCCAGCCCGCCGCCCAGTGCCACTCCGTTGATGAAGACAAAGCTGGGCACGCCGAGGTCGTTCAGGGTGGAGTAGACGTCGTGGCCCAGCTGCGCCATCCACAGCCCTGCTTCCCGGTCCCTGACGCCCTTCACGGCGGAAAGGTCGGCCCCGGCGGCCAAGAAGAAGGGCTTGCCGGTGACGGCGACGGCGGCAATCTCGCCGCGGGATGCCCGCTCGCGCTGGGCTTCAAGCACGGTGCCGAATTCCACCAGGGTGTTGGGCCCCAAGGTGGTGGGGCGGCGGTGGTCAAGGCCGTTGTCGAGCGTGATCAAGGCGAGGGTGCCCGCGCTTGTGGCGCCGTCGACACCGGGCAGGGCCACGTCCTGAACGTACGGGTGTGTCACCACTTCGTCGGGGAACAGTGCTGCAAGCTTGTTGAAGTCCTGGGCGCTCATGAGGCGTCCCATTCCGTGGTTGGGGTGGCTGTGATCGAGGCGGCCGAGTCAGGGGCCACGGCGGCAGGGGTCCCCGGCCGAGCTTGCGAGGCGGGGGAGCCGCTGGGGACGAAGTGCGGGTTCTCCCAGATGATGGTGCCGCCCATGCCCAGCCCCACGCACATGGTGGTCATGCCGTATTGCACTGAGGTGTCTTCAGCGAATTGGCGGGCCAGCTGGTTCATGAGCCGGACGCCGGAGGAAGCCAGCGGGTGGCCCACGGCGATGGCGCCGCCATAGCGGTTGACGCGGGGGTCGTCGTCGGCCATGTTGAAGTGGTCAAGGAAGCTGAGCACCTGGACGGCAAACGCCTCGTTGATTTCAAACAGGCCAATGTCCTCGATGGCAAGGCCGGCGTTCTTGAGTGCCTTTTCCGTGGCAGGGACCGGACCGATGCCCATGACTTCCGGTGCCACGCCGGCAAAGGCATAGCTGACGAGGCGCATCTTCACTGGCAGCCCCAGCTCGGCGGCAGCGTCGGCAGAAGCCAAAAGTGCCACGGTGGCGCCGTCGTTCAAGCCGGCGGAGTTGCCCGCCGTGACCCGGCCGTGGGCGCGGAAGGGGGTGCGCAGCGCGGCCAGGTCGGCCAGGCTGGTGCCGGGGCGCGGCGGCTCGTCGAGCGTGTTGACGTTCCAGCCTTGGCCGGGCTTGAGCGTGGCAACGGGGACCAAGTCCGGCTGGATCTGGCCCTTGTTGTAGGCGGCTGCAAGCTTGTCCTGGCTGGCCACGGCGTAAGCGTCGGTGCGCTCCTTGGTGATGGCAGGGAAGCGGTCGTGCAGGTTTTCGGCCGTGTTGCCCATGTTCAAGGCGGCGGGGTCCACCAGGCGTTCGGACATGAAGCGCGGGTTGGGGTCGGCGCCGGATCCCATGGGGTGGTGGCCCATGTGCTCCACGCCGCCGGCAATGACGACGTCGTACGCGCCAAAGCCAATGCCCGACGCCGTGGTGGTCACGGCCGTCATGGCGCCGGCGCACATCCGGTCGATGGCGAAGCCGGGCACCGACTGGGGGAGTCCTGCCAGCAGTGCCGCCGTGCGCCCGATGGTCAAGCCCTGGTCGCCGGTTTGGGTGGTGGCGGCGATGGCCACCTCGTCAATGCGCTCCGCTGGCAACTGGGGGTTGCGGCGCATCAGCTCGCGGATGCATTTGACCACGAGGTCGTCGGCGCGGATGTCGGCATAGATGCCTTTTTCCCCGGCGCGTCCGAAGGGTGTGCGGACGCCGTCAACAAAGACCACGTCCCTAACTTGCCGATTTTGGCTCACGCTTGGCTCCTCAAATGCTTTCAACGGGTGTCGCCAAGCCTACCCATGAGACGGACGACTGTGTCACACATCATGTTACTCACGAGTAACATGGAGGTCAAAAGCGGCGTGGTTGCTTGAATCTTGGCATAAACCCGCAGAGAGGCGAAGCTGTGGCTAGGACTTGGTTTCCTTGCCGTCTTTTGCTTCCTTGGGAGGCAGCGGCTCGGGGTGCGCCAGCGCTTCGGTGAGCATGGGGGCGGTCATCGCGATTTGCCACGGGCGGGCTCCCAGTTCGGCCAGTTGCCCGGCCACCGTTTCTTCGGTGATCTCCGACGGCGGCCGCCAGCACACGCGGCGCAGGAAGTCCGGGGTGAGGACGTTCTCTGCCGGTATGTTGACTCCTTCAGCCAGCTCGCCCAGGCGTGCCCGCGCCGTGGCATACCGGGCGGCCGCTTCAACGTCGCGTTCGGCCCAGATGCGCGGCGGCGGCGGGGCGTTGCTGGAGACCTGCAGGGGTGGCGGTTCATTGCCGTTCTTGGCTGTTTGGATGGCATGCAACCACTTGGGGGCATCGCGTTTGGCGGAGCGGCCATGGAACCCGGACAGTGCCAGCAATGCCGGAACCGTGCCGGGCATGCCCTTGGCTGCGGCCACGATCGCGGAGTCGGGGATGAGCCGGCCCGGGGCTATGTCGCGGTGTTCGGCAAGCTTTTCGCGGGTCTCCCACAGCTCCCGCACGGCGGCCAGCTGGACGCGGTTGCGGATGCTGTGCGAACCGGACGTGCGCCGCCACGGGTCCACGCGGGGTGCCGGAACCCCGGCGTCGATGAGGTGCTGGAATTCCTGGGCCGCGTAGTCGAGCTTGCCGTCGTTTTCCAGCAGTGCTACAAGTTCCTCTTCGAGGTCCACCAGGACCTCGACGTCCAGGGCGGCGTAGCGCAGCCACGGCTCGGGCAGCGGGCGCGTGGACCAGTCCGCGGCGGAGTGTTCCTTGGCCAAGTGGTAGCCCAGCAGCGACTCCACCACGGCGCCGAGCCCCACACGCGGCAACCCGGCAATGCGGGCGGCAAGTTCGGTGTCAAAAAGCTTGTCCGGCCACATGCCGACCCCGGCCAGGCACGGCAGGTCTTGGCTGGCAGCGTGCAAAATCCATTCGACGCCGCGCAGGGCTTCGTCGATGATCTTCAGGTCGGGAAACGCCTCGGGGTCGATGAGCCAAGTGCCGGCACCTTCGCGGCGGATCTGCACCAGCATGGCGCGCTGGCCGTAGCGGAACCCGGAGGCACGTTCGGTGTCCACGGCGGCCGGGCCGCTGCCGCCCGCCAGGGCAGCGGCGCACCTTTTGAGCGCCGGCTCCGTTTCGACAACTGCCGGGATCCCGTCCTGGGGCGTGTCGAGCTCCACGAGTTCAGGGAGTTCGCCCAACTCCACGCGGCGGCCGGCAATGAGCACGGACGTCAAGGGGGCGGGCGCCACATCGGTGCCAATGCCGGTGGAACTGCCGGACGCCTCGCCGGCCGCACCGCCCGGCGGGGCACCGGCAGGGGTGCTTGTGGCCGAGTTGTGGCCGTGGTGGGGGGTGGACTTTTTGTCCCTGGCGCGGCTGTGTGAGCTTGATTCTGCGTTGGTCATGATTGCCCCAGTCTACCGAACGGTCCGCGCCGCTGGCGGGTGGGCGGCACCAGTGGTGGGAGATTCCCTGCTCAAGTGTCGGCAACAGTTCGGGGAAGTGTCTTCTGTTTGCCCAGTTGGGTCGACCTTGTGGGCCATGGTTGCTGGAGCTTTCCGCCCGTGTTGGCAGGAGGCCTACACCCCGGGGTCAGCTGGCCCGGCGATCGCCCCGGCCCGCATGAGTCCGGCCAGCCCCATCACGTGGGCCCCCGTCAGATTTGTGCCGGAGACCTGCGCGCCGTCCAGTTGGGCGTCCGAAAGATCGGCATGGGAAAGGTCTGCCGCAGTGAGGTTGGCGCCCCGAAGATCCGCGTCCCGCAGGCACGCCCCGGCAGCCTTGGCGCTAAAGAGACTGGCTCCGCGCAGGTCGGCCCCGACCAGCGAGGCACCTTCCAGGAGGGCGTGGGAGAAGTCGGCCCCGGCCAAATCCAGCCCGTCGAGAACCACGCCACGAACGTCCGTCCCGTTCAGCCGGGCCGGGCCGGCCGTGAGTGCGTGTTCGATCTCGCCACGCGTCAAGCGCTTCGGCATGGGTTCTCCTTCCCTTGGGGCACAGCTTCCACCTGCCGCTTCAAGGACACCGGCCCATGTGCTGCGCCAACCGGCGGGGCCATTGCTGGTCCCGCCGAAACGGTGTTCCTAGTCGAACAGCGGAGCATTGATCCAGTACCTCTTGCGGAAACCGCCGGCAAATTCGAGTTCAACGGCCTTGCGGGCGACCAAGGACGCATGGGAGCCCTGAATGTCATAGCCGACCTCGGTGCTTTCCGGAACAGTAGCGACCGAGACAGGCGCCTGCGGACCGGACAGGATGGTCCGCAAACGCGGCCCAAAAGCGCGAGCCAACGCTGTTTGCGGGTCCGTTTCACCGATGGCGCGCGCCAGCCCGCCCGGAGGTGCCGGCTCCCGAGTCGTGGCGCGTGGCTTGTCGGAGAGTTCCTCCACCGGCCGTATGCCGGAATAAACATCCGTGACCCGTCCGTCGTTGTCAATATTGATCCGCACCATGCCGCGGTCTGTGGTGATCACCGGCAAACCGTTGACGAGTTGCCGGTATTGCACCAGCGTCCCAGTGGTGAACGGATCCTCAACATGGCCGTCCCCCCTGGCTGAGACACCGCCTTCGCATAGGCTGGCAACCCTGTCCAGCACCAGCTCCGAACCTTCGTCGAGACCGAAGTCGCGCACTGCGGCCCCCGCTGCGGCCAAGGCATCGGACCGGGACAGTTGTGTCCGGTTCTCCAAGTTGGGCTGGTTGAGCCGTGCGGAGACAAGGCCGGCATCGTCCACAGTGACAGTCCTGCCGTCAGCGGCCATGTGGGCGAAGCTGCCGAAGGTCCGGGCGGAGCCCCCCTGCACGTTGAACCGGCCCGCAATGTCCCGCAGTGACCGGGAATTCGGCGGCGCGAGGAGCGCGGTGCGCAACTGGTGCGGCATTTCCATGGACGGTGCCCGGACCACGCTGGAAGCGGTGTCATACCACCGCCACCACCACCAATCCGTGCTGGCACGTTCGGCCGACAGGTAGCGTTCGTTGAAAAGCCTGTCCTGGGCCTGCTCAGGGCTGGCTCCGGTGGCGCATACGCTGGGCGCCTGGTCGTGGGCAATGTCCCAGCTGGAATTGAGCCAAGCTGAGCTGAGACTCTCGCCGGCCTGCCAATGCCGCCAGAATCCCGAGCCGTACCGTGCATCGTCCCAGCTGACCGTCTCGAATCCAAACATCATTCGCAGTCCCAGGTTGGCGTCCTTCCACGTGCGGAAAGGTGAATGGCCGTCCAGCACGCGCAAGGACGAACAGGTCGACCAGAAAACGTACCGTGCGTACTCGTTCCCCAGCCGCATGATCGACGACGTCGCCGTGCAGTCATCGCCCAGCCAGGGAGCGCCCATCGGGACGTAGAAGACGCCATTGGCGTCCATTCCCCCGTGGCCGCAATGATATAGCACACGGGAGGAATCCATGCCGTAAGTGTCTTGCCAATTGTCGTAGTCTTCACCGTAGGCCCACACTTTGACTCCCGCGTCAGTGAACCAGAAGTTTCTCGGCGTGAACTGCTCGGCGTAGGCCAAAAATCCGGCCGTGTCATCGTGGGTGAGGGTGAGCGAGCCCGTGTTGCAGAACGTTTCGACGCTGAACGCGCCGTAAAGTTTCGCGCCGCCCCGCGGGGCTTTGGCCCCGTCGGAGGCGGGGTCCTCCTGCCCTGCGGGGGCGGTGTCAGGGGGCGCAGGCTGTTGTCGCTGTTCGGTGTCCATGGTGTGGTGCTCCTTTGCGTTGATTGCTGTTCTGCGTGCCACAGTCACCAGTACATGACGGCGGTCTGGCCGGAGGCCCCGCTCCAGTACAGCCGGAGCCGGAGCACATACTTGCGGCCCTGGAAGAGCTTGAGGGAGAGATGGGAGTTCAAGTCGGTGCCGCCGTCGTCGTCACCGGCGAGGAAACGCAACTCGCCGTCAACTTCTTCGAACAGCACCATGACGGTGTCGGCCGTGCCGAAGCTGGAGATCTGGTACTCCCGGGACTCGGTTGGTTCGATCCGCGCGTCGGCCTGCTGCCCTGCCGTAAGTGACAAGGGCCTGGACACGAAGGGTTCCAGCTTGGGCGTGGTTGGTCCCAGCGGGGGGTAGAAGCGGAGAACCCATTCCTTGTCCAGTGTGGAGAGTCCGCCGGGCGGCCTCAGCCCCGCGTGGAAGCGGGCGGGTTCCACAATCAGCCCGGCCGGGAACCAGTACTCCATGACCGAGTCCGGGTCCCATTCGGAGCCTTGTACTTCGGCGACGGGGATCTTGCGCAGCACGTTGTTGTACGTCTGTTCGCGCGGCCAGAAATTGGGGCTGCCGGCGAAGTAGCCGTAGACCTTGTCCTCATCCCACACGATGCCTGCGAAGGGGTTCTGGTGTTCGTGCGGCATCCCCAGCGAGTGGCCGATCTCGTGCAGGGCCGTGGTGTGTCCGTAGTCGTCGGTGAGGTTCCAGCCAAAGTTCATGGTTGCCTGCGCCGCACCGATGCCCAAGGCATCGCGGCCCACGTATGACCATGAACCAGCATCCTGGTCGAAGGAGATGCGCAGTTCTGCTTCATTGGCGGTGCCCACCTCGGCGAACGCCAGGCCGATGCCCAAAGCCTTCCATTCGGCAAAGGCATCGCGGACGGCTTGGCGCTGTGGTTCCGGGCCTCCAAGCAGCGTGTAGTGCAGCACAGTCCCGTTGGCCCAGACGGCGGACAGGACGGTGAGGAGGTGTTGCCTCCGGTCGAGCATCCCCGGTGGGGTCACCCGCGGGATTCGGGGTTTGACTGCACAATACGGTCGGGCGGTTTCCGTGGGCATGGCTGGTTCCCATCACTAGGTTTTCCATCAGGTAAGCCAAGGCTATTGCTGCTCCCGCTGCGGGTCATGAGTGGGGGGACGCTCATGTTTTCTCCTGATGAGTCCCGACTGTCGGTGCCGGGCCAAGTGCGGCATCGACCGGGCTTGGGGCGTGGACCGGGCACAGGGCATCCACAGGCAGCGCTTGGCTTCCAAACGCCTTGGGCCGGGCCGTTGCCATGGGTTGGTCCCGATCAGCCCCGCTGCCATCCTCCATTGCAACGGGGGCGCTGGTCGATCAGCGGGGGCGCTGGTCGATCAGCGGGGGCGCTGGTCGATCAGCGGGGGCGCTGTGGCAGCAAGGTCACGCCGTCGGGCACGGGCGGCAACCCGGCAAAGGTGCCCACAATATTTGCCCACGCCTGAAGGTGCGGGCGGACAGCGGTGCCGTTTGGCGTCCACGATGCGCGCAGTTCAATGTCAATGGCGTCGGGGCGGGCGGCAAGCGTCCCGTAACTTTCGGACAGAACGCGGGTGGCGGTCCCGCCGGCGCTCGTGTAGGCGGCACCCTGTTCTTCCAAGGATTCGACGAGCCACGCCCAGGCGACATTGCCCAACAGCGGGTCGTTGCCCATGTCCGGTTCCAGCCGGGCGCGGATATACGTCACGATGCGGAAGGTGCCGTCCCACAGCGGGGATCCTTGTGGATCGTGGAGCAGGATGAAGCGCCCGGTGGCCATTTCGTCGCCGTCGACAATGATCTCCGCACCGAGTGCCACGCCGTACGGTGCCAGGCGGGCCGGGGCCGGAACTTCCGCGAGCATGATCTCGTTGCGTACCTTGCCCGCGCGCAACGATGCCAAGGCTAGTTGGAAGTCAGCGGGAAGCTGCGGGAGCAAGGTCACATTCGCAGATTATGACGCTGCAGGGTCAAAGTGTGGCAGGCGCGCCGCACCCGGCCCGGGGCTAGGCTCCCAACTCCGTCTGCAATGCGGCCACAAACGCTGCTATGTCCTGCTCCTGCGTGTCGAAGGAGCACATCCACCGCACTTCCCGGGCGGCCTCGTCCCAGTCATAGAAGCGGAACTTGGTGCGCAGCCGCTCCGCCACGCCCTCGGGCAGCACGGCAAAGACGCCGTTGGATTCGGTGGCCTGCGTGCAGTGGACGCCGGGCAGCGATTCGACGGCGGCGCGCAGCGTGGCCGCCATCGCATTGGCGTGGCCGGCCGAACGCAGCCACAGCCCGTCCGCCAGCAGCGCCAGCAGCTGGGCGGAGATGAAACGCATTTTGGAGGCGAGCTGCATGTTCATCTTGCGCAGGTAGACCAGGCCGTCCGTGGCCGTGGGGTTCAGTGCCACCACGGCCTCGCCAAACATGACCCCGTTCTTCGTGCCGCCAAAGGACAGCACGTCCACGCCGGCGTCGGAGGTGAACTCGCGCACCGGCACGCCCAGGAAGGCTGCGGCATTGGCCAGCCGGGCGCCGTCCATGTGCACCTTCATGCCCAGCGAATGGGCATGGTCGCAGATGGCACGCACTTCCGCGGGGGTGTAACAGGTGCCCAGCTCGGTGGTTTGGGTGATGGAGACGGCCAGCGGCTGGGCGCGGTGCTCGTCGCCGAAGCCCCACGCCTCCTTGTCGATGAGCTCTGGTGTGAGCTTCCCATTGAGAGTGGAGACCGGCAGCAGCTTCATGCCGCCCACTCGCTCCGGCGCCCCGTTTTCGTCCATGTTGATGTGCGCGGTGCCGGCGCACACCACGGCGCCCCAACGCGGCAGCAGCGACTGCAGGGCCAGCACGTTCGCCCCCGTGCCGTTGAAGACCGGGAACACTTCCACGTCCTTGCCGAAGAGCTGGCGCATCTCCTGCTGCAGGCGCGCCGTGTAGTCGTCGCCGCCGTAGGCCACCTGGTGCCCGCCGTTGGCCGCGGCCAAGGCGGCAAGGACTTCCGGGTGCACGCCCGAGTAATTGTCCGAGGCAAAGCTGATCAGCTTCGGGTCGTGCAATGTTGCGAAGGCCTGTGCTGTGGGGGCCTGGGTCGGGAAGGTCTGTGCCGTGGAGGTCTGTGGGGTGGGGGTGCTGCCGTTGGTCACTGTTCGCCTTGCTTCTTGGATGGTGTGGGCAATATCAGTCGCGCGCCATTGAGCTCGCCGGCCGGACGGGAAAACAGCCCCGTGGCCGTGCGGCCCAACTCGGCCACGTCGGTGAAGCCGGGGAAGCGGCGGTCGGGGGAGCGTTCACGCATGCCGGGGTCCACCAGCGCCTTCACCACAAGCACGACGGCGGCACTGGAGTTCTTTGCGTTGCTTCCAAACCCTTGGGCGACGGCCTGCACCCACGTTTCGGCGGCAGCCTTCACGCTTGCATAGTTGGCGTTGTCCGCGGTGGGTGCCGTGACGGTGGTGGAGGAGACGATGGCCAACCGGCCCACGGGGGAGGCCGTCAGATCGGGGTGGAAGGCACGGGTGGTGTTGCGCAGCGTGGTCAGCACCGAAGTGTGCAAAAAATCCCAGTCGGCGTCGCTTTGACCGGCCAGGCCGGAACCGCCGCGCCACCCGCCCACCAGATGGATGAGCCCGTCGAGGGGCCCAAAATCGGCGTGGATGCGGCGCGCCAGCTCTTCCACAGCTGCCGGATCCGCCAGGTCGCACACCAGGGGGACGGCACCGCCGGCGGCTTCGGCCGCCGCCGTGATGCGTCCGGCGTCGGACCCCGCGGTGAGCACTCGCATGCCAGCGGAAAGCAACTCGCGGGCCACGGCGATGCCGGCGGCGCTGCTGCCGCCGGCAACCAGCACGAGTGGAGATGCAGGGGGAGGAGACGCCAAGGGTGATTCAGTCATGTTCCCTACAGTACCCACTCAGGACGCCGTGGCGCCGGTGATTCCGGAGGTGGATTCAATGACTGCCGCCATCTTCTTGGAAAGGGCCTCATAGAACATGGAGAGCGGGAATTCGTCGTCCAAGACTTGGTCCGTGATCTCCCGCAGCGGCCCTGTCAACGGAAGGGCGCCGGGGCCCTTGGCCCACGTGGAGGCCGGGTTTGGCGTCAGCGTGGCGGAGACCAAGCGGTAGGCGGCGAGCCAGTGCGCCAACTTGGGTCGGTCGATGGAGCGCCAGTACAGGTCCTCAATCTCCTGGCCCAGGGCGATCACGGCCTCCGGCACGCCGGCCCAGTCAATGGTCAGGGTGGTGTCCGTCCAGTGCAGCACACGGTGTTGGTGCAGCCAGGCAAACAGCAGCTGCCCGCCCAAGCCGTCGTAGTTGCGCACGCGCGAGCCGGTGATGGCAAAGCGGAAAATCCTGTCAAAGATCACGGCGTACTGGACCAGTTTCGCGTGCCGACGTGCCTCGGGGGAGGCTGCTTCATCGTGCTCGACGGCCACGGATTCGCGGTACGCCGTCAGGTCGCAGCGCAGCTCCTCCAATGAATACAGGAAGTACGGCATGCGCTGCTTGATCATGAACGGGTCAAAGGGCAGGTCCCCGCGCATGTGCGTGCGGTCGTGGATCATGTCCCACATGACAAAGGTTTCCTGGGTCAGGGCCTGGTCGTCCAACAGCTCGAGCGCATCCTCCGGCAAATCCAACCGGGTCACAGCGGCGGCCTCCTTGACCACGCGGCGGAAGCGTGCGGCTTCGCGGTCCTGGAAGATGGCGCCCCAAGTGAACGTGGGTGTTTGCCGCACGGCAACGCTTTCCGGGAACAGCACGGCCGCGTTGCTGTCGTAGCCGGGGGTGAAGTCGATGAAGCGCAGCGGGACAAACAACTTGTTGGAGTAGCTCCCCGCCTCCAGCTCGCCAATGAACTCCGGCCAAATGACCTCTACCAGGACTGCTTCGACGTGGCGGGAGGTGGAGCCGTTTTGCGTGTACATGGGGAAAACCACCAAATGCCCCAGCCCGTTGATCCGGTGTTCCTGCGGGTTGAAGGCCAAGAGCGAGTCAAGGAAGTCCGGCACGCCCAGACCAGCGGCAACCCACTTGTTGAAATCGGCAGTGAGGAGCTCCAAATAGGCGCGATCGTGCGGGAAATGCCGGGCCAGTTCCGTGATGGAGGATTTGATGGTCTCGACGTGGCCGGTGGCCGCGGCATGGTCGGACGGCTCGGGCACCGAGCCATCCTTGACCTGCAGTTGGGCAAGCTGCGTCGCGGCGCCCTTCAACTCCACCCAGGCCGGGTCCCCGGCCAGGGTGCTGTAGTCGAATGTGCCGGCCGTGCCGGTGTTTTCCATGGTGATGCTCATGGCGTTTCTCCTTGCTGCGCTGAGCCTGCGGGTGGTCCCTGCAGGTCCTTTTTTCGAGCGTAGCAATGGGAAAGGAAAACTAATGCCCTAGATGGTTGAGCATAAGAAACTCTCGTGCTCAGTCCGTGGTGGAAGCCTCGGGCGACAGTTCCCGTGGTCCTTCCCGCAGTTTCAGGGAGACGGAGTTGATGCAGAAGCGCTCGTCGGTGGGCGTGTCATAGCCCTCGCCTTCAAAGAGGTGGCCCAAGTGGGAATCGCAGGCTGTGCAGCGAACTTCGACGCGCTTCATGCCCATCGAGTGGTCGTGCAGGTAGCGTACGGTTCCGTCGGCCAGCGGCGCGAAGAAGGACGGCCAGCCGCAGTGCGAGGAGAACTTTTCCCGGGAGCTGAACAATTCAGCGCCGCAGGCACGGCACTCGTACACGCCTTCCTGCATGGAGTCCCAGTATTCACCGGTGAAGGGCTTTTCGGTGCCGGCTTGGCGCAGCACCTGGTACTCGGCACGGCTGAGCTCCTCACGCCATTGGGAATCGGGCTTGACCACGGACGGGGCGGCGGGGGTTTCAGAAGTTGTCATGCCCTTTACAACGTTCAGGAGTCGCCAATAAATCCCGAATCAGAGTACAAGTGCAAAACCGGCAGTCCCAATTTCCGCTGCGCCTGGTTTGCCCAGTCCTGCCGGAAGGTGTCGGCGACGGCGTGCGGGCGGGTGACCACCACTGCCTGGCGCGCCCCGGTCTCTCCGACCTTGGCCACGAGGGAAGCAACGGCGTTGCCCTCGGCAACGGCCCCGGTGGCATTTGCTCCAACGGCCTCCAACACGGCGAGGGAACCCGCCAAAATCTCGCTCGCCTCTGCCTGGACCGTCTTGGCGTCGGGCCGCTCCCGGAATTCACGCAGCACGCCCGGGATGTCAAGCATCGTCAACTGGTCAATGACGTCGACAAAGAGGTTGCGTTTCGTGTCGGCCGGAACCAGCAGGACAAGCTCAATGTCGTCGTCGGGGCCATAGAGGTCGGTGATGTTTGCCACGTCGACGGCGGTTAGCGTTTCTTCGGTCAAAATGATGATGGCGTCGCTCATTGCTCCAGCATAGGCGCCATCGCCCCGGGATTCTTTGCGGCACGGCAGGGGTGTTCGAAGAAACTTGCCCATGCCCCGGTGCGCCGCTCGACGCGACCACACACCGATGGGCAGAATGGAGGCATGGCTACCTCGGATCAACAGTCAAGTGCATGGCTCAAGTGGGGTGCCTTGGGCGCCGCAGCAGCAGGAGCGGGTTCGCTTGCGGTGGTGACAGCCACCGCTGGATTGGCGGCATACTTCGCCCGGAGGGTGGTCACCCCGGAAAAACAACGCGTCGACGACCTCGCCATTTTGGCCGTCATCGCCGACGGTCCCAAGCTCCAGGTGGTGCTGGAAGCCACCGCCGACACCGTCATCGAAGGTACGTACGGCCTGTACTTCAACGGCAGCCGCGCCCACGCCATCATCGGGCCCATCCTCTCCTACGTGCCGAGGGAAGGCAGCGTCACCCGCGAAGTCCTGGCGGTCCACGGCGGGGACTTGCGCACTGCCACCTCCGGCTCGTGGTCCGGAAACCTGCACGCGAATCCCGATGAAGCCGGCCTGCCCTACGAGGACGTGACCTTGGAGCTGCCCGTGGGCCGGGCACCCGCCTGGCTGTTGCCCGCACCGAATCCCGGCCCCACGTGGGCCATCATGGTCCACGGCCGCGGCGCCACCCGCAACGAAGGACTGCGCGCAGTACCCACCGCGCACCGCCTGGGCATGAACGCGCTGCTGATGTCCTACAGGAACGACGGCGATGCTCCCGCCGCGCCCGACGGCCGATACGGGCTCGGGGTCACCGAGTGGGCGGACGTGGAAGCGGCCATTGACTTTGCCCTTTCCCGCGGCGCCAAGGACGTGGTGCTGTTTGGCAACTCGATGGGCGGGGCCATCAGCCTGCAGACAGCCGACCTTGCCCGCAACCGGAAGCACGTACTGGCGATGGTGTTGGATGCGCCCGTCATCAACTGGGTCAATGTGCTGGCCCACCAGGCAAAGCTGAACAAGTTGCCCGACTACATTGGCCGCTATGGCCAGCTCATGCTCACGCACCCGCTGGGCCAGCGGATTACGGGGCTCGCAGCTCCGGTGAATTTCAAGAGCATGGACTGGGTGAGCCGGGCCGTCGAGCTGCGGACGCCGTCGTTGATCCTGCACAGCATCGACGACGACTTTGTTCCCTATGAGCCCACAGCGGAACTGGCCAAACGCAATCCCGAGATGGTCACCTTTGAACCGTTCAGCAAGGCCCGGCACACCAAGGAATGGAATGTGGACCCGGTGCGGTGGGAGAACGTCGTGGAGGCTTGGCTGCGGCCGCGCTTGGGCAGGCGCGGCCTGCCGCGGGAATAGCGTCCGGTTCGCAGGTGTGGACTGCAGCTGTCGTGGGACCGTCACGACGGCAGCCAGTGGGGGGCGGCGTTACGCTGAAGTGGCAACGCAACACAGACAGCCATCAGGGTGACGGGGACTTCCCGAATTGAAAAGGACGTGGCAATCGTGTCTGCAAACCCCCGGAAACGTCGAGCACGCGCTCGAAGAGACGGTCCACCGGCGCTGCTCGACTGGCAGTTGCCGTGCCCGGTGTGAGCATGGGACTGGTGGCGTGTTCGTCCAGCGCCACTCCGCCGGACACCCCGGGGACCAGCAGCGCGAGCACCCCGACCGGTAGCCCAACCGGAACCCTGCCAGCAGCGCCGCCGGAACCACTGCCAGCACCCCGTCGCCTTCGTCACCGTCGACGGAGGTGCCTGACACTGCAGCCGGCAAGCAGCTTTCATGGTTGTTGGATGCAACCAAGAGCCTGCCCATTGACGCGCAGGTCGTGACCGAACACCTAAACACTGATTTCTTTAATGAGGTGCCCCGGAGAAGCTCAACGAAGTTCTGTCCTCGCTGACTCCCGAGGGAGGTCTGGTGCTGACGTCAATCGAGTCCAGCACGCCGTCGGCACTTATCGGGACCGTCAGCAGCAGCCAGGGACCATTGCAAGTCAGTCTGTCAACGCAGGCAGACGGGAAGATTCAGGGACTGTTGTTCAAGCCGGTACCCACAACCACTGGCACACCCACTTCGTGGGGTGCGGTGGACCAGCGGCTTGCCGCTCTCGCGCCGCAGGTCGGCATGCTGAGTGCCGAGGTTGAGAAGGACGGCAGTTGCACACCGGTCCACGCACTGAATGAGCGGCAAACACGCCCCACGGGATCGATGTTCAAGGTGTACGTCTTGGGCGCGGTCGCCCACCAGATTGATGCAGGCGAGCTGAAATGGGACCAACAGCTGGAGATCACCGAACAGGTCAAGAGCCTGCCGACCGGAGTGTTGCAAGACGAGCCTGCTGGCACCATGGTCGGCATCGCCGACGCCGCGACCAAGATGATCTCGATCAGCGACAACACCACTGCAGACTTGCTCGCACAAACTGTTGGCCGGGCCGCCGTCGAATCGACCCAGCACGCCTTCGGCTCTACCCATGCCGAGAGAAACGTGCCGTTCTTGCGCACCAAGGAACTGTTTGTGCTCAAGGGCGCCGACTACCCCAAATACGCCGACGCCTACCTCCAGCTCAGCCCCGAGGAACGTTCACAGTACTTGAGCGCAACGATCGACCCCGTCCCGCGCAGCAAGATCACAGGATGGCAGGAGCCCCGCGACATCGAAAAACTGGAGTGGTTCGCCTCGCCCCAGGACTTGTGCAAGGCTTTTGCAGCGCTGGACTCGCTTGCTTCCAAGCCGGGCCTTGAACCGATCTGCACCATCATGTCAACCAGTGACGGCGGTCTGGGCCTTGATCCGAAGTCGTGGCCCTCAGTGTGGTTCAAGGGCGGCGCGGAACAGGGAGTCCTGTCGCTGGGCTGGAAGGCAACCAACGCACAGGGCCGAACTTTCGTGACGGCAATGATGACAGCCAACCCCAAGAACGCGATCAACGCCGGAGCCGCCGCAAGCGAATTGGCCTCGCTCACACGCGGAGCGTTCGCGTTGGCGCAGAAATGACATCACGACGGCCCATGATTCGGACGGCTGGTTGGCTTCATGATGTTTTCCGGCCCTATATCTGCAAGGCGGTAGCCGGTGGGGTGCGGGCCGGATACTTCCTCGCCGGGCACAAAGTGCGCCCTGGTGACTAGCGGACGACGGCGGTGGATTGCGTTGCGTGTCTCCAGAACCATGCGCAGGGCTGCCTTGGAAGCCCTGTTGGCGCGGTGGAGGCCGAGTGCGTCGGTGAGGCGGTCGTCGTCGAACATGGCAGAAAGCATGGTCCTGGCAACCGGTCTGGCTAGCGCAGGGAGTCTGGACTTGAGAACTTGGACGGTGCCGGCCATCAGTTGGACGCCGGCGGGAGAGTGGGCGATGTCAACACGCTCGTAGTGGTCGAAGAACCGCTCCGCTTCCGTCAACGTCGCGGGGATGGCGGCGATGTTCATGCGGGCCCCCAGCTCTTGATAAAAGCGCGTTGCTGCAGCCTCCTCTGCCAGCGTCGGGGCGCGCCAAGCGTGACCGCGGGCCCAGCGGATCGGGACGTCGAGGAGCGTGAGCAGGACGTAGAGGAAGTCGTCGTTGCTGCCGGGGACGTGGCGGTGGACGCGGTTGAGCAGCCGGATCATGTGGCGCCCGCGTTCGCTGTTGAGGCCACAGGCGATGAGTTCATAGGTCACAATGGCGGTGTCGAACGTGCGCTTCACGGGGCGCTGGATGATCTCGCCGTTCCGGTGCAAGGTTGCAGCGATGCCGGGGATGGCGAAATTGCGGTAGTAGGCCAGGAAGAACCCAAGTTCAACGTCAGCTGCGAGGTCGTACAGCACCATCTGCCGATAGGTGGCTTCCCAATCGCCGGGGTCGGCGGCCGTTTGACGGTGGACGCTCTCGGCGAGGCCGCGATGCATTTCCATCAAGAATCTTCCCATCACCGCGCCGCCGATTGTTCCGGCCGCGTTTGTTATTCGCCTATAACTTGTTGGAACCAGCCCAGGGCCTTTGTCCGGCGGCTACCAGAATAGGTTGCTGGACCCCATCGGGGAGGACGAGCAGTGCCTTGAAAGCTACGGTGCGGGCCGTCGTTGAGGTGTTCGCTACCCGGGCGGATCTGGAGGCACGGAACGAGTACATCCCGGTGACACTGAAACGGTTGGGGGTGGCCTATTTCCCAGCACGTATTGTCCCGGGGCGACGATGGCCGGCCTCCATGTTCCCGCCGACCACGAATCGCACACTGGGATCCATGGCTGCTGCGAGGCAGGTCTGCTCAGGCAGGGTGGCCGATCTGCGCAGTCATGGCATGGGTCAAGGTGATGAGGTCTCCGGGGGAGAGCTCGACGTCGAATCCCCGGCGTCCGCCCGAGACGAAGATGCTCTCATGTGCAAGAGCCGATGCATCAAGGACGGTGGGGGACTGCTGGCGCTGGCCGAGCGGGGAGATGCCGCCGAGCACGTAGCCGGTGCGTCGCTGTGCCAAGGCAGGGTCGGCCATCACGGCCTTTTTGTGGCCAAGCGCGTGGGCGAGGGCTTTCAGGTCTAGGGTGCCGTTGACGGGCACGATCGCCACCGCCAAGGCGCCCCCGACGTCTGCCATCAGCGTCTTGAAAACGCGTTCCGGGGCAATGCCAAGAACCGTGGCTGCCTCCATGCCATAGCTGGTGGCGGCCGGGTTGTGGGCATAGCTGTGGGGTATAAAGGCCACGTTGGCGGCCGTCAGCGCAACAGTTGCCGGCGTGCTTGCACCCGCTGCTTGTCGTTTGGCCATGGAAGCAGTCAGGCAGCGGGGCGGAGTCCGCCGTTGATCTTCCGCTTGACGCGGCCCAGCATGGCGCTCATGCCGCGCATGCGCAGCGGGGAGATGGCACGGGTCAGGCCCAGCTGGTCCGGCATGTCGTCGGGTACGGCAAGGATTTCTTCGGCTGTCAATCCGTCGAGGCCTTCAAACAGCACCGACGCAAAACCGCGCGTGGTGGGTGCTTCGGGGGGAGCCTGGAAGAACAACCTGACGACATCGCCGTTCGGTGTCTTTTCCGACTCGACTGTCAAAAACAACGGCGACTGGCATTCCAGGACCTGCTCGAGCAACTCCGGGTGATTTGTGAGGCGCTCAGGCAGGGCCGGCAGGGAACGGGAAAATTCCAGCAGCAGCGTCAGGCGGTCGCGTTCTTCCAGTTCCTGGAAATCCTCGACGATCTCAGCCAGTGCGGGGGGAAGTGCTTGTGAAGTAGTCATCGACTAAAGCGTACGTTTCTTTTCGGTGGAAGGTGAAACAGAGGAAAGTTGGTCCCGGAAGCGTATGGGCCCACGCGCCCGAGGGGCCCAAAGTCCAGACGCGCCAGCGGCTGAACTTTGGGAGGGCGTGGGGACTAGTTCTTTGCGGGCAGTTCGCCGCGTTCGGTGCCCACGGCGATGGGAACACGCACGGCGTTGCCCCATTCGGTCCAGGAGCCGTCGTAGTTGCGGACCGTGTCGAAGCCCAGCAGGTACTTCAGCGCGAACCAGGTGTGGCTGGATCGCTCGCCAATGCGGCAGTAGGCCACGACGTCGTCCCCTGCCGCCAGTCCGGCTTCGCCGAGGTACAGGGCCTCGAGCTCTTCGCGTGAGCGGTAGGTGCCGTCTTCGGCCGCGGCACGGGCCCACGGGATGGAGGCAGCCGTGGGGATGTGGCCGCCACGCAAGGTGCCTTCCTGCGGGTAGGCAGGCATGTGGGTGCGTTCACCGGTGTATTCCTCGGTGGAACGGACATCGATCAGCGGGTTCTTGCCCAAGTGGGCCAGGACGTCTTCCTTGTAGGCGCGGATGGGGGCGTCGTTGCGCTCCACCACCGGGTAGCCTGCGGACGCGGTGACGGCGGTGGCGTCGGTGGTCATCTCGCGGCCCTCGGCAATCCACTTGTCGCGGCCGCCGTCGAGCAGGCGAACATCTTCGTGGCCGAACAAGGTAAAGACCCACAGGGCGTAAGCGGCCCACCAATTGGACTTGTCGCCATAGACCACAACTGTGGTGTCGCGGGAGATGCCCTTGGCCGTGGCGAGCAGGGCGAAAGCGGCGCCGTCAATGTAGTCCCGGGTGACGTCGTCGTTCAGGTCCGTGTGCCAGTCAATCTTGACTGCTCCGGGGATGTGCCCGGTTTCGTACAGCAGCACGTCCTCGTCGGACTCCACGACCACAAGGCCGCCGTTGGCAGTGGCCCCGCCGGCAATGGCCTCGGCGAGCCACTCGGTGGACACAAGCCGCTCCGGGTGGGCGTAGGCTGCGAACTTCTCATTCGATTCAACTGCAACAGGCATGGTGCCCTTTCTCTTATAACTGCTCAGGCCGGGGCCGCCGAAGGTATTTCCGGGACCGTTCCGTGGCCGTGAGGTGCAGATTAGCGTTCCGCCGCGAAAATCTTGGGTGCGGCAGCTATTCCCTACTATCAGCGTAACGAGTTGCCCCGCCGTTTACTTCCTTGGCCGTTAACGCAACGCAATATGCCGTGGGTATTCTTGTATCCATGAGCCGTGTGTCGTGTCCGGCATGCACTGTCGGAAGAATCTTTATGATCGGAATCATTCTTGGTACACGTTGAGCAACTATCCACCCGCCGTCCGGCTGTCTCGGTCGCGGAACTGTTGCAGGGTTTTGTCCCGTCCCCGCGCTTTGGCAAAGTTTCCTTTGACACGTACCGCCCGGACCCCAACCAGCCCTCGCAGTCCCAAGCGGTGACGTTGCTGCAGGAATTCGCCACCGGCACGGCGGGGAAACCGGCCGGCGGCCTGCGCAAGCTCTTTGGCGGCAAATCCAAGGGAAGCGGCAAGGGATCCGGGGCCAAGGGTGCGGGCAAGCGCGCCGGTGTCTACCTCGACGGCGGCTTTGGCGTGGGCAAGACCCACCTGCTCTCTTCCCTGTGGCACGAAGTTGAGGGGCCCAAGGCCATTGGCACTTTTGTGGAGTACACCAACTTGGTGGGCGCGCTGTCCTTCCGCAAGACGGTCGAGGCGCTGAGCCAGTACAAACTGGTGTGCATTGACGAGTTTGAACTTGACGATCCCGGCGACACGGTGCTGATGTCGCGATTGATGCGTGAACTGGCCGACGCCGGCGTGAAGCTGGCAGCGACCTCCAACACGCTGCCCGGTTCACTGGGCGACGGACGGTTCGCCGCCGTCGACTTCCAGCGGGAAATCCAGGTCCTGGCCGACCAGTTCGAGATCCTGCACATCGACGGCGAAGACTTCCGCCACCGCGGACTGCCCACCCCGCCCAATCCGGTGGCCAACAGTGAGCTTGATGCGCGCATGCGCGCCGATTTCGGGGACCGCACCGTGGCTGTGGACGACTTTGGCACGCTGGTGGACCATTTGGCAGGCGTCCACCCCTCCAGATACAGGCAGCTGCTTGACGGCATCGATGCCGTGGTGTGGCGCAATGTGGCCACCATTACCGAACAATCGGTTGCACTGCGCTTTGTAGTGCTGGCCGACAGGCTCTACGACAGGGACGTGCCAATCCTGGCCAGCGGGGCACCGCTGGACCAACTGTTCACCGAAGAGATGATGACAGGCGGCTACCAGAAGAAGTACTTCCGCGCGGTGTCGCGCCTGACAGCTCTGGCCCGTGAAGCCCAGGAGGCCACAGTTCCCCAACCCGTGAGCTGACGGGGCACGGCAGCTGAGGGCGTCCGCGGGGCCCGTGCAGGATCCACTCCCGTACCTATGTCAATGCCAAAAGTGTTTTAACGCCAAAAGTGTTTTAACGCCAAAAGGCGCCGGTGCCGTCGTCACGACGGGACCGGCGCCCTCTTTGACGCTCTGGACACGAGCGAAGGACCAGCTACTTGGCTGAACCGTCTACATTGGGTTGGCCGTCTGCCTTGGCTGAACCGTCTACATAGTCGGAAGTTGCCTTTTGGGCGGAGTCAATCTGGTCCTTGTACTTGTCACCAGTTTTCCCATCGACCCAGTCGCCGGACTTTTCGACGCCACGTTTGATGGCGTCTCCATGTTTGTTGACCAATCCTTCGGCCTTGCCCTTGACATCGTCAAAAATAGACAACAGGCACCTCCCTTCGCTCATGGGGTCCTTGCGCCCCAACTTTTCTTAGCCTAGTTCCCGCCTGCGCTTTGTCAAGGGAAATTTTGCTGGAATCCGGAACGAATCGTTGCCATGTGGCACACTGGTTTGAGCCACTAGGCACCCGGACGAGGTGCGCCGTACCCGGACAGCGACAAGACGGCGCCGAGGAGATGCTTTTCATGGCGTGGGTTGTTTTGGTTGTTTCGGGATTGCTGGAGGCCGTGTGGGCCACTGCGCTGGGAAAAAGTGAAGGCTTTTCCAAAATAGGTCCCAGTATTGTCTTTGTTGTTGCCGTTGTCGTCAGCATGTTCGGACTGGCCTGGGCCATGCGCACGCTTCCAGTGGGGACCTCCTACGCGGTTTGGGTGGGCATTGGCGCTGCCCTGACGGTCAGCTATGCCATGCTCACGGGCACCGAGGCCGTTTCGCTGGTGAAGATCCTGTTGCTGCTGGGCCTGGTGGGCTGCATTGTGGGCCTGAAACTGGCCCACTGACTTTTTCCGTCAGGCGCTGTCATGGCAGCGGTTTGCCAGCTACTCGCCTGCTCGACGCGAGCGCAGGTCCGCATAGCCCACAACCAGCGTGAGGACCACCAAGATGAAGATCGTGGTCAGCCCTGCGATAAACGCCATCGACCAGTTGCTGAATCCCAACACCGTGAAAGCCACTGCAGTGATCAAGGCGATGCCCACCGAGGTTCCGATGCGCTGGCCGGTCTGCATGATCCCGCCCGAGCTGCCCGCGTACTCCAGCGGCACCTCGGCCAGGGTGAGCGTCTGGTTGGGGCTGATCACAGCCCCTTGCGACACCCCGACGAACGTCAGGCTCAGCAGCAGCCACCATTCACTGGCGGCGCCGATTGCTTGAAGCCACACCACCAGGATGCTGGTAGCGAGTCCGAACAAGCCAAAATACAGCCCACCGACGACGACCTTGCGACCGTACTCGGCAACTTTGCGCCCGCCCCACAACGCCGCTATGCCCGAGGCGATGGCACTGGGCAGCCCTACCATCCCGGTCGCCAGGGCGCTGTGGCCCAGCCCATCCTGGAAGTACAGCGCAATCAGCACCCAGATGCTTGTCATGCCCAGAAAGTACAGGCCCACCAGCAGAGTTCCATTGGCGAAGCTCTTCACCTGAAAGATCCCGAGATCAACCATTGGGCTCTTGCCGAGGCGCTTGTAACGACGCTCCCACCACAGCCACACTGCCAGCAGGACGCCCCCGAAGGGGAGAACTGCCCAGACCAGCGCTGATTCCCTTGACTCCAGGAAGGGGAAGAGCACAGCAACCACTGCAAGCCCCAGAAGGACCGCGCCCACCATGTCCAAGTCCCTGCTCTGCTTCGGCACGCCGGGAACAGCCAGCCCTTGGCCCTGCCTGCTGTTGAGCAATGGTTTGGGAAGCCACAAAAATGCAAGGACGATGGCAAGAATACCCACCGGAAGATTCACGAAGAACACCCACCGCCAGCCCTCCTGCACCCCGGCTGCGTGAATCAGGAGGCCGCCGAGCAACGGCCCCGCCGCCACCGAGACACCCACCACACCGCCGAAGACACCGAAGGCCCGCCCCCGCTCGGCGCCCCGGAAGTACTGCTGAATCATCCCGATCATCTGCGGGTTGAACAGGCCCGCCGCGATGCCCTGCAACGCCCGTGAGATGTTCAGCCAGAGTGCATCAGGGGCGAATCCTGCGGCGGCGGAAGTAATTGTGAACAGTGCAACGCCGATGATGAACAAGGGTCCGCGCCCAAAGAGGTCACCTGCCCGGCCTGCCGAGACGAGGCCGATGCCGAAGGTGAGCGCATATCCGGAAAGCACCCACTGCAACTCCGATGTGGATGCTTCCAGCCCTGTCTGGATTGATGGCAGCGCCACGGTGACGATGCTGACGTCGATCAAGGACATAAAGAGCGTGACAGCGAGAACCGTAAGGATCCGCCAGCGACGCGGATCGGGAATGTATTGCTGGGTACTCTGTCCGTCGATCACTGGCACAACCTTACTTAGCGTCTTGAGGGGTGTCGACGTGCCCGCGTTGCCGTGCACGCGCCGGCAACGCGGGTGGTGGCCCGACGGCGCGAAAAAGCCCCTCCGGCCAGCGTTTCTGCTGGTGGGAGGGGCTTTTTGATCGTGGGCGATACTGGGTTCGAACCAGTGACCTCTTCGGTGTGAACGAAGCGCGCTACCACTGCGCCAATCGCCCAAAGTCGCCTTCACAGCCCGTCAAGCGGGTTGTGCGCGTTCCTTGGTGCGTTCAAAACAATAGCCCAAACTGCTGCGCACTCATAATCGTCCATGTTCGAACGCCTCCTTGTGCAACGGACCGCATGGTGGTGTCCGGGGATGGGGCGCCACCGGCAGTGTTGTGCCAAGAGTGTTGTGCCAAGAACCAGCTGGCACCCAAGGCGCCCGAAACGCACAGGGGAGTGTCCGGCGTCGTGCCCGGAAAAGAGTGAATGTGACGAGCACCTCAGGATTGTTTCTGCTCGAAAACGTCGAAATCGAAACAAATCGGGCCCAAATGGGGGCATTGAATGACATGCATGTAATTCGAATGGAAACGCGAAATCCCCGCCAATTCAACGATGCAGGCACCTCGCCGGCTTGGGAAGCGAAACCGGGAGCGGGCCGATTTGGTGTTTGGGAAAAAGCTCGGGTATTGTTTTCACCGCAGCAACACGGACTACCGAAGCGGAAACGCAAGCGGTAAGAAAATGTTACTCACTGCGGTTGTAGCTCAGCTGGTAGAGCACCACCTTGCCAAGGTGGATGTCGCGAGTTCGAATCTCGTCAACCGCTCGCAAGACACCGTTCAGTTTTCACGGTGGGGTGGCCGAGAGGCGAGGCAACGGACTGCAAATCCGTGCACACGGGTTCGAATCCCGTTCCCACCTCCATTAGGCTGATCCAAAGTATTTTGCTGTAGAGTACAGCGGAATGCATTTGGGCGATTGGCGCAGCGGTAGCGCGCTTCCCTGACACGGAAGAGGTCACTGGTTCGATCCCAGTATCGCCCACGAATGAACTTGTTCATTCATCCAATGAAAGTTGGGCAAAAGAAGTAAATGCGGTCGTAGCTCAGCTGGTAGAGCACCACCTTGCCAAGGTGGATGTCGCGAGTTCGAATCTCGTCGACCGCTCGCATATATATGGATGGACTGCCGGAAGCCGTGAGGTTTCCGGCAGTCTTGTTCCAAATCCGGATGTTGATCCAACGAATCCGGGCGATTGGCGCAGCGGTAGCGCGCTTCCCTGACACGGAAGAGGTCACTGGTTCGATCCCAGTATCGCCCACCAGTACACCAGGCACCCTGACAGGGTGCCTTTTCTATTAGCTGCCGGACCCTGTGACAACGTGTAAGTTGCTTTTCCGATGGGAGCCGGCCGCCGTTGCGAGCAGGGATGGCGCAAGCGCATGTCGATTGAAACGTGGGTCTGGCTCGGTGTTGCGGTTTTTAGCATTGTTTTTACTACGGGCTTTGGGATGTGGGCGAAACGCCGACCCAACTTGGACAAAGTCACCAAGGGCGCCGTTCGCCAACCAAAGATCATTCCCATCTTTGGCTGGATTCTGCTGGTCGTGGGTGCGCTGCTGTTCTTGCTTTCCATCCCGCTGATCATGGAGTCCAGTGCTGGTATTGGTCCTTTGGCGAGCGGGGCGGGCATGATGGCCTTCGGCGGCGTCTTCTTGTTGATTTACAAGAATTGGTACGTCTTGGTACGTCTTGGTTCGTCTTGGTACGTCTTGGTGGGTCCGGATGAGATTGTCAATCGAAGTGTTTTCGGCAAGATCAAGCGCATCCGTTACGACTCCATCCGCCGATACTCCTTCACGACAAACGGTGTTGTTCCCATGGTCAATGTTTGGGGGCTCGACGGCGTCGGAATCTCCGTGAACAGCTCAGCCTTCAACGTTGATCCGCTGTTGGACGTTCTTGAGCATCACCTGCACCACGGCGGGTGGCCCCACGAGGTTGCGGGGAGCGGGGACTACTACGGCGACAAGCGGTAGCAACGGGCGGCCCCACAACTCCGTGCGAGCAAACCAGTTGGGGCGAGGTGATCCGTATGCCGCCCAGGGCCTGGTTATCCACAGCTTCCTGCCCGCACCGACACCGAGTGTTGGCAGCTAATGGAATAGTAGAGGCATGAGCGCACCAGCATTGGCACACAGCACCGAATTGGGGCGCATGTACGCCCGTTCCCTCCAAGACCCGCCCAAGGTCCCTTCCATCACCACGGTCATTGGCCAACAGTCCACCTCCCTTGACGGCTGGATTGGCTACATGGCAGCAACTGCCGTGGCGAAGCACCCGGACCTGGGCGCCAGCATTGGCAATCCCGGACAATTGCGCACCGTGGTGCGCGACAGCTCCAACGCTGCAGAACAGTTCCGCGATGCCGCAGCTGCCCGCGGCGACAGGGTGCACAACTACTGCGAGCAGGTGGCACTTCGTGTGCTGGACCGCCCGCACCAGCTGGCGGAAGCCAAGGACGCCCTTGCCGAAAACGGCGAAGGCGACTTCGCGTTGCGCTTTGACGCGTGGTGGCAGGAGTACAACGTGCAGCCGTTGGCCCCGGAAATTACCGTGTGGAATGAATCCCTGGGCTACGCCGGCACCCTGGACCTGGTGGCCACCATCGGTGGGAAGCTGTGCATCATCGACTACAAGACGAAGGGCACGGACCGCAATGGTCAGGTAAAAAGTCTTGATGCGAAGGTGGTCATGCAGCTCGTGGCCGGGATGAAGGCGGAGGAATCCATCATCGATGAAGCAGCAGGCACTTGGGAGGCATGGAAGTACGGCCAAGACCCGATCCTGCTCGGTGTTGCCATCGGCGAGACGGAGGTGCGCACGCTTCGGGCCAACCCGGAGGTCTTGAAGGCGCACTGGTTCAAGTTCGCGTCGCTGCGACGGGTGTGGCAAACCTCATTGGATGCCTCATCCGCAGGCACGCCGTTGCTGGACATTTCGCCACCGCCGGCCCCGGCAGCCAACTAGACTTGAGGCACCAGCTCTCCCGCGCGCCGAAACCGGTCCGCAGCACCACCTGAGCAATGACACTCGTGCAACAACATCAAAGTGAGGTGCCCACCCATGGCCATCCTGAGCATTCGCATTATTGGCGACCCTGTCCTGAGAACCGTCGCCGAGGACGTGACGGTTTTTGGGCCTGAGCTGGCCAAGCTCATTGAGGACATGCACGAAACCATGCTCGATGTTCGCGGTGCCGGCCTGGCAGGACCCCAAATTGGCGTGAACAAGCGCCTCTTCACGTATTCAGTGGACGGGGCGGAAGGGCACATCGTCAACCCCATCCTGGTGGCCAGCGACGACTTTGCCCCGGCCGAGCCCGAGGGCTGCCTGTCGGTGCCCGGCATGGGTTTCACCCTGGCCCGTTACCGGTGGGTGCGGATTACCGGCGTCGACATGCACGGCGCCCCCATCGACCTGGAAGCCACCGGCACCTTGGCCAAGTGCTTCCAGCACGAAACCGACCATCTGAACGGCAAACTCTATGTTGACCGGCTGGAGGGCGAGGACCGCAAGGAAGCCCTGCGCGCCATCCGCATGGCCAACTACCACGACGTGACGGCCGGGACCGTGGCCAAGCGGGCCCGCACCGTGGGCTCGGCCTTTGGTGCCGGGGCCGCCCAATGAGGGTCTTGTTTGCCGGAACACCAGCGGTGGCGCTGCCCTCCCTTGAAGCCTTGCGCGCGGCCGGACACGAGATTGTCGCCGTCCTGACCCGCCCCGACGCGCCGCTGGGCCGCAAACGGGTCCTCACGCCGTCGCCCGTTGCCGCCCGTGCCGCCGAGCTGGGCCTGCCGGTCATCAAGGCCAACAAGGTCGACGCCGAGGCTGCCGCCGCCATTGCTGCCGCGTCACCCGACGTCGCGGCGATCGTCGCCTACGGGGCGCTGGTGCCGGAAAGTGCGCTCGGAATTCCGGCGCACGGCTGGATCAACTTGCACTTCTCGCTGCTGCCGGCCTGGCGCGGCGCAGCCCCCGTGCAGCATTCGGTGATCAACGGAGACGAGATCACCGGGGCGTCCACGTTCCTGCTGGAAAAGGGCCTCGACACCGGACCGGTCTTTGGCACCGTGACTGAGTCCATCCGCCCCTCCGACACCAGCGCGGTGCTGCTTGAGCGGCTCTCCCACAGCGGTGCCATGTTGTTGGTGCAGACCATTGACGGCCTGGCCGCCGGGGCTCTCGGCGGAGTCCCGCAGCAAGGGGAGATTTCCCTGGCCCCCAAACTGACGCTCGAGGACGGCCACGTGCAGTGGGACAGCCCGGCACTGGCCATATCGCGGCGCATCCGCGGGGTCACCACCGAACCCGGCGCATGGACCATGCTGGAGGGGCAACTCTTCAAGCTGGGCCCGGTGCTATTGCGGACCGATGTCACGGACCTGGCACCGGCCCGGCTCCGCATCGAGGGAAAGACCGTCCTGGTGGGCACGGGATCGCATGCGGTGGAACTGGCGGAGGTCCAGCCTGCCGGCAAAAAACTTATGAAAGCAACGGACTGGGCCCGCGGCCTGGCCAACAAGGAAGATGTGGTGTTTGGATGACCAGCGAGCAAGGCGGACGTTCGAGCCACCGGGACCAGCAGGGGCGGCCGGAGCACTCCGGCGGTGTCAAGCGCAGGGACGCCTCGGGGCGCGAACGCAATCGAAGCACCGGAGCGAACCGGACGGACACGGCCCCCGGGCAGCGCACCCGCATCGCCGACCCCGCACGCCTGGTGGCCTTTGAAGTTTTGCGCGCCGTCTCGGCCGACGACGCCTACGCCAACCTGGTGCTTCCCACCCGCATCCGCCGGCACGGCCTGGATCGCCGCGATGCCGGCTTCGCCACCGAATTGACCTACGGCGCGCTGCGCGCCCAAGGCACCTACGACGCCATCCTGGCCAAGTGCGTGGACCGCCCGCTCAGCGAGCTGGACCCCGCCATCCTTGACGCGTTGCGCATCGGCGCCCACCAGCTGATGGCCATGCGCGTGCCCACCCACGCCGCACTGGACCAGACGGTGGGCTTGGCCCGTGCCGTCATTGGCGCCGGCCCTTCGGGTCTTGTCAACGCCGTGCTGCGCAAAGTTGCGGTCAAGGAATTGCCGCAGTGGCTCGAGGAGCTGACGGAGGGCCTGAGCGACGAAGTGAAAATCGCCTCGATCGAGCACTCGCACCCCGAGTGGATTGTGCGAGCCATGCGCCAGGCGCTCGTGGCCCACGGCCGCGACGTTTCCGAAATCACGGCCCTGCTCGAAGCCGACAACGCCGCCCCCGTGGTCAATCTCGTGGCGCTGCCGGGCCTGGGAGACTTGTCCGAAGCCTTCGATGCGGGCTTCACGCCCGGGGAACTCGTGGCTGACTCCGCGCTGTCCTCCGGCGGAGACCTGAGCCGGCTGGAGAGCGTGCGCGAAGGTTCAGTCCGTGTGCAGGACGCCGGTTCGCAGCTGGTGGCCCGCGCCCTGGCCGCCGTCGAGATTGCCACCGATTTGGGTGCCACTGAACAGAACGACGGCGAGGAGCGCTGGCTTGATATGTGTGCCGGCCCCGGCGGCAAGGCCGCCCTGCTGGCTGCCTTGGCTGCTGAAAAGGGCGCCTGGATTCTTGCCAACGAGCCCTCCGCCCACCGTGCCAAGCTGGTCTCGCAGGCCCTCGGCGCCGTGCCGGAAGACACCTGGACGGTACGCACCGGCGACGGCCGCGACATTGGCCGCGAGCACCCCGACGCCTTCGACAGGATTTTGGTCGATGCACCCTGCACGGGCCTGGGCGCATTGCGCCGCCGCCCGGAATCGCGCTGGCGCCGCCAGCTCTCCGACGTGGGCGAGCTGGGCCGGTTGCAGCGCGAGCTGCTCGACTCTGCCCTGGCCGCCGTCAAGCCCGGGGGAGTCGTGGCGTATGTGACGTGCTCACCCCACGTGGCCGAGACCATCGCCGTCGTCGACGACGCCCTGCGCAAGCGGGACGACGTTGAACTGCTCGACGCCGGCAGCACCCTTGACTCCGTCAGCCTCAGCGGCGAGCTGCAGGCCGGCAACCCCGCCTCGAGCATTCCCGAACACCGGAAAATGGCGCAGCTGTGGCCGCACATCCACCAAAGCGACGCCATGTTCCTTGCGCTGATCCGCAAGAACTAATCCGTGAGAATCAAGCCCCACCACCAGCATAAAGATGAGGTTCATTCATGACCAGCTCTTCGCTTGCCTGTTGCATCAACCCCAGCATCCTGTCCGCGGACTTCGTCAACCTCGAAGCCGAACTGGCGCGCATTGCCAACGCCGATGCCGTGCACGTTGATGTCATGGACAACCACTTCGTGCCCAACCTGACTATCGGGCTGCCGGTGGTGGAGCGGATTCAGCAGGTCAGTTCGGTGCCCTTGGACGCCCACCTGATGATTGCCGACGTCGACCGCTGGGCGCCGCTGTACGCCGACGCCGGCCTGGCATCGGTGACGTTCCACGTGGAGGCCTCCGACGCACCGATCAAGCTGGCCAGGGAACTGCGCGCCCGGGGCGCCAAGGCAGGCATGGCCCTGCGCCCGGCCACGCCCGTGGAGCCGTACTTGGACATGCTTCCCGAGTTGGACATGCTGTTGATCATGACCGTGGAACCGGGCTTTGGCGGCCAGGCGTTCCTCGACTTGACGCTGCCCAAGATTCGCCGCGCCCGCGCCGCCATTGAAGGCAGCGGCATCAATGTGGCCCTGCAGGTGGACGGCGGCGTCACGGAGGAAACCATCACCCGTGCCGCCGAGGCGGGGGCCAACGTTTTCGTGGCCGGATCGGCCGTGTACGGCAAGTCCTCGCCGGCCGACGCCATCGACGCGCTGCGGGCGAAGGGCCGGCTCGCTTTTGGCGACGCGCACCAGCACCGCGACGTCTAGCCGGGTCCGACCACGACATTTGGCGGTGCGGCACGGCAACATTTAGCTTGGCGCGCCAAAGGTGTCATAATGAAAGTGGTTCCGGCATTCGTCGGGACCAAAACAAAGTATTACGTGCTCCGGGGTCGGTGTAATTCCGAACCGGCGGTTATAGTCCGCGACCCGCGCGCAGCAGGCTGGCAACAGCCAAGCAGCGCTCGGTTGATCTGGTGAAATTCCGGAACCGACAGTTAAAGTCTGGATGGGAGAAGCACGAACAGTCTTGGCCGCCAGGTCAGGGGTGTGGCAGCAGCATTTTTGCATCCCTGCCATTTCTTGCACCCTGCGCGCCGCTGTACGTTACCCCCGGAGCCATCGCGGTCTCGAAAGGGCAAAGGTAACGATGGACGTTCTGCGATGGCTCTTTGACGCCAAACTGGAATTCGCCGGTGGTGGATTCCTTTTATGGCGCGAAGTCATAGGAAATCTTTTTGGGCTGGCCAGCGCCCTCGGCGGCATGCGCCGTAAAATCTGGGCCTGGCCGGTGGGCATCGTCGGCAACCTGCTGCTCTTCACCGTCTTCATGGGCTCCGTTTTCGGTTCGGCCGACCACGTGAACCTGCTCGGCCAGGCCGGGCGCCAAATCATGTTCATTGCCGTCTCCATTTATGGCTGGAACCGGTGGAACCAGACACGGCACCCCAAGAACGACGTCGGCACCCATGTGGGCGAAGCGGTTGAGCCGCGCTGGGCTGGAGCCCGGGTGCGCTGGCTCCTGCTGGCAGCCATCGTGGGCGGTACCGTGGTCCTCACCCCGATCTTCCGCGCCATGGGATCCTACGAACCGGTTTGGGCCGACGCCTGGATTTTCATGGGTTCGCTGCTTGCCACGTACGGCATGGCCAAGGCGTGGGTGGAATTCTGGCTGATCTGGGTCGCTGTGGACCTGGTGGGTGTGCCGCTGCTGTTCAGCGCCGGCTACTACGCCTCGGCCTTCATGTACATTTTCTACGGTGCCTTCACCCTGGCAGGATTCTTCGTATGGTGGAAGGTACGGTGCAACAGCGATGCCTTGGCACGCACAGTGTCCGTCGACACCACTTTCCCCGACATCACGGTCGGCAACACCTTGGGCAACACTGAAGGCGACTCTGAAGGCAATACTGAGGACAACACACACGGCAATACTGTGGCCAATCGAGAGGCAAAACTGTGAATTTCAGCTCCATGGATCCCGGCTTCATGAACTCCGTCCCCTTCGGCCATGACTCCGGGAACTTCACCTCGGCCGAGATCCTCGGCATGGAAACAGCCCTGTCCGCCGCCAAGCAGGGCGTCCGCAGTGCCAACCCGCTGGTCGGGGCCGTCATTATCGACGCCGACGGCACTTTCCTGGCGATCGGCCACCATCGAGGGGCTGGCACCCTCCACGCCGAAACGGATGTCATCAACCGCCTGTTGGGCACCGGCGTCAAGCGCGACCTGTCAGCGGCAACGCTCATTGTCACCCTTGAACCGTGCAACCATGTGGGACGCACGGGCCCGTGCACCCAGGCGATTCTTGAAGCCGGCATTGGCAATGTGGTCTTCGCCGTCAGGGACCCCCACCTGCCTGCCGCCGGCGGGGCGGAAATTCTGCACAATGAGGGCATCAACGTCCGCATGGGACTCCTGTCCGCCGAAGCCGAGGATTTGAACCGGCAGTGGTTTGTGGCCGTGCGGGAACAACGGCCCTTTATTACCGCCCGCCTGGCCCAAACCGTGGATGGCAGGATTGCCGCGGTGGACGGCTCAAGCCAGTGGATCACCTCGAAGGAATCCCGGCAGGACTCCCATGACCTGCGGGCCCGGGTGGACGCGATCGTGGTGGGCACGGGGACCATAGCAGCCGACAATCCCCGGCTCACCGCCCGTGCCGCCGACGGCTCGGATACAGCCCACCAGCCGCTGCGGGTGGTCATGGGACTGCGCGACATCGCTCCCGATGCCGCAGTGCGCGGTGTCTCCGGCACCCCCAGCAGCCCGGACCGCCTGGGGGACGGGGACTTCCTGGCCATGCACACCCACGACCCTGCCGCCGTCGTGCGTGAACTGCAGGAGCGCGGGGTGGGGCACCTGATGATCGAGGGCGGGTCAAAGATCTGCGGCGCGTTCCTGGCGAAGGGCCTGGTGGACGAACTCGTGGTGTATCTGGCGCCCACGCTGCTCGGTGCCGGAATCCCCGCGCTGACGGACCTGGGCATTGGCACGCTTGCCGAAGCCCAGCGTTGGGAGTGGGACGCGACCACCACCGGGCCCGTTGAACTGCTGGGCCCGGACTTAAAATTGACACTCATGCCGGCCAAGGCCGCAGCGAAAGATGCCGGCACAGTCGCCGGTGCCGCTGCCTCCGACGCCGCAGAAGGAAGGTAGAGATGTTTACCGGAATCATTGAAGGACGCGGCACGGTGCAGCGCGTTGACCTGCACCCGGAGACTGACAGCGCCGTGCTGGTGCTCCACGCCGGGGACGTCCTGGAGGGACTTGAACTGGGCGGCTCGCTGGCCGTCAACGGCGTGTGCTTGACGGCAGTGCGCCTTGACGGCGGCACAGTGGAGGTGGACGTCATGGGCGAAACCCTTGTGCGCACCACCACCGGCGGGCTGTGCGACGGCGACACCGTGAACCTTGAACGCTGTGTTCCCGCCGGCGGACGCCTTGACGGGCACGTTGTCCAGGGCCACGTGGACGGCACGGGTTCGTTGCTTGAGCGCGAAGACCAGGGCAAGTGGGAGCGGCTGCGCTTTGCCGTCCCGTCGGAGCTCTCGCGCTACATCGCCGAAAAGGGCTCCATCGCGATCGACGGCGTCTCCCTCACCGTCACCGCCGTCAGCCCGGCCACGGAGCCGCAGCAGTGGTTCGAGGTGGGACTGATCCCCGTCACCTTGGCCAAGACAGGGCTTGGCGAGAAGGCGGCCGGCGGCGCCGTGAACCTGGAAGTTGACGTGCTGGCCAAATACGCCGAGCGACTGCTGGAATTCACCAACTTGAAGGGTGCCTGACATGAGCGAAACCATCAGCCGTGAAACGATCCTGGACCCCATCACCATGGCTATTGCCGCCATGGCACGCGGTGAAGCGGTGCTCGTGGTCGACGACGAAGACCGCGAAAACGAGGGCGACATCATCTTTGCCGCCCAGCACAGCACCCCGGCGCTCATGGGCTGGACCATCCGGCACAGCTCGGGGGTGGTCTGCATCCCCATGGACGACGCCCACGCCGACCGCCTGGCACTGCCTCCCATGGTCGCCCACAACCAGGACGCCAAGGGCACCGCCTACACCGTCAGCTGCGATGCCGCATTCGGCGTCAGCACAGGCATCAGCGCCACGGACCGTTCGCTGAGCGCCAGTGTTTTGGCCAGTCCCTTGTCCACGCCGGACTCCGTCACCCGCCCCGGGCACATGTTCCCCCTGCGCGCCGTCGCCGGGGGAGTGCGCCAGCGACCGGGCCACACCGAAGCATCCGTTGAACTTTGCAGGTTGGCAGGGTGCGAGCCCGTGGCCGTTATCGCCGAAGTGGTCGATGACGAGGGGGAGATGCTGCGACTTCACGGCTTGCGCGACTTCGCCAACAAGCACGGCTTGGTGCTGGTTTCCATTGCCGACCTCGTGGCGCATGTGGCTGGCTTGGACGCGGCAGACTTGGAGGTGGCAGGCCCGCAGGCGGCAGGCCAACCCGTCGCAGGCCGGGAAGCGACGCCGGCATGAGCGGGCAGGAACCGGCCGTGACCGGCGGGCCGGTGGTGCAGTTGCCCACGCGCTTTGGCCCCTTTCAGGCCCAAGCGTGGGTGGACACTGCAACCGGTGCCGAGCACCTGACCCTCAGCGCCGCCGGAGATGCTGCGGATTCTGCCGCAGCTCCAGCGGAAGCCGGTGCGCCCGGGGAGGCGTACGTGCCACTTGTCAGGCTGCACTCCGAATGTCTGACAGGCGATGTGTTTGGCTCGTACCGCTGTGATTGCGGGGAACAGCTGGACTATGCGCTGGAAATGATCCACCGCCGCGGCGGAACACTCGTGTATTTGCGCGGGCATGAGGGCCGAGGCATCGGCCTGTCCAACAAAATGCGTGCCTACAGCCTGCAAGAAGCCGGGGCCGACACCGTGGAAGCCAATGAACAACTGGGGCTGCCCGTCGACGGTCGCGACTACGCGGCGGCTGCTGGAATCCTGCGGTCGTTGGGCTTGCTCCGCATCGCACTACTGAGCAACAACCCCTTGAAACAGGAGCAGTTGTTGGGTCATGGCATCGACGTGGTCAAGGTGGTCCCCACCGAGGTGCCCGCCCGGGCCGAAAACCTGCGCTACTTGACAACCAAGCGCGACCGCATGCAGCACGCGCTTTCCATCACCGCACCCGCCCAACACGCGGCAGCGGAAAACTCGACAACTGTGGGTTCGACGCCGTCGCACGCCCCGGAAACTACCCCAGCACCGACGAAAGGACACACAGCATGAGCGGACACGGAGCACCCGGCATTGGATTCAGCACTGCAGAAAAGTCACGGGCAGCCGGCATGAAGGTGGCTATCGTGGCCGCCAGCTGGCACACCGAAATCATGGACGGGCTGCTGGCAGGCGCGTTGCGCGGTGCTGCCGATGCAGGGATCGTGGCTCCCGCGGTGGTTCGGGTGCCGGGCAGCTTTGAGCTGCCCGTGGCTGCGGCACGGCTTGCGGCAACGTTTGACGTTGTCGTGGCGCTTGGGGTGGTCATTCGCGGCGGGACTCCGCACTTTGACTACGTGTGCCAGGCAGCCACCATGGGCCTGACCGATGTCAGCGTGCGCACGGGGACACCCATCGGCTTCGGCGTGCTCACCTGCGACACCGAGGAGCAGGGCCTGGCCCGCGCCGGGCTGCCGGGCTCGGTTGAGGACAAGGGCCACGAAGCCATCACGGCAGCACTCGCCACCGCACTGACCCTGGGCGCCCTGGACGTTTAGCGGCCGGGCGGCAATGCGGCCCCGCCCTCCCCGCCCTACAGACGCTCCTGCACGTTCGGGGCCATATATCCGAACGCTCCTGCACTCCTTCGGACTCCTGGACACCTTGTCTGCTTGCACGCCGTTACTGGCGGGCCAGCAGGCACTGGGCGTTGGTGCGCGAATGCCCCACCGGCTGGCGCAAAGGTGTGCCCGCGTCTTACCCGCGTGCCTGCACCTGCCCCGCGAACCAGCTGATAGGCAACAGCGGTTTCGCGGGGCAGACGCGGGCATGCAGCGTAGGCGCGGTTTCGGGATCCCCTCGCCTCGAACCATGCCGCGGAACTGTTCACATGCTGGACACGGCCCGTCTCGAAATCCGCAAACCTGTGGCAAAGCAAGTAAGGTGGTTTGCGTGAAGACCTTCGAATCCCTTTTTGACGAGCTCAGCGCGAAAGCCGCAGCCCGGCCCGCCGGCTCCCGTACCGTGGCCGAACTTGAATCCGGCATTCACGGCATCGGCAAGAAAGTGGTTGAGGAAGCCGCCGAGGTGTGGATGGCCGCCGAGTATGAGTCGGACGAGGCCTGCGCCGAGGAGATTTCCCAGCTGTTCTACCACCTGCAGGTCATGATGATCGCCAAAGGTTTGACCCTTCAGGACGTTTACAAGCATCTCTAGCCACGTGTCGTGGCTGTTTGACCAACCCTGAATCGGCATTGATTCCAATGCCAATACCTTTTGCTTGAACCGATCTGAAAGTACTTTTCCTTATGCTGCGTGTTGCCGTTCCCAACAAGGGTTCCCTGTCCGAAGCTGCTTCAGCGATGTTGGCGGAGGCTGGTTACCGCCAACGCCGCGATTCCCGCGAGCTTGTCATGGTTGATCCCGAAAACAATGTTGAATTCTTCTTCCTCCGCCCCCGAGACATCGCCGTTTATGTCGGCGCCGGCACGCTCGACGTCGGCATCACCGGCCGCGATTTACTCATGGACGCCAAGGTCGAAGCCGACGAACTCCTGCCGCTGGGCTTTGCCGTCTCCACCTTCCGCTTTGCCGGTCCCGTGGGCCACTTCAGCAGCGCCGCCGAGCTTGAAGGCAAGCGGATCGCCACCAGCTACGATGTGCTGCTGCGTGAGTACCTGGCCGAGTTGGGCATCAACGCCGAAGTGGTTCGCCTGGACGGGGCCGTTGAATCCTCCGTCCGCCTCGGTGTCGCCGATGCCATTGCCGACGTCGTGGAAACCGGCAGCACACTCAAGGCTGCCGGCATGGAAATTTTCGGTGAGCCCATCCTGAACTCCGAAGCCCTGCTCATTGGCCGCCGCGGCGTCACCCGCCCCGCCGGCGTCGAGGTGCTGATCCGACGCCTGCACAGCGTCCTTGTGGCCCGCCAGTACGTGCTGCTGGACTACGACGTGCCCAAGACGCTCATGGAAAAGGCCACCGCGGTCACCCCGGGGCTGGAATCGCCCACCGTTTCCCCTTTGCGCGACTCTGATTGGGTCGCCGTGCGCTCCATGGTTGCGGCCAAGGACACGAACCGGATCATGGATGAGCTGTACGAAATTGGCGCCCGCGCCATCCTCGTCAGCAGCATCCACGCCTGCCGCATCTAGGCGCAGCCACCGGTCGCCGCCCGCATCGGCGGCAAACTCCACAGCCCACTAGAGAAGGTACCTGCCATGAGTGTTGCCATCAGGGTTATCCCCTGCCTCGACGTCGACGCCGGCCGCGTGGTCAAGGGCGTGAAGTTCCAGAACCTGCGCGACGCCGGTGATCCCGTTGAGCTGGCCAAGCGCTACGATCTTGCCGGGGCCGACGAGCTGACCTTCCTTGACGTGACGGCATCCTCGGGAAACCGCGAGACCACCTTCGACGTTGTCTCCCGGGCAGCCGAGGAGATCTTCATTCCGCTGACTGTCGGCGGGGGAGTGCGCGAAGTATCCGACGTCGACAAGCTGCTGCGCTGCGGTGCCGACAAGGCCTCCATCAACACGGCGGCGATCGCCCGCCCCGCCGTCATTGACGACATTACCCGGCGGTTCGGCTCCCAGGTCCTGGTGCTCAGCGTTGATGCGCGCTGCAACCAGGGCGTGGTGACGCCGTCGGGCTTTGAAGTGACTACCCACGGCGGGCGCAAGGGCACGGGCATGGACGCCATCGAGTGGGCCAAGGAGGCTGCCGACCGGGGAGTGGGGGAGATCCTGCTGAACTCGATCGACGCCGACGGCACGAAAGAGGGCTTCGACCTGGAGCTGATCCGGCTTGTCCGTGCGGCCGTGCACATCCCCATCATCGCGTCCGGAGGAGCCGGCAAGCCCGAGCACTTCCCACCCGCTGTGGCCGCCGGCGCCAATGCCGTGCTGGCTGCTTCGGTGTTCCACTTCGGTCCGGACAGCGCGATTGCCGACGTCAAGCAGGCCATTCGCAACGCCGGCTACGAGGTCCGCTAACCCCCCGACGCTCCTGCACTTCCGGGCCGTTGCCTTCCGACGCTCCTGCACTTTTGGAGCTGATTTCCCGGACGCTCGAGCAGTCCGGGGGATCGGCTCAGGAAAAAGTGCGGGAGCGTTTGTCGTTGGCGCACTGAAGCTGCAGGAGGGAACGCGAACAGCGCCCCGAATGTGCAGGAGCGTCGCAAAGGGGGTTGGTGTCGGGGGGGGTGTTTAGAGTCCGACGTCGGCTGTTTGCAACAGGGCGACGGCGTCGGGCTGGCCCTCGAAGGAGACGAGGGCTTCGCCCGTGCGTCCATTGGCGTGCATGACCAGTTCGCCGGGGTCCCCGATGATGGCCACCGAGACGGGGGCGCGCTTGGCCACGTGGCGGTGGCCCTCGGGATTGACAAGTACGATGCCCAGATCAACGCTGCGATACAGGATGGCGGCGCGCTTGACCAGCTCGGTCCAGAGCGCCCGTGAGTAGCCCGCGTCGAGGGCTCGTGGTGCCCAGCGGTCGGTGGCGCGGCGGATGTCTTCGGTGTGGACAAAGAACTCGATGAGGTTTGCCGTGTGGTCGAAGCCCTTCAACGCAAAAATAGACATCTTGGGCGGCCCGGCACGGAATTTCTCCACGAGCGCGGCAAAAGCTTCAGGGGTGCACGACTCGGCAGCCAGCGCTGCGATGGCCTTGTCGGTGGCCTTGCGCCACGGCTTGAGCACCATGCCCAATCCCACCCGCGGATTGTGTTCGCGCAGGTAGAGGTGCGCGGCCAGTTCCTGGGTCCGCCATCCTTCACACAGCGTGAGAGCACCGGGACCGGCTGCCAGCAGGGTCTCGGCGAGGACTTCACGGGATGGTTCTACAAAATGCATCACTTGTGAAATTAGCATGTATTGGCCGCCGACGGCAGCTGGAACCGCCGCAAACACGCACCAACTTTGGCAAAGCCGTGCGATTCGGCCCACACGCCCGCCGGGGTGGCCCGTCATAAACGTTTCTGGCATTAGAATTGGCTCTAATGCAGCAAAGCCCAGAACCCCAGTCAACGCCCGAAATTCCCAGCACGCAGCCGTCCCTTGAAGTGCCGGCCGAGGTTTTGGCGATGCTCAAACATGATGGCGCCGGTCTGGTGGCAGCCATCATCCAGCAGTTTGACTCCAAGGAAGTCCTCATGCTCGGGTGGATGGACAACGAGGCGCTGCGCCGCACGCTCACTTCCGGGCGGGTCACGTTCTACTCGCGGTCGCGCCAGGAATATTGGCGCAAGGGCGACACCTCGGGCCACGCCCAGTACGTGAAGACGGTGGCTCTGGACTGCGACGGCGACGCCCTGCTGATCACCGTCGACCAGGTGGGCGCTGCCTGCCACACCGGCACCCACACCTGCTTCGACGCCCGCAAACTGACGGCGGTCGTGGGCAACCGCGGGGAATAAGTCCCGGACTCCCGCTTCGCATTCCTTATCCGCTGTTCACCCGTTTGACCGACGAAAGCCACACATTCCATGCAAGATCTTGGTGTCATCACCCCCTCCCTGGCGGAATTCCGGGAATTGGCCCGCACCCGCCGCGTGATCCCGGTCCACCTGAAAGTCCTCGCCGACGCGCAAACCCCCATCGGCCTGTACCGCAGCCTGGCCGCCGAGGCCGCGGGCACGTTTCTGATGGAATCGGCCGCTGTGGGCGGCGTTTGGTCGCGTTACTCCTTCATCGGCGTGCGCTCCAGCGCCACCTTGACCACGCACGACGGCGGGGCGTTCTGGCAAGGGGAGCCTCCCGTGGGCGTTCCCCTGGCAGGCAACCCGGTGGAGGCCATGGAGGCCACGCTGAAGTTGCTCGCCACTGAGCGCTTCGAGGGCCTGCCACCCTTCACCTCCGGCCTGGTGGGCTTTGTTGGATGGGAGTCCGTGCGGCACTGGGAAAAGCTGCCATCGCCTCCGCCGGATGACTTGCAGCTGCCCGAACTGGCGTTGAACCTCGTGGCGGACATGGCCGTGCACGACAACAACGAAGGCACGGTGTTGTTGATCGCCAATGCCATCAACGCCAACGGCACCGATGAGAACATCGACGGAGCCTGGCATGACGCCGTGGCACGGGTGCAGGCCATGGTGGAGCAGCTGCGCCAGCCCGTCGCCCAGCCCATGTCGGTGGTTGATGTTCCGGCAGCCACCTTCGCGGACAGCGTGGAAGAACGCTGGGATCGCAACGAATACTTGAAGGCCATTGACTTGGCCAAGGAAGCCATCGTTGACGGCGAAGTGTTCCAGGTGGTTGTTTCGCGCCGCTTTGAAATGGCGTGCGAAGCGTCCGCACTTGATGTGTACAGGGTGCTGCGGAACACAAACCCCAGCCCGTACATGTATCTGTACAGCTTCGAGGACGCGGCCGGTGAGCCGTACTCCATTGTTGGCTCCTCCCCGGAAGCCCTTGTCACCGTCCTGGGCAGGGAAGTCATCACGCACCCCATAGCCGGCTCGCGACCGCGCGGGGCCACCACCGAAGAGGACAAGCTGCTGGCCAAGGACCTGCTGGCAGACAGCAAGGAACGCTCGGAGCACCTGATGCTCGTGGACCTTTCCCGCAACGACATCTCCAAAGTGTGCGAACCGGGCACGGTGGACGTCACCCAGTTCATGGAAGTGGAGCGCTTCAGCCACATCATGCACCTTGTCTCCACAGTGGTCGGCACACTCAGCCAGGGCAAGTTCGCCTATGACGTCCTGGCCGCGACGTTCCCGGCCGGCACCCTGTCCGGCGCTCCCAAGCCGCGGGCCCTGAGCTTGTTGGACGAACTTGAACCGCACCGCCGCGGGGTGTACGGCGGCGTGGTGGGCTACCTGGACTTTGCCGGCGACATGGACATGGCCATAGCCATTCGCTCGGCCCTGCTGCGCGGTGGCAAGGCCTACGTCCAGGCCGGCGGCGGCATCGTGGCCGACTCCGTCAATGAAACGGAAGCGCTGGAAACTGTGAACAAGGCGGCCGCCCCGCTGCGCGCAGTGTATGCAGCAGCCTCGCTGCGCACCTTGGCCGACACCACAGGAGGTACGGCATGAACACGGAAACCCCGCACTCGTCTGAAACCCCGGAAACCCCGGAAATCCCGCACACAACGGCTAAGTCTGTGCGGTTCTGGCAGCGCAAGGCGCCCCTGATCCTGCTGGCGGTGCTGGCCGCACTGGCCATTTTTGGCACCACCACCCAGACGTGGATCCACGTGTCCATCGGACAGGGCGAAGTGGCCCAAAGCGACCTCAACATTCCCGGCAGCAAGGCCGCCGTGGCCGTCTCCGCCCTGGCCCTGGTGGCCCTGGCAGGCGCCCTGGCCACCAGCATTGCCGGGAAAATCGCCCGCATCGTCACCGCCATGATCATGTTTTTGAGCGCGGCGGGAATCGTCGCCGTCGTCTTCGGCATTGTGGCCGATCCGGCGGGGGCAGCCATGGCGGAGGTGGGGGTCGCCACCGGCATCGAAGGCGAGGCCGCAAACGCCACTACGACGTTTTTCCCGGTGCTGGCGATCGTCGCCGCGCTCGTGTTGGCCGTGGCATCGCTGCTGGTCTTGTTCTTCGGCCGGTCATGGAATGTGCGCACCAAGTACGACGCCGCCAGGCCGGCCCAGGCGGGCGGCCCGGCCGAGGCGGTCGACGAGATTGACCGCTGGGACCAGCTCAGCCGCGGGGAAGACCCCACGGACTAGGCCCGGCACACGTCCAAGGAGTGCGAGCGTTTCGGATTACTTGGGCAACTAATGGCAGAATGTATTTCAGTATCCGCGTTTAATAGGGAGATTCACCATGAGCAACAAGTCGGCCGCAGACGTTTCCGTGCAGGGGCCCATCGACCACAGCATTGAATTGGGTCACGGCAACAGCCCGGCAGCATGGACAAGTGTGGCAATCATGTTGGTTGGCACCATCGTTGGCTGTATTGCCTTCCTCATCGGCGAAAGTGCAACCTTGCTGTTCTGGATCGGCGGGGTGGGAATCATTGCCGTGGGCCTGATCGCCGGCGGTGTCATGAAGGCTGCAGGCTATGGTGTTGGCGGCAGCAAGCTGAAGAACAACGGACACTAGTCGTGAGTGTTTTGCTGGACATTATTGCCGGTGTCCGGGAGGACATGGAGACACGTCGGCAGCTGGTGGGCCTGGCGGAACTTCAGGATCGCATCCTCCGGACAGCCCCGCCGCTTGACGCTTGGGCCGCGCTGGGCGGGGACTCCGCCGAGCGCGCGGAGCTGAAGGTCATTGCAGAGGTCAAGCGCCGCAGCCCCTCCAAAGGCGATCTTGCCGGGATCACCGATCCGGCAGCCCTCGCCGCGCAATACAGCGACGGCGGAGCCTCGATCATCAGCGTCCTGACCGAAGAGCGCCGCTTCGGCGGTTCGCTGGCGGACTTGGATGCCGTGCGTGCGGCTGTGGACATCCCCGTGCTGCGCAAGGACTTCACCTGCGACGAGTACATGATCTGGGAGGCACGCGCCCATGGTGCGGACCTGGTGCTGCTGATTGTCGCCGCCTTGGATGATGCGGAGCTGCGCAGCTACCTCGCGTTGACCCACCAGCTGGGCATGAACGCGATCGTGGAAACCCATACGGCGGAGGAAATTGAGCGTGCCGTGGCCGTCGGCGCAAAGATCATCGGCATCAACGTGCGCAACCTCAAGACACTTGAAGTGGACCGCGGTGTCTTCGCTGCGTTGGCCGGCAGCATTGCCGCCGGGCCCGTCGTGATCGCGGAGTCCGGAGTACGCGATGTGGATGATGTCCGGCACTACAGCGCCCACGGCGCCCACGCCATATTGGTGGGGGAGGCGCTGGTGAAGGACTCAACCCCACAAGAACGAATCGGCGAATTCAAGGCAGCCGGGGCACTGCAGAACCACCGAAGTTAGAGAAGGGCTTGCACGGCAGCGTGCAAGCCTTTTTCATCACGGCAGGCGCCTCGAGCCGCAGCACGGCACAGCGTGGCCGGCGCCGGCCGCCCCCAAGACAATTAGTGCACAACTATCGATGAACAGGACGGTGGAACTGATGGCTCATGTGCCAGCAGCTTCGTCTCAGGATCCGGCCGACATGGTGGATCCGGCAACAGCATTCTTGCAGGGCGGTGTCCCTGCCGGCTCGGCACCGGAGCAATCGCTGCGGCACGCCCCGGGACCCTACTTTGGCGCGTTCGGCGGGCGCTGGATGCCCGAGTCGCTCATCGCGGCCCTGGATGAGCTTGAAGAGACCTTTGAAAAAGCCAAGGTCGATCCGGAGTTCCTCGCCGAAGTGCTGGAGCTGAACAAGAACTATTCAGGCCGTCCCTCCCTGCTGACGGAAGCCAAACGCTTTGGCGCCCATGCCGGCGGCGCCCGCGTCTTCCTCAAGCGCGAGGACCTGAACCACACGGGTTCGCACAAGATCAACAACGTCTTGGGCCAGGCGCTGTTGGCCAAGCGCATGGGCAAGACTCGTGTCATTGCCGAGACCGGTGCGGGTCAGCACGGTGTTGCCACTGCCACCGCGGCTGCCCTGCTGGGACTTGAGTGTGTGGTGTACATGGGCGCCGAGGACTGCCGCCGGCAGGCCCTCAACGTGGCGCGCATGCAATTGCTCGGTGCCACCGTGGTGCCTGTGACGAACGGTTCGCAGACGCTCAAGGATGCCATCAACGACGCCCTGCGCGACTGGGTGGCGAACGTGGAGAACACCCACTACGTGCTGGGCACCGTCTCAGGGGCCCACCCGTTCCCGGCCATGGTGCGCTTCTTCCACGAGGTCATCGGCGAAGAAGCCCGGGCCCAGATCCTTGAACAGACCGGCCGGCTGCCCGACGCCCTGTGCGCTTGCATTGGCGGCGGATCCAACGCCATCGGCCTGTTTCATGGTTTCCTCGACGACCCTTCCGTGAAGATGTTCGGTTTTGAGGCAGGAGGCGAGGGGGTCGACACAGGCCGCCATGCCGCCACCATCACCCTGGGCCGCCCGGGCGTACTGCACGGGGCCCGCTCCTACTTGATGCAGGACGAGGATGGCCAGACCATCGAGTCCCACTCCATCTCCGCCGGCCTCGACTACCCCGGTGTTGGCCCGGAGCACTCCTACCTGCACGACATTGGCCGGGTTAGCTATGAAGCGATCACCGACACCGAAGCCATGGAAGCATTCAAGCTGCTGTGCCGCACTGAAGGGATCATTCCGGCCATTGAGACTGCCCACGCGCTGGCTGGAGCCATCAAGGTTGGTCAGCGATTGGTCGTCGATGCCGAGAAGCCCGAAGATGTGGTGATCATCGTCAACCTGTCCGGGCGCGGTGACAAGGACGTGGAAACGGCCGCCGACTGGTTTGGGATATTGGATGAAGACGGCCATGTGAAGGGCACGACCCTTTCCACGCGGAAAGCCAAGGGCAGCCCCCACGGGGCAGGGGCCCCCACCGCAGCCGCCGATAGCATGGACAGCACCACGGAGGATGCCAGCAATGAGTGAGACCACCAACAGCACCGCACCGGCAGCGTTTGAAAGCAAGTCGGCCGCGGCGATCGAGAAGGCCAAGGCCGCAGGGCGCAAGGCCCTCATCGCGTACCTGCCTGCCGGCTACCCGAGCAAGCAGGCTTCGATTGACGCAGCCATCGCCGTGGCACGCAACGGAGCCGACATCATTGAGATCGGCATTCCGTATTCGGACCCCGTCATGGACGGGGCCGTCATCCAGGCTGCCACCACCGAAGCGCTGGCCAACGGCTTTCATGTGACTGACGTCTTTGACATCGTGGCCGCCATCACCGCAGAGACGGATGCCGCGGTCATGGTGATGACCTACTGGAACCCCGTGATGCGCTTGGGTGTGGACGAGTTTTCCCGGCGGCTGGCGGAGGCCGGCGGCGCCGGCCTGATCACCCCCGACCTGATCCCTGACGAGGCGGCCGAGTGGTTTGCCGCCTCGGACAAGTACGGCCTGGACAGGGTGTTCCTGGTGGCACCGTCGTCCACGCCGGAACGCGTAGCCATGACGGTCGCGGCGACGCGCGGCTTTGTGTACGCCGTTTCCATCATGGGTGTCACCGGCGCGCGCAGTTCGGTCTCCAGCGCGGCGGAATCCGTCGTGGCGGCGGCCCATGCCGCCGGCGCCGAACGCGCCTGCGTTGGTTTGGGTGTTTCCCAAGCCAAGCACGTGCGTGAAATTGCAGCTTACGCCGACGGAGTCATTGTTGGCACGGCCCTGGTCGCTGCACTGCGCGACGGCGGAGTCGCCGCCGTCGGAGCACTGGCCAAGGAACTCAGCACCGGCTTCGACGCCCCCGCCACGGAAGAGGTTGCCCAGTGATTTCAACTCTCGCACCCCAAGCGCTGGCAGGCGCCCTGGGCGCTGCCATTCCGGCGCCGGCATGGTCCGGCTTTGACCTCGGGCCGCTGCGCATCCACGCCTATGCCCTGTGCATCCTGCTGGGCATAGTTGCTGCAATCTGGCTGACGGACCGCCGCTGGAAACGACGCGGCGGGCCCGAAGGGTCCATCTGGGACATCGCCATTTGGGCCATCCCCTTTGGCATCATCGGTGGCCGGCTGTACCACGTGTTCTCCTCGCCCGAGGCGTACTTTGGCCCGGGCTTCGACGGCACGGGCGACCTTTCCCTCATTCCGCAAATCTGGCTTGGCGGACTGGGCATCTGGGGTGCCGTGGTGCTCGGCGTTGTCGGGGCCTGGATCGGCTGCCGACGCGCAGGTGTAAAGATTTCAGCGTTCGTTGACGCAGCCGCCCCGGGTATTTTGCTGGCCCAAGCCATTGGCCGTTGGGGCAACTATTTCAACCAGGAACTCTTCGGCGGTCCCACCACCCTCCCGTGGGGTCTGAGCGTGGCCCCGGAATATGTGCCGGCAGGCTTCAGTCCCGACACCTTGTTCCACCCCACGTTTCTCTACGAATGCGTCTGGAATTTGCTCGGTGTCGCGGCATTGCTGCTTCTTGACAGGAAGTTCCGTCTGCGCAGCGGCAGGTTGTTCCTGCTGTACGCCATGATTTACACGGCAGGGCGCGTCTGGATTGAAATGCTGCGGATCGACACCGCTGAGCAGATCACGTTCTTTGGCGTTACGGCACGCTTGAACGTCTGGACAAGCATCGTGGTGTTCGTGGCTGCCCTGATCCTGTTCCTTGTCCTGACCTATTCCCGCCGCGGCAAGGACACCGAATCGGTGTACCTGCCTGGCCATGAACCCGTCGCCGTAGTTGTGGGAGATGCAGTTGCGGGAGACGGAACCGTGGTCACGGATGCGGTGGATAAGGATGTGGTGGAGAAAGACCCGGCACCCGAGCCTGCCGAGACCACGCCTGCGTGCGGTGATGCTGCTGAAGGCAAGGCCGCAGAGGACAACGTGGAGGCGAAGCCCGGCAGGGAGAATGCCTCCACGGAGGTGGCTGCCAAGCAAGACGGCAAGTAAAAGTAGTTCTGCGCCCGCGGTCCATAAGGGCCATTGAGGCGCCAAGGCGTTGACGCGCTGAAAAGGGCGGTCCCGGAAATCCAGGGCCGCCCTTTTTGTGCCTCGGTCCGGCCGCGAAGGTGAGCTGGCAGGATCGTTGCGTGCGTCCAGGCGGGGCCGAGCCAGATCGCGGACCACAGGCGCACTTCTCCGGCACGTGCGCACCTCACCGGCACGTGTGCATGTTCGCTGCTCATGGGGCGTGCCTAATGTGCCATAGGCGGAAAAAATGCTTTTATGCGGACGGGGACCCTGGAAACGCCCGCCAAACCCTCAAATTGCAGCTTATCTTGACTCGTGTTGGCAGTTCTCATTACTGATCTTGCATATACGTCCATTATGCAGGATTACGATAGTCGCGACCCCGATCGCGGTTATAGAGTAAAAAACACTCCGAAGACTGGTCCCCACAATGGAATCCACTTCGATTGTGCAGCTGCACAAAGGAGTTGTATGTAGCAAGGCAGCACATGCGGCAAAGCAAGGCACTACCGAAACACCCGCAAAAACCACGCACTCGGTTGAGACGCACCGTTGTCCCAACCACCCCGGGCCGACGCCGTCCCCACTCAATTCATCCACCAGGGGAAGGACCTCAACGTCGTGACTGGAATTCATGCAAGCGACTCAGACCAGCCGGAGGCCATCTCGCCCTTCACCCGCTTCGCCGCGATGCCTGCAAAAGCCGGCCTGTACCGCCCCGAAAACGAGAAGGACGCCTGTGGCCTGGCCGTCGTGGCCACGCTGCGCGGCATCCCTGAACACAGCATTGTGCAAAAGGCCCTCGTGGCCCTGCGCAACTTGGAACACCGCGGCGCCGTGGGCGCCGATGAAGGCACGGGAGACGGCGCGGGCATCCTGACCCAGATCCCCGACGAGTTCTTCCGCTCCGCCACCACCTTCCAGCTTCCCGCCCCGGGCCACTACGCCGCCGGCACGGCATACCTTCCGGCCGACGCGCAGGAGCTGGAAACGGCAAAGGCCGGGCTGGAGGCCCTCGCCGGCGCCGAAGGACTGGCTGTCCTGGGTTGGCGCGAAGTTCCCGTGGTCGCCGCGCTGGTCGGTGCCAGTGCACTGGCCTGCATGCCGCACTTCAGCCAGCTCTTTCTCGCGCTGGAGACCGAGCCGAAGCAGCCCCTGGAAACCACCCAAGCCAATGAACTCGATGCCAAGGCGTTCAGGCTCCGCAAGCGCGCCCAGCAAAAGTTCGGCGTGTACTTCCCGTCGCTGTCTTCCAAGACGATCGTCTACAAGGGCATGTTGACCACGGCGCAGCTGGAACCGTTCTACCCCGACCTCTCGGATCCTCGCTTCACCTCCAAGCTGGCAGTGGTCCACTCGCGCTTTTCCACCAACACCTTCCCTTCCTGGCCGCTTGCCCAGCCGTTCCGCACCATCGCCCACAACGGCGAAATCAACACCGTCAAGGGCAACCGGAACTGGATGCGCGCCCGCCAGTCCACCATGGCGCACCGCCTCCTCGGCGACACTCCCGAAGAGCTGTACCCGATCTGCACCCCGGGCGCCTCGGATTCGGCTTCCTTTGACGAGGTGGCGGAGCTGCTGTGGCTCTCCGGGCGCCCCATCACCGAAGCCGTCATGATGATGATCCCGGAGGCCTGGGAAAACCACGCCACCATGGACCCGGCACGGAAGGCCTTCTACGAATACAACTCCCTGCTCATGGAGCCATGGGACGGGCCGGCCGCCGTCTCCTTCACCGACGGCACACTGGTCGGGGCAACCCTTGACCGCAACGGCCTGCGCCCTGCCCGCTACTGGGTGACCGACGACGGCCTGGTGGTGCTGGCCTCCGAGGTGGGCGTGCTTGACCTGGACCCCGCCAGCATCGTGCAAAAGGGCCGCGTGGCCCCCGGCACCATGTTCCTGGTGGACACGGAAAAGGGCGAGGTGATCAGCGACAACGATGTCAAGGCCCAGGTGGCCGCCGCCCACCCCTATGCGCAGTGGGCGCAGGAAAATACGCTCAGGCTGGCCGAGCTGCCCGAACGCGAGCATGTGGTGCACACCAGCGCCTCGGTCATCCACCGCCAGCGCACGTTCGGCTACACCACCGAGGAGCTGCGAATCCTGTTGGGCCCCATGGCTAAGACCGGCGCCGAGCCGCTGGGCGCCATGGGCACCGACACGCCGGTCGCCGTGCTGTCCAAGCGTCCGCGCCTGCTCTTCGACTACTTTGTGCAGCAATTCGCCCAGGTCACCAACCCGCCGCTGGACGCCATCCGCGAAGAGCTGGTCACGTCGCTGAACAGCACCGTGGGCCCGCAAGGCAATCTGCTCTCGCGCAGCAAGGTCAAGGCGCCACAGCTGGCCCTGCCCTTCCCCGTGATCGACAACGACGACCTCGCCAAAATCTCCAACATGGAAGATGCCGACGGTGGCCACATCGCCATGAAGGTGCGCGGGCTGTACAAGTTCGACGGCGGTGAGGGTGCCTTGCGTGCCCGCCTCACCGAGATCTGTGAGCAGGTTTCCGGCGCCATCAACCGTGGCGTGCAGTACGTGGTGCTTTCGGACCGGGACTCCTCCGCCGTGTGGGCACCCATCCCGTCGTTGCTGCTGCTCAGCGCCGTGCACCACCACCTGTTGCGCAGCGCCAACCGCACCAAGGTCTCCCTGGTGGTGGAGGCCGGCGACGTCCGCGAAGTACACCACGTGGCCGTGCTGGTGGGCTACGGCTCGGCAGCCGTCAACCCCTACCTGGCCATGGAGAGCGTGGAAGAACTGATCCGCAACGGGGACGTCACCGGCGTCACTGCCGAGGAAGGTGTCAACCACCTCATCAAGGGCCTGGGCAAGGGTGTTTTGAAGATCATGTCCAAGATGGGCATCTCCACGGTCGCTTCCTACTGCGGCGCGCAAACTTTCGAAGCGCTGGGCCTGTCCCAAGACCTGGTGGACGAATACTTCTCCGGCACCGTCAGCCAGCTCGGCGGCGTCGGACTGGACGTCATCGCCAAGGAAGTGTCGGCGCGGCACATCATGGCGTACCCCGTGGACGGCGTGGACGTCCCGCACCGTCCGTTGCTGGGCGGCGGCGAATACCAGTGGCGCCGCGACGGCGAACCGCACTTGTTCAACCCGGACACCGTCTTCCGCCTCCAACACGCCACGCGGGAACGCCGCTACGACATTTTCAAGAAGTACACCCAAGGCATCGACGACCAGTCCAACAAGCTCATGACGTTCCGCGGCCTGCTCGCCTTCAAGGACGGTCAGCGCACACCCGTCCCGCTGGAGGAAGTGGAGCCCGTCAGCAGCATCGTCAAGCGCTTCTCCACCGGTGCCATGAGCTACGGCTCCATCTCGCAGGAAGCCCACCAAACCCTCGCCATTGCCATGAACCGGCTCGGCGCCAAGTCCAACACGGGGGAGGGCGGCGAGGATGTGGAACGCCTCCTTGACCCGGAGCGGTGCAGTGCCATCAAGCAGGTGGCCTCGGGCCGCTTTGGCGTCACCAGCCTGTACCTGACCCAGGCGCAGGACATCCAGATCAAGATGGCCCAGGGCGCAAAGCCCGGGGAGGGCGGCCAGCTCATGGCCAAGAAGGTGTACCCGTGGATCGCCGAAACCCGGCACTCCACTCCGGGCGTCGGCTTGATCTCCCCGCCACCGCACCACGACATCTACTCCATCGAGGACCTGGCCCAGCTCATTTACGACTGCAAACGCGCCAACCCCAGCGCCCGGGTGCACGTCAAGCTCGTCTCCGAAATGGGGATTGGCACCGTGGCGGCCGGCGTGACCAAGGCCAAGGCCGACGTCGTGCTGGTCTCCGGGCACGACGGCGGCACCGGCGCCAGCCCGCTGAACTCGCTGAAGCATGCCGGCATGCCGTGGGAGCTGGGCCTGGCCGAAACCCAGCAGACGCTGCGCCTGAACGGGCTGCGCGAGCGGGTGGTGGTGCAAGTGGACGGGCAACTGAAGACCGGCCGCGACGTGGTCATTGCCGCGCTGCTCGGTGCCGAGGAATACGGTTTCGCCACGGCGCCGCTGGTGGTGTCCGGCTGCATCATGATGCGCGTCTGCCACCTTGACACCTGCCCGGTGGGTGTCGCCACGCAAAACCCGGAGCTGCGCCAGCGCTTCAGCGGCAAGCCCGAGTTCGTGGTGAACTTCTTTGAATTCCTGGCCGAGGAGGTGCGCGAAATCCTGGCCGAGCTGGGCTTCCGCTCCTTGGAAGAGGCAGTGGGGCAGTCGCAACTGCTGGACGTGCACGCGGCGGTGAACCACTGGAAGACGGCGGGCCTTGACCTCTCGCCCATCCTGTCCGACGCCGGCGTTCCCGCCACTGCCCCCGTGCGGTCGCTGAGCGTGCAAAACCACGAGCTCGAGAAGCACTTCGACCAGCAACTGATGACCATGAGCGCCGACGCCTTCAGCGACCGCAGGCCAGTCATCATCAGCGTTCCGGTGGTCAACACGGACAGGTCGGTGGGCACCATGCTGGGCCATTACGTGACGAAGAAGTTCGGCATCGACGTGCTCGGCCCGGACACCATCGACGTGACGCTGACCGGCCAGGCCGGCCAGTCGCTCGGCGCATTCCTGCCGGCCGGCATCACGCTGCGCCTGCTCGGCGACGCCAACGACTACGTGGGCAAGGGCCTCTCCGGTGGCCGGATCACGGTGCGCCCCGATAGGCAGAACAGCTTTACCGCCGCGGAGAACGTCATTGCCGGCAACGTGATCGGCTACGGCGCCACCAGCGGGGAAATGTTCCTGCGCGGCTTGGTGGGGGAGCGCTTCCTGGTCCGCAACTCCGGTGCCACGGCGGTTGTCGAAGGCATTGGCGACCACGGCTGTGAATACATGACGGGAGGCAAGGCCCTGATTTTGGGCCCCACCGGCCGCAACTTCGGCGCCGGCATGTCAGGCGGCACCGCCTACGTCCTTGACCTTGATCCGAACCTCGTGAACAAGTGCGCGCTGGAGTCGGGGGAGTTGTCCTTGTTGCAGCCCCACGGCGACGACGCGGACCTGATCAACTCACTGTTGCGCCAGCACTCCGAAGAGACGGGCTCGGACGTTGCGGCAGCCCTGTTGGCCGATCTCCCTGCCGCAATGGCTCGTTTCACGAAGGTTTTGCCGCGCGATTACGCAGCAGTTTTGGAAACCCGCTCGGCAGCAGCCGAGTTGGGTGAGGATCCGGACGGGGCAACCGTCTGGCAAAAGATTTTGGAGGTCACCGGTGGCTGATCCGCAGGGTTTCTTGAAGAACCGCGAACGCATCACCCAGGCCCGGCGCCCCGTGCCGGTGCGCATCATGGACTGGAAGGAAGTCTATGAGCGCCAGGAAAAGGGCGTGCTCCAGGGCCAGGCCGGACGCTGCATGGACTGCGGCGTGCCGTTCTGCCACCAGGGCTGCCCGTTGGGGAACCTCATCCCCGAGTGGAACGACCTCACATGGCGGGACAAGGGCCAGGAAGCGATTGAGCGCCTGCATTCCACCAACAATTTCCCGGAGTGGACAGGAAGGCTCTGCCCGGCGCCGTGCGAGACCGCTTGCGTGTTGGGCATCAACCAACCGGCGGTGACCATCAAGCAGGTGGAAGTCTCCATCATTGACGAGGCCTTCGCCCAGGACTGGGTCCACCCGCTGCCGCCGGCCCGGCTCACGGGCAAGACGGTCGCCGTCGTCGGTTCGGGACCGGCAGGGCTGGCAACGGCCCAGCAGCTCTCGCGCACCGGGCACACGGTGGCCGTCTATGAGCGCGACGACAGGATTGGCGGGCTGCTGCGCTACGGCATCCCCGACTTCAAGCTGGAGAAGGAGAGCGTGGACCGCCGGGTGGTGCAGATGAAGGCCGAGGGCACCCGCTTCCGCACCGGCGTCGAAGTGGGCAAGGACATCGGGTGGGAAGAATTGCGCCGACGCTACGACGCCGTGGTGGTGTGCACCGGAGCCACTGTGCCGCGCGAACTGCCCATTCCGGGCCGCGGCCTGGCAGGGGTGCACGTCGCCATGGACTACCTGGTGCAGTCCAACAAGGCGGTGGCCGGCGATGCCGTGCCCGGGCAGATCGACGCGCGCGGCAAGCACGTGGTGATTCTGGGCGGCGGCGACACCGGGGCGGACTGCCTCGGCACCGCGCACCGCCAGCAGGCAGCGTCGGTCACCACACTGGCCATTGGCAGGCAGCCGTCGCCGGAGCGCACGGCGGGCCAGCCGTGGCCCATGTTCCCGAACCTGTTCGAGGTGGCCAGCGCGCACGAGGAGGGCGGGGAGCGGACCTACTTGGCGTCCACAGTGGAATTCCTGGGCGAGAACGGGGTGCTGACGGGGTTGAAGATTGCCGAAACCGAGTACCTGGACGGCCGCAGGGTGCCGCGGGAAGGGACGGAGCGGATCATCCCCGCGGATCTGGTCCTTCTCTCGCTGGGCTTCACCGGGCCCGAAACGGCCGAACTGACGCACCAGCTTCCCGTGGAGCTCGACGAGCGCGCCAATGTGAACCGTGACGGGTATTACATGACGAGTCGCAAGGGGGTCTTCGCGGCGGGGGATGCCGGGCGCGGGCAGTCGTTGATTGTGTGGGCCATCGCGGAGGGTCGGGCGTGCGCTGCGGCGGTGGACCAGTTCCTGATGGGGGAGACGTTCCTGCCGGCGCCCGTCTCACCCAGCGACTCGGCTATCAGTGTTTAGCACCAAGGCGATAAGCTGGGTGCAGACCCTAGAGATTTCTACTGTTAACCACATACGAGGTAGGTACATTGAGACGCGCAAAAATCGTTGCGACTTTCGGCCCGGCAATCGCCAGCTATGAGAACACCCTTGCAGTACTGGAAGCGGGTGTGAACGTTGCCCGCATGAACATGAGCCACGGCGACTACACCGTGCACCAGAACACGTACGACAACGTGCGCCGTGCCGCTGCAGAACTGGGCCAGCCGGTCGCCATCATGGCGGACCTGCAGGGCCCGAAGATCCGCTTGGGCCGCTTTGAAAACGGCACGGGCCACGACCTGGCCGTGGGCGATGTCTTCACCATCACCACCGAAGACGTTCCCGGCACCAAGGACATTTGCTCCACCACGCTGAAATCGCTCACCGAGGACGTCAAGGTTGGCGACGTCATGCTGATTGACGACGGCAAAGTTTCGGTCCAGGCCACGGCCGTGGACGACGTGAAGGTTGTCACGGTGGTGACAGTTCCCGGCAAGGTTTCAAACAACAAGGGCATCAACCTGCCCGGCGTTGCCGTCAACGTGCCCGCATTGAGCGAAAAGGATGAGGACGACCTGCGCTGGGCCCTGTCCTGCGGTGCGGACCTGATCGCCCTGTCCTTCGTGCGCGACGCCGCCGACATTGACCGCGTGCACGAGATCATGGATGAGGAAGGACGCCGCGCTCCGGTCATCGCCAAGATCGAGAAGCCGCAGGCAGTGGAGCACCTGGAAGCCATTGTCAACGCCTTCGACGCCATCATGGTGGCCCGTGGCGACCTCGGCGTGGAACTCCCGCTTGAAGACGTGCCGCTGGTGCAGAAGCGTTGCGTGGAAATGGCACGCCGCTGGGCCAAGCCCGTCATCGTGGCCACGCAGGTGCTCGAATCCATGATTGAAAGCCCGCGCCCCACGCGCGCCGAGGCCTCCGACTGCGCCAACGCCGTGCTCGACGGCGCGGACGCCGTCATGCTCTCCGGTGAGACAAGCGTTGGCGCGTTCCCGATCGAGACGGTCCAGACAATGGCCCGCATCATCGAGGCCACCGAGAAGGACGGCCTCCGCCGCATCCCGAGCCTCGGCTCGGAGCCGAGGACCCGCGGCGGCGTCATCACCGCTGCTGCCGTGCAGATCGCCGACCAGCTCGATGCCAAGTACATCGCCACGTTCACCCAGTCCGGCGACTCCGCTCGCCGGCTCTCGCGCCTGCGCCCGGCCAAGACGGTCTTTGCGTTCACGCCCATTGAGCGCGTGCGCAACGAGCTGGCGCTGACCTGGGGCATCACCCCGGTGCTGGTTCCCATGGTGGAGCACACCGACGCCATGACCGCCCAGGTTGACCTCACGCTGCTGCAGCTGGGTCTGGTGTCCGAGGGCGACATGGTTGTCATCGCAGCCGGTTCCCCTCCCGGACAGGCCGGTTCCACCAACCTTGTCAAGGCGCACAAGGTCGGGGACCAGTCGGACATCATGAAGAACTCCGGCGGACTCCCGCTGAAGCGTGACAAGGTTGGCCCCTGGCCCACCCACTAACCCACGCACAACGGACGACGGCGGCACCCAACTTGGGTGCCGCCGTCGTGCGTTAAGGGGTGGTCGAGCGAACCCCGGTTATCCACAGGCAGGGAGATTTCTCCGGAATCGTGCCGTGGATTGGGCTAGGATTTTCCCCATCACAGGCGAGGATTGTGCGGATGCTTCCACTGCGCAATTGGGCGGGGGCGATGGATGTGCGTTTCATCAAGGCGGTGCTGGGAGCCTGCCTGGCCTGTGCCTGGGCGCTGGGCGGGGCGGCGACAGCAGGGGCTGGGTCTGCAGGTGCGGTGCCAGCCGACGGCGGCGCGCAGGCGGCCACGGTGGATGTGGAGGAACCGGGCGCGGCACCCGTCGCCTTGAAAACGGACGCGGACGGGAACGCCTACTGGGAGCTGGAAGTTAAGGCAGTGGGCCTTTACATTGCGTCCTGGCAACGTTCCAGTGGGATCTGGGAGTCGCCCGAAGCGGCCCAGGCGGCACTGGTGGTGCTGTTTCGCTGCAGGAACGCCACCTACATGAACTACCTGAGCCAATTTGCCAGCTACGACGCGTTTTCCAGCGCACCAGGGGTTCGGCGCAAGGAGGACGGCGGCACGTCGTTCACCGATCCGGCAACTGTCAAGGCCCGGGATAATTGCCTGGTGGAGGCTGACATCAACTTTGAACAGCTCACGAGCGTGGAGGATGCGTCCAACGAGGGGAAGTCCGTGGGACGGGCCGTTGTGCAGATTCCCACAGCGTTGACGGGGCCCGGCACGCATGAGTTGTTCATTGCCGGCTATGAGCTGCTGGACGGACATGCCGCTGCTTGTCCGAAAAAGTCCTGGGCCGCCGGGCCTGACAAGCGTGGCGGCATTGTCACTCTGGGTTGCGACCCAACGCTGAAGGACGTCAAGAAGTTCACGCTCACGGTTCCCAGACACGTGTCGCCGACAGTTCTGCGTGGGCCGGTGGTGGAGCCGGGCAGCTGGTTCGTTCCCAGCCACTACAGCAATGTCCGTGCCTTTGGTGCGCCAACCGCCTCTTCATTAGCCGTCGCCGGAGTGCCGCCGGGCTTGTGGTCCACGGCTGGTCCGGCCCTGCTGCTGGGGGTGGTGCTGGCCGGATGTCTTGCCCTGCCCACTGCGCTGCTGGCAACGGTTGGACGCAACAGGCAGGGGTTGCCGTCCGCCGCGGCAGGGCACATTGGGCCACCGTCCGGTGGTGGCTCCGATGCTCACTCCGGGCGGTGGCGGTTCTGCTTCCTGGGCCGTGTGCATGGGCTGTTGGCTTTCCTCATCTTGATTCTGTGCTCGGTGTTGGCGGCTGCCGGGCAGCGCGGTTTCGGGTGGAACCAAGGGTCTGCCAGATTGGCCGCGTCGTTCCTCGTTGCGTTCTTGCTCGTGAACTACGGGGCCATGGCGTTTCGGTGGAGCCTGGCACGCAGGCGCAGCCGCGGCTTCTGCCCACGGCTCGCGGCAAGGCCCGTGTACGTGGCGGTGTTGCTGGCCTCACTGATTGCAAACCGGGCGGTCGGGCTGGAACCAGCGCTCGTTTTTGGGGCCGTCCTCGGCGTCGATTACAGCTTCAACACCGCTGATGCCGGTCTTCGCAGGCCTGCCTTGGCCGCTGTCGCAGGGAGCTTCCATGTGGCGGTGCTGGGCCTCGCCGCGTGGGGCGGCTACAGCTTTATTGCAGCCAACCGCATCGAAACATTCATCCGGTGGGAGGAGATCCAGCCGGACTACGTGGCGGCCGTCGGCGACGCAGCTGGCTTTGCGGCACTTGCGGTGGGTGAGTTGTTGGGCGTGGTCGCCGTTGTGGCCATTGCGGTGCTGCCAGTCATCTTGCTGCCATTCGCACCATTAGAGGGTGCGCTGATTTGGAGGTGGAGCAGAGGTGCCTGGGTCCTCTGCTACGCGGTTGCGGCTGCGCTGTTCAGCTTCGTTCTGTTGCCGGTGCCAGGGGCTGGGGACGCAAAGGCGGCACCGTTTGCGGCATGGGTGTCCCTGTACGCCGCCTATTGCCTGCTGGGCGGGGGAGTGTGGGCTGTGTTGGCCACCCGCCGCCGCCGAAAAGACGAAAAGCCGGCACCCAAGGTGGGTGCCGGCGTCGAACATTAGGAGGTGGTCGAACGGGTTTCCGTCCGGTCAAGCCTGTCGAGACCCGCCGCGGCGGTCGAGCCTGTCGAGACTTAGTTGACCTGGTTGATGATGGTCTCGGCGACCTCGTGCATGCTCAGGCGGCGGTCCATGGAGGTCTTCTGGATCCAGCGGAAGGCCTCGGGCTCGGTCAGGCCCATCTTGGTGGTGAGCAGGGACTTGGCGCGCTCCACGAGCTTGCGCGTGGCGAACTGGTCCTGCAGGTCGGAGACTTCCTCCTCGAGGGCCTTGATTTCCTCGTGGCGGGAGAGGGCGATCTCCAATGCCGGGAGCAAGTCCGCGGGGGTGAAGGGCTTGACCACGTAGGCCATGGCGCCAGCGTCTCGGGCGCGCTCCACGAGTTCCTTCTGGCTGAACGCTGTCAGCAGCACCACGGGGGCGATGCGGGCCTTGACGATGTGCTCGGCGGCCGTGATGCCGTCCATGACGGGCATCTTGACGTCCATGAGCACGAGGTCGGGCTTGAGCTCCTTGGCGAGCTCCACGGCCTTTTCGCCATTGTCCGCCTCGCCGACCACGTCGTAGCCCTCACCACGCAGGATTTCCATGATATCCAAGCGGATCAAGGTCTCATCTTCGGCGACGATGACCCGGCGGGCGGGGGTGGCGGGGGCTGAATTCGGTTGTTCTGACACAAAAACTCCTTAGAAGGGTGAGGCACACCACAAATTGCAAATATTTAGCCCCATAAGGAGCTCGGTTCCACAAAACAGCCTATCTCCATGTAGAGTAGTTCCGCGCACTGGTTCGGGAGTGATTCCGAAACGGAGGCGTGATCTTGGCAACGGTTCTCCTTGAGGACGGTTGCGGGAGCCCGAGTGGCGGAATGGTAGACGCGCTGCACTCAAAATGCAGTATCGAAAGGTGTGTGGGTTCGAGTCCCACCTCGGGTACATTTCAACGAAGACCTCCTGGTGACAGGGGGTCTTCGTGTTTAAGCGTTGCCAAAACGGGGGTTGGCGGCCAAAATGTGTGTACAGCCCGGGCGTGTCAGTGGCTTCTTCGTCCCCATTCTTGTTGGAGTCCGTTGCCGTCTTAGTTGCTGGAGGCTGTGCCGTAGAGGGCAGGCCCGATTGGCTCGTCGATAACTTTCTTAGCTTTCTTTGATGGTTGCCAATGGTCGGGTTTCACGAGGATCCAAAGAATCTTGTGGTGACTCGGTGTGCTGGTAGAAATACCAGTCAACGGCTCGTTTGGCATGACCATGGCTGAGGCCTCGATGGTCCCGGAGTGGGAGCTTCAAGCCAGCATTGACGCCACCTTCCAACGGGCTCGTTGTGAGGTGTGTCAAGGGTCTGAGACGTTGTTTAGTTTCTTTTTGGTCAGGAAGCGACGAGTTGTTGCTGGTTTTGGGAGTTGAAGTTCGCCATCGCTGTTGCCGGCGGAAGCCCGTCGTTTTGGGTGTGTGGTCTCCACCGGTTGTAGAAGACCTCGATATAGCGCACGGTGGCCCGCCTGGCGTCTTGGCGGGAAATAGCCGGATCTAAACGGCTTTGGTCGATCCCGAAAAGTCTCAACAATGTATCTCACCCTGGCATTCTCACTATCAGAGAAAAGCCGCCTTTGATGGGAAACAACAGGATGAGATTCATGACGCGGCTCGGTTATGTTTGCGTGAGCACAGCGGACTAGGACCCCGAGATGCAAATACGGAAACTGGTAATTGCCGGTCATGAACGCATCCGCCCTGCCTATGGAATCGGCGGAATCGAAGTCAGCCGCCCTGAACTGGACTGGATGCTGGAGCCCCGCGGTCAGGGCAATGAAGCCATCATGGGGAAACTCGACAGACTCCGCTGCACCACCCGGTACCTGCTCGAGCTCCTTGGCGGCTTGAAGCACGCGGGATCAAATTCCATCCCTTGCACGATAGCATCGCCCACCGACCCGGGAGCGACCTGGGCGAAGCAATGACCGAAGCCATGGTCACCATCATCTCCACCTGCGCTCAACTCGAACGAGACCTACTCCCCGAACGCACCACGGCAGGCATGGCCAACGCCGCCTCCAACGGCCATAAACAGGACAGTAGAAAGTCACCTGCATCCACCCCAGCATCAAACAAGCCCACTTAGCTAAAACTCAGAGCCTGAAACCAGCAGACGTAAACAAAATCTTCGGAACAAGCCGCGCCACCGTCCCCCGCTACCTCACCGTGGTCCTACATAACAACACGACCTCTCAGGACACTTTGGGAACAGTTCACCATCATCAGGCGGATGAGGGGGCTGAAATGAGGACTGCGTTACTTGATCAATTGAGCAGGTATGCGGATTATTTGTCAGGTGGTGGGACTGGAGTATCGGGCGTTCCCCAGTACCTCATCGCAACCTGCCGTGGGTTAAGCAAGAAGGCGCCTTGTTTGGCTGCATATTGGGGAAGAAATTGTCCCTTGGGTGGGATATAAATGCAGAAACACAGCGTGAGATTCGAAAGTTCAAGTCGTTACTAATTAGTTCATAAGCCGAGACGAACACTGCGGCGCACGGACGCACTGACTGGGCTTTTCGGCTGCCTCACGCCAACCCGCGTTGACTACTCCTAGTGTGACCATGAGCGAGCACTGAATTCAGGTCAGCAAAATCGTATTGTGAGTAGGTCCCGTAGCTGACTCAAAGTCGTAAGTCGGTGGGCGCCTTAGGTCGGGTGGCCGGAGGGGATTTCATTCTCCGGCCACCCGACGCCTGCACGGTCCGTGAAGACTGCCCAGAATTTGCTCAACTTGACTATGTGAGTCTGTAGCTGTCCCGCGGAAGGTGCCACCTACGCACACGGAATTGCTATGCAGAAGAGCACTTTCGGCAGATTAAGGCTAAGCGTTGACCCGGTAGTAGGAGGGTCCGGAGCCGACATTGACGCTGAAGGTGGTTGTCTGGTTGCCGGTCCAGCCGCTATGGATGGCCATGCCGCCACCGATGTAAATGGCGTTATGGGCAAATCCCATGCCGCCGTCTGCATAGTAGATGAAATCACCAGGCTGAGGATCGGCAACGGGAGTGGCGAATCGCATCAGGGACTCCGGTGACTCGTCCCCTACACCGCTGATCCCTGCGGCCCGCAAGGCCTGCTCACCGAGCACGGTACAGTCCTGGACGGCGCCCAACTGCGCCTTCGCGGAGGAGAGGATGGTCGCATTGACTGAGTTAGTCGGTATCCGAGTCACCGTTGATGATGCCAGGCTTAAGGTGGAAACCGAGGAATCCGCGGCAGCGTTGGTCGGGGCAGGAATGGCCGGAGCAGGAGTGGTCGGGGCAGGAGCGGCATACGCTGCTGGCGCAGGGGCCGGGGCGCTTGGGGCACCGGCGATCTTGATGCTTTGCCCGGGATAGATGATCGAGCTCATGCCCAACCCATTTAGAGTGAGAACGGTATTCAAGCTCACGCCCTGCCGTGCTGCAATCAAACCGAGGGTATCCCCGGATTGGACTGTGTAGCTCGAGCTGGTAGGCACCGTTGCGCTGGCTGCTGGCATCGCCAAGTTGGTTTCGGGAGCGATGGCCGACGCCTGAGCTGGGACGCCCATTCCAAGCATCAATGCCGATACTGCGGCCAGCGCGGCTACTGGGCGACCGATCCGGCCCGCGTTGGAGGACACTGCTTTGGACACGGAAGCTAAAGCGTTGCCGCGGACCGGATTTCCACGGTGGCGCGCGGTATAAGAATTTCTAGACAAATGATGACCTCTCCTGATGCCTGCGGGGTTAGCTGTCGGATTCGGGTGGGAGCCACCCGGCCGCAAAAATCTTCGGGCAGTCAGTACTAACCCGGAAGGTTTTGCGGCTTAACCCCAAGGACTCACGTGGAGCCCATATTTGGTTCCCCCGCCTCTGCCAGACGATTGTTTCGAACGGAACCTTGGGATGGTGGCAGAGCTCGGCAATCCATCCAAGGGTGCCCCCTACTGAAGGAATGACACGATTTACAACCTACCCTCTCGCTCCACCAAAAGTCACGTTTCGATAACGAGACGTTCAAAGCCCCGATAAAGTTCCCGGCTTTTTACAGCTAACAAGAGGTTCACCCCGGCCCACGAGGTGTGGTGCTTCGCCACGAGCCCTCTCAGGTGCTCGCGGCGCTGATGCCCACCCCCTGACAGTCCGTAGACCTGCTCTGCGGTCTGCCGGTGCTCCTGGGTGTTCTTGGCGGCATGCCGAAATAGCTTGTCAGCGAGGGTGCTTGCCAACGGACGCCGGAATGAACTCACCGACCCGGCTCGGTTTTTCCCTGGGGATCCTGGGCACTTGGATTTGTCAGGGTAGGTGAGTTCCAGCGGTCGATGCGACACCCCGCATCAATAAGTTCCTACGCGCAGATCCGGGTTAGACGTTTTCGAACAATCTGTGCCGTCGGCTGCGGGTCCGGGCATCTTCCGCAGCAAATGGCAACGGCTGACGGCTGTCTTCATCCGGAGCATGAAGAGGCAGGTTCCTAGCTGTCTACGGATGCGGGTTTGATGTTGTGGTTGATTCGGAACGTGTTCTCGGGATCCCACTGATGTTTCAGTGACCGCAGCCTGCTCAGTTTCTCGGTCCCGTAAACGGGTGCTGCGTTGGCGAGCGGGGGAAGGGTGGGGACGTCGCGTTCGGTGGCCATGAAGTTAAGGTACTGGGCTCCTGTGGAGAAGGGTTCCATCGCTGAAGCCAGGCGTCGCACGAAGTCGACGTGGTGCCCGTCATCGGCGGGATCGGACCAGAAACCGTAGATATTGATCCAAAAGGGAGCTCCCCGGTCTGGGAACGCTGTGGCGGACTCCTCGGCCCGGCCGAATGCTCCACCCATGTGATGGAGGTCGAAAGCGGTCCCTTGCCAAGTTTGCTCGGCTGCGAAGCGGATGATTGTGGATATCGCTGCGCCGTCGAGCCGCCTCAGCCCGGTGTTTTTCCAGTAGGCGCGGACACCTTTGGGGAAGATGTCGTCAACGGCAGATTGCCATGCTGGCCACGGGGTGGGGGAGACGTCGGTGGCAGATGGAGGTGCGGCACTTGTCAAGGCTTGCAGATACCCTTGACCGGCTTGGTGGTCCGGATTTGTCCACGCGAAACCAATGACTAGCACCGGATCTGTTCCCAATTGCCAATCTGGGGGAGGAGTTAGGAGTGTGACGATGGTCGTCATTTCGTCTGGCAAGGTGGAAGTCCAGGACGCATAAGCGGACAGGGCCATATTCCAGTGGGGCTGGCGGTAGATCAAGTTGCCGGTCAACACGGTCTCGGGTAGCGGGTGTGCTTGGAACGTGAAGGATGTGACAATACCGAAGTTGCCACCACCCCCTTTTAGAGCCCATAGAAGTTCGGGGTTCTCGTTGTGGCTGGCATGGACTGACTGCCCGTTTGCGGTGATGAGTTCGGCCGCGAGTAGGTTATCAATCGTCAAGCCATGGGCTCGGGTCAGCCAGCCAAACCCGCCTCCCAGGGTTAGGCCTGCGATGCCTGTTGCCGACACGACCCCCACCGGCACCGCTAGTCCGTACCGTGAGCACGCAGCGTCAAGATCATGCAGGGTGGCACCTGCCCCCACAGTGACGGTTTGCTCATGGACATCGATCACAACGTCCCGGCACGCCGAGAGATCAATAACCAGACCTCCGTCGACGGTCCCATGTCCGGCGACATTGTGGCCGCCACCTCGTACAGCGACAAGAAGACCATGTTTGCGGGCAAAGGCAAGGCTGGGCCCGATATCGGCGGTGGATTTGATCCGGATCACCGCTACGGGGTATTTGTCAATCATGGCGTTCCAGACACGGCGGGCATCGTCATATCCGGGATCGCCAGAAACAATCACTTCGCCCTCAATAAGTGCTGCCAGCTGTTTGTATTCGAACTTTTCGGGTATTTGCTGCGTCATGGATCCGCCTGTTGCCGTGACCGGGATCTTCCACCTGCCGTACCAGCCATTTTCCGCTCGTATCGATTATTGGTCAATAAGCGTTGCGGCTCTGAAGTCCACATGGAAAGGGGCGCCCCCGTTCCATTTAGGGAGCCCTTTTGGAGCTTAGAGGGGGCCGTTCTTTACCCGATCATAGGCTGTCATTCCTGGTGGACTATCACTTTCTAAAGTGACCGAAGCGAATAGACGATACCGTTCTATTTCTCGAAGTTCAGTTAGACGCCGGAGACGTGGGCGAGGCTGACCTGTGATCCGTAGGACAGTGGGAAGCCGCCCAGATGTACCTCGAAACGGTCGGGGGAAACTCCACGGATTCTGGTATGCGCTCAGTGCCTACGGTGGCTGTAACTTATGGGAAGCGCCGGACAACGCGTCCATGGCGGCGGTCGCTTTGGCGATCAGCGGAGGAGGAGCGCTGAGCTCGTTTGAAACGACAACGCTCTTTACCGTTGAGGAAACGATGGGAGCGAGGGGCACTGCAGAGAAGATGAAATACCATCCTCCTGGTGAATGAGATGGGTTGGGGCCATAGCGAAGAATCAAGGAACCGCAGGCTTTTCGCCGTCGTTCGGGTCAAAAAGGGGCTGCCTCCTTGAATCAGCGACCCGGCTGGGTGGGGATCGCACACGGCCGCCCGTGGTGATCGGCCATTCAGCTGGAGCGTGAGGCAATGGAAATGACAGCGTCAATGAAAACAGGAAGCGCTGCAAGGGACACCAGAACAATCGCAGCTCTCCCCACCCAATCCGGCATACGTCGTTGACTGGTTGAACGCAGCCACGAGGCCGGAATGACGCTTGTCCACACCGCCAGCAGGAGAGCACCAATGCCGATGGCAAGACCGGCCGGAGGAAACACGAGGGAACCAAGAAGCAGCGGGAGGTAGTACTTGAACGACTTTCCCGTCCACAATGGAGCCTGGGTACTCCACCAGCCTGCCGCTGCAACGACCACTGCCCCCTGCAGCAGCGCAAGCCCGCTAAACAGTGCGATCGCCAGCCAGCCGGGTCCCACAATATCAAAATCTATGTTCTTCGCACGTAAGGGATCCAACACCGCGCCCAGCCACACGAAGAGGAGAACGCCGAGCAACGGCCCGGCTGAGTGCCCACGTGGAAGCCAACGGCGCAGGAGAATGTAGAGCAAAGCAGCACTGTAACCAGCTGGCAACCCCCCGAAAAGCAGTAGAGCCATCGAGCCTTCAAATGTTGGAAAGCCAACGATGAACTGGGCCTCAGTGCGCTGCCCCTGAGCCGAGGCCGACGACGTCAGCGCCAGAACACGCATGGCAAGCCGTCCTCCGGGCCATGCAGCCAGGATTGCTGCAACCAGCGCGGAGAACGATAGGATGTTAGCCCACCAGAAGTACCGGCGAAGCGTCCGCAGCCTAGTCTTTGCACGTGTAGCATGAGTGCGGCCGATTTCACCGTGGCCCTCTGCCGAAACAGATTCAACTGGCTCCCAGCTGACTGGTCTTCCCCACAGAACTATCACGGCGATGGCGCCCAGCAAGAGAACGGTGCACCCAACCACGACTACCGCGACTGCCATGAATCACCACCAAGAGAACGATAAACACCATTGTGCTACTTGTAGCCGGCCCGGGCCATAGCCCGTGCCGGTGTGAAGCAGCTAGAGTGCACTCGAAATGGGGGCGCAGGCCCCGTGGCGCGACCACATTGGCTGTCTCGACTTCCCTGACCGTTGAAACGGGCAGGGAAGAGGGGCATTATGGGGGAACGTACTAGAGGAGGTCAGTGATGGTGGCACCACGATTGATTGAAGTTCGTCAGCCGCGACCGAATGACTTGATGGGGAAGAAATTTGTGATCGCCGGGTATGGCACCGGCTTTGAATCGGTTGTCCTTTGGCGGGTCCTTGACAACAGCGGGCATCCCCTCGGCAGCGGCAACATCCAGGGCGCTGGGTCCATGGGGGTAATCCAGGACTTTGGCAACACGGTCACGTTGGGCAATACCCCAGCCCGCGGCGCACACGTGACCCTTCAGGTTTTCGGAGACGATCCTTCCGGCATACACCCGCCGGGGCCCGACTTGAACATCATCCATGCCACGCTGTTCACCTCGCTGGCGGGCTTCAAGCTCTACGAAGTCAAGAGCGGGGACAATTTGTCCAAGATCGCCCAACAACAGGGGCAAAACACCACGGCCAATGACATCTTCGAAGCGAACCGTGACCGCATCTCCAACCCGAACTTGATTTTTCCCGGGCAGGTTTTCCGGATCCCGCTGCTCGCCTGAGGCCGGGTCGTTCCACGGTTGGCATGGCACCAGCCTGTCTTGGGTTGAGAATTTCCCACACCAATTATCAAATACAGCTACAGGCGAAAACAGTCGTTTCAAATGACCGGCGCAAAAGTTGAACGCGATGCTTGTGGTCACTCGGTGTTTTGAACCAGAATCTAACGCGGGTCGGGAGCCCCGCATGGGCATGCGTCCTGGTCGGCCCAACATCACAGTAGAAGGCACATTTGGTGGCCGCCATCAAGAAACAAGGGCAACGCCAAGCCGCGTCTAAACTTGCGCAGAGAATTGAGGACGGTTGGTATTGTCAGAGTAGCCATCCCTGAGATTTTGTCGGTGACGTTCAGATGCTGCGCTGGTGCAGCCTATTTCGTGGGTCCTGTGCCGGGGGCGCCGGAGAAGGACAGCTCGCGCAGCAAACGGGCGCTCCATGGTTCGTCGTGAAATCTGGTTTCGGTCCCTTCAGCGAAGGCGGCGAGTGTCTCCGTTGTGATGGGTGTTCTGACGTGCCCATCGATGGCACGGGCACCTGAGCGCTTTCCCAGCTCGCTGTTCCTAGCCCGTTTTGACACTGTCAAAACTCTCTCTGATGGATTGGTTTGTCTGGGGTATTCAGCTGACCGGCCTAAAATAGAGGGGTGATCGAGCTTCGACCCCGGGCTGGGGTGGATTACCCGCGCTCTGCTGGTGAGTTCCGTGCATGGTTTGCGACCGACGCTGATTGTCTG